>NZ_BAHD01000025.1 GCF_000298215.1 Kineosphaera limosa NBRC 100340 | reverse complement strand
CCACGACGGCAGCGGCAGCGCGGGCCGCCCCACGGGCGCGCGGACTGACGAGACGATCGCCGTGCCGGGCTCGGCGGCTCCGGCGCCATGCAACAGCTCGGCGGCACCGGCGGCATCCGACAGCTCGGTCGCCGAGCTCGTCCGGGCGCTGCTGCCCTACGTTGTGCTCCTCGGCGGGGTGCTCATCGCGCGCGCCGCGGTGCACTCGCTGCCTGACGAAGCGCTCGGCCGCTACATCGCGTCGCCCGGGCTCTGGCTCGCCGTCGCCTGCCTGTCCGAATACCTGCTCCACCGCACCGAACTCACTCGCCGGACCGTGCGCGAAGCCGGACTGAGCGCTTGGCATTCGTGGCGGGTCGTGGCGCCGGCGACGGCATCGTTCGTCCTGGTGGGGATCCTGATGGTCGACGCGGGGATGACCGCCCAGATCGCGGTGGCCGCAACGGCCCTCGGCCCGGCTTACTCCTTCTTCGCTCCGACGCTGGCGGGCATCGGCGGCTTCCTCACCGGGTCGAACGCGGGCGCCAACGCGATGTTCGCGGCCCCGCAGGCGCAGGCCGCCCACGCCCTCGGCAAGCCGGTGCTCGACTTCGTCGCGATGCAGAACGTCGGCGCCTCGCTGCTGACGATGGCCTCGCCGGGGCGGGTGCTGCTCGCGGTGCGGATGTGCCCGCCCGGCTCGGTCTCGATGCGCACGACGACCCTCGTCCTCGTCGCCATCGACGCCGTCGTGCTAGTGGGGCTCGGTGTGCTCGCCCTCGCGATGTGAGTGCGCCGCGCCCGGGGCTGCGGCAGTCGAGCGTGGCCTTCGCCGTCCAGTACTCGCCGCACGACGGGGGCGCCTCGCGCCTATCTGGCGAAGAAGGAGCCGGGCAGTGGCCTCATCGAGCCTCGTCAGAACGGGGGCGTGTCGTAGTGCGGCGGTAAGCGTGGGCCCGCTGTGCCCGCCGCATCCGTAGCGGTCCCCGACCTGTGTGCTTCTGCCTTGATGTGCCGTGCGTGCGGCAGTGATGTCGCCTCTTCGGCGGAGTGCTCCAGGTTCCACGTGCTCTGACGCGGCAGCTGACCGTAGGGCCTGCGGGCGTAACGGTGCAGGTCGTCAGCGTCGACCCTGCCACCTGGGCTGGCCGGGGCCTGACAGAGGCGTGCGCTCAGTTGTTCGCTGCGGAGGGCGTCGATGCGTTGTTGTGTGGTCAGGCGGGGCGCCACGCCGCACCGTTCGTCGGGCAGGTGCGGGTCGAGCCAGGCTTCGGCACCGGCGCAGTCATCGTGTCCCACGCCCGGCGCGGCTACGTGCCTCCTGCCGTCGGCCACGCGGTTGGCCGCTTGGCCGGTGGCGTGAGCGGCCGCCTGGCTGGTCGCATGCTTGGGGCCGTGCTCCGGGGCAGTGCGCAGGCCCAGGGCAGCGGCCCGATCGCGTTCCATTTCCGGGTCGGTGGCGCGGCAGTGTTCGACGTGGTCTCGGTAGGCGGCGACCCGGGCGGCCGTCGCCTCGTCGGGGCCGTCGCAGTCGACGCTGTCCGGGTCGTGGCCGTAGCGGATCGGGTACGTGCAGTACGTGCCCCCGAACGTCTCCCAGATCACGACGCCGCTGCCCTCGTCGTGCTCCTGACGCCACCATCCGCGGGTCTTGTATTCGTGGTGCCGCCCACCCTTTGGGGTCAGATTGCGGCTCGTCGTAGCCCCCCGCGGCCAGGGGATGCCGTGATCCAGTTCGCACGTCGCCGCCGGCTGAGTGCACCCCGGCGCCACGCACGTGCCGTAGCGGGCCGTCACGAACCGCCGCATCGCCGCGGTCGGCCGGTAACGATCGGTAGAGGCCTCGATGACCAGCCCATCGTGCGGATCGGTCACGATCCGCGCCAGCGTCGTGCCCTCCGCGCACGCCACATCGCGCACCAGATCTGCCGTCAACAACCCGCGCGGCGTCTGGCCCGGGTCATCACTGACCCCGACGAGGGAGGCCAGTGAGACAGTCACGTTGATCCGCCCTGCCGGCACCGCCCCAGCGAACGCCCCGGAGAGCGTTTTGGTCGAGTGCGCCGCCACGCAGTCAGCGTGCCGCCCCTCGTGCCGTTGACCGGCCTCCGGCTCGGGCGACCCGTCGCCGCGGCGCGGCTGGGCGCAGCGGCCTGGCTGGCCCTCGATGACCAGGTCTAGGGCGATGTCGGAGCGGAGCTGGGCCAGAGTGCGCTCGTCTCCCCCGGCCCGCAGCCGCCTGGCCAGGCCATCGACGCGCTGGTGCGCCGCCCCGACTCGTTCAGCCGAACCGGTCACCGTGAACGAGCCCATGCCGTGTTCGGTGAAGCGACCGTAGGCATCACGCTCTCGCCGGGCGCGCGAACGCTGCCTATCCGAGTCGGCACACGCCGCCAATGCCCGCGACAGTCGCCGCGTGAACAGCGACCACGACACCACCTCGCCTGAGCGCGGCGGCGCCAAGACCCGGCGTGCGACCTCGTCGGCGATACACGACGCCTGCTCCTTGGTGCGCTCCCGGACCTTTCGGGCCCTTTCCCAGGTGCACTGCCCATGCCGCATCGCCTCGCTCAGGCGGCGCGTCGCCTCGGGCGCCGCGGTCACGAAATCCGCTCGCGCCTCGCTCTCCCACGTCGGGACTCCCGAGGCCAATGACGTCTCGTCGGCGACCAGGGACTCCACCAGCTTGCGCACGTCTGGATCACTACCGCGCCCGTTGAGCTCCTCCGGCTCGCGCCCCTGCGCCTCGAGCACGCCATCGACCATCCGGTCGGTCGCCGCCAACTGCACGTACCGCAGCCACGTGATGAGTCGCTCCGACCCTGCGACCACCTGCACCAACTCACGGACACTCAGGTCGAACAACCCCGCTGGCGCCTCGTTGCCCGGGCCGAACCACGACGGCAACTCCCCGAAGACCTCCGACATGCGCTGCCCCTGCGGAGCCTTGTCGGAGGTCGGCGGCATGCTGTCACTCATCGCGCTCGACCCTCCCTTGCAGTCGTCCACCGGATGCGCTTAAGTCTAGCACACTCTATCCAGCTTCCCCCAGTCTGTAGCGTATTACTCGATCGCTTTTACGAACTAACTTGCCAAGGTGGGCGATTCAGCGTCCACCCGGTTCACGGGAGGCCATGGAGGTGCGCTACGCGGTGGATGGGCGTGCGGCCGCGGCACACTCCCGACGCTCGGTGCCCAGGTCCCGCACGACCGATGAGTGCAAGACCCGGGTGTCGAACCGCTCTCGGCTGAAGCAACCACCCGCCTCGTGCCAGGGCGTGGCACGCTGCCCCACGAGAAGTGCCGGCCAGGTCTGACATCCCTATGTGGGGGGCCGTGGCTCGTCGCTCAGGGCGATGCTCACCATTGCCCGTGGTAGGAGGCCGCGCTCTCGCTACCGATGCGGACAATCTGGTCCGGCTCCAGCGGGGCCGGCCAAAACTGAATGAGGTAGGCGTCGAGGCACTCTTCGGCGAACTCGTTGTCGGCGGCAGCGTCTCGCCCGAGGGCACTGGTGCGTATCCGGTAGGGCCGGCGGGTAGCGGCCCTAGCTCGCCGTAGTTCATGTCGGACCAGGTGAGCCAGCGCGGGTCGTTGCCGGTGGGAACGACCGCGGAGACCTCCACGACGTCTTCCCAGTCCGCGGCGGGCGGCTCAGGTGCGTGGTGGAGAAGTTCGATGCGGATGGCCGAGCCACCGGATCGTCTCGCGAGGACAAAGCGTGCAGCGCGCGCGGGTCGGCCGCGCCCACCAGACCGTTCCGCTGCCCTCGGAAAGTGCTGGGGAGGTCATCGGAGCGGGGTTCGTCGCCCCAGACGATGTCGAACAGCCCATAGTCCGTGTCGACCACGCCGGCGAAGAGGACTCGAGCGCCGGGGCCGGGGGCAGCAGCCATCGCGGCAGCAATTCGCTCACCTGCCGGGGTGATCCCGGTGTCCGGTTCTGACCCGTCAGACTCGGCGTCGTCGTCCTCGGGTAGTGACTGGATGGCCGCGTCGACTTGGCCAAAGTCGCCCTCGTGACGACGCGTGATGACATCCTCGCCCGCGGTGCGGAAGTCAGCTAAATACGACTGCGGCCAGCTGACGATGCGATAACACTCGCCGGTTTCGCGGCTGATGCCTTCCTCCGCGGACGGTGTACGTCCGCGCGCGAACACCCGGATGCGGTAGGTCTGCCCACGCTCGGGAGTGACCTTGATGGGCTTCTCGAACGGATTCTCGGGCTGGATCTGGCACGGTCGGTAGGGGGCGACCGAGAACTCGGCTCCCACGTCCCAGCTACCCACTGACAAGTCGTCCTCTAGACAGGAGCGCGGCGGCGTGGCTAACGCCTCTACCGAGAACCGGACCATTCCTCGGATGCAACCGGTGCCGACCGTGAAGCCAGCCCGACCTCGATCGCTGACCCCGATGAAGCCACCGGGCCTAATCAGGGAGGCCCCGTCTGGCAGCGTGGAACTCGCAACGGGCAGGAAGCCGCCAGCGATGACGGCCCATTCAGGAGCGGTGGAAGGAATCACTACGCCAGGAGGTCGTCGACCGCGATAGCGATGCCGTGACCGTCGATGGTCACGGTGACCGACGATCCAGGCGGGACGTCGGCGTAGCCGCCGCCACTTTCTCGCCCCTCGTACAAGGTGAGCTCACCCGGTTCCGCGCGCAGATCCACGACGAGGTAGGTGGGGATGCCGACCGCAGCGTACTCCCGACGTTTGGTGACCAGGTCCCGCTCGACCGATGAGGGTGAGACGACCTCCACGACGAGCAGCACCTCGCTGACCAGCAGCCTGGCCGACGGAACGTCCCCGCCCCGGCGGCGTCGAGCGACGACGATATCGGGACGACGCACGGTGGGCGCGGAATCGTCGTGCACGGTCAGATCCATGGCGATTAGGGCGATCCAGTCGCCCCGGTCCGCATTGAGGAGGCCGGCGAGCAGCGTCGCGGCGACACGGTTGATGATGCTCTCGGCAGGTGCCGGCGTCGGGACGCCCTCGACGAGCTCGTAGCTGTCTTCCCGACGACACAACCCCTGATCCCACGCTTGCAGATCGGCCAATCGCGGCATGGGAGCGGCCGGAAACTCGAGCTCGGACTCAACAACGGCAATCATCTTGAGGCTCCTCCCCTTGCCTCAAGTCTCAGTGCCTGCGTCGCGCCGGGCAAGAGAGCCGGCCGCAAATCCGCAGAAGGTGCCCACCGAGACGGCAGCGGCCCCGCACCTCCCAGTGAGATGCGGGGCCGCTGCGGCGCCTTTGAGCCAGCGTCAGTTGCGGGCGGCCGAACCCTCGACGTAATCGGAGTCGGTGTCCTTGATCCAGGCCATGAGCTTGCGCAGCTCCTTACCGGTGGCCTCGATGGGGTGCTTGGCGCCCTTCTCACGCAGCGCCTTGAACTCGGGAGCGCCGGCATCCTGGTCGTCGATGAACCGCTGGGCGAACGAGCCGTCGCGGATGTCGGAGAGCACCTGCTGCATGTTCTCCTTGACCTCCGGGGAGATCACGCGGGGGCCGGAGACGTAGTCGCCGTACTCGGCGGTGTCGCTGATCGACCAGCGCTGCTTGGCGATGCCGCCCTCGATCATGAGGTCGACGATCAGCTTGAGCTCGTGCAGGCACTCGAAGTACGCGACCTCCGGCTGGTAGCCCGCCTCGATGAGCGTCTCGAAGCCGTACATGACCAGCTGGCTCATGCCGCCGCACAGCACGGCCTGCTCGCCGAACAGGTCGGTCTCGGTCTCCTCCGGGAAGGTCGTCTTGATGCCGCCGGCGCGCAGCCCACCGATCGCCTTGCCGTACGACTTCACGAGATCCCACGCGCTGCCCGAAGCGTCCTGCTCCACCGCCAACAGCACCGGCACGCCGCGGCCGTCGACGAACTCGCGACGCACGATGTGGCCCGGCCCCTTGGGCGCGACCATGATGACGTCGCTGCCCGACTCCGGCGTGATGTAGTCGAAGCGGATGTTGAAGCCGTGCCCGAAGACCAGCGTCGTGCCGTCCTTGAGGTTCGGCTTGATCTGCTCGGCGTACACCGTGCGCTGCACCTGGTCGGGGGTCAGGATGACGACGACATCGGCCTCCTTGACCGCATCCGCCACCGACAGCACCCGCAGGCCCTCGGCCTCCGCCTTGGCCCGGCTGGCGCTGCCCTCGGCCAGGCCGACGCGCACGTCGACGCCTGAGTCGCGCAGGTTGAGGGCGTGGGCATGCCCCTGGCTGCCGTACCCGATGACCGCGACCTTGCGGCCCTGGATCACCGAGAGGTCGGCGTCGTCGTCGTAGAACATCTCAGCCACTGGGGGCTCCTAACTTCTTTGGGGTGGAAGGGGTTCTGGCGTGTTTGGGTTCAGTGCCGGATGGCGCGGTCGGTGATCGAGCGCGGCCCGCGACCGATGGCCACCAGCCCCGACTGCACGATCTCCTTGACGCCGTAGGGCTCCAGCAGCCCCAGCAGCGCCTCCAGCTTCTCCGCGCGGCCGGTCGCCTCGAGCGTCACCGAGTCGGCCGACACGTCGACGACCCGCGCGCGGAACAGCTCGATCGTCTCCAGCACGTGGCTGCGCGTCGCCGGCTCGGTCTTGACCTTCACGAGCAGGATCCGGCGCGCCACCGCGCTGTCCGGCTCCAACTCGACGACCTTGAGCACCTCGACCAGCTTGTTCAGCTGCTTGGTGACCTGCTCCAGCGGCATCTCGTCGGCGTCGACGAGCACCGTCATCCGCGAGATCTCGTCGTGCTCGGTCGGCCCGACCGCCAGGGAGCTGATGTTGAAGCCCCGCCGGGAGAACAGCGCCGCGACTCGCGCGAGCACGCCCGGCTTGTTCTCCACGAGCACGGACAGCACATGCCTGTTGTTCACGCCGCTCACTCCTCGCGGTCCCACACGGGCGAGACGCCACGCGCGTACATGATTTCGTCGTTGCTCACACCGGCCGGCACCATCGGCCACACCATCGCGTCGCGGCACACCACGAAGTCGATGACGACGGGGCGGTCGTTGATCTCCAGCGCCTGGCGGATCGTGTCATCGACATCCTCGGCCCGCTCGCAGCGCAGGCCGACGCAGCCGTAGGCTTCCGCGAGCTTGACGAAGTCGGGGATGCGCTCGCCGCCGTGCGCCGTGTGCAGGTCGGTGTTGGAGTAGCGCTCGTTGTAGAAGAGCGTCTGCCACTGGCGCACCATGCCAAGGCTGGAGTTGTTGATGATCGCGACCTTGATCGGGATGTTGTTGATGACGCAGGTCGCCAACTCCTGATTGGTCATCTGGAAGCAGCCGTCGCCGTCGATGGCCCACACGACCCGCTCGGGCTCGGCCGCCTTGGCACCCATCGCCGCCGGCACCGAGAAGCCCATGGTGCCCAGGCCGCCGGAGTTCAACCAGCTGTTGGGCCGCGAGTACTTCACGAACTGTGCCGCCCACATCTGATGCTGACCCACGCCCGCGACATACGTGCCGTCGGGGCCGGTCAACTCGCCGATGCGCTCGATGACGTACTGGGGGGCCATCTGGCCGCTCTCCGGAGGGGTGTAGCCCAGCGGATACGTGTCCTTCCAGCCCTGCGCCTCCGCGCGCCACGATTCGTAATCGCCGAGGGCGTCGGGAGCGCTCATCGCGCGGTGCAACTCGGTGATGACCTCGGTGCAGTCCCCGACCATCGGCACGTCGGCCACGCGGTTCTTGCTGATCTCGGCCGGGTCGATGTCGGCGTGGATCACCTTGGCCAGCGGCGCGAAGGTCGCCAACTTGCCGGTGACCCGGTCGTCGAAGCGAGTGCCCAGCGCGATGAGCAGGTCGGCCTTCTGTAGTGCCGTGACCGCCGCGACGGAGCCGTGCATGCCCGGCATGCCCAGGTGCAGCGGGTGCTCGTCGGGAACGGCACCACGCGCCATGAGCGTCGTGACCAGCGGAATCTGCGTCAGCTCGACAAACTCGCGCAGCGCCTCGCTGGCTCCGGAGCGGATGACGCCGCCGCCGATGTACAGCACCGGGCGTCGGGCCGCCTTGATGAGCCGGGCCGCCTCGCGGATCTGCTTGTTGTGCGGCTTGGTAACCGGGCGGTATCCGGGCAGCTCGAAGGTCGGCGGCCAGCTGAAGGTCGTCGCGGCCTGCAGCGCGTCCTTGGTGATGTCGACGAGCACGGGGCCGGGGCGGCCGGTGGAGGCGATGTGGAACGCCTCGGCGATCGCCCGCGGGATGTCGGCCGGGTCGGTGACGAGGTAGTTGTGCTTGGTGATCGGCATCGTGATGCCGCGGATGTCGGCCTCCTGGAAGGCGTCGGTGCCGATCGCGGCGCTGCCCACCTGGCCGGTGATCGCGACGATCGGCACGGAGTCCATCGCGGCGTCGGCCAGCGGCGTCACGAGGTTCGTCGCGCCTGGGCCGGAGGTCGCCATGCACACGCCGACCTTGCCGGTGGCCGCCGCGTAGCCCTCGGCGGCGTGCCCGGCACCCTGCTCGTGACGCACGAGCACGTGGCGCACCCTTTTGGAGTCCATCAGCGGGTCGTAGGCCGGCAGGATCGCTCCGCCGGGCATGCCGAAGACGACTTCCGCTCCGACCTCTTCGAGCGCGCGGACCAGGCTCTGGGCGCCGGTGACGTTCTCGACCACACCGCCCTGACGCTGGGGTACCGCCGTAGCCGGGGTCGGCCGGGGCGCTACTCCGCGGCCGGGCCGCGGGTCGGCGGGCACCGGCGGCGCCGCTGATGCCGGGGTCATGGCGGGGGCCCCGGGCACCGGCGCGGGCCGGGGAGGTCGTGGATTGCTCGACACGATGACTTCACCGCTTCCTTGAGGTTGCGCGCAGGAGAGCGAACCTCGTTCACGTTCCTGGCACACGTTCCTAGGCGTGGCGTTCCGAAGAACGACCTACCTGAATCTTCACAGGACGCGAACCGAAGCTATGAGGGGGGCCCGTCCCAGAAAAAAACCCCTCGGCCCGGATCGGGCGAAGGGGAAGCGCGTCGAACGGGTTACGAACGACACGCTCAGGTAAGTACGAGAATTCGGGCCATGCGACAACCTTCACCCAGGCGCGCTCCGGTGTCAAAGACGTGAGACGGCGATCTCATGATGCGGGATGGTCTCCGCGGAAGGCTGTCGCCTCCGGCAACCCAACCCAGAGTGCCGCCCAGCGCCCGCCCTGACACCCAGAGCCCAGAGCCCAGAGCCCAGAGCCCAGAGCCCAGAGCCCAGAGCTCACCCTGCGTCGAGTTGTCACAAATGAGGTCGAGTCGTCAGAAAGAAGTGACAACTCGACCCCAAAGGTGACAACGCGGCAGCGCGAAACTGACGACTCGACCCCAAACGTGACGACTCGGCTCAGTCGCAGACGGCGCCGTTGCTCGCCGAGCCGACGAGGCGGCGGTACTTGGCCAGCACCCCGCGCTCGTAGCGCGGACTTGGGTGCTGCACCCCGGCCTCGCGGCGCGCGGCGAGCTCTGCCTCATCGACGAGCAGGTCGAGGGTGCCGTTGCCGACGTCGAGGCGGATGCGGTCGCCGTCGCGCACGAACGCGATCGGCCCCTCGTCGACGGCCTCCGGGGCGACGTGCCCGACGCACAGCCCGGTGGTGCCGCCGGAGAACCGGCCGTCGGTGAGCAGCAGCACGTCCTTGCCCAGGCCCGCGCCCTTGATCGCGCCGGTGACGGCGAGCATCTCGCGCATCCCGGGGCCGCCCTTGGGGCCCTCGTAGCGGATGACGAGCACGTCACCGGAGCCGAGCGAGCCGTCTTCCACCGCGTCCATCGCGGCCCGCTCCCCCTCGAAGACCCGAGCGGTGCCCTCGAAGACGTCGGACTCGAAGCCGGCGGACTTCACGACCGCCCCCTCCGGAGCCAGCGAGCCGGAGAGGATCGTCAGCCCGCCGGTGGGGTGGATCGGCTCGGTCATCGCCCGGATGACCAGACCATCGGGATCCGGCGGGGTGATGCCGGCAAGGTTCTCCGCGACGGTCTTGCCGGTGACCGTCAGGCAGTCGCCGTGCAGCAGACCCGCGTCGAGCAGGGCCTTCATGACGACCGGGACGCCGCCGACGCGGTCGACGTCGGTCATCACGTGCTGCCCGAACGGCTTGACGTCGGCCAGGTGCGGCACCTTGGCGCCAACCCGGCGGAAGTCGTCCATGCTCAGCTCGACACCGGCCTCGTGGGCGATGGCCAGCAGATGCAGCACGGCGTTCGTCGAGCCGCCGAAGGCCATGACGACGCTGATGGCGTTCTCGAAGGCCTCCTTGGTCATGATGTCGCGGGCCGTGATGCCCTGACGCAGCATGTTGACGACCGCCTCGCCCGACTTGCGCGCGAAGCCGTCGCGGCGCCGGTCGGTGGCGGGCGGAGCCGCCGACCCGGGCAGCGACATCCCGATGGCCTCGGCGACCGAGGCCATCGTGTTGGCGGTGTACATCCCGCCGCAGGCACCCTCTCCGGGGCAGATGGCCCGTTCGATCGCGTCGACGTCCTCACGCGACATCAGGCCCCGGGCGCACGCCCCGACGGCCTCGAACGCGTCGATGATCGTCACCTGCTTCTCGCTGCCGTCCGAGAGCTTGGCGATGCCCGGCAGGATCGACCCGGCGTACAAGAAGACGGCCGCGAGGTCGAGGCGCGCGGCGGCCATGAGCATGCCCGGCAGCGACTTGTCGCAGCCGGCGAGCAGCACCGAGCCGTCGAGCCGCTCGGCCATCATCACCGTCTCCACCGAGTCGGCGATGATCTCGCGGCTGACCAACGAGAAGTGCATGCCCTCGTGGCCCATCGAGATGCCGTCGGAGACGCTGATCGTGCCGAACTCCAGCGGGTAACCGCCGCCGGCGTGCACGCCGTCCTTGACGGCCTTGGCGAGCCGGTCGAGCGACAGGTTGCACGGGGTGATCTCGTTCCAGCTGCTGGCGACGCCGATCTGCGGCTTGGCGAAATCGTCGTCGCCCATGCCGACAGCGCGCAGCATGCCGCGGGCGGCCGACTTCTCCAGGCCGTCGGTGACGTCGCGGCTGCGGGGCTTGAGGTCGGGTGCGTCGGTGCTCTGCGTCATACCGCGCATCCTAGATCGCCTTGCCCGCGAGCCCTGGAGCGACCGAGCCGAAGCAGCCGAGGTACCAAGCCGAAGCGACCGAGCCGGACTAGCGCACTGGAGCGGCCGTGGCCTAGCGGCCGTAGGCGATGGCGTCGACGATGACGTTGGCGGGCCCGGTGGGGCTGGCGTTGACGACGCGCACGGTGTGGGCCCCCCACGGCACGGCGATGCTCGCCAGCACCTGCCGTTGCTGGGTGCGGGCGGCGTGCGTGTTGACCGTGGCGCGCAACTGGCCGTCGACGTAGACCCGCGCGACGCCGCCGCGGGCGTGCCTGGGCCCGATGACGCTGATGCGGTTGGTCACGGTCGCCGGCCGTTGCAGCCAGGCCCCCCGCTGGGAGGTCGAGGAGAAGGTGCCGGCGTAGTAGCCGGCCAACCGGCCCGAGGTCCAGCCGCGACTGGCCGAGAAGCCGCGGGCGGTGGCGTCGACCGCGAAGGTGACGGGACGCCACGACGACCAGGCTCCCCCGGCCGCCCGGGCGCGAAACTGCACGACGGTGCCGGCGCGGCCTTGGTACAGCGCGCTGGTCGCGGATGTCGCGGACTGCCAGGTGCGCACCGCACCGAGGGCGCGCGCACCGCGCGCGTTGACGCCGATCTCCTGAGCCTGCACGTCGTAACGGGAGCCGGCCGCCCCGCCGGACCACGCGATGCGGGCCTGCGGGCCGGTGGTGGCGCTGGCATCGATCGTCGCGGCGTGCAGCGTCGCCGAGGGGGTGTTCGCGGTGCGCAGGGCGGGCTGGGGGCCGACGGCCACGGTCACCCCGGCCGTTGCGCCCGAGCTGGTCACCCGCACACTGATGGCGCCCGAGTGCGACCGCCAGGTGCCGCCGACGGGAATCTGGCGGGAACGGTCGTTGGCGGCGCCGGTCGGCGTGGCGTCCAGAGTCACGGAGCCGCGCTCCTGCCACGAAGTGCGGTCGACCTTGAGCACCCGCACGCCGTTCGGCACGTCCTCGTACAGGCGCAGGTCGCGGCCGGCGCGCACCCGGTATTCGACGAAGTAGAGCGCGTCGGAGGCGGGGTCGGCGATCCGCACCGCCCGCAATCCGGTGCCGGCCGACATCGGCTGCAGCGTGACCGAGCGGCTGCCGCCGGTCACCTCGACCACGCTCGAACCGGTGAGCAGGCCGACTCGGTTGGCCTGCACGGAGGCCAGGTTGCCGGCGCTGTCTGCGGACGAGGCAGCCATGACGTCCCACGGGTAGCCGTACTCCACGAGGCGGCAGCCGGCCGGCAGCGACGCGAGGTCGACGTCGGCCCGGTTGCAGCGCAACGACTTGGCGTGGCCTAGCCCGAAGTTGTGTCCGATCTCGTGCGCCAGCACCGGCCAGGCGGTGTCTGCGACGAGGGCGACGCCACCGCTGTTCACCCCGGCGCCGATGGAGGCGAGGCCGTAGGGGCAGCCGGCGGCGACGGCCTCCTTGGGAAAGGACATGACGAGGTGCTTGTTGGGCCCTTCGACGAAGCCGGTTCGCCGGGCGGCCTCGGTCCACATCGCGAAGATGTCGTCACCGCAGCGGTAGGCCGAGACGTACCGCGGGCTGATCGTGGTGGCCCGCAAGGTGATTCCGCCGCCGGACTGGGCCGACCAGTAGGCGGAGGCGTTGGCGACCTGGTTGCGGATCTGGGCGGCCGTGGCGCTGGCGCCGGAAAGGCCTCGGGGCGCGACGATCGCGACCGTCACGTCGTGTACTCCGCGCGAGTAGGTCGTGGCGGCCGCCGCCGCCACGGTCGTGGAGGTTGCCTGCAACGCATTGCCGGTCGTGGAGGCGGAGGCGGCCGTGGCCTTGGCGAGTTGGGAGTCGGTGCCGGCGGGCTTGCTGCCCGAGCCCTCACGTAGATCGGCCCGGCTGACGCGCACGGTGCTGCCGTCGGGGGCCTTCGTGGCGCCGTCCGCCTGGGCGGCGGCGACGACGGTCGGCGGGACCTGGGCTGTGACCGTGACCCGGGTCCCGCCGTCGAGATCCCGGACGGCGTGCTCGTTGACCGGGACGAGGGTGCCGTCGGCGGTCCGCAGGGCGGTCAGCGTCGACGGGGCGGATTCGGCGTGTGCGCCGCTGTCGGTGTGCGCTTTGCCGGCCTCGTGGCCGGGTTCCTCGGCGAGGCGCACGACGGTGCCCGACACCTCGACCTGCGCAGATACGGTCGCCGGAGCCGCCGCGTGCGCCAGCCCGGTACCGGCCACAAGGACGGCAAGGACGGCGGCGCTAGCCGTCGTCCAAGCATGTGCGGTCCGTCGCATCGCGCGCATCCGTGCTGCCCTTCCCTGGCATGGTCTTGCGGCGCGAGTCCTTTCGCGCCCTGTACAAGTCCATCGACCTGGACAGGGGCGCACTTGACCGATTTGGGCGATGTCAACAGGGACGAGCCGCGGCACCGGAGCGGCAACTCACGAGGGCAACCGAACTCGCCCGCCGATGTGACGCGCGCAACCGTCGACAAGCCGCGATCCCACCCCGGGCCAACCCGGGGTCAGGCCTGAGTCAAGGCCGAGTAAGGAAACAGTCAAGGTCGACGGAAGGCGACGATCGCACTTTCTTCGTCGGGAAAGGCTGTCCACGAACCGCGATGACCGATGACGGCGACGGCGGCCGGCGGCCACCCGAGCCCGGCCTCGCCCCCTGCCCCCTGTGGAAGGCGCCGCGCCAATCCGCCGGCGAGAAACGGGATGCCGGGGGCGTGTCCGATGACGACCAGGGTGCGCACGTCATCGGGCACCGACTGCACCGATTCGACGATGTCCTCGGGGTCTGCGTCGTAGAGCGCCTCGTCGGCCCAGGCGCTGTCCGCGCTCAGGCCGGCGGCGCGCAAGCCCTCCCAGGTCTGGCGGGTGCGGGTCGACGGGCTCACGACGACCGCATCGGGACGCACCCCCTGGTCGCTGAGCCAGCGACCGACCTCCTGGGCCGCGGCGGCACCGGCGGCGGTCAGTTCGCGGCCCAGATCGCCTCCGCTGGAGAAACCCTGGGCCTCGGCGTGGCGCATGAGCACGAGCAGCCGCAGGTCGCCGTTGCCCTCGGCGGTGGCGTCGCCGTCGAGCGCAACGGTGGCATCGGATCGCGGGACCTTAGACATGTCGCCATTGTGGCCAGCGCGAGGCGGTCAGGCGCATCCCCGGCACGCAGACCTTCCCACCGTGAGCCCGCCGTCCACAGTGCGAGACGGGTAGTGATTTCGGGAATGAGGTAAGGCTAACCTCACTCCATGATCGTCTGTCAGTGTCGCGTGGTGCGCGACCACGACATCACCGCCGCGATGGCCGCCGGAGCGACCACGCTGGGGCGGGTGTGTCGCGAAACCGGAGCGGGGACCGACTGCGGCTCCTGCGTGTTCGGTGTGCGCGCACGGATCGAGGACTACTACTCTCAGAACGTCCCGTGCCCGCTGCACGCAGTACCTGACCTGCCCGACGAGATCACGCCTCGCTGGATCGAGCCGGAGCCGGTGCTACCCGCGGCCGTCGCGGTCACGGATTACGCCCTGGTCCCGAGCTCCGAGGAGAGCGATGCAGCCCCGCAGCCCCCGCGTCGTCGAGTTGCTTAACGACGCCCTGACGTTCGAACTCACCGTCACCAACACGTACTTTCTGCACGCCCGGATGCTCGACAACTGGGGCCTGACCAAGCTCGGCAAGGTCTTCTACTCGCTCTCGATCGACGAGATGAAGGACGCCGACGAGCTCATCAAGCGCATCCTCTTCTTCGAGGGCCACCCCAATGTGCAGCGCCTCAACCCCATCACCATCGGCGAGAACGCCGCCGAGATGCTGCGCCTGGCCAAGGAGAGCGAGTACGCCGCCGTCGAGCAGTTCAACGCCTCGGCCAACGAGTGCCACGAACTCGGCGACCACGGCTCCGCGGCGGTCTTCGAGGAGATGGTCCGCGACGAGGAGGGGCACGCCGACTACTTCGAGGCGCAACTGGACGCCATCGCGCGAATGGGCTTCGAGAACTACCTGGCCCAGCAGCTGGGCACCGACGGCCCCGAGTAGGGCTGCGCACCCCAGCGCTCGCTGTTGCCCCGAAAGCGGCCGGTTGCGGACATATCCGCAACCGGCCGCCTTGGTCACAACGGCGAGCGCTGGAGTTGGGCGCCGGCCAGGGCCTGCCCCGCGACGTATGCCCGCACCTGGGCGGCGACGAACCGGCCGAGGCGCGGGGTGAACGCCTCGGTGTTGCCGCCCACGTGCGGGGCGATGAGTACGCCGGGCGTGCTGAACAGCGGATGATCCTGCGGCAGCGGCTCGGGGTCGGTGACATCGAGCGCGGCGCGCACCCGCCCCTGAGCGCAGGCGGCCACGAGGGCCTGCGTGTCGACCACCTTGCCGCGGGCCACGTTGACCAGCAGTGCCCCGGGGCGGAAGCGCGCCAGCAGGTCGGCGTCGACGAGGTGGGTGGTCGCCTCCGTCAGCGGCACGATGAGGATGACGATGTCGTGCTCGCCGACGAGGTCGGGCAGCGCCTCGATGCCGTGCACCCGCTCGACGAGGTCGTCGCCGGCGCGGGCGCGCGAGGCGACGGCCGTGACGCTCACCTCGAAGGGCAGCAGGCGCCGGGTGATGGCGCGCCCGATGTTGCCGTAACCGACGACCAGCACCCGCCGATCGGCCAGCCCCGGCGTAGTCCCGCTCGCCCAACTCCCCCGCTCCTGCGCCCTGACGTAGTCGGGCAGATCGCGCTGCATCGCCAACGTCAGGGTCAGCGCGAGCTCGGCGGTCGCTGTGTCGTGCACGCCGACCGCGTTGGACAGACCCACCCCCTCGGGCACGAACGGCAGCGCGTGGTCGAAGCCGGCGCTGACGAGTTGCACGTGCCGCAGCGCCGGCAGCGTGGCGATCGTCTCGAGCTTGGCGCGATCCATGAACGGCGGGGTGACGAGGAACTCGATGTGCTCAGCCTGCGCGGGCCGTTCTCCCGCCAGATCCCACACAAGAGTGTGCACACCGTCGATGGGGCCGATGGCGTCCGCGATCGCGGCGAGCGGATAGCAGGCGAGCATCAGCCCTCCACCTGCAGTTCGGCCAGGATCAGCGTGCGCACCTTCGCGGCGTCGGCCTGGCCCTTCATCTGCTTCATCACCTGACCGATGAGGGCTCCGGCGGCCTGCACCTTGCCGGCCCGGATCTTGTCGGCGACATCGGGGTTGGCGGCGATGACGGCCTGCACGGCCTGCGTGAGCGCACTGTCGTCGCTGACCAGCTGCAGCCCCCGGGCGTCGGCGACGGCCTGCGGGTCGCCCTCGCCGGCCAGCACCCCGTCGAGCACCTGCCGGGCCATCGAGTCGTTGAGCCGCCCCTCGCGGACCATTGCGTCGAGTTGCGCGATCTGCACCGGTCCCACCCCCAGCCCGGTCAACTCGACACCCGCAGCATTGGCGCGCCGGGCCAACTCCCCCACCCACCAGCGCCGCGCCCCGCCAGGTGTCGCACCGGCCTGCACCGTGGCGTCGATGACGTCCAGCGCCCCGGAGCCGACGACATCACGCATCTCCAGGTCGGTGTAGCCCCACTGGTCCTGCAGCCGCTTGCGCCGCTGCGCCGGGTCTTCGGGCAGGGTGGCACGCAGCTCCTCGATCCGCTGCGCGCTGGGGGCGATCGGCGCGAGGTCGGGCTCGGGAAAGTACCGATAGTCGTCGGCGTCGGACTTCGGTCGCCCGGAGGTCGTGGTGCCGCTGTCCTCGTGCCAGTGGCGGGTCTCCTGCACGACCCGCTCGCCACCGGCCAGCACGGCGGCTTGGCGGGTCATCTCGTAGGTGACCGCGCGCTCCACCGAGCGCAGCGAGTTGACGTTCTTGGTCTCGGTGCGGGTGCCCAGCGGCACGGCCAGCTGCTGCTCGCCGGCGGGATCGTCCCCGGCCCGCGGCCGGAGCGAGACGTTGGCGTCGCAGCGCAGCGAGCCCTGCTCCATCCGCGCGTCGGAGACGTCGAGGGCCCGCATGAGGTCACGCAAGGCGCTGACATAGGCGCGCGCGACCTGCGGTGCCTTGGCTCCCGCTCCGGTCAGCGGTTTGGTGACGATCTCGATGAGCGGGATGCCGGCCCGGTTGTAGTCGGCGAGGGAGTAGTCGGCGCCGTGGATGCGCCCGGAGGTGCCGACGTGGGTGAGCTTGCCGGCGTCCTCCTCCATGTGCGCCCGCTCGATCTGCACCCGGTAGGTGGATCCGTCGTCGAGCTCGACGTCCAGGTACCCCTCGTACGCGATCGGCTCGTCGTACTGACTGGTCTGAAAGTTCTTCGGCATGTCCGGATAGAAGTAGTTCTTGCGCGCGAACCGGCAGTTCGCCGCGATCGAGCAGTTCAGCGCCAGACCGATCCGGATGGCGCGCTCCACGGCCTCCTGGTTGACGACCGGCAGCGCGCCCGGCAGGCCGAGGCAGACGGGGCAGACCTGGCTGTTGGGCTCCCCGCCGAACACCGTGGGGCAGCCGCAGAACATCTTCGTCGCGGTCGACAGCTCGACGTGCACCTCGAGACCGATGACCGGGTCGAAGTCGGCGAGCACCGCCTCGTAGTCCAGCGTCGCGCTCATCGTCCGGCCTCCTGCTCGCGTACGTCGGCATCGGTGGGCAGCTCGCCGATGCGTTGCCACAGCGGCCCACCCCAGTCCCGCTCCAGCGCCCGCTCCAGCGCGGCGCCCACGCGGTAGAGCCGGTCGTCGGCCATCGCGGGGGCGAGCACCTGCAGACCGACGGGCAGGTCGTCGTCCGGGGAGAGCCCGACGGGCACCGACAGGCCGGGCAGGCCCGCGAGGTTTGCCGGGATCGTCGCGATGTCCAGCAGGTACATCGCGAGCGGATCGTCGATCTTCTCCCCGATACCGAACGCCGTAGTGGGGCTGGTCGGCGAGACCAGCACGTCGACCTCCTCGAAGGCCGCGGCGAAGTCGGCGGCGATGAGCGTACGCACCTTCTGCGCCTGCCCGTAATAGGCGTCGTAGTAGCCGGAGGAGAGCGCGTAGGTGCCCAGGATGATGCGGCGCTTGACCTCGTCGCCGAAGCCGGCGTCGCGCGTGGCGGCCATGACCTGCTCGGCGCTGGGGTCGGGCACCCCGTCGGGGCCGACCCGCAACCCGTAACGCATGGCGTCGTAGCGGGCCAGGTTGCTGCTCGCCTCCGAGGGCAGGATGAGGTAATAGGCGGCGACCGCGTACTCGAAGTGCGGGCAGGAGACCTCGGCAACCTGCGCGCCGAGGCCCTCGAGCACGGCGAGGGCCTCGTCGAACCGCTGCCGCACGCCCGGCTGGTGACCGTCGCCGGAGAGTTCGCGTACCACCCCGATCCGCAGCCCGCGCACGTCGCCGGAGCGGGCGGCGGCCAGCACGTTGGGCACCGGACGGTCGAGGCTGGTGGAGTCCAGCGGGTCGTGCCCGGCGATGACCTCGTGCAGCAGCGCGGTGTCGACGACGGAGCGGGCGCACGGGCCGATCTGGTCGAGGCTGCTGGCCAGGGCGATGACGCCGTAGCGGGAGACGCCGCCGTACGTGGGCTTGGCGCCGACGGTGCCGGTGAGCGCCGCGGGTTGGCGGATGGAGCCGCCGGTGTCGGAGCCGATCGCCAGCGGCGCCTCGAAGGCTGCCAGGGCGGCGGCGGTCCCGCCACCGGAGCCGCCGGGGATGCGGGCCAGGTCCCACGGATTACGGGTCGGACCGTAGGCGGAGTGCTCGGTGGAGGAACCCATGGCGAACTCGTCCATGTTCGTCTTGCCGAGGATCGGCAGCCGGGCCTGCCGCAATCGGCGCACGATCGTCGCGTCGTAGGGCGGCACCCAGCCGCGCAGCATGGCCGACCCGGCCGTCGTCGTCAGGCCCTGGGTGCAGGCGACGTCCTTGACCGCGATCGGGACGCCCGCCAGCCGCGCCAGCGGTTCCCGCGCGGCGCGCCGCTGGTCGACGTCGCGGGCGGTGGCCAGCGCCTGCTCCGCGTTGCGGGCCAGGAACGCGTTGACCTGCCCGTCGACCTGCTCGATGCGCTCCAGGTGGGCCTGGGTGACCTCGACGGCGCTGACCTGCCCGGCGGCCAGCGCCGTGGCCAGGCCATCGGCGCCGAGGCGAAGGAGATCGGTGGTCTGGGTGCTCACGTGGGTGTCCTTAGCGTCGCTGCGGGTCTGTGCGTGGCCGTGCGTGGCGATGAGCGGCTGTGGTGCGGTGTCTGGCGAGCGATCGTGGCGGGTGCCCCTCGCCGTCGGTCGCTGGCCTCCGCAGGCGCCGAGCCGGGCTACTGCTCGTCGCCGAGGATGCGCGGGACGGCGAAGCTGTCGTCCTGCACCTGGGGTGCTGCGGCGAGTGCGGCCTCGTGGCTCAAGCCGGGGTGGACCACGTCGGCGCGCATCACGTTGACGAGCGGCACGGGGTGGCTCATCGCCGGGACGTCGGCGGAGACTACCTCGCCGACCGCGGCGACGGCGTCGAGGATGACGGCCAGTTCGCCCGACATCCGCTCGAGTTCGGTCTCGGACAGCTCGATGCGGGCGAGCATCGCCAGGTGGGCGACCTGCTCGCGGGAGATCGACGACATGGGGGCCAGTCTACGGCGGGGCCCCGACGACCTGTGCGAGCCGGGCGAACGCCTGCGTGCCCGGCTCTACGACGGCTGCGTGGGCGGCGGGCCCGGCAACCGGGGAGCCGGCGACGTGCCCGTCGCGGGCCACCTGCCAGACTCCCGCGGGCAGCACGTGAATGCCGCTCAGCCGTTCGGGGTCGACGCCCAGGCTCAGGCCGGCGAGGCGAGCGCGCAGGGGCGCGGCGATGACGGCCGGCACGACTCGCCAGGGCGCCTCGAAGCGCTGCGCGAACCGGATCGGGTCGCCGGGGGCCGTGAGGCTGTAGCGTTCCGGGGCGCGGGGCCGCCCCAGCGGATCGCGCGGCGGGTAGTCGGCCACGCCGCGCACCCCCGGCCCGGCACCCGGGGAGGCGATCTGCACGATGCGGTCGGCGGGTAGGCCCAGGTGGTCGGCTGCCCCGACCATGGTGCCGCCGTAGGAGTGCCCGAGGACCGTCAGGGTGGCCCCCGTGGGCACCGGCAGCCCGAGCACGAAGTCGCGCAGGGGTGCGGCGGCGGCCAGGGCGTAGTGAGCCAACGGCGCGTTGGTGCCGATGGCCAGCGGGAAGTCGGCGCCCATCCAGGCGATCGCTGCCGCGGGGGTGGGAGCCAGCGCGTGCGCGAGGTCGCGGGCGACCTGCGTGGGCAGGTGGAAACCGCGCACGGCGGTGCCAGTGCCGGGGACGAACACGGCGACGGCTCGGGTCTGGTCGTCGAGCCGGCCCCACAGCTCGGCGAGGCGGCCGCGTCCGGCGGGGTCGAACAGCAGCAGCCGACGCCGGCCGTCGGGGGCGTGTCCGTCGAGGGGATCGCGGATGCGGTCGTAGAGCAGCCCCTGGTAGAGCAGGATGCGGACCCGCAGGTCCGCCCGCTCCAGCCCCGGCAGGTCGGCGTTCGTGGTGACGAACGAGGTGATGGCGTCGCGGGTGAGCCACGCGGTCAGCAGGCGCCCCCGGAGCCGTTGCAGCACGGAGGTGGAGTCGGCGACCCGGCGGGCGATGGCGCGCAGCTCGAGGTCCACGTCGGCGCGGCGCGCCCGCCCGAGTTCGGCGCGCAGCAGCAGCCGATTCGCCTCGATGCGCGCCGCGGGGCTGGCGCCGTCGAGCCCACCGATGAGGCCGGGCCACAGCAGGGCGGCCCGTAGCGCGGCGTCGGGGGCTGCGGCGAAGAGGGCCTTGCGTCGCGCAATGCGGGCGCAGGCCGGGTCCGCGTTCCCGTCGTGCGGTGGGTCTGGCGCTGGGTCCGACAGTGGGTCTGGCGGTGGGTGAGGCGCTGGGTCCGACGGTGGGTCCGACGGTGGGTCTGGCGGTAGGTGAGGCTCTGGGTCCGGGAGCTGACCTGGCGGTTGGGCTGGTGGCTGGGCTGGCGAGGAATGGTGCGGCCGGCCGTAGAGAGCCTCGGGTGGTAGCCCGCGGGGCAGCAGGTCGAGATCGGCCGCGGAGGCGACGAGCCGTTCGAGGACCTGCGGATGCCGGCGCACGTACGCCCGCACGACGACGGTGGGGAGCAGCGCCAGCCCGGACCGCAACTGCCGGGCGTCCGCGTCGGGCGGCGGCAGCTGAGAACCGGCGGTGTCAGTGACGTTGCCCGCGGCGATGACGTCGGCGGCGGTGCCCACCGAGGCGCCGGCCTGCCCAGCGCCTTCGATCCGGCCACTGGGGCCGGCCAGGCCGCTGGCGCCTTCGGTGCGGCCGCTGAGGCCGGGCAGGCCGCTGGGGCCGGCGAACTCGGCCATCGGGTTCGGCAGGAGCGCGGAAATCAGGGTTGGGCCGTCGGGGATCGTGCGGATCGCCGACTCAAGCCCGCGGCGACAGGTGACGTCGGCCGCCGAGAGCGCATCGGTGTGCCCGCGGATGGCGGCCCGCAGGTGGCGCAGCCGCCGCGGGTCGGAGACCGCCGCGGGCAACTCGGCCAGCTGTTCCCGCAGCGGCGGCCCGTGCTCGTCGAGGGCGGTGGCCAGCCCGTCGAAGGCGTCGCGGGCGGTGGCCAGCGCCGCTCGGGTGGCCGCGAGCGCCGCCAGGCTCGGCATCGTCGGGTCGGTCGGGGTCGCTTCGCCCAGGGTCGCCTCGGCCGACGTCGTCTCCCCCAGGGTCGCTTCGGTGGGGGTCTCCTCGCCCAGAGTCGCCTCGGCCGGGGTCGCCCCGGCTGGGTGGGTGGCGAGGCGGCGGGCCGCGAGGGCCTGTGTCCGCGCCGCCAGCTCGTCGAACCGGCGCAGATGCCCGTCGAGTTGGCGCACCAGGTCGCGCACTTGCCCGCCCTCGCGGTGCATCCACGGATGAACGACCGGGCGCGCGGCGGCGCTGGCCAGCGCGCGCAGCGCCTGTTCGGCCCGCCGACCGGCCCGGCGCAGGGCGCCGAGCCCACCCCGCATTCCGCGCGTATCCGTCACGGCGAGTCCGCCTCCGCACCGGTCGGTCCCCCGCCCGTCCCGGCCCCATCCGGGCGGGTCCCCTCCGAGCGCGTCTCATCCAGGCCGGCCCCGCCCGTTCCGGCCCTGTCCCCTCCGGCCCCACCCATGGCGGCGGCGAGCGGTGACGAAGCGTCGGGCATGTCGGTGCCGAGCGACACATCAGGACCGAGCGACACGTCGGTGCCGAGCGAGTCGAGCGCCTCGGCGAGGTCTCCCAACGCCAGGCTCACCGCCACGCCGAGGTCGTAGACGACGTTGGCGGTTGTCGATCCCGGCAGCACGGCAGCCCCCGTCTCGATGATCTCGGGAAAGCCCATCCGCCCGGCGAGATCGCGCCAGGCCGCCCCGAGCGCAACCGCCTCCGGGTCACCGGTGGGGCTTACCCCAGCCGCACTCACCGCCCCTCCTCAGCGTCGCCACCTGACTCCCCCGGCCCGCTCGGATCCTGCCCGCTCGGATCCAACCTCTCGCCCCCACCTACCGCCTGCGGGCCGCCGACGAGCAGCGCGGCGAACCCGGCTTCGTCGAGCACCGGCACCCCCAGGTCTGCGGCCTTGTCGGCCTTCGACCCGGCGTTCTCGCCGACTACGACGAAGTCGGTCTTCTTGCTCACCGAGCCGGCGGCCTTGCCCCCGCGGCTCAAGATCGCCTCCTTTGCCGAGTCGCGGGAGAACCTCTCCAGCGACCCCGTGACGACGACGGTCAGCCCCTGCAGCGTCCGCGCCAGCGATGCGTCGCGCTCGTCGGCCATGCGCACGCCCGCGGCGGCCCACTTGTCGACGATGGCCGCGTGCCAGTCGACCTCGAACCAGCGCACCACCGACTCGGCGATCGTCGGCCCGACCCCTTCGACGTCGGCCAGCTGCTCGGCGTCGGCGGCGCGGATCGCGCCCATGTCGGCGAAGTGCCCAGCGAGTGCGCGGGCCGCCGTCGGCCCCACGTGCCGGATCGACAGCGCGACGAGGACCCGCCACAGCGGCTGCGAGCGCGCCCGCTCCAGGTTCTCCACGAGCCGGTGTCCCACGGCCGACAGCACGCGATCGCCGACGATGCCCGGTGCGGGCACGCCGGCCGGATCGGCAAGCTCCTTCTTCGTCGCAGCCCGCGTGTAGAGCCCCACCCCGATGAGCGCCTGCGCGTCCAGACCGAACAGGTCGCCCTCGTCGGTGATGGCCCCGGCCTCCAGCAGCGCACCGGCGCCCTCCCAACCCAGCGCCTCGATGTCCAGGGCGCCGCGGGAGGCCAGGCCGAACAGCCGCTCCCGAAGCTGCGCCGGGCAGCTGCGCGCGTTGGGGCAGCGGATGTCCTTGTCGGCCTCCTTCTCGGGGGCCAGCGGCGTGCCGCACGCCGGGCAGTGCGTCGGCATGACGAACTCGCGTTCGGTGCCGTCGCGCAGGTCGACGACCGGTCCCAGAATCTCGGGGATGACGTCGCCGGCCTTGCGCAGCACCACTGTGTCGCCGATGAGCACGCCCTTGCGCCGCACCTCGTCGCCGTTGTGCAGGGTCGCGTTCTCCACCGTCGATCCGGCGACCAGCACCGGCTCCATCACCCCGTACGGGGTGACCCGCCCGGTGCGACCGACGTTGACGCGGATGTCGAGCAGTCGCGTCGTCACTTCCTCCGGCGGGTACTTGTAGGCGATGGCCCAGCGGGGGGCCCGCGAGGTCGTGCCGAGCCGTCGCTGCAGCGCGATCTCATCGACCTTGATGACGAGCCCGTCGAGCTCGTGCTCCACGGAGTGCCGGTGCTCGCCGAAGTAGTCGACCCGCTCCTGGATGCGCGCCAGGTCGTCGACGACCCGGTTGTGCGTCGAGACCGGCAGCCCCCAGCCGCGCAGGATCTCGTAGGCGTCGGATTGGCGGGAGATGTCGAAGCCCTCGCGAGCCCCCAGGCCGTGCACGAGCATCCGCAGCGGCCGCCCGGCGGTGACGCGCGGATCTTTCTGGCGCAGCGACCCGGCGGCGGCATTGCGCGGATTGGCGAACGGCGGCTTGCCGGCCTCCACCAGCGCGGCGTTGAGTTCGGCGAATGCCTCGATCGGAAAGAACACCTCGCCGCGGATCTCCACCAGCGGTGGAATGGGCACCGTCGCGCTTCGCTCGTCGTGGGCGTCGTGCGGCTGGGTCAATCGCGCCGGGATGGTCGCGATGGTGCGCACGTTGTGCGTCACGTCTTCGCCCGTGCGCCCGTCGCCGCGGGTCAATGCTCTTACGAGCCGCCCGTCCTCGTAGAGCAGGTTGATGGCCAGCCCGTCGATCTTCAGCTCGGTGAGGAAATGCGGGACGGCGGGCTCGCACGCGGCCAGAGTGCGGGCGTACCACTCCTGCAACTCCTGCGCGCTGAACACGTTGTCCAGCGAGAGCATGCGCTCGCGATGGTCGACCGCAGCGAAGTCGGTGGAGAACGCGCCCCCCACCAGCTGCGTGGGGCTCTGCGGCACCCGCAGGGCAGGGTGCTCCTCCTCCAGCGCCTGCAGGCGGCCCAGCAACTCGTCGAACTCGGCGTCGCTGATCGTCGGCGCGTCGCGCACGTAGTAGGCGAACTGGTGCCCGCGGATCTGCTCCGCGAGCTGCTCCCACTCGTGCCGCAGCGCCTCACCCGGCAGGCCCTGGCCCTGTTCCACACCCTCTTGGTTCACGCCGCACATCTTGCCCCACGCCACCGACAAGACCCGCGGTCCGGCGCATCCGCGCAGGTGGCGCGCCGTCGGCCCGCAGTCGATGGGTCGCAGCCGAGTCGAGGAGCTCAGGAGCCGGCGACCTCGGTGAGCGCGCCGGCTGCCGCCACGAGTCGCTCGTGGATGGCGCGCGCCGCAGCGGGGTCGACGCCAGCCAGGCCGCAGGGCGGCGTCAGCGTCACACCGTCCAGCAGGCCGACGCCCAGGCCGACCTCGCGCCAAGCCTGCCGCAGCGGTTGCAGCAGTCGGGCGGTCGTGGCATTCGGCGTCGCGATCCCGGCCCACAGCCCCGTGCCCGCTTCGACGGTGGCCGCCACCGACTCCCAGCCGTGCGCACGCAACAGTGTGCTGTCCAGTGCGACCGCATCGGCGCCGGCGGCCCGCAACAGGGGTAGGGGCACGTCCCGATCGCAACAGTGCACGGCCACCGGGCCGGGCGTCCCGGGCGGAGCCGAGCCCACCGCGACCCGCGCGGCGTCCACCACCTCGCCCAGACCGCGGCGCACGACCTCGGGGTCGACGGCGCGATGCCGGCCATAGCCGGAGGACGTACGGAGCCGGCCCTGCAACACCGCAGGCAACGAAGGTTCATCGACCTGAACCACGAGCCGCGCCCCCGGCACCAGCCGCTGCACGCGCTCGACGTGCCGCGCCAGCCCGTCCGCCAGCGATTGAGCAAGGTCGCGGCAAGCGCCCGGATCGGCGACCACGCGCTCCCCGCGCGCCACCCGAAGCTCCGCCGCCAGCGTCCACGGGCCGGCGACCTGCAACTTCAACGGCCCCACGTAGCCGTCGAAGACCTCGGCCAGCTCGTCCAGGTCGCCCTGCATGAGCACCTGGGTGCGCCGCGCGTCACGACCGGGTCGATCGACGAGCCGCCAGCCGGAGGGCTGCAGGTCGACCGGCAGCTCGCTCAACAGTCCGGCGGTGCGTCCGATGAGTTCGGCGCCGGGGCCGCGATCCGGCAGCTCCGGCAGGTAGGGCACACCGACGACCCCGGCGGGCACCTGCACCGCGAGCACATCTCGCACGATCCGCAGGGCGAGCCGGATGTCGGTGCCGGGCCACGATCCGATCCCGGTGACAGCGCTCATGATCCCCGACCCTATGCGCCCCATCGCCGGTCGGTCTCGACCCCCTCCAAACACCGGGACTTCCTCCGGGAAAGCCCGGTGATTCCGGCGACGACCCGAGTTTCCAGCGGCCTAACTTAGCCCGTTCGGCAAGCTCACAATCTACGATGAATTACGGGGGCGGGCGCGCAGAACGAGTCATCTGGCGGGGCCGAGAAGACTGTGACCAGCATTAACACGGCGGCAAGCGGATGTGGGCACGGACATCCGTGCACACGAACGTCTAGTCTCTTGTGGCCCGTTGTTAACCGGCCGCGACCGCGGTCACGGCCGCGACCACACCCACCGATCGCGGCCGACGACACTGCACCACCGATGCAGTACGCGGGCAGCATCGACGAAAGGCGTGGCATTGGTTGCTTCCGACGAAGCTGACGTCGACCTACGCTCAGCGACTACTTTCGCCCACGCTTTTCGGGAGGCAACGGACCAGCGCGGGCTGTCGCTGGAGCGCATCACCTACCACCTACGCCGGCGCGGCCACGACCTGTCGACCGCAACCCTGAGCTACTGGCGCACGGGACGCAGCGTGCCGCAGCGCAGCACCTCCATCGCGGCGCTGGGCGCCCTCGAAGAGATCCTCGGCGTCGAACGCGGCTCGCTGGCCTCGCTGGTGCCCCCTCGCCCCACCCGCCTCACCGGCGACGGACGCAACCTCGTGCAGGCCGAGCGCTTCATCAAGCGCGCCGAGGTCATCTCGCAGCTGATGTCCGAGCTCGGGCTCAACTGGGACATGGGCATGGAGTACCTGTCGGTGCACGACCACATGCGCATCCGCCGCGACGGCACCCTCGAAGGCCACCTGGTCACGGCGCTCATGCGCGCCACCCGTGAGGGGGTCGACCGCCTCCCCACGTGGTACGGCCACGACGACCCCGGCGCCTACCCCTTCATCAGCGCCGAGAACAACTGCCGCATCGGCCAGGTCGTCGAGAGCAAGGACCTGCCGCTGGTCGTCGCCGAGCTGCTGCTGCCGCGGCCGATGAACGTCGGCGAGGTCGTCCATATCCAGTACACCAACGGGGCCGGCGGGCAGACCGAACCCTTCCTGGACTGGAGCCGCGGCACCGTCGGCACGGTGCGCGAGAGCTACCTGGAGGTCGAATTCGACCCCCAGGCCATCCCGGTCAAAGCGGAGGAGTTCGTCGAGATCGGGCAGGACCGCCGCACGACTCCCCTGCCGGTCATCGACCACACGCTGCGGCGCTATCGGCGCGACTTCGGCCCAGGGGTGTGGGGCCTGGCGTGGGAATGGAGCCCGGGCACCTTGGCGCCCATCCGAAACCGTCCCTGAACAGCGCAAACGATGCCTCAGCGGTATCGCGGACCGCATATCGCACACAAAGCGAGGGCATAAAGAACGGGTTACGAAACGAGGTCGATGCGCGACCTGGCGCCATTGGGGCGGTCATGGTGACCCCAGGGCACCGCAACCCGGACGGGCACGACGGTCCAGGTGGGCGGCGCTTCACCATTCCCGCAACCCACAAGGAGGGACGATGCCCAAGGTCATCGTCGGAGTCGACCGAGGCGATGCGTCCACGCGCGCATTGCGCTTCGCTGTCGACGTGGCCCGCGCTGAAGATCTCAGCCTGATCCTCGCGTACGTCATCAACTGGTCGCCGTTCTCATTCAGCACGCCCAGCGACAACGAGCAGCGCCACGCGCGACGTGAGCAAGAGCTGGTAACCGCCCGCGAGCAGATCATCGAGCCGATGACCAAGATCGTCGAGGAGGCGGGCCTGAGCGCGCAGACCGAGGTGCAGCACGGTCACCCCTCGGAGACGCTCGTCGACCTGGCCTACAAGCACGACGCGAGCCACATCATCGTGGGCCGCACGGGTGACTCCGGCTTGCGAGGCACCGTCTTCGGTAGCACCGCCTCCCGCCTGGTGCAGCACTCGCCCGTGCCCGTAACGGTGGTGCCGTAATGGGTATTGTCCAGCTCTTCGACGCCTTCTCCGAGTGGATCACCGGGGTCGTCTTCTTCTCCGTCAACATCGGCGGGGCCACCCTGCCGCTCATCGTCTTCTGGCTGGCCATTGCCGGCGTATTCTTCACGTTCTATCTGGGCTTCATGAATGTGCGCGGGTTCAAGCTCGCGATCGACCTGGTGCGCGGCAAATACTCCGATCCCAAGGACGCCGGCGAGGTCTCCCACTTCCAAGCGCTGGCCACCGCCGTCTCCGGCACAGTCGGCCTGGGCAATATCGCCGGTGTCGCCGTCGCGATCTCCATCGGCGGCCCGGGAGCGACATTCTGGATGATCGTCGCGGGATTCCTGGGCATGAGCACCAAGATGGCCGAGTGCATGCTCGCGGTGAAGTTCCGCCGTGAGCGGGAGGACGGCACCGTCTCCGGTGGCCCGATGTACTACCTCACCGACGGCCTGAAGTCGATCGGCCTGGGCACCTTCGGCAAGATCCTCGCCGTGATCTACGCGATCTGCATGATCGGCGGCTCGCTCGGCGGCGGCAACATGTTCCAGTCCAACCAGGCCACGGCGCAGGTCATCGGCGTGACCGGCGGGGACAACAGCCCGCTGGCCGGCCTCGGCTGGGTCGTCGGCCTGGGCTTCGCCCTGCTGGTCGGCGTCGTCATCATCGGCGGCATCAAGTCGATCGCGCGGGTGACCGAGAAGATCGTGCCGTTCATGGCCGTCCTCTACATCACCGCCTGCCTCGTCGTCATCATCGTCAACGTCAACATGGTGCCCGCCGCCTTCGGGCAGATCATCGACGGCGCCTTCACCGGCGCCGGCGCGACCGGTGGCGTCATCGGCGCCCTCATCGTCGGCTTCCAGCGAGCGGCCTTCTCCAACGAGGCCGGTCTGGGTTCGGCCGCGGTCGCGCACTCCGCGGTCCGCACCAAGGAGCCCGCCACCGAGGGCTTCGTCGCCGCCCTGGAGCCGTTCATCGACACGATCGTCATCTGCACGATGACCGCTCTGGCCATCGTCATCACCGGCGCCTGGAACGACCCCGACGCCAGCCGCGTCGGTGGTGTGGGTCTGACGTCGCGGGCCTTCGAGACGGTGCTGCCGTGGTTCCCGATCGTCTTGGCGGTCGCCGTCATCCTGTTCGCGTTCTCCACGATGCTCAGCTGGGCGTACTACGGCATGAAGGCCGTGTCCTACCTTTCCGGCGAGAACCGCATCGCGGAGAACGCCTACAAGGTGATCTTCTGCGTCTTCACCGTCATCGGTGCGGCCGCCGGCCTTGACTCGGTCATCAACTTCTCCGACTCCATGATCTTCCTGCTCGGCCTGTTCAACATCATCGGCCTGTACCTCTTGGCCCCGGTCATCCGACGCGAGATCGTCGGGTACTTCAACCGGGTCCGCAGTGGCGAGGTCAAGCAGGTCGAGCACCACGAGCGCTCGCACTGATCGGCTTTACCAGCCAGCGGTAAAGGGTGGCCCGAGGCGTTGCGCCTCGGGCCACCCTTTAGTTGCGTAGGTCTACTTCTTGGGCGCCGGCAGGCGCAGTTGCATCGCGTCGGCCATGGCGAAGAAGATCTCGGTGTTGTCCAGCACGCCGTTGAAGCGCTGGCTGCCGCGCCCCGAGGCCACGACCGAGACGTCCTCGACCGTGTGCACGCAGTTGCTCTGCTCGCCCGGCAGGTTACCCACCTGCAGCAGCGCGTTCGGGTCGCGCACTGGGTTGGGCTCGGACTGACCGGACCCCTCGTTGACCAGAGCCGGCTGCTCGAACGAGGGGTTGAACTGGAAGTCGTCGCGGTGGTCGGGGTGGTTGCTCCAGCCGAAGAACAGCTGGATGTCGGGGTCTGGGCTGTCGGGGAAGCCGTTGCCGTTGGAGTCGACGTAGTTCGGGAAGCCCGCGTCGCCGTACACGCCGTTGCCCTCGCGGTCGGGGTTCGGGTTCTCCCGCCGGTCGTGGGTGCCGACGATGCTCATCGAGTGGTTGTGGTCGGCAGTGACGACGATGAGGGTGTCACCGTGCTTCTTGGCCCACTCCTTGGCGATGCCGACGGCCTGGTCCAGCTCGATGCAGTCGAAGACCGCGCGGGGGCCGTCCAGCGGGTGCTCCATCTTGTCGATGGAGGCGCCCTCGACGACGAGGAAGAAGCCGTCCTTCTTCTTCTCCAGCACCGACAGGGCGGCCTTGGTCATCTCCATGAGCGTCGGCTGGTCCTTGAACTCCTTGAGCGACTTGGGGTCCTTGGTGATCTCCCGGTCGACGTAGACGCTCATATGCCCATGTGGAACAGGCCGAGCAGCTTGCCGGGGTTGCCGGCGACAGCCTTCTTCAGCTCGGCGCGGCTCGTGGCGTAGGCAAAGCCCTTGCCCTGGAACTCTTTGCGCAGGTCGGTGTCGTCCTTGCGCTTGGACCCCTCGACACTGCTCGGCACGAGGCTGGCCATGCCGCCGCCCATGAAGACGTCGGGCATCTGGCCGGGCAGCAGCGACTGACGCATGATCTCGACGTACTCGCTGCGGCGGCGGGTGTGCGCGAAGACCGCGGCGGGTGTGGCGTCCTGGATCTCGGCGGTGGTGACGATGCCGACGGCCATCTTCTTGCCGCGCTTGACCATCTCGGCCATCGTCTCGACCTTGGGGTGCGCGTTCGCGTCGGTGGCGTTGGACTCGTAGACGCCCATCGCGTTGACGCTCGACTTGTGCCCGCACATGTACGACGACATCGAGTTCGCCGAGTCGGTGGCGATGGAGTCGTAGCCGGAGGTCGTCACCAGGCCGCGATACTCCATCCGGTCCATCTCGAGCAGCCCGTGGTACTTGCCCTCGGAGATCCCCTTGGACAGGATGCGCGCCGCGGTGATCGCAGGCTGGCCCATGCCGTCTCCGAGGAAGAAGATGACGTTCTTGACCGGGCGCTGCCGGGCGCGGGCCAGCACGGCCTCGTTGCTGACCTTGGTCTCCTTGGTGGCGGAGCCGGAGGTGACCTTGGCGGTGATCGTGTAGGTACCCGCGGCCGGATAGTGCACGTCGCGGTAGGTGACTTCGAGGCTGTTGGACGCCGAGCTGGTGCGTTCCGGGGTGCCGACCAGGATCTTGGCGGCGCCGCCCGGGCCGCTGACGTTGATCTCGATCTTGGCGGTGTTGGGGTCCACGCCGGTGGCCTCGACCCGCAGGTCGAAGACCGAATTGACGAGGAACTTGGCCCGGTCGATCGGCAGGATGCGCACGGCCACCTGGCCGGTCGCCGCGGCGTGCAGGAACTCAGGGTGCCGACCGGTGATGCTGCGGCCGGTGAAGGCGTGCGGGTCCAGCGAACGCAGGTTGGCGGCCGCGCGCGGGGTGGCCGCCTTGGGGGCGGCCTTGGGGGCAGCACCCGCGGGGGCGCCGGCAGTGGCCGCGGAGGCGGAGTTGCTCCAGCCCAGGCCGAGGATCACCGCGCCGGCAACTCCGGCACCACCGCCCCGCAGGACGGTGCGGCGGGACATCCCGCGGGGTGCGTCGGCGTTCTCGCCGGGGCGAGCAGAATCGGGGCGGTTCGCGGGCTGGTCGGTCATCGAGAACTCCTGGAGGGTCAGGGTGCTGGTCGGTGAAACACGTCGCCTCGTGGCATCCGTAGCCAACCGATAGGCGGTTGAATTCGCCTGTCCGGTAAACGAACTGGGCGTGAATTCGACCGCACCGAGCGATGGCTCACCCTCCTGGCACCCCCTGCCCCTCGCGGATCGGCGGGGGTCGCGGGGGCCGACGTCGGCCGCCCCGCTCAGGCGCGCGCGGTCTGCGCGATCGTGCCCGAGCCGAGCACCCTGGTTCCGTCGTAGAGCACCACGGACTGGCCCGGCGCCACCCCGCGGACGCAGCGCTCGAGGGCGACGTGCAACTGCCCGTCGCGAACGGCGGCATGCGCGGGCACCTCCTCGCCGTGCGCGCGCAGCTGCGCCCCGACCGGCACCTGACCGCTGGGGGCCGGCCCGCACCAGCGCACGTTCTGCGCGGTGATCGAGTCGATGCCGAGCAGCTCCTGGGCCCCCACGAAGACGGTGTTGCTCGCCGGATCGGTGCGCACGACATACCGAGGGCGACCGTCGGCGGCCGGGCGGTTCAGCCGCAATCCGCGCCGCTGGCCGACGGTGTAGGCGAAGGCGCCGTCGTGGCTGCCGACCACGTCGCCCCGGTCGTCGACGATGTCGCCCGGTTGCTGACCCAGGCGCCGCTCCAGCCAGCCGCGGGTGTCGCCATCGGCGATGAAGCAGATGTCGTGGCTGTCGGGCTTCTTGGCCACGGCGAAGCCCCGCTCGGCGGCCTCGGCCCGAACCTGGGTCTTGGTCGAGTCGCCGAGCGGGAAGAACGCGCCGGCGAGCTGGTCGGCGTCCAATACCCCCAGCACATACGACTGGTCCTTGGCGGGGTCGACGGCACGGTGCAGCTCACGCTTGCCGGTGCGGCACGCCGGGTCGTCGGGCTCGACGATGCGCGCGTAGTGCCCGGTGGCGACGGCGTCGAAACCCAATGCCCACGCCTTGTCCAGGAGCGCCGCGAACTTGATCTTCTCGTTGCAGCGCAAGCACGGATTGGGGGTACGGCCGGCCTCGTACTCGGCGACGAAGTCGTCGATGACATCGCGGCGGAAGCGTTCGGCGAGGTCCCACACATAGAAGGGGATGCCGAGGCGATCGGCGACCCGCCGAGCGTCGCCGGCATCCTCCAGCGTGCAGCAGCCGCGCGCGCTCTCCCGCAGGGTGGCCGCCGAACTGCTCAGCGCCAGATGCACCCCGACCACGTCGTGACCGGCTTCCATCATGCGGGCGGCGGCCACGGCCGAGTCCACCCCGCCGCTCATCGCGGCCACGACCCGCATCAGCCGGCCCTCGCCGCCCGGTGCGCGCGCTGGGCACGCTGCACCGCCTGGCCGAAAGCGGCCAGGAAGGCCTCGACGTCCGCCTCCGTGCTGGTGTGGCCCAGGCTCAGTCGCAAGGCCCCGCGCGCCTGCTCCTCGCTGTACCCCATGGCCAGCACCACGTCGCTGGGCTGCGGCACACCCGCGTGGCACGCCGACCCGGTGGAGCATTCGATGCCGGCGGCGTCGAGCAGGAAGAGCAGCGAATCGCCCTCGCTGTCCGGCACGAGCAGGTGGGCGTTCGACGGGCTGCGCCGGGTACTGTCGCCGGGCTCCCAGGCCCCCGTGACGAGGGTCCCGGGCACGAGGTCTTGGGCACCGGTGATGAGCCGATCGCGCAGGGCGACGAGCCGCTGCGCCTCCGGGCCCTGTTCGGCGACGGCCAGCACCAGCGCCGTGCTCAGGCCGGCCACCAGGCCGCCGGCCAGCGTGCCGCTGCGGATGCCACGCTCCTGTCCGCCCCCGAGGGAGACCGCCTCCAGGGGGGCGTCGCGGCGCGCCAGCAGTAGGCCGACGCCGGTCGGCCCACCGAGCTTGTGCCCCGAGACCGCTGCGGTTGCCGCCCCGAGGGCGGCGAAGTCGAACGGGATGCGACCGGCGGCCTGCACCGCGTCGACGTGCAGCGGGATGTCGTGTTCGGCGAGGAGCTGCGCGATCTGCTCGACCGGCTGAATCGTCCCGATCTCGTTGTTCACCCACATGCAGGCCGCCAGCGCGACGTTCTGCGGGCCACCGTCCTGCGCGAGTGCCGCCCGCATCGCTTCGACGGTGACGATGCCGTCGCGGTCGGGCTGGACCCACGTCAGCTGGGCGCCCTCGCGCTCCACGAGGGTGCGGGCCACGTCGCGGACGGCCGGGTGCTCCAGGGCCGAGACGATGAGCCGGACCCGCGTGGCATCGGCGCGCTTGCGAGCCCGGAACAGCCCGATGACCGCGAGATTGTCGGCCTCGGTACCGCCGGAGGTGACGAGCAGCTCCGAGGGCCGGGCCCCCAAAGCCGAAGCCATCTCTTCGCGTCGCTCCTCCAGGCGGCGGCGCGCGTCACGGCCGCTGCCATGTTGGGAGGAAGGATTGCCGACCTGCGCAAGCTCTGCGCTCATAGCCGCGATCGCCTCGGGTCGCACGACGGTTGTCGCCGCGTGATCCAGATATATTCCGCGCGAGCCACGCTCGCCGGCCGGGCGCAGAGAACTCATTCTCAGATCTTAGAACGCTCTCGCAAGGGCCCCTCGAGGACTCTCACCCGCCGAGCGGCGACCTTTGGTGAACCGCGGGACTGCGCAGGCCAGCGGCCTGCGCGGCGCCACCGGATGACGCCGCAGGCCCCGACACACCCCTGTGATGTCGAACACCCATCGGAAGATTGCGCAACGCCACGAACTGCAGTGTTCTTGCTTCGAGGCAAGAGTGGGATACCTTCAAGAGGTCGTAAAGTACTGATGTGGGACGACCTTCGGCCGACAGGCAGTCAGAATGACAGTGGTGGGCAGCCATCGCAGGCAGTGCACAAAGCCGGAGATAGGTACCACCGTGTGACAAAGGTCGACATTGTCAGCGTGTGACGTACTGACAACAGCACGACGTTGTGACATCTGACCTAACAACTGCAGAGAGCCGGATCGCCGCAGACGCGAACACCCGCGACGCCGATCCCCACAGAACGACTGAGCCCCGACGCTGCCCCCCGAAGCCGTCGGGGTTCAGTTATGCCGTCACCCGCGAGCCCCTGGCGGAAACGCCGACGGGGTCGGAGGCACCCGCCTCCGACCCCGTCGCGAATCGCTGCGCTTGGCCGCGATCAGCCCTTACGCGCGTTGACCGCGTCCGTGGTCTGCGGCAGCACCTCGAAGAGGTCGCCGATGACGCCGAAGTCGACGAGCTCGAAGATCGGCGCCTCCTCGTCCTTGTTGACGGCGATGATCGTCTTCGACGTCTGCATGCCCGCGCGGTGCTGAATCGCACCCGAGATTCCGCAGGCGACGTACAGCTGCGGCGAGACCTGCTTGCCGGTCTGGCCGACCTGGCTGGTGTGCGGATACCACCCGGCGTCCACCGCGGCCCGGGAGGCGCCCACGGCCGCACCGAGGGCGTCGGCCAGGGACTCCACGGGCCCGAAGTCGCCGGAGGTGCCCCGTCCGCCGGAGACGACGATGGCCGCCTCGGTCAGCTCCGGTCGACCGGTCGCCTGCTTCTCCCGGCGCTCGGTGATCTTGGCCGCCTTGGCGCCGTCCGAGATCTGCACGTCGGTCTGCTGCACCTCGGCCTGCCTGGAGCGCTGCTCGGGGGCGCACGAGTTGGGCTTGACCGTGATGATCGGGGTGCCGTGGGTGACCCGCGAGTCGACGGTGTAGGAGCCGGCGAACACCGACTGGGTGGTCTCGACTCCCCCGTCCCCGGCCCGCACGTCGATGGCGTCGGTGATCAGCCCCGAGCCGGTCTTGATGGCCAGGCGGGCGGCGATCTCCTTGCCGTGCGCCGAACTCGACACGAGCACAGCGGCCGGCGCGGCCGACTCGACGAGCTGAGCCAGCACCTCCGCGACCGGGGCCACGAGGTAGTCGTCGATGTCTGCCCCGGAGACGGCGTAGATCGTCTGCGCGCCGTACTCCCCGAGCGCACCGGTGGCGGCGTCGAGACCGTCCCCGATGAAGACGGCGGCGGGCTCACCGAGCCGGGCCGCCAGCGTCAGCAACTCGAACGTTGTCTTGCGTACCTGTCCGTCGACGTGGTCGACGAGAACCAGAACCTGCGTCATTATTTCCTCGCTCTCCGCTCGCGCCGACTCAGATAAACTTCTGCAGGGACAGGTACTCGGCGAAGACCGCCCCGCCGTTGCCGTCGTCGGTGACGATGAGGCCCTGCTGGCGCGGCGGGCGCTTGCTCACGCTGAGTACTTCGGTCCAGGCGCCGCCGAGGCCGACCTGGTCGGCCTCAACCCCCAGGTCGCTCAGCGCCCAGGTCTCGATCGGCTTCTTCTTGGCCGCCATGATGCCCTTGAAGGAGGGATAGCGCGGCTCGTTGATCTGGTCGGTCACCGAGACGACGGCCGGCAACGAGGAGTGCACCATCTCGGTGGCGACGTCGCCGTCGCGGCGGATCGTCACGCCGCCGCCGTCGAAGGTGACCTCCGAGGCGAAGGTCACCTGCGGCAGCCCGAGCCGCTCGGCGATCATCGCCGGGACGACCGACATCGTGCCGTCGGTCGAGGCCATGCCGGTGAGCACGAGGTCGGCGCCACCGATCTTCTCGACGGCCTTGGCCAGGATCAAGGACGTGGCCAGCGCGTCGGAGCCGGCGATGCCCTCGTCGCTGACGTGCACCCCCTTGTCCGCGCCCATCTGCAGGGCTTTCTTGATGGCATCCGCGGCCTTGGCCGGGCCCATCGTCAGGACCGTGACCTCGCTACCGGAGGAGCCCTCCTTGATCTTCAGCGCCTCTTCGACGGCGTATTCGTCGAGCTCGGAGAGCAGGCCGTCGATGTTCTCGCGATCGGTGGTGTTGTCCTCAGCTTCGAATGTGCGGTCCGACTGGGCGTCGGGCACATGCTTGACACAGACGACGATGTTCATGTCCGCCCTTCGATGGTTCGACGTGGCCGCGCGGTGCGGCCGGTGATTGAGCCTACAGACCCCCATGTTACTGAGCAGTCGCTTAGTCGCTCTCCCGGGGCCGGCGGCCCAGGGGTACGACGCGCCCCGCCGTCCCGATCTCGCGGGAACGACGGGGCGGGCAGGTGTGGCGATCTATCGTCCCGTGAACTCTGCCTTACCGGGGCCTTGTTCGACGAAGGATGTCATCCCGATCGACTGGTCGTCGGTGGCGAACAACGCAGCGAACTGCCCCGTCTCGATCGCCAGACCGGTGCTCAGGTCGACCTCCAGGCCGCGGTCGATCGACTCCTTGGCCGCCCGCAACGCCAGCGGAGCGCCCTTGACGTAGCGCGACATCCGCGCCACGGCGGTCTCGTAGACGGTGCCCGGCTCACACAACTCGTCAGCCAGACCGATAGCCAGGGCCTCGTTCGCCGGCACGAACCGGCCGGAGTAGATGAGGTCCTTGGCCTTGGCGGGGCCGACGAGGCGGCTCAGGCGCTGGGTACCGCCGGCGCCGGGGATGATGCCGAGCAGGATCTCGGGCTGGCCGAACGTCGCATCGTTGGCGGCGATGCGGAAGTCGCAGCACAGCGTCAACTCGCAACCACCGCCGAGGGCGTACCCGGCGACGGCGGCCACGGTCGGCTTGGGGATACGGGACACGGCGGTGAAGCAGTCGGACAGCCGTGGCGCCCGCTGCAGCATCTCGCCGTAGCTCATCGACGCCATCTCCTTGATGTCCGCCCCGGCCGCGAAGACCTTCTCGCCGCCGTAGACGATCACCGCGTGCACGTCGTCGCGCTCGCTGGCCTCCGCGGCAGCCTGCGCCAACTCCTCCTGCACCTGGGCGTTGAGGGCGTTCATCTTCGGTCGATCGAGGCGGATCGTCCCGAGGCCGTCGGCGACCTCGAGCCGCACAAACTCGCCCATGGCTCAGCCCTGGCCAGGGGCGACCGGGCCCGCTTCGCCATTCTGGGCGGCACGGCCGCTGCCGTCGCCGAACACGTCCTCGCCGAGCATGAGCTGGTGCCACATCTGCACGGCGGTCAGCACGAGCTGGTAACTGAGCTGGATGAGCTGCCGCACGTCGGCACCCGGGTGCACGATGTGCTCGCAGGTCACGACGAGGGTGCCCCCGTTGATGCCGGCCTTGACGATATTCAGGCGCAACGACAGGTCGTTGGCGGCGCGCAGCTGGGTCAGCGGGTCGCTGGGCAGGTTGTCCGCAATCTGCCACTGGCCGAAGACGCGCACGACCGGCAGTTCACCTTCGGTGCAGTGAACGAAGAGCTGCTGGCCCTCGATCTTGAAGCTCACGTCGCCGTCGCCGTCGACCTCGGGGCGGAAGCCCTCTCCCTGCAGGACATCGATCACGGTGTCGCGCAGCGGGTTCTCGGCAGCGGGCTGGGGGAAGTTGGGCAGACTCGTGGGATCCGTCATGGCACCACGGTATCCAGTCGAGTCCGCGTTCGCGGCACCGACGCCCGGTTACGCCCTGCGGCAGCGAGGTCAGCGCACCCGGTAGATCTGCACGGAGGTCGGCCCGAGCGTCACCGGCTGCCCGGCGGAGACGACCCCGCCGCCCGCCGGGTCGGGGCGCTCCCAGGTGCTGTCCCAGATCAGCTCGTAGCTGTGGTCCGAGCCCTCCTGGATCGGCAGGTGCAGCACGCTCTTGGTGGGCTTGCCCTGCAGCACCAGCAGCAGGGAGTCGCCGTGCACGTCCTCGCCTAGCAGCAGCATCTGCAGCGTGCGGGAGGCCGGGTCCTCCCACGACTCCCACGTCATCCGCTCGCCCCGACGGCCGAACCAGAGCAGGTCGACCCGACCGTCGCCGGGGCGGGGGTGGGAGGAGAAGAAGGTGGCCTGCCGCAGCACCCGGTAGGTGCGCCGCAAGCCGATGAGGTAGGCGGTCGTGGCCTGCAGGTCCTCCTGCCAGGGTTCCAGGTCCCAGTCGGTCCAGGAGATCGCGTTGTCCTGGTTGTAGGCGTTGTTGTTGCCGCGCTGGGTGCGGCCGAACTCGTCGCCGGCCAGGATCATCGGGGTACCGGTCGACAGCAGCGTCGTGGCCAGGAGGTTGCGCATGCTGCGCCGCCGGTTGGCCAGCACCTCCTCGTCGTCGGTCGGGCCCTCGACGCCGTGGTTGAACGACCGGTTGTCGCCGTGGCCGTCGCGGTTGTCCTCGCCGTTGGCGTGGTTGTGTTTCTGCTGGTAGCTGCAGGCGTCGGCCAGCGTGAATCCGTCGTGCGAGGCGACGTAGTTGATCGAGGCCAGCGGGCCGCGGTCGTCGGTGCCGAACAGGTCTTGGGAGCCGGCCAGCCGGGTCGCCAACTCGCGCACCCCGTGCCCGTGGTGGGCGGGGACGGCGACGTCGGCGAGCCAGAAGGATCGGGACGTGTCGCGGAAGCGGTCGTTCCACTCGCCGAAGGGCGGCGGGAACTGCCCGGTGCGCCAACCGTGCATCCCGACGTCCCAGGGCTCGGCGATGAGCTTGACCCGCGAGAGCACCGGGGAGGTGCGCAGAGCCATGAGCAGCGGGTGGTCGCGGTCGTACTCGTCGGTGCGGCCGCGGGCCAGGGCGACGGCCAGGTCGAATCGGAAGCCGTCGACGTGGCACTCCTCGACCCAGTACCGCAGCGAATCCATGACGAGCCGCAACGGGGTCGGGTGCCGGGTGTTGACGGTGTTGCCGCAGCCGGTGACGTCGATGTCGTGGCCGCGCTCGTCGAGCCGATAGTAGGTGCCCTGATCGATCCCTCGAAAGCTCAGCATCGCCCCGCTCGTCGACTGCTCAGCCGTGTGGTTGAAGACGACGTCGAGGATGACCTCCAGGCCGGCCGCGTGCAGCGCCCGCACCAGCTCCTTGAACTCCGTCAGTGCCCCGAGGGCGTCCGGCGCGGCCGAATAACGAATCTGCGGGGCGAAGAAGCCGAGAGTGTTGTACCCCCAACTGTTGCTCATCCCCCGGTGGGCCAGCGCCGGCTCGTCGACGAAGTAGTGCACGGGCAGCAACTCCACCGTCGTCACGCCCAAGCCCAAGAGGTGCTCGATGAACGCCGGGTGCGCCATGCCGGCGTAGGTGCCGCGTAAGTGCTCCGGCACCCCCGGCATCAGCTTGGTCGCGCCGCGCACGTGCGTCTCGTAGATGACGGTCTCGGGCCAGGGCACGCGGCGCTCCTCCACCGGCTGCTCGTGTGGCCCCCAGTCGAAGTCGTTGTCGACGACGACGCTGCGCGGCACGAAAGGCGCGCTGTCCCGATCGTCGCGCACCGCGGGGTCCCCGCTGAAGCTCTCGTTGACCACGTGCCCGTAGACCTGCGGCACCCAGGCGACATCGCCCTCGATCGCGCGGGCGTACGGGTCCACCAACAGCTTCGCCGGATTGTGTCGCTGCCCCTGATCGGGGCGCCAGGGTCCGTGCACCCGGTAGCCATAGCGCTGCCCGGCTTGCACCCCGGGGACGTGGACGAACCAGACGCCGTGGATGCGGTCGGTCATCGGGACGATGCGTTGCGGCCCGTCGGTTTCGTGATCGCCGAACAGGCAGAGCTCGACTCCGGTCGCGTGCGCCGCCATGATGGCAAAGGTGCAGCCGTCGTCGTCGACGAAGGCGCCTAAGGGCGGCGGCAGATCAGGTGCGCTGGCCACCCGACCCAGGGTACGGGCCCACATCGATGCCCTTGACCCGTTCCCCGACAGGCTGATTCGTTGCGCAATGCTCTGCGCGCCTCGAGCCCGGCTGGTAGCGCGACCGGGAGGCAGGTCAGCCGGCGTTGCTCACCAGACCGAGCTCGGCGACATTCGACAGGCCGGCGTGGGTCGGCACGACGCGCACGGTGTAGCCCATCGACCCGGTGCGGGTCAGGTCGAGCGTGCCGGTGAAGGAATGCCGCCCGCCCTCGTAGGACTCCTCCAGCGCCAGGTCCTGCACGTTCAGGTCCGACAGCTCGTCGTTCTCGGCGGCCCGCCCGTAGAGCGCCTGCACCCGCACGTCCTTGGGCTTGAGGCCGCCGAGGGAGACGAAGGCGTGGATCATCAGCGGATCTCCGATCTGCGGCGCGTCGGAGATGCCGGAGGATTCGACATGGTCGACACGCACGTGCGGCCACTGCTCCCCCAGCCGGTGCGCATAGCGGGCCAGGCTCTTGGCCTGCGCGTAGTCCTCGGCCGCGGCGGCCCACCCCCACTGCGCCGCCGGCGTGTAGAGGCGCCGGGTGTACTCCCGCACCATCCGGCTGGCCAACACCTTGGGACCGGTGTGCGCCAGGGTGTGGCGCATCATCGCGACCCAGCGCTGCGGGATGTCGTCGGTGTCGCGGTCGTAGAAGCGCGGCACCACGTTGTTCTCGATGAGGTCGTAGAGGGCGGCCGCCTCGAGGGCGTCCCGGCGCTCGGGGTCGAAGACGCCGTCGGCGGTCGGGATCGACCAGCCGTTCTCCCCGTCGAACCACTCGTCCCACCAGCCGTCGAGGATCGAGAGGTTGAGACCGCCGTTGAGCGCCGCCTTCATCCCCGACGTGCCGCACGCCTCCATGGGGCGTAGCGGGTTGTTCAGCCAGACGTCGCAGCCGGGGTAGAGGGTGCGGGCCATGCCGATGTCGTAGTTCGGCAGGAAGACGATGGTGTGCCGGATCGCCGGATCGTCGGTGAACTGCACCATCTGCTGGATGAGGCCCTTGCCCATGTCGTCGGCGGGATGCGACTTGCCGGCGATGATCATCTGCACCGGCCGGTCGCCGTCGAGCAGTAGCCGGCGGAACCGCTCGGGGTCCTCCAACATGAGCGTCAGCCGCTTGTAGGTGGCCGCCCGGCGGGCGAACCCGATCGTCAGCACGTCGGGGTCGAGGATCGACTCGGTCCAACCGAGCTCTGCGGCGCTGGCCCCACGGTCGATCCAGGACTGCCGCACGCGGGTGCGCACCATCTGCACGAGGCTGTCGCGCAGCTCCCGCTTGAGGTGCCACAGCTCGTGTGCGGGCACCTGCTCGACGACCGCCGGAATCTCGTCGGCCGAGGGCATGGGCTTACCGGTGACGCGGTCGGAGAGCTCGAAGATACGCTGGTCGACCCAGGTCGGGGCGTGCACCCCGTTGGTGACGCTGGTGATCGGCACCTCCTCGACGTCGAAGCCGGGCCACAGGCCGCGGAACATCTCTCGGCTGACGGCACCGTGCAGGGCGGCGACCCCGTTGGCGCGCTGGGCCAGCCGCAACCCCATGACGGCCATGTTGAAGACGCTGTGGTCGCCGCCCGCGTAGGTCTCGGCACCCAGCTCCAGGAGTCGACCCAGCGGCACTCCGGGCACGGCGCAGTCCCCGCCGAAGTAGTGGCGGATGAGGTCGAGGCCGAAGCGGTCGATGCCCGCCGGCACGGGGGTGTGCGTCGTGAAGACGGTACTGGCGCGCACGGCCCGCAGCGCCGCGTCGAAGGTGAGGCCCTGCTGCGTGACCAGCTCGTCGAGGCGCTCGACGCCGAGGAAGCCCGCGTGCCCCTCGTTGGCGTGGTAGACATCCGGCTCGGGTGCCCCGGTGAGCCGGGAGTACAGCCGCAGCGCCTTGACCCCGCCCATGCCGAGCAGGATCTCCTGCTGCAGACGCAGCTCGCTGCCGCCGCCGTAGAGCCGGTTGGTGATGCCCCGCACGTGATCGGCGTTCTCGTGGACGTCGGAGTCCAGCAGGAGCAGCGGGACCCGGCCGACCTGGGCCTTCCACACGAACGCCCGCAGCGTGTGGCCACCGGGCAGCTTCAGTTCGATCGTCGCGGCGGTGCCGTCCGCCTCGCGCAGCGGCGACAGCGGCATGCCGTCGGGGTCGAGCACCGGGAAGGTCTCCTGCTGCCAGCCGTCGCGGTTCAACGACTGCGCGAAGTAGCCGGTCTTGTAGAACAGCCCGACACCGATGATCGGAACGCCGGAGTCGGAGGCGGCCTTGAGGTGGTCGCCGGCCAGCACTCCAAGACCGCCGGAGTACTGGGGCAGCACCTCGGTGATGCCGAACTCCGCGGAGAAGTAGGCGATGGCCGCTGGGACGCCGCCCTCGACGTGCGCGCCCCACTTCTGGAACCACCGGTCGGCCCGCAGGTAGCCCTCGAGCTCGGCCTGGGCCGCGTGCACTGTGGCGACGAAGGTCTCGTTGTCGGCCAGGTCGTTCAATTCCTGCGCGGTCAGGCTCGACAGCAAGGCCACGGGGTCGTGGCGCACCTTCTCCCAACGGACGGGAGCCATCTGCGCGAACAGCCGCCGGGTCGGCTCGTGCCAGGACCAGTACAGGTTGCTGGCCAGATCGCCGAGCGGAGCGATGGCGTCGGGCAGAACGGTGCGCACGTGGAAACGACGGATGGCCTTCACGTCGTAAGTCTAGATTTGGGGGCGCAGTTTGCGGTCCTTGCAAGGCTGCTCGGGAGCCCCCGTTGTATACGTCCGTTGATCTGGTCAGGCGTCCGGTGGCGCAGTGGTCGCTGGGGCGGCGCGCCCCACGGCCGCCACCGGGCCGCCACCGCGCCGCAGCTGGAGGCGTCCGCGATGCCTCCGGCTGCCATGAGGCCTGTCGACCCGATAGGTTCGGGTGTCGTGACCACGACGACATCCCAGGCATCCCCTGACCAGTCGCCCGAGCCGGCCGCCGCCAAAGCCGGCACGCTCTCCCCGCCGCCCAGCGGACAACGCCCGATGGGTCGAATCCCCGTCGTGGGGATCACTCCCCTCGTCGAGGGCGGCGACTTCCCGCTGAACTCCGTCGTCGGGGAGCAGGTGCCGCTCAGCGCCCGGGTGTTCCGCGAAGGCCACGACGCCGTGAACGCGAATATCGTGCTCACCGACCCCACCGGGGGCGAGCACGTGCACCCGTTGACCTGCACCAATGTGGGCCTGAGCCTGTGGGAAGGCACGATCGTGGCCGACCGCGTCGGGCCGTGGCGCTATCGCGTGGAGGGCTGGTCGGACCCCTACGGCACGTGGGATCACGACGCGACGATCAAGGTCGAGGCCGGGGTCGACGTCGAGCTGATGCTCACCGAGGGCGCCCTGGTGCTCGAGCGCGCGCTGTCGGTACCGGGCCGGCCGGAGTCGGCGCGGCAGCTGCTGCAGGACGCGATCGGCGCGCTGCGCGACGAGTCGCGCCCGGCGCAGGCACGGCTGGCCGCCGGCACCGCCCCGGAGGTCGCCCACGAACTGGCGCAACGACCGCTGCGCGACTACGTCAGCCCCAGCCCCGACTACCACTGGCTGGTGGAGCGCCAGCGCGCGCTCTACGGAGCCTGGTACGAGTTCTTCCCGCGTTCGGAGGGCTGCTACTTCGACGAGCAGACCGGCGACTGGGTCACCGGCACCCTGCGCACGGCGGCCAAGCGGTTGCCGGCGATCGCGGACATGGGCTTCGACGTCATCTACCTGACGCCGGTGCACCCGATCGGCACGATCAACCGCAAGGGCCCGAACAACACTCTCGATGCCGGCCCGAAGGACCCGGGCAGCCCGTACGCCATCGGCAGCAAGGACGGCGGGCACGACGCGATCGAGCCGACGCTGGGCACCTTCGACGACTTCGACTACTTCGTCGCGCAGGCCAAGCGGCTCGGCCTGGAGGTGGCCCTGGACATCGCGCTGCAGTGCGCTCCCGATCACCCGTGGGTCACGCAGCACCCGGAGTGGTTCACCACCCGCGCCGACGGCACGATCGCCTACGCCGAGAACCCGCCGAAGAAGTACCAGGACATCTACCCGCTGAACTTCGACAACGACCCGGCCGGCATCTACGCCGAGGTGCGCCGCGTCATCCAGGTGTGGATCGACCACGGGGTCAAGCTCTTCCGGGTCGACAACCCGCACACCAAGCCGGTCGAGTTCTGGCAGTGGCTCATCGAGGACGTCGCCCAGAGCCACCCCGATGTCATCTGGCTCGCCGAAGCCTTCACCAAGCCCCAGATGATGGCCACGCTGGCCAAGGTCGGCTTCCAGCAGAGCTACACGTATTACGCGTGGCGCAACACCAAGGCCGAGCTCGAGGAGTACATGACCGAGCTCTCGACCGATTCGGCCGACTTCATGCGGCCGAGCTTCTGGCCGACGACGCACGACATCCTCACGCCGTACATGCAGTACGGCGGTCCGGCCGCCTGGAAGACACGGGCTGCACTGGCGGCCACCTTGGTGCCCACGTACGGCATCTACGCGGGGTACGAACTGTTGGAGTCTGTGCCCCGGCCGGGCGTCGAAGAGCAGATCGACAACGAGAAATACCAGTTCAAAGACCGGCGCTGGGCGGACTACGAACCGGGCGGCCCCAAGGAGGGCCAGCTGTGGATGGCCGACTATCTGCGCAAGCTCAATGAGATTCGACGCGCGCACAAGGCGCTGCACTGGCTGCGCAACTACCGCGCGCACCCCACCGACGACGAGTTCGTCATGTGCTTCTCCAAGCGCTATGCCAACGGCGGCGCGCAAGACGTGATCCTCGTCGTGGCCAACCTCGACCCGCACACCACCCGCGAGACCTGGGTACACCTGGACATGCCCGAATTGGGGCTGGACTGGAACGAGGGATTCGTCGCCAAGGACCTCATCACCGGGGCCTCCTGGCATTGGGGTCAGCACAACTTCGTGCGCGTCGGCCGCGACGCCGAGCCGGTGCACATCATCCACGTGAGGAGGTTCTAAGTGCAGGGCCTCAACCTGTCCCAGCCCGGCCTGAAGTACGACCCCAACTGGTTCAAGACCGCGGTCTTCTACGAGGTGCTGGTGCGGGCCTTCGCGGACTCCAAGGGCTCGGGTTCGGGCGACTTCAACGGTCTCATCGGTCGCCTCGACTACTTGCAGTGGCTGGGCGTCGACGCGCTGTGGATCCCGCCGTTCTACGCCTCGCCGCTACGCGACGGCGGCTACGACATCGCTGACTACACGGCGGTGCTGCCGGAGTTCGGCACGCTCGTCGACTTCACCGAGCTGGTCAGCCAGGCGCACGCCCGCGGCATCCGCATCGTCACCGACCTGGTGATGAACCACACCAGTGACCAGCATCCGTGGTTCCAGGCGAGCCGCTCGGACCCCGAGGGCCCCTACGGCGACTTCTACGTCTGGAGCGACGACGACACCAAGTACGGCGAGGCCCGCATCATCTTCGTCGACACCGAGGTGTCGAACTGGACCTTCGACCCCGTGCGCCGGCAATTCTTCTGGCACCGCTTCTTCTCCCACCAGCCCGACCTGAACTTCGAGAATCCCGCCGTGGCGGAGGCGATCTTCGACGTCGTGCGGTTCTGGATGGATTTGGGCATCGACGGCTTCCGCCTCGACGCCGTGCCGTATCTGTTCGAGGAAGAGGGCCACAACGGGGAGAACCACCCCAAGACCCACGAGTTTCTCGCCAGGCTGCGCGCGATGGTCGATGAGGAATACCCGGGCCGCATCCTGCTGGCCGAGGCCAACCAGATGCCGCACGAGGTCGTCGACTACTTCGGCACCGAAGAGGCGCCCGAGTGTCAGATGTGCTTCCACTTTCCCGTCATGCCGCGCCTGTACTCGGCGCTACGCGACGAGAAGGCCACCCCGATCCGAAAGGCGCTGGAAGAGACGCCGCCGATCCCGCGCGGCACCCAGTGGGGCACCTTCTTGCGAAATCACGACGAGTTGACGCTCGAAATGGTGACGCCGGAGGAACGCTCGGCGATGTACGGCTGGTACGCCCCCGACCCGCGCATGCGCGCGAACGTCGGCATTCGGCGGCGGCTCTCGACGCTGCTGGACAACTCCCGCGCCGAGATCGAGCAGATCCACGCGCTGGTGCTCTCGCTGCCGGGTAGCCCGTGCCTGTACTACGGCGACGAAATCGGCATGGGCGACAACATTTGGTTGCCCGACCGGGATGCGGTGCGCACGCCGATGCAATGGACCCCCGACCGCAATGCCGGCTTCTCCAGCGCCGACCCCGGCAAGTTGTATCTGCCGGTCATCCAGTCGCTCGTCTATCACCACAACAACGTCAACGTCGAGGCGCAGATGGCGCACGGCTCCTCGTTGCTGCACTGGGTGCGGGCGATGCTGCAGGTGCGCGCCCGGCATCCGGTCTTCGGGCTCGGCACTTTCGAGATGCTGCCCTGCGACAACGAGACGTTGATGACGTTCGTGCGCGATCTGAGCGCGGCGGACTCCCCGTTGGGCGAGGACGGTGCGGAGACGGTGTTGTGCGTCAACAACCTGTCCTCCCGTTCGCAGTCGGGCACCATGACGCTGCCCGAGCGGTTCGCCGGGGCCCGCCTGCGGGACGTCTTCGGCGGCTCCCGGTTCCCCGCCGTGGGCCCCGACGGCACCCTGACGCTCACCTTGGGGTCGCGCGACTTCTACTGGTTGCGGATCGAGCCGGTGCCGCAGGCCGAACCCGAGGCCGACGCCCCGGAGCCGGCCGCCGCCGAGCCGGTTGCCACACCTGAGCCGACAACGCCCCCCGCCGAGCCCGCACCTGAGGCTGCCGCCAGGCCCGCACCTGAACCGGAGGCGGCAGCGACGGCCGCGGCCGAGGCGGCACCCACGACGGCCGCCAAGAAGTCCACCGCGAAGAAGACCGCCACCAAGGCTGCGGCCAAGACCGCCTCGAAGACGGCGACGAAGAAGGCGACGAGCACCAAGGAGGCGGAGGATGGCTGAGATCTATCAGACGACGCTCACGCCGACCAAGCTCGAGCTGCTGGCCGATTGGATGGGCTCGCAGCGCTGGTTCGCGGCCAAGGGCCGCACGCCGGTGCTGCGTCGCCTCGGTGGCTACCGGCTCGACGATCCCGACGGGCAGGTGGGCGTCGAGACGCTCATCGTCGCCGACGAATCGGGCTCCCAGCCGGTGGTCTACCAGGTGCCGCTGACCTACCGGGGGGCGCCCCTGGGCGGCGCCGACGCGGCCTTCCTCGGCACGATGGAACACGGGGTGCTGGGCACTCGCTACATCTACGACGGCGCACACGATCCCGTGTATGCGCGGGCCCTGCTGGAGCTGGCCCGCGGCCAGGTGCAGGCCCAGCACGCCACGCAGAGTCACACGGTCGACCCGGCCGTCACCGGCTCGCCGCACCCCGGGGCCGAAGACGTCACGTTCGTCTCGGCCAAGGTGCTCTCCGGGGAGCAGTCGAACACCTCGATCATCTACGAGGCCACCGACGCTGCGGGCAAGTCCAGCCCCGTGGTCGTCAAGGTCTTCCGGATGCTGCACCCGGGTCAGAATCCGGATGTCGTGCTGCAGTCGGCGTTGGCCGCGCAAGGCTCCCCGCTCGTGCCGCTCCCCCTGGGGCATGTCACCGGCGACTGGGCCGATCCGGCCGGTGGCGACGAACGCTGCGTGGGCCACCTGGCGTTCGCGCAGGAGTTTCTGCCCGGCACCCGCGACGCGTGGCGGGTGGCGCGCGAAGCGGCCCGCGCCGGAGAGGACTTCACCGGGCCGGCCTTCGATCTCGGCGTCGCCACCGCTGGGGTGCACGAAACGCTGGCGCAGGTGCTGCCCACGCAGGAGGCCGACGAGGACCGCCGTGCCGCGCTCGTCGCGGGCTGGCGCTCGCGGCTCGTCTCGGCGGTCAGCGAGGCCCCGGCGTTGCAGGAGCACGCCGACCACATCGAGGCGATCTTCGACCGGGCCGCCGCCGCGTCGTGGCCCGCATTGCAGCGGGTGCACGGCGATTACCACCTCGGCCAGGTGCTGCAGGTGCCCGGTCGCGGCGAGACCGGCTGGGTGCTGCTGGACTTCGAGGGCGAGCCGCTGCGTTCGCTGACCGAGCGCAGCGCCCCCGACCTCGCGCTGCGCGACGTCGCGGGCATGCTGCGCTCGTTCGACTATGCGGCCGGATCGATCGAGCGGGAGAGCGGCTTCTTCGACAGCGCTGCCATTCCCGCTCCGGTACAGCCGGGCGAGGGCGACCCCACTGACTCCGGCACGCCCCGGCAGTGGGCGCAGGCGAGCGCCGCCGCCTTCGTCCAGGGCTACGCGAGTGCGTGGCCGGGCGCCGACCTGCGCACCGACCCCGATACCGCGACGTTGCTGGAGGCGCTGCTGCTCGACAAGGCGCTCTACGAGGTCGTCTACGAGGCCCGCAACCGGCCCGCGTGGATCTCGATCCCCCTGGGGGCCATCGAGAGCCTGTGTGCCGGCCCCGCCACGTCTCTGCTTGCCCCCACCACGCCCGATTCCGATGAGCCCGACCGTTCGGTCGGGCAGCCGGCCCACCCGAAGGACAGGAGCCCCGAGACCATGGCCCAGAAGAAGAAGGCAGCGGGAGAGCCGGCGGCAGTCGACACCACGCCTGCGGAGTATCACTCGGCGCCGCTGCCGGTCGACCCCCATGAGCTGGACCTGCTCGTGCGCGGCGGCCACGGCGATCCGCACAGCATTCTTGGCGCCCACCCGTTCGAGGGTGGCGTGACGATCCGGGCGTTCCGCCCGCTGGCCCAGACCGTGCAGATCGAACTGCCCGACGGCTCGCTGCACGTGATGGACCACGACTACGAGGGCATCTGGGTGCGTCAGCTCGACGACATCGAGGTCTCCGACTACCGGCTGCACGTCACCTACGGCGACGACTACGAGCACGTGCAGGACGACCCGTACCGCTTCCTGCCCACCCTCGGCGAGATGGACCTCTACCTCATCGGTGAGGGTCGCCACGAGGAACTGTGGAAGGTGCTCGGGTCGCACGTGCGCACCTACCCGGGCCAGATGGGCGAGGTGCACGGCGCGTCGTTCGCCGTGTGGGCACCCAACGCCCGCGCGATCCGGGTGGTGGGCGACTTCAACCGCTGGGACGGGCAGATGCACCCGATGCGCGCGCTCGGCTCGACCGGCGTGTGGGAGTTGTTCGTGCCCGGCGTCGGTGAGAACACCCCGTACAAGTACGAGATTCTCGGCGCCGACGGCTTCTGGCGCGGCAAGGCCGACCCGCTGGCCCGACACACCGAATGCCCGCCCGCCACCGCCTCCGTCGTCGACGAGTCGCACTACGAGTGGGGCGACTCGGAGTGGATGCAGCAGCGTGCGGGCAACATCGAGCCGCACAACGGCCCGATGAGCGTCTACGAATGCCACCTCGGCTCGTGGCGTCAGGGCAGCAGCTACGTCGACCTGGCCGAGCACCTCGTCAACTACGTCAAGGACCTCGGGTTCACGCACGTCGAGTTCCTGCCGGTGGCCGAGCACCCCTACGGCCCGTCGTGGGGCTACCAGGTGACCGGCTATTACGCGCCCACCTCGCGGTTCGGTTCTCCGGACGAGTTCCGTTACCTCGTCGACAAGCTGCACCAGGCGGGCATCGGCGTCATCCTCGACTGGGTGCCGGCGCACTTCCCGAAGGACGCGTTCGCGCTGGCCCGGTTCGACGGTCAGGCGCTGTACGAACACTCCGACCCGCGCCGCGGCGACCAGCCCGACTGGGGCACCCACGTGTTCGACTTCGGTCGTCCGCAGGTGCGCAACTTCCTGGTGGCCAACGCCTCCTTCTGGATCGAGGAGTTCCACATCGACGGGCTGCGCGTCGACGCGGTCGCCTCGATGCTGTACCTCGACTACTCCCGCAACGACGGCGAGTGGCTGCCCAACCAGTACGGCGGCCGCGAGCACCTCGAGGCCGTGCAACTGCTGCAGGAGATGAACGCGACGGTCTACCGCCGTTACCCCGGCGCGGTGACGATCGCCGAGGAGTCCACGAGCTGGCCCGGCATCACGAAGCCGACGTACATGGGCGGCCTCGGGTTCGGCCTGAAGTGGAACATGGGCTGGATGCACGACACGCTCGGGTACGCCTCGCTCTCCCCTATCTACCGGCAGTACCACCACCACGAGATGACGTTCTCGATGGTGTACGCCTACAGCGAGAACTTCTGCCTGCCGATCAGCCACGACGAGGTCGTGTACGGCAAGGGGTCGATGCTGCGCAAGATGCCGGGTGACCGCTGGGAGCAGCTGGCCGGCATGCGCGTGTACTACGCGTTCATGTGGAGCCACCCGGGCAAGCAGCTGCTGTTCATGGGGCAGGAGTTCGCCCAGGAGGCCGAGTGGGCCGACGCCCGCAGCCTCGACTGGTGGCTGCTGGACCACGAGCCGCACTGGCGCATGCACAAGCTCGTCAAGGACCTCAACCACCTGTACGTCTCGCACCCGGCGCTGTGGGAGCTGGACAACGACTGGTCGGGCTTCACCTGGATCGACGCCAACGACGCCAGCGGCAACACCTACTCCTACCTGCGGTTCGGGCACGCCGACGAGAACGGGGAGCGGCCCACCATGGCCGTCATCGCCAACTTCTCCGGCGCCGAGCACCACCACTACCGCGTGGGGCTGCCCAAGGCCGGGCCGTGGAAGGAAGTGCTGAACACCGACTCCGTCGACTACGGCGGCTCGGGGGTCGGCAACCTCGGCCAGATCGTCGCCGAAGAGGTGCCCTGGCACGGCCAGCCGTACTCGGCCCTGGTGACCCTGCCCAAGCTCGGCGCCGTCTGGTTCGAGCCGGTCAGCGGCGAGGTCGACGAGGCGGAGTTCAAGGCCGCCGAGGCCGGCCCGAGCATCGCCGACGACGCCCCGACGGGTTCGCTGCGGGCTCAGACGCCGGGCCAGTCGCGGCCGGAGCTCTCGCAGTCGCCGGTGGCCGAAGACCAGCCGAAGGCCTCGGGCATCGACCCCGCCGACCTGGCCAACCCGCGCGTCGGCACCTCCGGTGGCCACGCCAGCACCGGCAGCCAGGCCCGCATCGACGCCGACACCGAGCCCGGCGAACCGGGCTGAGCCGAACGCCTATCGACGCTGATCGACCGGGGGTCGAGCGCAGGAACGTCTGCGCTCGACCCCCGCGCCGTTCGGGCTTTCCCTCACGGCCCGGTCCGTCTCCTCGTGAGGGCAATTTCAGGGGTGATGGCATGGACGTGATGACGGCCCTGGCCGAGGGTTTGGCGCGTGAGTACCCGGGGTTGGCCATCGATCTGGGGCGCGATCGACTGAGCGCGCAGCTTCCGCCCGATGCTCAGGGCCTGCCCGACGGGCTTGCCATCACGGCGCGACGCGAGGCTCTCGAAGCGATGCTCGCCGAGCAAGCCGAGGTCCTTTCGCGGTGGTGGCCGGATAAGGATCCCGAGGTTGCGCTCGCCGGCCTGCTTTGTGTGCACGTTGCCGAGACCATCGCCACGCTGCGGCCCGGTGAGTATTCGATGCGCTTGGGGGAGCTTGAGGACCGGCCGCCGCCCGCCCCCGAGTCGGGATTCACGGATGGCGCCGCCCATGCTCCGCGGTCCGGCGCCCGGTACCGCGGTAGCCGGCGCCGGCGGGGCTGACACTGCGCGGCCTGCCCTGTTCGGGCTCGTCGGGCTGGCGGCGGCCGCTCGATTCGGCGGGTGAGGTTACCGCCGGGTAATCTGGGCGGCGGGAGCAGCGTTCGACATCAGGGGAGTTCGAGCATGGCGCCGCTGGAGCGCACGTGGGAGCGGTACGTCGCGATCGGGGATTCGTTCACCGAAGGGTTGATGGACCCCTCGGTCGACGACCCGGAGCTTTATGTCGGCTGGGCCGACCGGTTGGCCGCCCGGCTGGCGCGCCGCAACGCCGCGCTCGGTCTCGACTTCGGCTACGCCAACCTCGCCGTGCGGGGGCGGTTGCTGGCCGACATCGCGGGCCCGCAGCTGGAGGCGGCACTGGAGCTGACGCCGGACCTGGTGAGCATCTCGGCAGGCGGCAACGATCTGCTGCGCCCGCGGGTCAGCATCGCCGAAGTCGCCAAGGGCCTTGAGGAGGCCGTGGTGCGGCTGCGCGAGACCGGCGCGGACGTGCTCATGGTCTCGGCGCCCGACATCGGTTTCGCTCCCCTGGTCAATCGGGTCAACCCGCGGATGGCCGAGCTCACCGCGCACGTCTGGGGCATCGCGCAGCGCCACGACTGTCCGGTGGTCGATCTGTGGACCGCCCGCGAGCTGCAGGACATGCGGATGTGGGCGCCGGACCGCATCCACTTCTCCACGGCCGGTCACCGCCGCGTCGCCGACCAGGCGGCCTGGACCCTCGGCCTCGACGTACCCCAGTCCGACCACGTGCTGGAGCCCGCCCCGAAGCTGACTCGGTTGGGGACGCTGGCGGCCAACCGCGAGTGGGCCAGCGAGCATCTCGCACCGTGGGTGCGCCGGCACCTGACCGGGCGCAGCAGCGGCGACGGGCGCAGCGCCAAGCGGCCGGCCGTGAAGTCCGTCGACTTCGACGTGTGACTCGCCTCCGGTAGGCGCGTGCTACCCCGGACGGCCCCACACGGCCACACTGGACAATCGCTCGGCCCACTGGACAATCGCTGGTCCCTCTGGACAACGACTCGAGCAATAGCCCAGTGGGGTCAGCGGTTGCCCAGTCGGCTTAGGGGTTGCCCAGTCGGCCCAGCGGTTGCCCGGTCGCGGCGGCCCTGCCGTGCCGCTGGGCGCGCTCAGTGGCCGCCGTGGGCGGTGGCGGTCGTGGGCAGGCGCGCGCTGACCAGGTGGCCGATGGCGACGCCGACGAACACCGCGGCCAGGCTCGAGACCCCCGTCATGAGGGTGAGCAGGAGCAGGACGGCGATGGGCTTGCGCATCGCCACGGTCAGCGCGGCGGACATCGCCGCCACCATCGCGACGGTCAGATCCAGGCCAGGCAGGAGGGTCGCGAGGGCGGCACCGACCGCTCCCCCGATGAAGATGAGCGGAAAGAACTCGCCGCCCTTCCAGCCGGCGGCCAGGCACAGGGCGAGCGCCACGACCTTGACGAGCGCCAATCCCAGCAGCGTGAGCCAGTCGCCTGATCCGGCGAACTCCACCAGCGTGCCGATGTCGTCGTGCCCGGAGAAGCGCGCCAGCGGCACCGCAGTCGCCAGCGCCGCGAACACCACCGTCCCGATCATGATCCGCGCGGTCGGGCCGGGAGCCTTGGCCAGGACGGCGGCGACCGTCGGCCGCACCCAGGCGTAGCCCAGCCCAACGGCCGCGCCGCACAACGCCGGCAGCAGGGCCGCCACCAGGTCGACGCCGTTACCGGCCGGAGTGTGCTCGGGTAGCGCCAGGCCATGCAGGCCCTCGGCGAAGATCAGCGAGGCCACGAGCAGGAAGCCGCCGAAGCCGGCGACGGCGGCCAGCAGCGTGAGGATCTTCGGCGGGCTCAGGTCGTCGTCGCCGTAGGCAACGGCTCCCGGAGGCGATCCGTACAGGCCCGCGAGGGCGGCGGCGGCCCCGGCATCACCGAGGGCGCGCTGCTGCGCCCGAGTCCGCCCGAGGCGGATCGCGACGAGGCAGGACAGTTCGGCGATGACGGCCAGCAGTCCGGCCTCCGGGCCGATCGCGCCGCCGAAGGCCACCGCCACGATGGCCGACAGCGCGAGGAACAGCGTCGAGCGTCGCTCGATCGCCACGGGGTCGTGGGCCTGATCCAGCTGGCCGTCGATATCGAGGTCGGCCACGTCGCTGGAGACGCAGCGCAACGCGGCGATGAGCACCCCACCGGCGACGATGACGACCGGGATGTACCAGCGCGCATCACTGACCGACCACACGATGTCGCCGACCAGGCCCATGAGCCGCAACGTCAGCGCCGCGACACCGCCGGCCAGCGCGCCGTAGCCGATGGCCACCGCCACGAGGACGGCCCGCTGGAGGGCGGTGGGGTCGCCGCGCTCCTCCCCCTCCTGCTCCCCCGCGGACTCCTTCTGCGCTGGGGTCTGCGGCGGCTCGACCTGCTCTGGTTCGGCGCTGTTCATGTGTTCTCCTCCCCCTCACGACTCACTGACTCGGCCCGCGTGCTGGGCTCGGCCGACGCGTCATTGTCGATCGTCGCGAGGTCGTTCAGGGGGCGCAGCAGCCGGTCCGACATCCGCGACAAGAGCGCGGCGATGAAGACGACGTCGAAGACGAGCAGCACGCTGACGACCGCCCGGGCCACCTGCCCCTGGGCGTGGATGTCGCCGAAGCCGACCGTCGTCATCGCCGTCAAGGTGAAGTACAGGGCGTCGGTGCGGGTCTCCAGCCCGACGAACTCCTGCGGGCGATGGGTCTGCAGCGTGAAGAACAGCAGCGATCCGACGATGACGACGGCGAGGAACAGGATCACAAGGCTGCTGATGTCGCTGTCTCGGTTGCGCAGCTCCGAGAGGATCGTGCGCCCCAGCACGACGACGACCAGGACGGTGCCGATGATCCGGGGCACGGCGAACGCGTCGACCGCATCGACGGGGACGACGTAGTAGAAGCCGACCAGGAGCGGAATGGTGAGCACCAAGCGAGTCGTCGGACTCAGATCGTGCCAGAGGGTAGACAGGCGACGCACGCGCTCCATCGTGCCTCAGGAAAGCCACCGGTTCGACGGACGCGCGGGCCAGTCAGGGCTTCCTGCCGGTGTGGGGCGCTTCGTGGTGCCTAGGACCCGCCATCGGGGCGGCAACGCTGACAGGATGGGCGCATGAACGACTCCCGCGCCGGCACTTTGGCCCAGCCCAGCGACCTCGTTGACGTCCCGCACCTCGTGACCGCGTATTACACGCTGCGACCGGACCCCGACAACATCGACCAGCACGTGGTGTTCGGCACGTCGGGGCACCGCGGCACGTCGCTGAAGACGGCGTTCAACGAGGACCACATCCTGGCCACGACCCAGGCGATCTGTGACTACCGCGCCGAGCACGGCTACGACGGGCCGCTGTTCATCGGCCGTGACACCCACGCGCTCTCCGAGCCGGCGTGGGCCTCGGCCCTGGAGGTGCTCGTCGGCAACGGCGTCGACGTGCTCGTCGACGAGGAGGACCGGTACACACCGACCCCCGCGGTGAGCCACGCCATCCTGCGCGCCAACAAGGGCAAGATCGGGGGGGTCGACGACCTGCCGGCGCACACCGGACTGGCCGACGGCATCGTCGTGACCCCGAGCCACAACCCGCCGACCGACGGCGGCTTCAAGTACAACCCGCCGCACGGAGGCCCGGCCGACAGCGACGCGACGAAGTGGATCGCGGCCAAGGCCAACGACTACATCAAGGACGGGCTGAGCGGCGTCCGGCGCGTGCCCTTCGCGCAGGCCCGCGAGGCGGTCAAGGGGTACGACTACCGCGGCATCTACGTGGCCGACCTCGAGAACGTCGTCGACCTGAAGGCGATCAAGGACGCGGGTGTCAAGATCGGCGCCGATCCGCTGGGTGGCGCGGCGGTCGACTACTGGCAGGCGATCGCCGACCACTACGAGCTCGACATGACGGTGGTCAACCCGCTGGTCGACCCGACGTGGCGGTTCATGACACTGGACTGGGACGGCAAGATCCGCATGGACTGCTCCTCGCCGTACGCGATGGCCTCGCTCATCGAGCAGAAGGACAAGTACGACATCGCGACCGGCAACGACGCCGACTCCGACCGGCACGGCATCGTCACCCCCGACGGCGGGCTGATGAACCCGAACCACTACCTCGCGGTGGCGATCCAATACTTGTACGGCGGCGGGCGGCCGAACTGGCCGGCCGACGGCTTCATCGGCAAGACCCTCGTCAGCAGCTCGATGATCGACCGCGTCGCCGAAGACCTCGGCCGCAAGCTGGTGGAGGTGCCCGTCGGGTTCAAGTGGTTCGTGCCCGGGCTGCTCGACGGCTCCGGGCCGTTCGGTGGCGAGGAGTCGGCGGGAGCGTCGTTCCTGCGGATCGACGGCACGGTGTGGTCGACGGACAAAGACGGCATCATCCTCGCGCTGCTCGCGTCGGAGATTCAGGCAAAGACCGGCAAGAGCCCGAGCCAGCACTACGCCGAGCTGGTCGCCAAGCACGGCGACCCGGCGTACGCGCGGGTCGATGCTCCGGCCAACCGCGAGCAGAAGGCGATGCTCGGCGCGCTCTCCCCCGCCGACGTCGCCGCCGACACGCTCGCGGGCGAGCCGATCACGGCCAAGCTCACGGAGGCGCCGGGTAACGGCGCGAAGATCGGTGGGCTGAAGGTCACGACGGAGTCGGCGTGGTTCGCCGCGCGCCCGTCCGGCACCGAGGACGTCTACAAGATCTACGCCGAGAGCTTCCAGGGCCCCGAGCACCTGAAGCAGGTGCAGGCCGAAGCCCGTGAGGTCGTCTCGGCGGCCCTGGGCAGCTGACCCCCGCCTCCCGAAAGACGCTCCCTTGCGGCGACATCCAGAGAACCTTCTCTGCATGTCGCCGCAGAGTATGTGGCTCGAGGGCCCGGATCGCCAGGACGCGGTGAGCGCCGACCGTCCCGCTCGCGTTGCCGACGTGCACGAGGCTGCTCTGGCGATGCCGCACGTCACCGTCGAGACCGGCAAGCGGGCGTCCAATCCGATCTACCAGGTGGGCGGTAAGTCGTTCGTGTTCTTCCGCACGCCCCGCCCGGACGCCGTGGACCCCGTCACAGGGGAGCGCTACGACGACGTCATCGTGATCTGGGTCGGCGAGGAGGCCGAGAAGCTCGCCCTCGTGCAGGATGCCGAGTCCCCGTTCTTCACGACCCCGCACTTCGAGGGGCATCCCAGCGTGCTCGTGCGGGCCGGCCGCCTACACGAAACGACTCGCGTCGAGATCGTCGAGCTGGTGCAGGGTGCCTGGCTCGCCCAGGCCTCCCCGACCCGGGCACGGGCCTGGTTGGCCGAGCAGGGGCTGCCCGGCGGTCTCTGACTCGCCGGGCGTCGGGGCTTGTTGCCGGTAGCCGGTCGCGACGGGACACGGCCGGTCGCGACGGGACACGGCCGGTCGCGACGGGACACGGCCGGTCGCGACGGGACACGGCCGGTCGCGACGGAACACAGCGAAACCCGACGGCACACAGCTGATCAGGTGTGTCCCGTCGGGTCAGGCTGTGTCCCGTCGCGACGAGCTGGGCTCCGCCATCGCTGTGGCTAGGGTGAGCCAATGGGCACGCACCAAGGGACCCGCCTGTCGGAGCAGGCCTACCTGCGCTTTCTGCGCCAAGATTCCGAGCGCTTGGCCGACGTGCTAGCGCAGGCGCCGTCGGGCGCCCGGGTGCCGACCTGCCCGGGCTGGGACGCCGACGATCTGCTGGCCCACCTGCTCGTCGTGCAGTCGTTCTGGTGCCGCGTGGTCTCCGACGGCCTGACCACCGAAGCCGAGGTGAGCCAGCTGACCCCTGCGCCGCGACCCGACGGTCGTCCCGAGTTGCTGGCGGCGTTCCGACAGGAGGCGGCTCGGCTAGCCGACGCCCTGGAGGCCACCCCCGCGCAGGCGCAGCGTTGGTCGTGGTCACGAGACCAGACGGCGGGCTTCGCCGCGCGCCGGCAGGCGCACGAGGCGTGCATCCATCGCCTCGACGCGGAGCTGACGGCAGCGCCCGACGGCAGCCACCGCAGCCCCATCGACGCCGCCCTGGCCGCCGACGGCATCGACGAGATGCTGCGCGTCTTCATGGGGTACCACCCCGCGTGGGCCGTGATCAGGCCGGAGCCGGGTCGCACCGTCCGGGTGGTGGCGACGGATACGGGCGACACCTGGCTGGTCACGCTCGCGCGACGCGCCGGCACCGATCCGCGGGGAGTCGAGCACGACGATCCGGCGATCTACGTCGCCGGAAATGACCCGGTCGACGGCACCGTGCATCCGGTCGGCATCCTGTCGGGTTCGGCCGAGGACCTGTACTGCCGGCTGTGGCGCCGCCCGGTGCTCACCGAGCCGCTTCGGGCCGGCGACGCGGTGCTGGTCGCCGAGCTCGAGGGCGTGCTGGACGCGGTGGCACCGCGCTGAGCAGCCGCGCGGCGCCCCACGCGACGTCCGACCCGGGCGTGCGGGTCAATCGTGCGGTCAGCCGCGTGGTCAGTCGTGGGGGTCAGTGGTCAGTCGTGCGGGTCAGTCGTACCGGCGAGCCCCAGGTTGGAGTCACAGGCCGCCGCGACCGAGGCCGTGACCTCCTCCGGCAGGTCGAGCAAGCGCTTCGGCATCTGTACCCCGAACGGCTCGCCCGGCACAGGATGCGTGCGTCGCTCGGCCTGCGGAGCGCCGTCCGAAGGCAGGAGAAACGCCGTCGCGTCCGTACCGCGGGCGGGGCCGAGCAGGCTGAACAGAGTCATGACGCGACGGTAGGCCGCTACCGGTCAGTAGGCAATGACCCCAGGTCAACCACGTGGCAGACGGACGAGAACCTCCCTCAAGGCGCGACCCTCAGAACAGGGCGCTCATCAGGGCTCGGCGGGCCTTGACGACGCGCTCGTCTTTGGGGCCGACGATCTCGAAGAGCTCCAGCAGGTGGGCGCGGGCGGCGTCCCGCTCCTCCTCCGCGGTGGCGCGTACGAGGTCGACGAGCCGGGTGAAGGCGTCTTCGACGTGGCCGCCGGCGAGGTCGAGATCGGCGGCCAGGGTCTGCGCGGCGACATCGGTCGGTTTGGCGGCGGCTTCGGCGCGCGCTGCGGCGAGGTCGGCATCGGCGACCCGCTTGAGCAGCTTGACCTGCGCGAGGCCGGCTTTGGCGTCGTCGTCGGCGGGCGCCTCCTTGAGTACCTGCTCGTAGGCGGCGATCGCGGTGTCGTAGTCGCCGGCCTCGACGGCATCGAACGCGGCCTCGAAGCGCGGGTCGATCTCCGGCTCGTCGGGCGCCTCGACCTGGCCGGCGTCGGTGATGTGGCCGGTGACGCCGTTCTGCGCGGCGACCTTGAGCAGTTCGGCGACGACGGGGGCCAGCTGCTCGGCGGGCTGGACTCCGGGGAAGAGCGGCACCGGCTGGCCGGCGACCAGGCCGACGGTCATCGGGATCTGCTGCACTTGGAAGGCGGCCGCGATGCCCGGGTTGGCCTGCACGTCGACCGCGACGACCCGCAGGCGTCCGTCCTGGCGCTCCGCCACGGTGACGGCGTTCGTCACGGCCTGCTCGGTCTCCGGATGGGCGGCCGACCAGAGCACGACGAGTGCGGCGACGTCGCGGGTCGACATGACGACGTCTTGGAACTCGGCCTCGGTGGCATCGACGCGAACGCCTCCCGCGAATCCGGTCGACGATCCGCCTGAGGCGGGTGGTGCGCTCGGCGCCTGGCCGATCCCCGAGAGGTCGACGGCGCCACGCATGGCAGAACGGGGCATCAGTGGCTGATCCGACATGGTCGCCATTCTCACTGATGCTCCTCACCCCGGCTACCACCCCCTCCCTCAGAGCCCCGAAAGCCGGCGCCCCAAGAGGCGCCGGCTTTCGGGGTGGACTCGGTCAGAAGCGGGCGGGCTCGCGGTAGACGCCCCACTCGTCGCGCAGCACGTTGCAGATCTCGCCGAGGGTGGCCTCCGCGCGGACGGCGTCGAGCATGGCGGGGATCATGTTGTCGCTGGTGCGGCTGACCTCCACCATGTGCGTCAACGCGGCCTGCACCGCGGCCTCGTCGCGGCCGGCCTTGCGGTCGTCCAGCTCGCGCACCTGCTCGCGCTCGACCTCGTGACTGACGCGCAGGATGTCGAGTTCGCTGGCCACCGACTCGGTGAGGGTGTTCACGCCGACAACCTTCTTGTCGCCCTGCTCGAGCGCGATCTGGTGCTGGAAGGCGGCGTCGGCGATCTCCGCCATGAACCAGCCCTCCTCGATGCCGCGCAGGATGCCCTTCGTCATCGGCCACTGGCCGCCCTCGGACTTGCCGACGTTCTGCCGAACGGTCTGCGCGAGCGCGGCCAGGTCCGCCGTGGAGTGATCGCTGCCGCCCATGGCCAGGATGCGGTCGAAGATCTTGTTGGCCTCGGCCTCGATCTGGTCGGTCAGCGCCTCGACGTACCAGCTGCCGCCGAGCGGGTCGGCGACATTGCAGATGCCGGTCTCTTCCATGAGCACCTGCTGGGTGCGCAGGGCGACCTCGGCGGACTGCTCGGTGGGCAGCGCGAGGGTCTCGTCGAGGGCGTTGGTGTGCAGGGAGTTGGTGCCGCCGAGTACCGCGGCGAGGGCCTCGGTCGCGGTACGCACGACATTGTTCAGCGGCTGCTGGGCCGTGAGGGAGACGCCGGCGGTCTGGGTGTGGAAGCGCAGCCACTGCGCCTTCTCGGTCTTGGCGCCGTAGACGTCGCGCATCCAGCGGGCCCAGATGCGCCGGGCCGCACGGAACTTGGCGATCTCCTCGAAGAAGTCGACGTGGGAGTCGAAGAAGAAGCTCAGGCCCGGGGCGAACACATCGACGTCGAGGCCGCGGGAAAGACCCAACTCGACGTAGCCGAAACCGTCGGCAAGGGTGAACGCGAGCTCCTGCGCGGCCGTCGAGCCGGCCTCACGGATGTGGTAGCCCGAGACCGACAGCGGCTTGTACGCCGGGATCTTCTCCGCACAGAACTCCATGAGGTCGCCGATCAGGCGCAGGTGCGGCTCCGGATCGAACAGCCACTCCTTCTGTGCGATGTACTCCTTGAAGATGTCGGTCTGCAGGGTGCCGTTGAGCACGCCCGGGTCGATACCCTGCCGCTCGGCGGCGACGAGGTACATGCAGAAGACCGGGACGGCCGGGCCGCTGATCGTCATGGAGGTCGTGACGTCGCCGAGCGGAATGTCGGAGAAGAGGATGTCCATATCGACGGCCGAGTCGATGGCCACACCGCAGTGGCCGACCTCGCCGAGGCTCATCGGGTCGTTGGAGTCGCGCCCCATGAGCGTCGGCATGTCGAAGGCGACGGACAGGCCGCCGCCGCCGCGACCGAGGATCATCTTGTAGCGCTCGTTGGTCTGCTTGGCGTTGCCGAAGCCGGCGAACTGCCGGATCGTCCACGGGCGGCCGCGGTAGCCGGTGGCGTAAAGGCCACGGGTGTAGGGGAATTCGCCCGGCCAGCCGATCCGCTCCATGCGTTCGTCCGCGGCCTCGGCCTCGTCGCTCGGGCCGTAGACGGGCTCAAGCTCCATGCCGGAGAGGGTGGTGAAGTCTGCATCGCGAACCTGACCGCGCGCTGTGGCGGCGTCGAAGCGCTCCTGCCAACGGCGGCGCCCGTCGCCCGGCACACTGTTGTTTGCAGAGTCGGATGCGGCCGCCTGGGCCTGATCTTCGATGATCGTCATGCCCAAGAGATTACTAGGATCTCCTAGTAAATGCCAGGGCTGAGTCTGCTCCTTCTCAAATACCTTGCGCTGCAAGCAGTTTCGCCGGCAGCAGTTCAGTCGGAGTCGAAGTCGCCGTGGGCGCGACGCAGCTTCTCCAGCAGGCGGAACAGCTCGACGCGCTCGGGCCCGGTCAGCTCCGAGAGCCCGAAGCCGCGGGAGACCAGCGACGCCATGCCGCGGTCGGCCAGCTCGCGGCCCTCGGGCGTGATGACCGCCAACGTGCCCCGACCGTCGTCGGGGTTGGGGATGCGGGCGACGAGCCCCTGGGATTCCAGCCGCTGGACGATGTGCGTCGCGCTCGTGGCGTGCACCATGAGGCGCTCCCCCACGACCCGCATCGGGAGGCGTCCGTCGCGGCTGAACGTGAGCAACACGAGCGCCTCGAAGCGAGCGAAGGTCAGACCGAGCTCACCCAGGGCGGCGTCGAAGTCAGCGAGCAGAATCTGCTGCACCCGCATGATCGATGTCGCGGTCGCCATGCTCTGCGGTGCCGACGCCCGCCCCCAGCGGCGCTCCCAAAGCACCGCCGCACGGCGGATCGGGTCGAAGGCGAGGCGAACAGACACGCAGGTCAGGCTACTCCCTGCGGCCTCAGGCGCCTTCAGGTGATGTCGGCGAGCACCTTGTCGGCGGCGCGGTAGGGGTCGGTCTGGCCGGCGACGACTCGGGCGGCCAACTCGTCCATGCCATGCGAGCCGCGCAGGTCACCCATCCGGGTGCGCAGCTGCGCGAGCACGATGGCCTCGATCTCGTCGGCGGCGCGGCGCTGCCGACGGCGCTGCAGCTCGCCGTGCTCGGTCATCCAGGCGAGGTGTTTGTCGATGCCCTCCATCACCTCGTCGATGCCGGTGCCGTGGGCCGCAACGGTCTTTAGGACCGGCGGGCGCCACAGGTTCGGCTGCGTGCGGTCGCCGAGGCTGATCATGTGCCGGATGTCGCGCACGGTGGCGTCGGCGCCGTCGCGGTCGGCCTTGTTGACGACGAACACGTCGCCGATCTCCAAAATGCCGGCCTTCGCCGCCTGGATACCGTCACCCATCCCCGGCGCGAGCAGCACGATCGTCGTGTCGGCCAGCCCGACGATCTCGACCTCCGACTGCCCGACGCCGACCGTCTCGACGAGCACGACGTCGCAGCCGGCCGCGTCGAGCACTCGGATCGCCTGCGGCGTGGACCACGACAATCCGCCCAGGTGCCCGCGGCTGGCCATCGAGCGGATGTACACCTCGGGGTCCAGGGCGTGTTCCTGCATCCGTACCCGGTCACCGAGCAACGCACCCCCCGAGAACGGCGAGGAGGGGTCGACGGCTAGCACGCCGACGCGCTTGCCCTGCGCGCGCAACGCCCCGACCAGCGCGTTGGTCGACGTCGACTTGCCGACCCCCGGGCTACCGGTGATCCCCAGGATGTGTGCGCGCCCCGCGTGCGGCGCGAGGGCAGCCATGACCTCACGCAGCTTGGGGCTCGCGTCCTCCACGAGGGAGATGAGTCGGGCCACCGCTCGCGGGGAGCCACTTCGGGCGGCTTCGACGAGGGTGGGGACGTCGACGTCACGGCGTGCCATGTGCGCTGTCACACTCCTAGCGCTCCGCGGCGGCGATCCCGGGCGGAGCAGGGTCGGATGGTCGTCGCGGGCGGGCGGCGACGTGGGCTGAGCCCCATCCTGGCAGTTGAGTCGGTCGGCTCGGGCGCGGATGGGCGCGGATGGGCGCGGATGGGCGCGGTAAGCCTGCGCTCACTCCTGCCGCGGCACCCGCACGATGAGGGCGTCGCCCTGGCCGCCGCCACCGCACAGGCCGGCCGCCCCGACTCCACCGCCGCGCCGACGCAGCTCGTGCGCCAGGTGCAGCACGATGCGCGCACCAGACATGCCGATCGGGTGACCCATGGCGATGGCGCCGCCGTTGACGTTGATGAGCTCCTCGTTCAGGCCCAGGTGGCGGGCGGCGGCGATGCCGACGGCCGCGAACGCCTCGTTGATCTCCACGAGGTCGAGGTCGGTCGGCTCGATGCCCTCCTTGGCGCACGCGGCGGCGATGGCGGCCGCGGGCTGGATCTGCAGCGTCGAGTCGGGCCCGGCGACCACGCCGTGGGCGCCGATCTCGGCGAGCCAGGTCAGCCCCAGCTCCTGCGCCCGCGCCTTGCTCATGACGACGACCGCGCAGGCGCCGTCGCTGATCTGGGAGGAGCTGCCGGCCGTGATCGTGCCGTCCTTGCCGAAGGCCGGACGCAGCCGCCCCAAGGACTCGGCGGTGGTGTCGGCGCGGATGCCCTCGTCGGCGGCGAACTCGATGGGCTCGCCCTTGCGCTGGGGGATGGCGACGGGCACGACCTCATCGGCGAAGAGGCCGTCGGCCCAGGCCTTGGCGGCAAGCTGGTGGCTGCGCGCGGAGTAGGTGTCCTGGTCGGCGCGGCTCACCTCGAACTCGCCGACGTTGCCGGACTCGGTCAGCGGGCCCATGCCCTGGTCGGTGAACGCGTCGTAGAGCCCGTCGAAGGACATGTGGTCGAGCATCGTGATGTCGCCGAACTTGTGGCCGCCGCGGCTGCCCGTCAGCAGGTGCGGGGACTGGCTCATCGACTCCTGCCCGCCGGCGACGACGACATCGAACTCGCCGACGCGGATGAGCTGGTCGGCCAGGGCGATGGCGTCGAGGCCCGACAAGCACACCTTGTTGATGGTCAGGGCCGGGACGCTCATCGGGATGCCCGCGGCCGCGGCCGCCTGGCGGGCCGGGATCTGACCGGCGCCGGCGGTCAGCACCTGGCCCATGATGACGTACTGCACGTCGCCCGGGGCGACCCCCGCCTTCTCCAGGGCCTCGCGGATGGCGATGCCGCCCAGTTGGGCGCCGGTGAACCCGGACAGCGACCCGAGCAGCCGCCCGATCGGGGTGCGGGCCCCCGCGACGATGACGCTGGGATTGTCCTGCGGGCGGTGGGTCATGAGCGTGTCCTTCCGGCCGGGCACCCGGCGTCGTCGCAGCGAGTGCCGCCACTGTAACCGGACCGCGCAACCGTTAACGAGGGACTGACGAGGGACTGCCAATGGTCCCGCCCGCTGGCTCGGTGCTCGCCCTTAGGCTGTGGCGCATGAGCGCTGATGTCACCGGTCTGTTCACCCATATCGACCACGTCGGGATCGCGGTCCGCGACCTCGACGAGGCCATCGCCTTCTACGAGGAGAAGTACGGGATGCGCATGGCGCATCGCGAGGTCAACGAGGAGCAGGGCGTCGCGGAGGCGATGATGGAGGTCGGCGACTCGACCTCCTGCATCCAGCTGCTGGCTCCGCTGAACGAGCAGAGCACCATCGCCAAGTTCCTCGACAAGAGCGGCCCGGGCATCCAGCAGATGGCCTACCGGGTCAAGAACATCGACGAGGTGTGCGAGACCCTGCGCGAGCGCGGCCTGCGCCTGCTCTACCCCGAGCCCAAGCGTGGCACCGCCGGCAGCCGGATCAACTTCATCCACCCCAAGGACGCCGGTGGAGTGCTCGTCGAACTCGTCGAACCCTCCACCGAGGGGCACTGAGCCAGGCCGAAATCCAAGCCGAACGACGGGGCGTTGGTCAGCCCTGATCGCCGCCGATCACCTGCCGATTACCGGTCGGGTGGTCGGCGGCGCCGACTTTCCCGGCGAAGTACCGATGTTAATCATGCGCCGCTAGGTATGTTGGGCATCAACGCGGCGCCTGGTCGGCGCCGGCCCCGCATGGCGAGGAGGCCATAGGAATGGACGAGATCCGCAACGCGATCCTGGCCGGTGAGCGATCGGCCGAGGTGTTCGGCAACCTGCCTGTGCCCGAGTCTTTCCGGGCCGTCACCGTGCACAAGGACGAGGTCGACATGTTCGCCGGCCGCACGAGCCGCGACAAGGACCCGCGCGAGAGCCTGCACCTCGACGAGGTGCCGCTGCCCGAGCTCGCCCCGGGTGAGGCGCTCGTGGCCGTCATGGCCAGCTCGGTGAACTACAACACCGTCTGGACCTCGATCTTCGAGCCGGTGTCGACCTTCGGCTTCCTCGAGCGCTACGGCCGCCTGTCGCAGTGGGCCAAGCGCCACGACCTGCCCTACCACATCGTCGGCTCCGACCTGTCCGGCGTCGTGCTGCGCACCGGCCCGGGCGTGCACCTGTGGCAGCCCGGTCAGGAGTGCGTCGCGCACTGCCTGTCCGTCGAGCTGGAGCACCATGACGGACACAACGACACGATGCTCGACCCCGAGCAGCGCATCTGGGGCTTCGAGACGAACTTCGGTGGGCTCGCCGAGTTGGCGATCGTCAAAGCCAACCAGCTGATGCCCAAGCCCGAGCACCTCACGTGGGAGGAGGCGGCCTGCCCCGGGCTCGTCAACTCCACCGCCTACCGGCAGCTCATCAGCAAGAACGGCGCGGCGATGAAGCTGGGCGACCGGGTGCTCATCTGGGGCGCCAGCGGCGGCCTCGGCTCCTACGCCACGCAGATGGCCCTGGCCGGCGGCGCGACCCCGGTGTGCGTGGTCTCCAGCCCGGAGAAGGCGGAGATCTGCCGCAAGATGGGCGCCGAGCACGTCATCGACCGCAACGAGCGCGGCTACAAGTTCTGGAAGGACGAGCAGACCCAGGACCCCAAGGAGTGGCGCCGGTTCGGTAAGGACATTCGCGAGCTGACCCGCGGCTACGACGTCGACATCGTCTTCGAACACCCCGGCCGCGAGACCTTCGGCGCCAGCGTCTTCGTCACCCGCAAGGGCGGCACGATCACCACCTGCGCCTCGACGTCCGGGTTCATGCACGAGTACGACAACCGCTACCTGTGGATGAACCTCAAGAAGATCGTCTCCAGCCACTTCGCCAACTACCGCGAGGCGTGGGAGGCCAACAGCCTCATCCGCCGCCGGCTGATCCACCCGACGCTGAGCAAGACCTACGCGCTCGGCGACGTCGGCCAGGCCGCCTACGACGTGCACCGCAACATGCACCAGGGCAAGGTCGGCGTGCTCGTCGGTGCCCCCGAACCGGGCCTGGGCATCTCCATGCCGGAGCGACGCGAACCGCACGAGGCCGCCATCAACCGGTTCCGCAACATCTAGACGCACACCTGAGTCGCACCGAAAACCCCAGCGCGCGCAGCCTTTCGGGCGCCGGGTCGAGGCCCCCGGGTACACCGGGGGCCTCGACGTGCCGATGAGGGCGGTATGCACGGTGATCTCCCTCCGCGGCCGCCACTGCCCTCCGCCCTGTTGCGCCGCCCCGTGAGCCGACGCGGCTTCCTCGCCGGCACACTGCTCGGCGGCGGCCTGCTGGGTCTGGGCCTGGCCGGCTGCTCGGGGCCCCCCGCGCCCACCGCGCCCAGCCCGTCGCTGACTCCGGTGCCGCTCGGCCCCTCGTGGGCGCCGAAACCGGCGACCATCGGCGGGCTGCGCTGCCTGGCGACCCAGGAGGGGGAGACGATCAGGCTGCACACGGTCTCCGGCGACGCCACCTTCTGGTCGGGCATCAACCTGGGCAGCACGACCCCCGGGCACTCCCCCGGCGAGCTGGCCATCACCGCGGAGGACTACCGCCGCTGGTTCGGCCTCATGCGCGACGCCGGGGTACGGGTGCTGCGGATCTACACGATCCACCCGCCGCACATGTACCAGGTGCTGGCCGAGCACAACGAGGCCAATCCGGAGCACCCCCTGTACCTCGTGCACGGCATCTACCTGCCGAACGAGTCGTACCTGGACTCGCACGACCTGTTCTCGGCCGAGTCGACGGAGGCGATGGTCGAGGAGGTGCGCGACGCCAGCGCCGCCGTGCACGGCACCCTGCGCCGGGCGCCCGTGCAGGGCCGTGCCAGCGGCACGTGGAGCACGGACGTCTCGCGCTGGCTCGCCGGCTGGATCGTCGGCGTGGAGTGGGATCCGGTGGCCACCGACGCCTCCGACCGCTTGAACGCCGACCGGCCCGCACACCGGGGCACGTACTTCTCCTCGGGCCCCCAGGCCACCCCCACCGAGCGGTGGATCGCCGCCCGGATGGACGAGTTGGCCGGGTACGAGGCCGCGGCCGGGATCAGCGTGCCGATGGCCCTGGCGAACTGGCCGACCACCGACCCGCTGACCCACCCCGACGAGCCGCTGGAGCGCGAGGACCTCGTGGGCGTGGACGCCAACCACGTCATCGCCTCCGACGCCTGGCCCGGCGGCACCTTCGCCAGCTACCACGCCTATCCGTACTATCCGGACTTCCAGCGCTGGCAGCCCAGCTACCGCAACGACCCCTCCGGCGACCCCTACCGCGCCTACCTGCAGGACCTCAAGCGGCACCACGCCGGGATGCCGTTGCTCGTCACCGAGTTCGGCGTGCCCTCCTCGCTGGGCTCGGCGCACATCGGCACGTTGGGCCGCGATCAGGGGCACCACACCGAGCCGCAGGCGATGGGGATGAACGCCGACATGCTGCGCATGTTCAAGGAGATCGGCCTCGGTGGCGGCATGCTGTTCGCCTGGAACAGCGAATGGTTCAAGTTCACCTGGAACACGCTGCCGCGGCACGCGGTCGTCGACTCCGAGCGGCGCTCGCTGTGGCACGACGTGCTGACCAACGAGCAGCACTTCGGCCTGCTCGCCGACGACCCGGTGCGCGCCGGACAGCGCACGGTGCACGAGGCGCGCGAGGGGCTCACCGCGGTCGTCCTGGACCACGACGCCTCCTGGGTTCACCTCACGCTGGCCTACTCGCAACCGCTGGACGCGCCGGTGACGCTGGGCTTCGACATCGTGCCGGGCGCGGGCCTGGGGTTGCCCGGGCTCGGTGCGCAGCAACGGTTCGACGTCGAGGTCCGCTGCGACCCGGTCGCCGGCACCGCCCGCACGCGCATCCGCGCCGAGCTCGACCCGCTGCTGCTGGACGGGCTCCCGGACGGCTCGGTGCCCGCGCCCGATCCCGACGGCTGGCGACTGCAGCGGATGACGCTCAACCGCCCCTTCCCGGCGCGCGGCGCGGCTCCGGCGCGCGAGGCCGAACTGCTCGACATCGGCAACCTCGTGCGGGCCGACGACGCCGCAGCCCTGTCCGGGACCACCGGCGACACCCTTTCGACCTGGGCCATCACCCCGGCCGGCGACGACGGGCTGACCCGGATCCACCTGCGGATGCCGTGGGGCCTGCTGGCGCTCGGCGATCCGTCGTCGCTGACCGCCGTCGTGCCCAAGAACAAGCTGCCGCAGGCGGTGCAGATCGAGCGGATCGCGGTGGCGGTCGCGGGAGGCAACGCGACGGCGACCACCCCGGTGGCCTTCGACATCCGGTGGGAGGGGTGGAACAAGGCCGTCTACACCGAGCGGATCAAGACCGGGGCGCAAACCTTCGCCGACGCGTTGGCGCAGACCTCGATGCTGGGATGAGCAGACGCCTCGACCGACGAGAGATGCGTCACCGGGTGGCGCCGCCGGGACGGCGGCGGTCACGCGCCCGCCAGCACGTGGTGTGCCAGTGCCGCCGGTCGCTCAGGTCACCCAGACCGTCGGCGGGCCAGGCGACGACATGCGCGGTGGCGCCGTCGAACTGCTGTTGGCAGCCCGGGCACAGATACCGGCGCGGCGCAGACTCCGCCCCGCCGATCCCCGGCCGCGAGCCCGCCACCGAGCGCACGAACCACTGGCCGTCAGGATGCGACTCAGTACGAGCGGTGCCGCCCAGGGCCCGCTCGATGCTCAGCGACGTGGGTTCACGCCGACGCCGGTTGGATCGCGGCATGCCGGTATTCTTCCAGGCTGATAGACAGGCCTGGACAGAAGCCACGTGCGCCGGGGTCGCCACAGGCGGCACCCCTTGCGCGCCGGCGCCTCCGTCCGAGAACCCGACCGCCCAGACCCCCGCGTGCCGCTGCCCGCCGCACGCCCGGCCCCACAGCAGGAGACGCACGTGAGCATCCCGCCTCCCCCGATGAGCAGGCGGCGATTCCTTCATGGCTCCGCTCTCGTCGCGGGCTCCCTGGGGTCGGCCGCGGCCCTGGCCGCCTGCTCCGACCAGCCCGAGCCGCAGAGCCCCGCGACGCAGTTCCCGACGATGCCGGTCAGTCCGACACCGACCGCCATCGGCGACTCCTGGGCGCCGGCGCCGGCGCAGCACGACGGGCTGGCCTGCGTCGCGGGCCAGGTCAACAACCGCCTCGTGCTGCACACCGTCGGGGGCGACGTGACGTTCTGGGCGGGCGTCACCCTCTCCCCCACGACGCCGGGCCACGTGACCGGCACTCGCTCCGCGACCCGCGCCGACTATCGGCGCTGGCTGGTCCAGATGGCCGAGCTGGGGGTGCGCGTCGTGCGCCTGAGCGGGCTGCACGGCTCGGTGTTCTACGAGGAGCTGCTGCGCTACAACGAGGCGAACGCCGCGGCCCCGATCTACCTCATCCAGGGCGTGGAGGTGCTGGCGGCCGACGCGCTGACCGGCTCGGGCCTGTACGACTCAGCGCTGACGCAGCGGGCCCGCGCCGAGGTGCTCGGCGCCAGCGCCGCGGTGCACGGTGACCTGAGCCGACGCTCCGGCAGCGCCCCGGTCACCGGCACGTGGACTGCGGACGTCTCACCGTGGACCATCGCCTTCGTGCTGGGCACGAGCTGGCAACCAGCGCTGCTCCAGCGCACCGACGAGGCCAACCCCGACGCCCCCGGCGTGCGCGGCCGCTTCTTCACCAGCTCCGCCGCGGCCACCCCCACCGAGCGCTGGTGCGCCGCGCGGCTCGAAGAATTGGCCGCCGACCTGGCCCAGCGGGGCGTCAGCGTGCCGCTGGCCATCTCGGCCTCCCCGGAGATCGACCCGCTGAAGCATCCGCAGGAGCCGGACCCCCAGGCCGACTTGGTCTCCCTCGACGCGCGCGCCGTGACGCCGACGGCGGCCTGGCCCGGCGGGCATTTCGCCGCCTACGTCGCCTTGCCGTATCGGCCGCTCTTTCTCTTCCACGAGCCCGACCTGCAGGGCGACGACGCCTACCGGGCATACCTGCAGGCGCTGCAGGAGGCGTTCGAAGGCATCCCGCTGTTCGTCACGTCGTTCTCCGTCGGCAGCGGGCTAGGGTCGGCGGGCAACGGCGTCAACGGGCGCGACCAGGGGCATCACAGCGAGCCGCAGATGATGCAGCTCAACGCCGAGATGCTCTCGATGTTCGCCTCGATCGGTCTGACCGGGGCGACGATCCCCTGGCAGGACGATTGGTCCGCCTCGACGTGGAACACCGCCGAGCGGTACACGCAGGTGCCGGCGGCCCAGCGCGCGCTCTTCCACGACCCGCTCTCCGGCGAGCAATGGCGCGGTCTCATCACACAGGATTCTGTGCGCTCACGCGAGCGGGTGGTGCACGAGGCATCCACCGACTACATGCAGCGGGTGACCTTCGAGCACGACGCCTCCTGGATCTACCTGACGCTGTACTTCGCCGGGCGCGTCACCTCGCCGGTGGAGATCGGCTTCGACATGCTGGCGGGCGCGGGCCTGCGCTTTCCCGGCGGCAGCGGGACACCGATCTTCGACGTCGCCATCCGCATGGTGCCGACGATGAGCACGACGGTCGTCTTCATCCGCTCGGGCCTGGACCCCATCCGCCTCGACGGACTGCCGCGCGGCTGGTGGCCCTCGACCTCGACCGGCGGCTGGAACACCGAGCAACTGGTGCTCAACCGGGGCTACCTCGTGCCCGGCAGCACCGCGCCGGTGGCCCCGCAGTTCCTCGACATCGGCACCCTGCTGCTCGGCTCGTGGTGGGACGAGAACGCCGACGACTACAACTCGCTGGCGACCTGGCACATGGCCCGCGCCTCGGCGCAGGACCCGGCCATCCTGCGGTTCCGGCTGCCCTGGTCGATGCTCGCCATGGCCGATCCGGCCGGCCGCCAGATCCTGGTGCCGACGACGGTGCGGCCGACGCTGGCGGTGGCCCGCGCCATCAACGTGACGATCGAGTCGAGCACCCCGGGCAGTCCCATCACGTTCCCGCTGGGCATGCCGACCTGGAGCACCGCGGCCTACACCGAACGCATCAAGACCGGCGCGCAGACCGTCTCCACGGCCCTGGGCGACGTCACCCGGCAGCAGCCGCCGAGCGCCACGTCGCCCTCCCCGGGGACTCCCGGCACGCCCGGGGCCCCGGCGACGACGACGTAGCTGCCGCGCTGCTCGCGCGGACGACTAGACGTAGGTGCGAAAGCCTCGACCGCTCTTACGGCCCAGGTAGCCGGCCTGCACGAGGTGCTCCAGCAACGGCGCCGGCGCCAGGCTGCGCTCGCGGAACTCCAGGTAGAGCTCGCGCTGAATCGAGAGGGCGACGTCCAGGCCGATGGCGTCGAGCACCTCGAAGGGGCCCATCGGCAGGCCGCAGCCGTCCTTCATCGCCGTGTCGATGTCGTCGGCGGAGGCGTAGTTGGTCTCCAGCATCTTGACGGCGTCGTTGAGGTAAGGGAACAGCAGCGCGTTGACGATGAAGCCCGACCGGTCGGCCGTCTGCACGGCCCGCTTGCCGATGCGCTCGCACAGGGCCGTGGCGGTGCCGACGGCCTGCGGGGAGGTCGAGACGGTCGAGACGACCTCGACGAGGTCGACATCCTGCGGTGGGGACAGGAAGTGCATGCCGAGCACATCGGCCGGCCGCTTCGTGGCGGCGGCGCACTGGACGACCGACAGCGCCGCCGTCGTCGTGGCCAACACCGTGCCGGGAGCACACACCTCGTCCAGGTTCTCGAACATGGCCTGCTTGGCCGGTAGGTCCTCGGCGATCGCCTCGATGACCACCTGGCAGTCGCGCAGACCGTCCAGGCCGGCGGTGGACTCGATGCGAGCGAGGGCGGCGCCCACCTCCGCCTCCTCGATGCGCCCGCGCTGCTCGGCCTTGTGCAGCGACTTGGAGAGCGCGTCGAGGGCCTCCGCGGCACGCTCCGAGGTGCGGGCGATGAGCCGCACCGGCAGCCCGTGCCGCGCGATCGTCTCCGCGATACCGATGGCCATGTCGCCGCTGCCGACGACCCCGACCCGCTCGATCGGCGCGGCCTCACCAGGGGCCACCGGCTCGGCGGTCAGGGCGCTCATGGCGTCGGGCACGAGCCGTCCGGAGCCGGGCTTCTCGTAGGTGTAGAAACCGTGCCCGGCCTTGCGCCCGAGCAGCCCCGCGGTGATCAGCTGCTTGAGGATCGGCGTGGGGGCGTGCAGCCGGTCGCGGCCCTGCTTGTACATCGTGTCGAGCACGGCGTAGGAGGTGTCCAGGCCGATGAGGTCGAGCAGCGCGAGCGGGCCCATGGGGTAGCCGCAGCCCAGCGTCATCGCGGCATCGATGTCCTCACGAGCGGCATAGCGATTCTCGTACATCGTCGCGGCGTGGTTGAGGTAGCCCAGCAGCAGGGCGTTGGCGATGAAGCCGGCCCGGTCGCCGACGACGACGGGTCGCTTGCCGAGGCGCTTGGACAGCTCGACGACGGCCTCGACGATCTCGTCGGAGGTGATGACCGTGCGGATCACCTCGACGAGCCGCAGGACCGTCGCGGGGTTGAAGAAGTGCATGCCCACGACCCGCTTGGGCTCCTTGGTGGAGGTCGCGATGTCGGTGACGGACAGGCTGGAGGTGTTGGTGCACAAGATCGCGTCGGGGCGGGCGTGCTCGTCGAGCTGGGCGAAGATCGCGCGCTTGAGCTCGATGCGCTCGGGCACCGCCTCGACCACGAGATCGACGTGCGCCAGGGCCGCCATGTCCGCGCTGAACGTGACCCGGGAGAGCACCTCCTCGCGGGCCGCCGCGTCGAGCTTGCCGCGGTCGACGCCGCGCTGCGTCGAGGACTCCAGGAAGCCCCGGCCGCGGGCCACGGCCTCCTCGTTGGCGTCGATGCCGACGACCTCGATGCCGTTGCGGGCGAACACCTCGACGATGCCCGCACCCATAGTTCCCAGGCCGATGACGGCCACCGTCTTGATCTCGCGTGCCATGGTGTCGGAGTCTGCCAGGTCCGCGCGATGTCATGCGCGTTCTGCTCGCTGATGCCTCCTCCCACCCCATCACCTAGGGTGGCGGGGTGCGTCTCGTGATCGCCACCTGCAGCGTCGACTATCTGGGCCGACTGACGGCCCACCTCCCCTTGGCGACCCGTCTGTTGCTCGTCAAGGCCGACGGGTCGGTGCTCGTGCACAGCGACGGTGGCTCGTACAAGCCGCTGAACTGGATGTCACCGCCGTGCCGCTTGTCAGTGGCCGAGCCCAGCGAGGTCGAGGCGGCCGAGGGCACGACGGCCGTGTGGGTCGTGCTCGCCGGCACGGGCCGCGGCCCGAAGGCGGCCGCCGCGACGCCCGACCAGCTGCGCATCCGCATCCACGAGGTGCTGCACGATTCCAGTCACGACCTCGGCGTCGACCCCGGACTCGTCAAGGACGGCGTCGAGGCGCACCTGCAGGCGCTGCTGGCCGAGCACATCACGACGATCGGCCCCGGCTATCGACTCGTGCGCCGCGAGTACATGACGGCGATCGGCCCGGTCGACATCCTGTGCCGCGACGCCGACGGCGGGCACGTGGCGGTGGAGATCAAGCGTCGCGGGGAGATCGACGGCGTCGAACAGCTCACCCGCTACCTCGAGCTGCTCAACCGCGACCCGCACCTGACGACCGGCGGCCCCGTGCGCGGCGTCTTTGCCGCTCAAGAGATCAAGCCTCAGGCGCGCACCCTGGCCACCGACCGCGGCATCACCTGCCTGACGTTGGACTACGACGCCCTGCGCGGCGCCGACGACCCGCTGCAGCGCCTGTTCTGATCCCAGCCCAGGGCCAGGCGGCCATCCACCGTGCGGCTCTGCCAGACTCAGGGCACGTCCGCCCCGGTGTGATGTCGAGACCACCGTCTGCCACAAGGAGTCCGCAGTGCCCAGCCCTCGCGTCGCCATCGCAGCCCCGGGGCGTGAGCCGGTGCAAGCCGCGATCGAGGTCGTCGCGGACGGTGGCAATGCGGTCGATGCGGCGGTCACGGCGATCCTCGTGGCAACCGTGACCGAACCTGGCATCGTGAGCCCGATGAGCGGGGCGTTCGTCAATATCTGGGCGCCGGGCGGGGAGCCGCTCGTCATCGACGGCAACGTCGAGATGCCCGGCCGAGGACGGCCCGACGAGCGGTTCAGGCGCGGCATCCGCGAGATCTTCATCGACTTCTACGGCGGCATCACGCTGTTCGCCGGGCACGGCTCGGTCGCCACCCCGGGCATGTTCGCGGCCGTCTCGGAGGCGAACGCGCGCTTCGGTAGCGCGCCGTGGGCTCGGCTCGTCGAGCCGGCCGCCCACTACGCCCGCTCGGGCTACTCGCTGGGGCAGTCCGCCGCCTCGTACCTGCGTGACGCCTTCCCGCTCTTCGATCACCACGACGCGACTCGCGCGTTCGTCCTCCAAGGCGGCGGGCCGGCGGTGACTGGGCAGATCATGCGCTCGCCCGACCTGGCGAACACGATGGAGGTCATCGCCCGCGACGGCGTGGCCACGCTGTACGGCGGCGAGCTGGGCGAGGTCGTCGGCGCCGACATGGATGCCAACGAGGGCCTGCTGAGCCGCGAGGATCTCGCGGCCTATCGCACGGTCACCCGCCCGGCGCTGCGCTCGCGGCTCGGCGACTGGGACATCGGGGTCAACCCCGCCCCCTCGATCGGCGGGCCGGTGCTCACCGCGATGCTGCGGATGCTCGGGCAGCGTCGACTGGAGGCCGGGGTCAGCCACGCGGGCGACGTCATCGACATTCAGCGACGGGTGTTGGAGTATCGCCGGCGCAGCATCGACCAGGCACACGACCTGGGCGAGGCGGGCCGCGAACTCATCGACACCCTCGAGCGGCTCGGCCCTGCGGGCCTCGATGCGGTGTCGACCTCGAGCGAGACGATCCACGTCTCCGCCGTCGACGCCGACGGGCTGGCCTGTTCCATCACCAGCTCGTCGGGGTACGGCTCGGGCATCACGGCACCGGGCACCGGGCTCATCCTCAACAACGCGCTCGGCGAGCCGGAGCTGAACCGACGCGGCCTGCACGCCCTGCCCGTCGGCACCCGCCTGGCGTCGAACATGGCGCCCTCGACCGCCCGCCACGGGGGTGGGGCGGTGCTCGCGGTGGGTAGCCCCGGGGCGGATCGCATCACGACAGCCCTGTTCCAGGTGTTGGGGGGCGTCTGCCTCGACGGGCACCCGCTGCAGCAGGCGATCGACGCCCCGCGCGTGCACGTCGCCATCGAGGACGACGGCTCCCCGCGGCTGCACTATGAAGCCTCGCAGGTGCTCGCGGAGGCGGTCGCGGCGACGGGACTGCCGTCCGTGGAGCACCCGCCGCTGGCCATGTTCTTCGGCGGCGTCGGCGTGGCAGCCCGGCACGACGACGGCCGACTCGATGCCGCCGGCGACCCCCGCCGCGAGGCCGCGACCGCCGTCGGCTGATCGTCGACATATCGTCCCTCTGGCGTCGCCCGTCAGCCCTGCTGGCCGGGCTACCCCTCAACGACCGTCACGGCCGTGCCGTCGGCGTCGATGCGCACGCGCAGCCACGCGCCGGCGGGGTGTCCAGGGTAGGCGCCCGCGGGCAGTGCCACGACGCTCTCGCCCCGGTGCAGGTCCGAGAGTGCCTCGAGTGCGGCGACGACGTCTCCGGCCAGATCCTCGTCTTCGCGGGCGTCGCAACCCAATTCGGCGGCAAGCCGGCGCGCGAGGCCCAGGCGCGATGGCGCCGACCACACGAGCACGATCCGCTCGTCGTCGCTCCCGACGGGCAGTGGCACCTGCTCCTCAGGAGCCGGAGCGCGCACGTAGAAGGTCGCCGGACACTGCAGGTCGCTCACGACCCTGATGATCAGGCGGATTCGAGCACGCGGTCAACACTGAGGCCGTTGGCGGCGCGGATGGCGTCGACGATGCGACCCATGCACGCGGTGAGGTCGTGGTCCTTGGGGGTGAAGACGGCGGCGACCCCCAACTGCAGCAGTCGGGCCTCGTCGGCGGCGGGGATGATGCCCCCGACGACGACCGGCACGTCACCGGCTCCGGCATCGCGCAGGCCGTCGAGAATCTCGGGCACCAACTCGTTGTGCGAGCCCGAGAGCACCGAGATGCCGACGCAGTGCACGTCCTCGGCGACGGCGGCGGCGACGATCTCGCTGGGGCGCAACCGGATGCCCTGGTAGACGACCTCGAAGCCGACGTCGCGGGCGCGCACTGCGACCTGCTCGGCGCCATTGCTGTGGCCGTCGAGGCCGGGCTTGCCGACGAGCAGCCGCAGCGGACCGCCGAGGGCCTCACCCGTCTCCCGAACCGCCTGCTGCACCGCGCGGGTCCGCTGCGCGGAGGCCGAGTCTTCGGCCCCGTCGGCGCTGCTCACCGCGCCGCTGACGCCGGTCGGCGCGCGGAACTCACCGAAGACCTCGCGCAGCGCCTGGGCCCACTCCCCCGTCGTCACGCCGGCGCGCGCGCAGCGCACGGTGGCGGGCATGAGGTTGACGCTCGCGTCGGCGGCGTCGCGGCTCAACTGCGTGAGCGCCTCCGCGGCCTCCTGCGCCCGGGCCGGGTCGGCGTCACGCTCGGTGCGCCAGGCCGCCACCGCCTCGCGAGCGGCGGCCTCGACGCCGGGGTCGACGCGGTGGATGGCCGTGTCGAGGTTCTCCGTCAGCGGGCTGGGTTCGGTGGTGGTGAACGCGTTGACGCCGACGACGATCTCGTCGCCGCCCTCGATGCGGCGGCGGCGCCGGGCGTGGCTGGCGACCAATTCGCCCTTGAGGAAGCCGGACTCGACCGCGGCCACGGCCCCACCCATCTCCTCGATGCGGGCCATGAGCTTCTTGGCCTCGGTGACGATCTGCTCGACCTTGGCCTCGACGACGACGGACCCGGTGAACAGGTCGTCGTACTCCAGCAGGTCGGACTCGTAGGCCAGCACTTGCTGCATGCGCAGCGACCATTGTTGGTCCCATGGGCGCGGCAGGCCGAGGGCCTCGTTCCACGCGGGCAGCTGCACGGCGCGAGCACGGGCGTCCTTGCTGAGGGTGACGCCGAGCATCTCCAGCACGATGCGCTGAATGTTGTTCTCCGGCTGCGCCTCGGTCAAGCCGAGGGAGTTGACCTGCACGCCGTAGCGGAAGCGGCGGTGCTTGGGGTCGGTGACGCCGTAGCGCTCGCGGGTCAGCTCGTCCCAGAGCTGAACGAACGCGCGCATCTTGCACATCTCCTCGACGAAGCGCACGCCGGCGTTGACGAAGAAGCTGATGCGGGCCACGACCTCGCCGAAGCGCTCCGGCGGCACGAGCCCGCGCGCCTGCACCTGGTCGAGAATCTCGGTGGCGGTGGCCATCGCGAAGGCGACCTCCTGGACCGGCGTGGCCCCCGCCTCCTGCAGGTGGTAGCTGCAGATATTGACCGGATTCCACTTGGGCATGTTGACCAGCGTGTACGCGATCGTGTCGCCGGTCAGGCGCAGGCTCGGCCCGGGCGGAAAGACGTGCGTGCCGCGGGAGAGGTACTCCTTGATGATGTCGTTCTGCGTCGTGCCGCCGAGGCCGCGCACGACATCGTCGGCGTCCGCCCCGGCCTCGTCGGCCTGCTCGCGGGCGACGGCTTCGTAGAGCGCGAGCAGCCACATGGCGGGCGCGTTGATCGTCATCGAGGTGTTCATCTGCGCGAGCGGGATGCCGGCGAAGAGGGCCCGCATGTCGCCGATGTGGCTGACCGGGACACCGACCTTGCCGACCTCGCCGCGGGCGAGCTCGTCGTCGGGGTCGTAGCCGGTCTGGGTCGGCAGATCGAACGCCACCGACAAGCCGGTCTGGCCCTTGGCCAGGTTTCGGCGATAGAGCTCGTTGGAGGCCGCCGCGCTGGAATGCCCGGCGTACGTCCGCATGACCCACGGCTTTGTGCGCTCACCCATAGGTGCACGGTATCCCGCGCACCGCGCACCCGACCCGCCATCCACCGAAACCGTTGGCCGGGCCGGGCGGTTGGGGGGCGGGAGTGGGAGGATGACGCTCATGGTCAACCTCACCCGGATCTACACGCGCACCGGCGACGAGGGGCTCACGCACCTCGGCGATTTCACCCGCACACGCAAGACGGACCCGCGGTTGGCGGCCTACGCCGACGCCAACGAGGCGAACGCGGCGTTGGGGATCGCGATCGCAGCCGGCGGACTCGAGCCGGAGGTCGTGGCGACGCTGACGCGGGTGCAGAACGACCTCTTCGACGTGGGTGCCGACCTGTGCAATCCGCTCGCTCCGAGCTACGATTTTCCGCCGCTGCGGGTGCAGCAGGAGTGGATCGACGAGCTGGAGACGGACTGCGACACCTACAACGAGCGGTTGGAGAAGCTGCGCTCGTTCATCTTGCCCGGCGGCACCGCGGGCTCGGCCTACCTGCACCTGGCCTGCACGATCACGCGGCGGGCCGAGCGCTCGACGTGGGCCGCGATCGAGGCCTACGGCATGGAGCCTGCGGAGAAGGGGTCGGACCCGCCCGGGGGCGTCAACCCGCTGACGGCCAAGTACCTCAACCGCCTCTCCGACCTGCTGTTCATTCTCGCGCGGGTAGCGAATCTGGGGCACGGCGGCGACGTGCTCTGGCAGCCGGGTGGCGGTCGGGAGCCGCAGGGCGGGAAGCAGAAGAAGCGCACCGGAGACGGTGCTGCGGCCGCAGCAAGCGACTGAGCTCGCACGGACGGGGTCTCAGGCGCCGGTAGCGGCCGGCCTCAGACCTCGAACCGGCGGTCGGGCGGGGATGCGGCCTCGAGCCAGGCGCGCAGCGCGGTGTAGGCGGCGGCCGAGAGCGTGAGGTCGAAGACGCCGGGCCCGCGGCCGGAGTCAGCCTGAAAGCTGACGCGCAGGGGCTGCATGATGCCGATGAGGGCGCTGCGGCGCTCGGCGCCGTCGGGCGGGCCGATCTCACCGGGCTCCAGCCCGTAGCGCCGCCAGACGTACCGGGGCCGCCAGGTCAGGCCGAAGAGCGGGTACCACTCAAGGTTCTCGTGGGTCAGCTTGAGCAGTCCGCTGCGCCACCGGCCCTGCACGAGCCGCAACGCGCACTGAACGGGGACGGTGCCGCCGGCGATGAAGCGGCGACGGACGAGCGTGAGCAGCAGGAACACCAGGATGCCGACGATCAGCACGCCGCCGATGATCTCGGTGGTCAGCAGTAGCCCGTCCATGGCGCTCGCGGTGCGGTCAGGCCTGAACCTGAGCGGAGTCGGTGACGATCGTCACGCGGTCATGGTCGACGGAGAGAAAGCCCCCCTCGACCCGCACTCGCTTGCCGCCGCTCTCGCCACCCTGGATGTGCACTTCGCCCTCGCCCAGCGCGGTGAGCATCGGCACGTGGCCGGGCAGCACGCCGAGGCTGCCTTCGCTGCCGGGGGCGCTGACCTGGTGGGCCGTGCCCTCCCAGAGCTTGCCGTGGGCGGCGACCAGTTCGACATGCAGTTCAGCCACGAAAATCCTCCTGGTGGGGCGGTGGAACGAGTCGAGTCTAGCCAAGGCGGCAGACGGTCGGGCCAGCCGTCCCACGACCGCGCGGCGGGTGGGGCCGGTCGGCACGGGAACGTAGGATGGGAGGCATTGCTGGGGGGTCTTGCTCACGGATGCCGTGCCTGGGGTGCGGCGAGGAGGTCCGCATCGTGTCCCAGCCCCTTGTCTCGGTCATCGTCCCCTCGTACAAGCGGGCCGACACGATCGAGAGCGCCGTCCGCAGCGCGTTGGCGCAGACCTATCCGCATCTCGAGGTCGTCGTCGTCGACGATCACTCGCAGGACGGCACGCAGGCCGTGGTCCGCGGCCTCGGCGACGACCGGGTGCGCTACCTGCGGCATGAGACGAACCGGGGCGGCAACGCGGCCCGGCGCACCGCGGTCGAGGCCTCCCGCGGCGAGTACCTGGCGTTTCTCGACGCAGACGACCTGTGGTTTCCCGAGAAGATCGCCGCCCAGGTCGAGCGGTTGGGGCAGGTCGGGCCCGACTACGGGCTGGTTTACACGTGGTACGAGACCCTGCTGCCGGACGGCACCGTGCTGCCCCCGCGGCAGCCGCGCGAGGAGGGCGTCGCGACGCCGGCGCTGCTGCGCGGCAACTACGTCGGCACGTTCTCCACCGTGCTGGTGACCCGCCGAGCCTACGAGGAGGTCGGCGGCCCGGACCCGACGCTGCCGGCCTGCCAGGACTGGGAGTTCTACCTGCGGCTCAATCGGCGGCACGGGATCGCCTGCGTGCCCAGGACGTTGGCGCGCTACTGGCGCGGCGACGCCGACCCGGACCGGATCTCGGCGAGCCGGGAGAGAGTGGCGGCCGGCCACGCACAGGTGTATCGCAGGATCGTGGGGCGGCTGAGCGAGGTGCCGACGGCCGACGCCGTGGCGGCCCGGCGCAATCTGCTGGAGATCGTCGCGAACCAAGCCGACACCGCGCAGGTACTGGCGATGGCCGCGGGCATCCCTCGGCAGCAGTGGAGCCCCGGTGCCGCGCGGTTCGTCGCGCACATGCTGGCGCGCAGCGTGCGCAAGGGCGGCCTGGCGACGCTGGCTCCGCGCCGCGACTGACGCCCTGATCGGCCCTCACCTGCGCCGCACGAAGCGCCACACGGCCCGCCACTCGGCGGGGCGTAGCGCGCAGGCGCCGTAGGCGAGCAGCGGCACGATACCGACGAGGCCGGCGCTGACCAGGCCGAGCGCCCCACTGGGGTAGTACGGCGCGGCGGCCCACTGGGCGGCGACGCAGCCGACGAAGCCGACGACGGCGCCGACCACGGGGATATCGCGCGCGAACCAGCGGATCTGGGTGGGCAGCACGCGCCGGGCGTCCCAGGAGACCCAGCAGGTCTGCAGCACGCGCGCCAGGGCGGTCGCCGCGACGATCCCCAAGATGCCGAAGAGCGCCCCGAGCAGCACCGACAACGCGATATTGCAGGCCAGCGACACCATGTTCGAGCGCATCTCGAGCCCGGACTTGCCCAGAGTCAGCCCCCACAGCAGCAGCACCTGTGAGGCGAGCCAGAACACGTTGCCGAGGATGAGGATCGCGGCGACGGTCCCGGCGATGGCGTAGGAGTCGGGCAGCCAGGCGCGGACCCCGAAGTACGCCGCCGGGGCCCCGACGACACACCATCCGGTGACGCCTTTGACCCACGCCCGCTGGATCGCCTCGACGGTGCCGACCGCCGCCTGCGCGCCCGCGGCGCCGACCTTCTGGCCGATCATGGCCTGGATCGGTCCCACCGCGTTGCGCGGCAGCCAGGAGATCTGCGTGGCGAAGCTCGTGCCCTGCCCGTATGGCCCGGAGAGCTGCGCCGAGAGCAGGCGCCCGGCGACGAGTTGGTCCTTCTGCCCGCCGATGAACAACATGATGCCGCTGACCTGCACGCGCCAGGCGTAGCCGAAGAACTCGGCGAATTCGGCGCGACTCATGAGGCGGGCCCCCGCGCGATCCAGGTAGCGCACGGCCGTCGGCACCGAGACGCAGCCGAGCACGACGCCCTGGGCCACGAGCGCCCCGGCGATGCCGTACAGCCCCCAGCCTTGCGTGACCGTGAGCACCACCCCGACGACATAGGCGCCGTAGGCGGCCAGGATCGCGATCGACATGATGCCGAAGCGCTGCCGCGCGTAGACGACCGAACTGAACACGTTGCGCAGCAGCAGCAATCCGGTGACCGGGACCAGGACGAACAGCAGCACGGTCGTCTCGGGCAGCAGCGCGGCATCCAGCGCGAAGAACTCGAAGATGCGCCCGGAGAGGGTGAGCACGACGACGCTGACGAGGCCCGCTCCCCCGACGACGAGGGCCGAGACGCTGACGAGGAGGCGAGTGGTCGCGATCCGGTCGTCGCGGCCGGCGTAGATCGTGAAGAAGCGCAGCACGGACTGACCGATGCCGCCGTCGAGGGCGCCCAGCATCGCCACGATCGAGGAGACGAGCAGGAAGACGCTGTACCGCGCCGGCCCGAGGCCGTGGATGACCCAGGGGGTCATGGCCAGGTTGATGACGAGCGGGACGACCTGCGCCAGCGTCGACCAGCTTGCGCCCTTGAGCAGGATCTTGGCGTTGCGGCCGCGGCCGGAGTGCGAGCCGCCGTCGCCGGGCGGCGTCTCCGGTCGTGTCATGCGCGCTCCTCCTGCTCGGGTGCATACCCCCGGGTTAGGCTCTCGGCATGGCCAGGCCGACATTCTGCTATGTCATTCTGGCGCATCGGTTTTCGGGGATCGTGCAGCTCGTTCGGCGGGTCCGCGAGCTGAGCCCCGGCGCTCGGGTCATGGTGCGCTTCGAGGACCCGGTCGAGTTCGACGCGGCAGCCCTGCGGGCGGCCGGCGCGACGCCGTTGTGCAGCACGATCCGCGCGCGCTGGGGGGGCGTGGAGCCTGACCGAGGCGATGTTGGAGGCCCTGGCCAATGCACGCGCGGTGACCGGCGCCGACTACCTGGTGCTGATCTCCGGGCAGGACTACCCCGTGCGCGATCTGGCCCGCTGGGAGCAGCAGGTGGTCGACAGCGGCGCCGACGCCCTTCTCGACCCGTTGGGCGACCTGGCTGCGGACTGGCGCTTCCGCTGGTACATGGTGCCGGTCCCCCGACCGCGCCATGCGGGTGGCTATCGGGCCGTGCGTCACCTGGCCTGGCGACTGGGCCGGCGCACCGGGCGGGTGCTGCAGGTCCTGCCGCGCTTCGTCGAGGGCGACCGGCGGTGGCTCGTCGGGGTGCCCCGGCTGCGCCCCCGACCGCCGGCAGGCCTGCGGGTCACCAAGTGCAGCCAGTGGATGACGTTGTCGGCCAGGGCCGTCGACGTCGCGTTGGCGCGCGATGCGCGCGAGCCGGCGCTGCGGGCGTTCTTCGCGACGGTGCGAATCAGCGACGAGTCCTACCTCCAATCGCTGCTGCACGACGACGCGAGCCTGGCCGTGCGCTACTCGGCGACGACCGGCCGCATCATCGACCCCGGTTCGGCCAGCCCGCACCTGCTCGACGCGGCCGCCGTACGGGCCGTGGCGCTCGCCTCCGACGCGCCGTTCGTCCGCAAGCTCGCCCGCGACGACGACGCGGCCCGCGCCGCC
>NZ_BAHD01000026.1 GCF_000298215.1 Kineosphaera limosa NBRC 100340 | reverse complement strand
GGCTCATCGGCCAGGCCGGCCAGCCCGTTGGCCTGATACCGGCCACGCCACTTCAGCACCGTCGCCTTCGAGGTCTGAAACCGCGCCGCGATCCGCTCGTTCGCCTCCCCGTCCGCGGCCGCCAACACGATCCGCGCCCGCAACACCTGCCCCGCACGAGCAGCCGTCGAGCGGTGCAACCGCTCCAACTCGCCCCGATCACCCTCCCGCAACATCAACGCCGCCGCCGCACGATTCGCCATGCCCCATCATCCCAAACGCAAACCGTTTAGCAACTAACGACACGCTCCACTAGGCGCATCCTGCCGTCGAGATGCGCTCCACTCTGTCAGGGTCACAGTCGGGATGTGGCCTCGCTCAGGAGAGTGGCGGGCTCGACCCACATGGAGGGGTAGTTGCCCTGCCAGCGCTGGTTTCCGTCCTTGTCGATGAGGACGAAGCCGTGTCCGGGCAGGCCCTTGTGCATGCCCTTGTCGAGGGTGTCATACGCCTTGGAGACGGTGCCGTCGTCGAGAAGGTAAGGCGTCTTGACTCCGAATCTGTCCATGTCCGGCTGGATCTGTGCCGCGGTGTTCATCACGATCGGCAGGACGACGATTCCGGACTTGGCGAAGTCGGCGTCCTTCTCGATGGCGGCCATCTGTTGGGTGCACGAGCCGCAGCCCGCGCCTTCGTTGAAGTAGAGGATGACGGGGTTGCCGCGGTAGTCCGACAGGGACACGTTGGTTCCTGCGGTCGTGGGGAGGGTGAAGGCGGGCGCGATCTTCGTGGTCGCACCCTCGGTCGTGGTGGGGCGGGCCTGCCACAGACCGAACGCCATGAGGCCCAGCACCGCGATGGTGGCAGCCAGGACGAGGGCTCGTCGGGTGAGTCGGCGTTTGCGCTGTTCCTGCTGGACGGCGTTCAGGCGCGCTTGGCGCGCGCTGGTGTCGTGCTGTCTTGTGGTCATTGTCCGCTCCGGCTCGTAGGTCGTTCGGTGTGGTGGCAAGCGGCACTGTCTGAGTCATAGGACGCGCTTTGGCCGTGTTTCATCGGTTCAGGGTCGTTCCGGTCGTGCAGGGTGAACCAGACGAAGACGCCAGCAAGAGCGAGCAGGGCGAGCCCGAGGACGGGCTCGGGGACCGGCTGGGTCCATTCGAGGACTTGCTGGGCGAACGTGGTGAGGTTCTCTGCGGCGGTTTGCTGGAACCAGGTGCCGGAGCCGGTCATGGTGTCGGCTCCGGCAAGCGAGATCACGCCGATTCCCATGAGGGCGAAAGCCCCTGCGACTGCCAGGTTGATCGTGTTGGTGTGCAGGGTGTGCTGTGCAATCCGCAGCTGGACCGGCCTGGCTTGGCCCCATCGACGATGACGCAGGCCCGCGGCGTCCCAGAGCAGAGCCATCAGGAGCAAGGGGATGACCATGCCGAACACGAATGCCAGCCCCAGGAGCGTGCCGCCGACAGGGTTGGCGGACAGGGCGGAAAGGGTCATTACGCCGACGAGGACAGGGGCGCAGCAGCTGGAAGCGATGCCGGCGAACACACCGAGGCTGAAGAAGGTGGCCGAGTCGGCGCGCGTCGCATCCGGTGCGCGCAGCACACTGGGCATGGACCACATTCGTCCGGTCAGCGCGAGCAGCCCCAGGCCGATCATGAGCAGGCCGCCCGCCCAGTACAGCTGCAGGTGGTAGCGGGAGATGGCGCCGGCGATGAGGCTGACGCCCAAGGTGATGGGCACCAAGACCAAGGCGAGCCCAGCTGCGAAGACCACGGTGAGCGGAAGCAGTCGCCACCGATTGTTCTTCACGGCTGCGGCGAGGTACGAGGGGGCGAGGAAGACGATGCAGCAGGGAGCGAACAGCGCGACAGACCCGGCGAAGAAGGCTGCCAAGATGCTTCCGGTCGCCAGCAGCTCGCTGCCCATGTCAGACCGGGCTTTCCAGGACGCGGTCCAGTTTGCCCCTGGAGAGGCGCCCGCAGCTCAGGAGCCGGTCGTCGAGCAACACCATCGGGAACAGGGGTGGACGGTGCCGGGCAATCAGCGATTCCCCCTGGGGGGATTGCATCTCGACGACGGTCAACTGGAGAAGGCCTTGTTCTGCCCGCTCGGTCAATAGCGTGTATGCGTCCTCGCAGAGGTGGCAGGCGGGTGCGGTCACGAGCGTGACTCGGCGGCGGGGATCGTGGTGTTCGCGGGGCCTCACAGTTCCGAGGCTGCGCTCAGAGGGTTGAGAGCCGCTCATGGCTGGGTCAAGGTTTCGTGTCGGTGCCTCCCGGCCGCCTTGTACACGCCGGGCACGGGATTGTCGGCACGGATCCGGCGGGCCACTTGATACCGGTGTTCGTGGAGGCAAAGGGCCCTTGGCGGGGGCGGATCCGTCCCCGGCGGTTGGTGGGCCGGTTCACCGATTCTCGCTCCGGAGGGGACGGCAGCTGAAACCCACGGACTCGATGGCTGACGTCACTTCGACCCGGGTCAGGGGGTGTTGCCCGACCACGAGCACGGGTGTGGACCGACGACGGGCCGTCTCGACGACGGCCTTCGTGACTCCGTTCAGTCGCAGCAACGTCTCGGAGACGCGGGCGTTGCACCGCTCGCAGTGCATTCCTCGGACGTCCAGTAGCCAGGTGCGCAGTGTTCCTGGGTCCCGGGTGCGCCGGGAAGGCTTGGGCTGCGCCACGTCCGAAGAGGCCACGCGGCCGAGGTTGGTTGGTGATGCGCTGAGCCGATCAGAAGTCATGTCTAGAGCCTGATCCGACCGGCGTGTGAATCCGGTCAGGGATGCGTTAAGCAACAGTGTTGATTGCCGGTTTCGGAGCCTGCGCTGGAAGAGGAGCCTCGTGTCGGGCAGAGCGGCACGCGATCACGACCCTGAGATACGTTCGCCGGCGCCCCACACTGCGTCCGACGTGGCTGGTAGGGGATGCGGGTGGGGCGTTCAGTGGTGGCTGCCGTGCTCGGGCGGGAGCGTGACGGAGGGCGCTGGTGTTGGGGAGTCACCGCTGGTGAGGGCAGGTCCGACGACGAAAGCGGAGAGCGCGAACATCGCGGTGAAGGCGAGGACGCCCAGAATGGGGGCCCATCGGGTGCGGAAGCGTCGGTGCAGGCGCCGGAACAGGGGGATGCTCAGTATCAGACCGACCAGGTAGAGCATGAAATTGCCTGCGGCGCCGGTGATGAGGGCGACACCGGCCAGCAGTCCGATGTGGTGGACCAGGTGCGGAAGGAGTCCGAGTGCGACGCCGATGGCGGCCTTTACCCACGCCCACGCCGAGGTGAGCCGTCCTCGAGTTCTGGAGGGCGGCTCACCGGGCGCGTGGCTGCGAGGCGGCGGGGTGTCGAAGTCGGCGGCAGATGCTTCGGGCATGCCAGAGGTTCCCTTCGTGCCGTGCCTGGAGTGGGTGGGTTGCCCGGGGCGTGCGCCGAGCCGCTCGTTCGGGGTGGCCGGCGAGTCAGGTGATGTTCTGGGTGCGCAGCCGCAGGGCGTTGGTGATGACGCTGACGCTGGACAGGGCCATGGCAGCCGCGGCGATGATCGGAGACAGGAGAAGTCCGAAGACGGGGTAGAGGACTCCGGCGGCGATGGGGATGCCCAGTGTGTTGTAGATGAAGGCGAGGAAGAGGTTCTGGCGGATGTTGGCCATCGTCTTCTCGGACAGGCGCCGTGCCCGGACGATGCCGGTGAGGTCGCCCTTGAGGAGGGTCACGCCGGCACTTTCCATGGCGACGTCGGTGCCTGACCCCATCGCGATGCCGACGTCGGCTGCCGCGAGGGCTGGGGCGTCGTTGATGCCGTCCCCGGCCATGGCGACGACGTGACCTTCGGCGCGCAGCTTGCTGACGATGTCGCTCTTGTGGTCGGGTAGCACCTCGGCCTCGACGCGGTCGATTCCGAGGGTCTTGGCCACGGCGTGAGCGGTGACGCGGTTGTCGCCGGTGAGCATGACGACGTCGATGCCTTCCTTTCGCAGGGCGCCCAGTGCCGCTGGGGTGGTCTGCTTGACCGGGTCGGCGATGGCGAACAGACCGGCGGGGTGCCCGTCGATACCGATGTGAATGACGGTGGCCCCGTCCGCGCGGAGCTCATCGGCACGTCCGGCCATTTCCCTGGTGTCGATGTCCTCTGAGGTGAGGAAGGTTGCGCTGCCGATGACGACTCGCTCGCCGTCGACGGTGCCGAGGACCCCGCGCCCTACGGGGGAATCGAAGTCGGTGACGTCGGGGATGGTCAGCTTCTTCTCGTTGGCGGCGGTCACGATGGCTTGGGCCAGGGGGTGCTCGGAGGCGCGTTCGACCCCCGCCGCGATGCGCAGCAGGTCCTCTTCACCGCGCCCGTCTGTGGTGACGATGCGGGTTACCGTCGGTCGGCCTTCGGTGAGGGTGCCGGTCTTGTCGACGACTAGGGTGTCGACCTTCTCCATGCGTTCGAGAGCCTCGGCGTTCTTGATGAGGACTCCGAGGCCGGCGCCGCGCCCCACTCCGACCATGATCGACATGGGCGTGGCCAGGCCCAGGGCGCAGGGGCAGGCGATGATGAGGACGGCGACGGCGACGATGAGGGCGTGGGCGAGTCTCGGGTCCGGTCCGACCAGTGCCCACACGATGAACGCGACGATCGCAACGACGATCACGACGGGCACGAAGATGCCCGAGACCTTGTCGGCCATGCGCTGGATGGGCGCGCGGGAGCGCTGCGCCTCGGCCACCATGGCCACGATGCGCGCGAGCATGGTGTCGCGTCCGACCTTCTCGGCGACCATCACGAGCCCGCCGCTGCCGTTGATGGTGCCGCCGATCACGGTGTGGCCGGCTTCTTTGGTCACCGGCATCGACTCACCGGTCACCAGTGACTCATCCACGGCCGACCTGCCCTCCTGGACGGTGCCGTCGACGGGGACGGCCTCGCCGGGACGGACCCGCAGCCGGTCCCCGAGCTGGACCTGGTCCAGTGGGACCTCCTCATCGGTGCCGTCGTCGGTGACGCGGCGGGCGGTCTTCGGGCTCAGGTCGAGCAGGGCCTTGATGGCGCCGGAGGTCTGCTCACGGGCGCGTAGCTCAAGGACCTGCCCGAGGAGCACGAGGGTGGTGATGACGGCCGCGGCCTCGAAATAGACGTCGACCGTGCCGTCCTGACTGCGGAAGGAGTCGGGGAAGATGCCAGGAGCCAGGGTGGCGACGACGCTGAACAGCCACGCGATTCCGGTGCCCATGGCGATGAGCGTGAACATGTTCAGGTTGCGGGTGCGCACAGACGCCCAGCCGCCGGTGAAGAACGGCCAGCCTGCCCACAGCACAACGGGTGTGCCGAGCACCAGCTGCAGCCACACGGAAGTCGGACCCGGGATCGACTCGTGCAGCCAAGGAATGAAGTGGCGGCCCATCTCGAGGATGACGATGGGGATGGTCAGGGCGGTGGCGATCCAGAACCGCCGGGTCATCTCGGCCAGCTCCGGGCTGGGTCCGCTGTCGGCGGTGATGGTGACCGGTTCGAGCGCCATCCCGCAGATCGGGCATGATCCGGGAGTGTCCCGGCGGATCTCCGGGTGCATCGGGCAGGTCCACTCGACGGCGTCCGAGATGTGGGAAGGATCGGCCTTCGACGACAGGTCAGTCGTCTCGTCGGACACTGCCGGCGTGGTGTACTTCGCCGGATTCTTGGTGAACGAGGCGCGGCAGTGTTCCGAGCAGAAGTGGAACTGACTGCCCTCGTGCTCGACGGTCAGGGCTGTCGAGGGGTCGATGGTCATACCGCACACCGGGTCGCGGACGAGTTGTCCGGTCACTGCTGAATGTCCGGTGTGATGGTGGTGCTCGGTCATGGCGTCTCTCGATTCGGCGTGCCTGCGGGTCAGAGCAGGCTCTGCATGGTGGCGATCTCGGCCTTCTGGGCCTTGATGATCGCCTCGGCCAACTGCTTGACCTCCGGGTTCTGGGTGGTCGCCAGGACCTGCTCGGCCATGGTCACGGCCCCTTCGTGGTGGCTGATCATCTGCGTAATCCACGTGCGGTCGAAAGCCGCGCCTTCGGCGGCCTTGAGCTTGTCCATGTCGTCGGCGCTCATCATGCCGCTGCCGTGATCCATGCCCGGGGGCATGGAGGTCTGGGCTCCCCACGAGCTCAGCCATCCCCGCATGGTCGCGATCTCAGGGTCCTGGGCCTTCTTGATGTCGGCGGACAGTTCCTTGACCTTCTCGGAGGCACTCGGCTTGGACAGGGCCACGTCGGCCATCTCGATCGCCTGCTGATGGTGGGGGATCATCATCTGGGCGAACCTGACGTCGCCGTCTTTGGCGTCGACCGAGGCGCCGGCGGTGGCGCTGCTGGTCATCGGGGTGGCCTTGTGGTCCATGCCGGGCATGGAGCTCTCGGTGGTGTTCGAGCAGGCAGCAAGTGTGCCGACGGTCAGCGTGCCGGCCGCTGCGAGCAGCGCGACGCGCTTGGTGAAACTGGCCATGGGGGATCTCCTGGGGGTGCGGTGGTCCGATCGAGACGAGATTTCGCCACCCACGTCGTGGTCTTACCGCCGTGGTGTTGAGATTTGGTCAAGATCACGCGGATGGCGGCGTCGCTAATGCTTGTGGCCCCCGTGGCTGCCGTGGTTCATCCACAGCATCATGGCGCCCATCATCCCCAGGCAGGCGAGGGCGTACAGGAGCCCGCCGAGACCCAGTCCGCCAGTGGCCATGAGAGCGCCGACAAGGACGAGCATGGGCAGGCACATCAGCCACATCATCCATCCGTGGGAGTGGCCTCCCCCCGAGGGAGGCTGGCTCCTAAGCTGGTCCGTCGGCTGTGTCGGCTGGTCCGTCGGTGCGGCGGGCGGTGCAGGGAACGGGGCGTAACCGTGGTCTGTGCTTTGTCGCTGGAACTTCATCTGGTCTCTCTCCTTCGAGTGGCTCTGGATTTCTTGCCTGGACATCTCCAGGGTTCGGCCTCGGCGTTGTGACGACATCCAGGTCAGGTGAAGGCTGCGTCAAGATGCCGGCTACTCGGCGAGGATCTGGGTGGTCGCCCCGCCATCGAGGGTGCGGATCACCTTGTCGTCGACGACGGCTAGGACCTCGACCTGCCGGTCCGCGGTGCGCTGCGCGTGCAGGGCCTCGGCCATCCCGATGGTTTGGGGGTGCAGCGTCCAGGTGTGTCCGGCGTCGGTGCTGGTGGCCAACCGGCCGTTGGTGGTGGCAATGACGGCGGTGGTGTCGTCGGCCCATGCCGCCAGCACCGCGAGCTCGGGCGGTGCGAGCTCGGTCCAGGTCTTGCCGTCGTCGGTGCTGGTGAGCAGGCCGGAGCTCGTCGGGGCGAGCAGAGTTCCGGTTCGCGGAGCCGCCGCCAGGTCACGTGGCGGTGAGGGGATCGCGTGCTGCGTCCAGGTGCTGTTGTCAGAGGTGCTTCGGAGCGCACCGTCGAAGCCGGTGACCGTGCCGGCGGCGACTGTCAGGGCGTGGAAGTCGGACTGGCCGCCTCGTGAAGCAACCCGCCACGACGCGCCGCCATCGTTGGAAGTGATCAGTCCGACCGGTTGTGGCAGGTCGGTGCTGAGGCCGGGGTGTCCGGAGGCGAAGAAGGTTCCGTCCGCTCCGACGGCAAAGCTCATCAGGTCGATGACCGGTCCGTTCTGGCGCAGCTCCCCGTCAACCTGCCGGAAGAGCCCCTGGTGGGTGGCCAGCAGCAACTCTCCGCTCCTCGGATCTCTGGCGACCCCGTGGATGTGCGTGATGGCGATCGGCGGCTGGGTGCTCCCCCTGGTGGATGCGGCGGCCCCTGCTGGGTTTCGCACGTCTGCGTCGGCGCACGCCGAGAGTGTCGCGAGAGCGGCGAGGATCGACCCCACGACCAGGACGCGCCCGGGAAGACGTCTCATGCCGTGTAGTTGAGGGCGATCATCATGCCGGCCTCTGCGTGGTAGATGTTGTGGCAGTGGACCATCCAGTCCCCGGCATTGTCTGCGTCCAGATCGAGGGCGAACGACTGCATCGGGGCCATCAACACGGTGTCTTTCCGCAGTCCTGACGGCAGCGCGAAGGTGTGACCGTGCAGGTGCAGCGGGTGGGTCATCATCGTCAGGTTGCGCGCGTCGATCCGCAGCCGCTGTCCGGCCTTGACTGTCAAAGGCTCGTTCTCGCCGAACTTGGCGCCGTTCATGCCCCACCGGTACGGCTTCATCGAGCCGTCGAGAGTGAGCTGCGCGACGGCGTCCGGCTCGCGGGCGGACAGCTTCGCGGATGCGGCCGGCTTGAGTTCCGAGCCGATCAGAACCTGCCGGCTCAGTTCTTTGGGGCTGGTGTCCGCTCCGGGAGGGGTCCCACTTCCGGTGCGGACCAGGGCCATGGCCTGGCCGCCACTGGTCTTGCCGAACGGCCTGGCCACGAAGGGGAAGACGCCGTCTTTGAGAGTGACGATCGCGTCGTAGCGTTCGCCCATCCCGATGTAGAGCGCGTCGACCTCGGCCGGTTGCACTGGCCACCCGTCGGTCTGGGTGACGGTCAGCCGGTGGCCGCCGAGGGCGACGGTGAAGATCGTGTCGGATGCGGCACTGATGATCCGCAGCCGGACACGCTGCCCGGGTTTGGCCGTCAGCACCTCCGGGTCGGTGGGTGGCCGCCCGTTGATGAGGAACAGGGGGTAGGTCACGTCACCGGCATCGCCCCACGGTGCGGCTCCCATGTTTCCCATGGAGCCGTGGTCCATGCCACCCATGCCGTCCATGCCGTTCATGGGGCCGGTGGACTGGCCTGCATCGCCGACAAGGCTCTTGAGAACTTCGTCGGGGGTGGTTCCGGTGCCGTCGATCCAGTCGTCCAGGACCAAGATCCACTCGGCGTCGTAGGCACCGGGCTCTGTCGGGTCGTCGATGACCATCGGGGCGTAGAGCCCGCGGTCGAGCTGAACGCCGACGTGAGGGTGGAAGAAGTACGTGCCGGGGTCAGGCGCAGTGAACTCGTACGCGTACTTTGCACCGGGTCGGATGGCGTCCTGGGTCTGGCCTGGGACTCCGTCGGCGGCATTGTGCAGCCGGATGCCGTGCCAGTGGATCGTGGTCTCGGCCGGGAGTTGATTGTCCAGAGTGACGCGAAGGAGGTCTCCCGCCGTCGCCCGCACCAGTGGTCCCGGCGCCGTGTCGCCGTACGCCCAGGTCGCCACCGAACGCCCACCCAGATCCAGGGTGGCCGGCTTGGCCGTCAGCGCCTTCTCGACGACTTTCTGACCGGCCGATGGTGTGACAGGGCTGGGTGCACCGAACGTCGGCGTTGGTGGAGCGCTGGTGGCACCGCGGGTTCCGGTGCATGCGGTCAGAGTGGCGGCCGCTGCCACCCCCAGCCCTCCGAGGAGAACGTTTCGGCGGGTCGGTCTGTGCGTGGTCATGGTGCCTTTCGTGGGATCCGTGGGTATGTCAGTGGCCGTCGACCAGGAGGCGTCGCCGCTGCTCGTACTCCTCCGGGTTGACCTCTCCCCTGGCCAGTCGCTCCCGCAGGAGGGTCAGCGGGTCGGGACGCGTCGTGTCGCCTTCCTTCTCCCGCCCCGGGAGCAGCGCCCACACGGCCATGAAGATGACGACCCAGAACGCCAGCGTTCCCGCCCCCATCGCAAGCCACATCCACCACGTCATGCCGAAGCCACTTCCCCACATCATCAGCGGGCTCCTTTCCGGTCCGACCGGACGTGAAGACGCCCGGCACGATTCAGCCTCCGGCCCCGGCGTCAAGGCTCGACCACCGTGAGGTTCAGGTTTGACGAAGATGCCCGTGGGGTGGCGGCAGGGCAGCTGCCCGCCTGAGGTGCGTGGGTGAGACTGGCAGGTGTGAGTACGACAGCATCTGACGCTCCGGTGACCGTCCTGGTGATCGAGGACGAGCAGACCCTGGCCGGCATGATCGCGGCCTACCTCTCTCGGGCCGGCTACCAGACCCTGGTCGCACACAGTGGGCCCTCCGGGGTGGAGTTGGTGCGCGAGTCCCGACCGGATGTGGTGATCCTCGATCTAGGACTACCCGGCCTGGACGGCATCGAGGTCTGCCGTCAGATCCGTACGTTCACCGACTGCTACGTCATCGTGGTCACAGCCCGCAAGGACGAGATCGACACCCTCATCGGCCTGTCCGTCGGAGCGGACGACTACGTCACCAAACCCTTCAGCGTCCGTGAACTGGTCGCACGCGTCCAAGCGGTGCTGCGCCGCCCTCGGGCCGGCTCATCGGCGCAGACCCACGCCCAGCCCGCGTGGGTTTTCGGTGAGCTACGGGTGGACTCGGCCGGCCAGCAGGTCCACCTGCGCGACGAGCCCGTGGCACTCACACCCACCGAGCGTGACCTGCTGATGGTCTTGGCGGCGCGGCCGACCATGGCGTTCTCACGCCGCCAACTCATCGACGAGGTCTGGGGTGGCGGCTGGGTCGGTGACGAGCACCTCGTCGACGTCCACATCGCCCACCTGCGCAAGAAGCTCGGTGACAACCCCGACAATGGCCGGTACATCGTCACAGTTCGGGGCATCGGCTATCGGATGGGCCGAGGATGACCGCCACACGTAGCGTGAGTCGACTATGGCCCCGTGGTCTCGCCGGTCGGCTTCTCGCGGGTCAGGCCATCGTGCTGCTGGCCGGCGCTCTGACCGCGGGACTGGTCGCCACCTTGGTGGGGCCCCCGATCTTCCACGAGCATCTGCTTCAAGCCGGCCACCGGGAGAACGCGCCCGAACTGGTGCACATCGAGATGGCATACCGGGATGCCTCGCTCATCTCCGTGGGAGGCGCCCTGCTCATCTCCCTCCTGGCTGCAACCACAGTGAGCTGGTTCCTGACCCGCCGCCTACGTGAACCTCTCGACCAGATCAGCGGCGCCGCCCGAGAGCTCTCCCGAGGTCACTACGGCACCCGAGTGCCGACACTTGGGGCGGGCACCGAGCTGGAGACCCTCGCCCAGACATTCAACGCCATGGCCGTACGCCTCGAAGGAGTCGAGGACACACGGCGGCGCATGCTCTCCGACCTCGCCCATGAGCTGCGCACACCCATCGCCACGCTCAGCGCCTATCACGAAGGCTTGCATGACGGGGTGGCTCAACTCGGCCCGCAGTCCCGCTCCGCCCTGACCGAGCAAACCGACCGGTTGGCACGCCTGGCCGACGACATCGACGAGGTCTCCACCGCCGAAGAAGGCCGCCTCGCACTCGATCTGCAAGAAACACCGCTGAGCAGTCTGCTGAGGGCCGCTCACGAAGGCATGCGAGACCGCTACGACGAAAAGGGCGTGAATCTCATGGTCGACACTGACTCCATCGCCGATGTGCACGTCCGCGTCGACCGCAACCGCATCGGTCAGATCCTCACCAACCTCCTGGCCAACTCACTCCGACACACCCCACCCGGAGGCACCGTAACCATCCACGGCGGCCGCAACGATCATGAGGCAACGATCACCGTCGCCGACAACGGCGACGGAATGACCCCCGAACAGCTCGCTCACGCCTTCGAACGCTTCTACCGAGGCGACTCGGCCCGAACTCGAGACCGCACCGGCTCCGGTATCGGACTCACGATCAGCAAGGCCATCGCGGACGCCCACGGCGGCAGTCTGTCCGCCGAGAGCCCGGGACTAAGGCAAGGTGCTTCGTTCACGGTCACGCTAGCCCTCAACTGAGCCAGCAAGTCCGTCACATGACGTGGGCATCGACTTGCAGAAATGGACAAGATACTGAGACAAGTCCAGTCTCACGCTCCTGTCGCAGCCCAGGTCAGCGGCCCCCTGATACGACAAGTAGCGCGCGATCCTACATGCGGCTCGCGTGCCGAGGCACAGCCCCTCGACGGTCGCGCTCTCTGCCGAGGGTTGCGGTTGCAACCGCACCGGACGGCAGGGAGCGCAACACTCGACGCGCCGAAGTCTGGCGCGCCGAGGCACTGCGGCTCCTGCGACGCTGGCTGCATGTCGATGAGCCCCCTGTGGGCCATCTCTCGCCGTCACTGTGGCGCGTTCTCGAGGACCACCTGCGCCGGCACTCACCGACGCCAGCGGTACGTGGTGCCATCTGGCAAGGAGGGCCGAGATCCACCAGCAGCCGCCGGACTGGCAGTCACCCTGGGTCGCCCTTGAGTACGACCGCGAGCACCTCCTGTTCGAGGGCACCCTGGACGACGTCCTCGACGAGCCTCCCGGCTGGGACCACGATCATTGGTGGAATCCCGCCTGGGCCTACCTGTGGGCCATCGACGAGTCGTGGCTGACAACCACCGGCATCGACGCCTACAGCACCTACGTCCTCGGGCCACTCCCACTCATCGACGACATCCTCGCCGACGAGCGCCTCATCGCCCATCGCGTCGACCGCGACGTCCCACTGCCCATGCCCACCGCCCCCGACCAGGAACCTTAGAACAGAGATCCACCAGTGGCGGGCGGAGAGGGCGCACTTCTCCGCGGACGAGCTGTGAGCTTGCTACGTACTCGCGAGGCGGGCAGCCGTGGCCGACTCGTCTCGCTACAGGTCAGCGGCCCACAACAGCACCTGCATCTCGAGACCGTAAGAACTCATCGACCAGGGAACGTGGACACCGTCCGAGGGGCGTTGTATCGTGAATGTGTACACGTGATGTACACAAAATGATCGCAGGAGAGTCGGGATGTCTGCAGCACGAGTGGGGATACGGGAATTCCGCGCCGGCCTGGCCGACTTCGTCGACGACGACGCACCCGTGGCAGTGACCCGCCACGGACGGACGGTCGGCTACTTCATCCCCGTCAAGGACGACCGCACGGCCGAGACCGCCACCCTGCGCGCGGCTGGCGAGAAGCTCGACAAGTTGCTCGCACTGGCTGATAGTGAAGTCGACACGCTGGTCGAAGACTTCAAGGAGCGTCGCAGGGCGGCTCGGTAGTGGCGGCACGCGGCCTGGTCTTGGACGCAAACATATTGGTCCGTGCCGTCCTCGGCAGACGGGTCAAGGAACTCATCGCTACGTACGCGCCCCACATCGACTTCGTCTCCCCGACTATCGCCTACGAAGACGCCGAACGGCACCTTCCCGAAATCCTGACGAAGCACGGTCGAGCACCCGAGGTTGGACCTGCCCTCGATTTCCTGTTCGCGCTCCGACGGACGGTCACTGCCGTACCGGAGGAGGCCTATGAATCCCAGAAGGTGACGGCGTTGGCCCGCATCGCGCAGCGAGATTCTGACGACTGGCCGGTCCTTGCCACAGCGATCCTTCTGCGTTGCCCCATCTGGACCGAAGACAACGACTTCTTCGGCACAGGGGTACCGACGTGGACGACTGATCGCGTCGAGCTCTACCTGAAGAACACCGATTAAGGCTGAGGCCAGCCGACAAGCCGGTCGCCTGCGATTCGTGGCGCGTGACGGAATCTCAGGGTCGCCACTGTGCCGGGCCCAAAGCTCCTGCAGGCGGGGAGCGTCATCGTATTGAGCCCTCTGAATGGTATCGTGGATGGCATGCTGGCATCGCTGGATAAAGCGGGACGCGTGGTTATCCCCAAGGAGGCCCGCGATCAGCTGGGGCTGGGCCCCGATGCCCAGTTCGAGGTGACCTTGACCGGGGACGGCCTGCTCCTCACTCCCCTGCGCAAACCGAGGCGACGCATCGTGGACGTCGACGGCTGGCCGGTCATCGAGGCCGTTCGCGGGGTGGCGGTCACGGACGCCGACGTTCAGCGCTGGCGAGATGATGGCCAGCGCTGAGGGGTGGGCGGTCGACACCAGCGTCGCCGTTCCCGCGCTGGACGCAGGGCACGCCGCCCACGGCCCGTGCCTGGCAGCGGTGCGCGCACACCGTCCCGCCCTCGCCGGTCACGCGGCATTCGAGGTCTTCGCCGTCCTGACCCGGCTTCCCGGGCAACTGGCAGTCGACCCCGCAGATGCCGCCTCCCTGCTTGATCGCGTTTTTCCCGAGGTGGTGTGGCTGTCGACGGACGCCTCAGCGGCGCTGCGACCCCGACTTGCCACGATCGGCATCATCGGTGGAGCGGTGTACGACGCCCTCGTTGGGGAGGCTGCCCGCACCAACGCGCGACGCCTCCTCACCCGGGATCTGCGCGCCCGGCGCACCTATGACTTGCTGGGCGTCGACCACGAGTACGTCGGTCCCTGAGAGCACCCGGAGGGCCCGAACGAACTCGCAGGGTCGACCCGGCTGACAGAAAGAGAGCGCACATGACCCCGATCACGCCGGAGGCGATCCGGGCGGGATTCGTCAATGCGTCGAAGCGGGAGGCGGCCAAGGCGACGCTGCCGGCGCTGGACGACATCGACTTCGAGCACCGGGAGTACCTGGGCTGGCGGGACCCAAAGCTGCCGGAGACGGCGTACCTCGCGCTGGAGCTCGATGGTGAGCTGCGGGTCGTGCTCCTGCATCGGGCCAAGGAGCCCGCGGTGCGCCGCAAGAAGATGTGCGTGCTGTGCGAGGACGTCGTCAATACCGACGACGTGAGCATGTACTCGGCGGCCTTCGCGGGGCCGGCCGGGCGCAAGGGCAACACGATCGGCACCTTCATCTGCACCGAGTTCATATGCTCGGCCAACGTGCGCCGACCGCCGACGTTCGAGGCCGGGGGCGTCGACGAGGAGGCGCGGCGCGTCATCGTGACCCGCCGCATCGACGGCCTGCGGGAGCGCTCGGCCAACTTCGTCAACCAGGTACTCGGCGGCTGAGCGCCCGCCCGGCCTCAGGCCGACTCGACCAGGTGGACGTCGATCAGTGGATGTGGTCGCGCCAGTCGTCGGGGACGCGGCCCTGCGGGCCAGGCACCGGTTGGTCGTCCGGGCGGCTCGTCGGTTCGGCCAACTTCGGGCCGCGGACGAACTCCTCCGTGCGGTAGTCGTACATCCAGTTCTCGCCCGGCTCGTAGCTCTGCACGACCGGGTGTCCGGAGGCTCGAACGTGGGCCGAGGCGTGCTGAGACGGAGAGGAGTCGCAGCAGCCCACGTGCCCGCACTGGGCGCATCGCCGCAGGTGGACCCACCACCCGTCGGTCTCCAGGCATTCCACGCAGCCGGGCCCCGAGGGTGCTGCGCTCGGATCGATTCCCGTCGTCGACGGCTCGTCGCTCATGCCGGGAGCCTAGTCACAACCCGCGTCCCATCGCCTGTTCCTGCAGCCGCCGGCTCAGGTGAAGACGGCGAACCCGGCCAGGGAACGCACCCGGCGAACAACCGCTTGCACGCTCCAGCCCGACATAGGCTGGCTCGATGACGACTGCCGACCTGGCGAAGCTCGTGAGCTCCGCCGCTGTTCTGCCGGTCACCGACGTCGACCGCTCGATCGAGCACTACCGCGCGCTCGGCTTCGAGGTCACCAAACTGACGCCCGAGTACGGCGCGGCGGAGCGCGGCGGCGTCGCCCTGCACCTGTCGCTCATGCCCGAGCTGGACCCACTCTCGGGCGCTGGCTGCGTCTACCTGTACGTCGACGACGCCGATCGGCTCGCGCGGGAGTGGGCGGACGCAGGCGTCGGGCGCACGGTGGCCCCCGTCGACACGGACTACGGACTGCGCGAGGGCGCGCACCTCGACCCCGACAACAATCTGCTGCGTTTCGGAGCGCCTCTGCCCAACAGCTAGTGCGGAGAGCCGGAGGACAGCTCGGGTCACGGGCCCGACGGTGGGTGCGCGTCCTGGGCGATCCGCAGGGCGGTGACGAGTTCGGCGTAGAGCTCATCGGTGGCCAACAGTTCGGCGTGCGTGCCGACGGCGCGGACACGGCCCTGGTCGAGGACGATGATCGCGTCGGCATCCATCACGGTCGAGAGTCGGTGGGCGATGGTGATGACGGCCCCCCGCTCGGCTTGCCGCCGGATGCCCGCGGCGACCGCCGCCTCGGTGATGCCGTCGAGTTGGGCGGTGACCTCGTCGAGCAGCAGCAGTTCGGGGTCAGCCACCAACGCCCGGGCCAACGCGATGCGCTGGCGTTCACCGCCAGACAGCACCGCCCCGGTGACCTCGGTGTCCAGGCCCTGCGGCAGCGAACCGAACCGGTCCGTCAGCCGGACGGCCTCCAGCGCCCGCGCCACCGCCTCCGGGCCGGCGTCGGGCGCGGCGTACAGAAGGTTCTCGCGCACCGTCCCCGGCACCAACGGCGTGTCCTGTTCGACGTAGGCCAGGCGTCGGCGCAACTCCCCCAATGGCCACTGCTCGAACGGTCGACCGTCGAGCGAGATCGAACCGCTCTGCGGCGCCAGGAACTTCAGCAGCAACCCGAAGATCGTCGTCTTGCCCGCACCGGAGGGGCCGACGATCGCCACGTGGCCGCGGCGCGGGACCGTCAGTGACACCCCGTCCAGCGCCCACGGACCGGCAGGGTCGTAGCGAAAGCGCACCTCCCGCAACACCAGCGCCGCTGCATCGGTGCGGGCCTGCGGTGCCACCGCGGCGGGCTCGTCGACTTCGATCGGCAGCGTGGTGACCTCGTGGATCCGGGCCGCCGCGGCCAGGCCGGACTGCAGCGCGGTCATCGCCATCGTCAGCATCATGACCGGCATCATCAGTTGGAACAGGTAGAGCAGGAACGCGATGAGCGTCGACACCCCGATCTCACCGCTGGCCACTCGCCAGCCGCCGACGCCCAGCACGATGAGGACCGCCAGGTTGACTCCCGCTCCGGTGATCGCCCAGGCGACGTTCTCCAGGCGCACCGCCCGCACGGCCAACCGCGCCGACCGACTCGCGTGGTCACCGATCCTGCTGGCCTCGCGCTCCTCGGCGCGACTGGCCTTGACGGGGCGGACCGCGCGCAACACCCCTTCGAGCCGGCCACCCATCCGGCCGACCTCGGCCTGCGCCTCGCGCTGCGCCCGAGCCAGCGGCGGCATGAGTGTGGCCGCGGCGATCCCGACCAGAATGATCACCGCCACGGTCGCCAGCAGCAACGGCACGTCGAGAAAGGCCATGAGCAGGATGGCCCCGACGAGCGCCACCACGCCGTTGATGCCCTGCACGATCGTCGTGGTCGTCGCCTCCCGGATGAGGAGGGTGTCGGAGGTGACCCGCGCAACCATCTCCCCTCCGGAGCGTTGCGCCAGATCGGTCACCTTGGTGCGCAGCAGGTGGCGGACCATGCCGGTGCGAGTCGCCAGGATGATCCGCTCGGCCAGGGTGCCCAGCATGATCCCCTGAATGAGGCCGATCACCGTGCCCGCGACTAGCAACACCCCGAGGATGATGACGGGGGTCGCCAAGGATGCCCCGATCTCCAGTCGGTCGAGAACCGACTTGGTGACCAGCGGCGTGGCCAACTCCATCGCCGTGCCGACGAGCCCCAGCGCCACCCCGATCGCGAGCATCCCGCGGTGCGGGGTGATGTAGGTCGCGAGCAGCCGCAGCGTGGTCCGCATCGGCAGGTCCGGCGTGGCCCCCGGATCCGGGCTGTTGTCGGGGAGTGCGTAACTCATCTCATGCGTCCGTGAAGAAGGCGAAGCCGGCCAGCGTGGCCCAGGCCGCGACGATGCACCACAGGACGGTCATCGCGCTGATCCACACGAAGGTGGGTGTGGCCCGCGTTCCGATGGCGACGGCGGCAACAGCACAGAGTTGCGTGCCGATGAAGGGGCTGAGGAACGACAGAAGGGGCAGTCCGCCGCGATCCATGACGCGCACCACGCGTTGCTGCCGGTGTTCGGCCTTGGCTGCCTTGCGGGCGCGCTCTTGGGCGTCTTCACCCTTCTCCGCGCTACGCCGCCGCCGGAACGCAACCCACCGCTGTCTGAACCACTCACCTGCGTACGCGGCCAAGCCGATCGTGAGAATGTTGCCCGTCGCGCCCGCGATGACGACCGGCAGCGCCGGGAGGCCGGCGATTATCCCGGCTGGGATGACGAAGATCGCCTCCAGCCACGGGAACGCGCCCCCCACGAACACCCCGATCAGGCCCCAGACGGTCTCGGTCGACATGCGGTCCTTCGCGGTGAGGGGGACAGGGCAGCGGCGCCTGCCACCTGCAGGTCGCGCCCCTCATCCTTAACCGGCGGCCCCCCGATAGTGCAAGGCAGATTCGATCCCCACGAACAGGGCCCATGCCGCGGTGACGGCGAATCACCCGCCCCCAGAGAGCTCGGTTCCAGCCGTCGGCCGGTCCGGCGAGGCCCACCGGAGCCCCGGGTGCTCGCCTGCGGGAGTTGGCCGGGTGCCCTGCCGCACGCCCGGGGCGCGGCAGAGCGGCTTCCGATCAGGCCCCGGCGGCGTCGCCGGCGATGTTGATGTGCCAGGAGATGCCGAACTTGTCGGTGAGCAGGCCGTACAGGTCGCCCCACATCTGCTTCTCCAGGGGCATGACGACCTGGCCGCCGTCGCGGAGCCCCTCCCAGAAGCCGCGCATCGCGTCGGCGTCATCGCCGGAGATCGAGATCTGGATGTTGTTGCCGGGCACCAGATCTGGCCCCATGCCCGGCAACTGGTCCGAGGCGTAGAGGTGGAAGCCGGTCGGGGTCTCCAGCGCCGCGTGCATGACGCCGTCGACGTCCATGCCCGACTCCTTGAACGACATCGATTGGACCGATCCGCCGAGAACCTCGGCGTAGAACGCCATGGCCTCCGCGGCGTTACCGGGAAAGGTCAGGTAGGGGTTGAGCTGCATTGCCACGGGAGTTCTCCTCATCGCGATCCGGCCGAGCGAGCGACACGAGCTGTCGACACCACGCAAGCTACCCGCCCCCGATGACGCCGGCGCCGACGTACCGAATGACCTTGGCGACACCCAGCGCATCGGCAAGTGCCGGCTGACGTAGCGGATTCTCGACGTACCCGGGGATGCTCGCCCAGACGGGCTCGTGGCATCGCCGCAGGTCAACGCGTTGGGTGCGCTAGGGGCGCTTCGCCTGAGTACGTCAAGAATCCGCTACGTCCACCGAGACCCCCTTCGGCCTGGCAGATCGAATCGATTTGATAGCGTCCGGTCGGGCAGCGCCGCTCGCTCGAGGCCGCCGAGCGGCCAACCCATTGCTTTTCGAGGAGTTTCGTGTCCGCCCAGTACGCCCGCCCCCTGCCGTCACGGCGACGGCTGCTCATCATGCTCGGGGCCCTGTCGGCGTTCGGGCCGCTGTCGTTCGACATGTACCTGCCGGGGCTGCCGCAACTGACGAGTGACCTGGGCGCCACTGACACGGGCGGGCAACTGTCGCTGTCGGTGTCGATGATCGGGCTCGGCCTCGGACAGGTCGTCGTCGGGCCGCTCAGCGACCAGGTCGGTCGCCGGTGGCCGCTCATCATCGGGGTCACGCTCTTCACGGTCGCCGCAGTGGCCTGCGCGCTCACCCCCAACCTGGAGTTCCTACTCATCGCACGCTTTCTCGGCGGGCTCGGCGGTGGCGCCGGCGCCGTCATCGCACGCTCGATGGTCCGCGACCTCTACAGCGGGCGCGAGGCGGCCCGCGCCTTCGGGATCACCGCCCTGGTGTTCGGCGTGGCCCCCGTCGTCGCTCCCCTGCTCGGCGCCCTGCTGCTGGTGGTGACCGGCTGGCGCGGCATCTTCGTGGCCATCGCCCTCTGCGGCGCGGCGCTGCTCGTGGCCGCGGTGCGACTTCCCGACACCCTCCCGCCAGAGAAGCGCAAGGACGCCAAGCTCTGGTCGCTGTTCAGTGAGTTTCCCCGCGTGCTGCGCGACCGGTCGTTTCTGGCGCCCGCGCTGGTGCTGGCCATCGGCTTTCAGCCGCTGAGCCTGTACCTGGCGATGAGCAGCTTCGCCATGCAGAACGGCTACGGCCTGAGCGCGCAGCAATTCGGTTACCTGTTCGCCGCCAACTCCGTGGGCATCCTGCTGCTCGGACGGCTCAACCTGCGGATCGTCAGCATCATCGGTTCGTTCCGGGTCCTCGTGTGGACGCTGGCCATGAGCATCGTCGCGTGCCTGGCCGTAGCAGTCGCCACCCACGTCGAGGGGGCCTCGGTGTGGTGGGTGATCATCCCGCTGTTCTTTGCGATCTCGGTGGCGGGGCCACTGCTGCCCAACGCCACGACGCTGGCGCTGGAGGGACAGGGTCAGGCGATCGGCGCCGCGGCCGCGTGCATCGGCCTGGTGCAGAGCCTCTTCGGTGCGCTCATTCCGCCGATGGTGTCGCTGCTGGGGGTCACGCCGCAGCTCATGGGGATGTCGATGGCGATCGCGTCGGTCTTGTGCGTCGTCCCACTGCTCGCCGTTCCGCGCGCCGCCCGCCTCTAGGAGGGCGGTGAGAGGCGATCGGGGTAGGTGATCGCGATCTCCCCGATGGTCTCCGGAAAGTCCTTGCGGTTGTTTGTCACGAATCGCTCGGCGCGGGCATGGACGGCGGTCGCCAGATGCACCGCGTCTGCGGCCCGCAGGGCGTACCGCGCGCCGAGGGCGACCGCGAGACGGGCCGTCGCGGCGTCACACGGCAGGAGATCCAGGCGCGCCACAAGGGCGGTGAGCTGCTGGACCTCGCCCACGTTCTCGGTACGTACCGGCTTGATGAGCAGTTCGGGCAGGAGAAGAGTCGAGCCGATGCCGGCCGGCACTCCCGGCTCGGAGGCCGCCAAGAGGGCACGAACCGGCGACCCGAGGGGATGCCCCGGCACTGCAGCGTAGATGAGCACATCGGCGTCGAAAGCGTCCAAGTCAGCGTCCTCGAGCGAAGTGCCTGCAGATCGATGACGTCAGTCAGCGCGGCCCGCGGGAACGGTCGACGTCAGCGACGAGATCTCGGGCGGTGGCGTTGCTCAACGACGGTGCGGGTAGGGGCGCCCGACGTGCTTGCTCGATCCGCACATCGAGGTCGTCGGCGACGGCATAGGCAGATTCCGCGGCGCGGGCGCGCACCCGATCGAGCCGAACGACCACGGCGACCGGCTTGCCGTGCCGCGTCACAACGATGTCCTCGCCCGCCTCGACCCGGTCGAGCACGCGAGGAAGCTCAGCGCGTACCTCGCTCATCGACATCGCCATGTACTCAACTGTACAACGATGTACATCGAGCACTCCACATCCGCCTGGCTGGACAGCCAACTCAGGCGATGGCGCTGACGGCGACGGCGAGGATGACCGTGTTGAAGATGAAGGCGATGATGCCGTGCCCCATGACCGTGCGCCGCATCGTCGACTCCTGGATATCGACGTCGGTGGTGCCGAAGGTTGTGTTCACCCCGAACGAGAAGTAGAGGTAGTCCACCCAGCGCAGGTCGTCGGCCCCACCGGGAAACGAGAGTTGCGTGCCTGGCTCCCGCTGATCGCGGCACATGTACTCGACCGCGTAGGTGAGCACGACCGACAGCCACGACGCGACGAGCAAGGCGACGATGACAATGGCCCCCGCGATCGTGGACAACCCCAACGCCCACCAGAAATCCGCCGATTGCCCGATGACGACGGCGCCGAGCGAGATGGCGGAGAGCCCGGTCGCCATCCCCGCGCCGGGCTGCGTTCCGAGCACGAACCGCTCCACCCGCGTACCCGGCTGCGTCGAGCGCGCCCACTCGCGGCACTCCTGCGGGGAGACGCGAGCGAAGACGACGATCGTCATGAGGGCGTAGATCGCGAGGTAGGTGGCGAGCAGCACCAGGGTGTAACCCAAAAACGTAAACAGGCTGACGTGCGCGGCGATCCGCAGTTGCAGCGGCAGCGCGAGCAGAATCGCCAGCCCTACCGAGCCGTAGGCCCGACGCTTCTCCGACATCCACCAGGCCCAGCTCGTGACCTTGTTCTTGCGCCGCGCCTCCGGCCGACCATCTGCGATCATCCGGCTACCGTAGGCGACCGGCGCGCGGAGGCCGTGCGGCTGAGCCTGGTTGCGCGGCACCCCACCTTCCGTGATTAGGTAAGCCTTACCTCACTTGCCTGCAGGCTCCGATGCCTGTCCGCCGGAAGGACCAGAGATGACCGTCGCAGCCTTGCGTGATGCGCTCGTCGAGCGGGTGTGGGGCGTATACGCCGCCCGTTCCAGCGCGCCGCCGCCCCGACGTCCCACACACCACCAGGTGATCGCGCAGGTCAGCGCGGTCCGTGAACTGACGCCGGGTCTGCGCCGCATCACCCTGGTGGCCCCAGACCTGGCGGCGTGGCGGCCGGCGGGGCCCGATGAGTACTTCGGTCTGCTGATGCCTCGACGCGGGAGTGCGCTGCAGCTACCCGACGCGGGCCGGCGCGACGTGCGCGCGGCCCTGGCCGAACTGCCGGAGGCGACCCGCCCCGACCTGCGCTGGTACACCGTCGCCGAGTATCGGCCGCACGACAGCGAGATCGACGTGGACGTGGTGCTCCACGGGGATGCCGGGCCGGGGTCGGCCTGGGCCTGCGGGGCGGCACCCGGGGATGCCGTCGGCGTGCGCACCAGTGGCGCCTGCTACGCGCCGCCTCAACCGCAGGCGCGGCAACTGCTCGTCGCCGACGAGACCGCGCTGCCCGCGCTCGCCGCGATCATCCGCTCGCTGTCCGATCCGCTGCCGCCGCTCGAGGTGCACATCGAAGTTCCCGACGTGCGGTTCGTGGACGCCTACAACGCGTCCTTTGCTCGGCTCTCCGATTCGCCGCTCGGATCCGCGGTCGTCCACGACCGCGGATCAGCGGAACCCGGCGCCGCGATCCTGCCTGCCCTCACCGCACCGACCACCCCGGCCTTCGATGGGCGAGCTCTGGGGTACGCCTGGCTGTGCGGGGAGTCCACCACGGTGACCACCCTGCGCCGCCACCTCGTGGCCAGCGGCGTCGACAAGCGGCACATCTTCTTCAGCGGCTACTGGAAGCGCGGCGCGGCCCGAGGGTGAGCGCCACCGGCAGTGTGTTGCCCACATATCCACCTTTGGGTTGAACGCACTTTTGCGACACTGCAGATATGACTCCTACGTGCACCGCGCGGCGCTTCGTCGTCCTGATGTCCATCGCCGGGCTCGCCGCCGCAGGATGCTCAATGCCGAGCAACACCTCGGCATCACCCCAAACGACTTCAGCGAGTGCGGCGCCGGTATCTGTGACGCCCTGGAAGGCCTGCACCGACGAGGACCTCAAAGGCCTGGAGTGCGCGGACGTATCGGTGCCGCTGGACTACGCCAACCCGCAGGGGGAGAAGATCACCCTCGCCATCAGTCGCCGCGCACACAAGGGCAGCGACTTCAAGGGCGTGGTGCTGACCAATCCCGGGGGCCCGGGTGGTCTCGGGCGCACTGTGCCGAACAGCGCCGCGAACCTCCCGAACAACGTCGGCGACTCTTTCGACTGGATCGGCGTCGACATCCGTGGCGTCGGGGGCAGCAAACCGCAGGTCTCGTGCATCCCCGACTACTTCGCCACCCCGCAGCCGGTGTTCCGACCGGGCGACGACGCAGCGACCCAGAAGTGGATCGAACGGGTCAACGCATACGCGCAGGCCTGCAAGACGTCCGACGGGTTCAAGGTGCTCCAGCACATGACGACGCTCGACAATGCCAAGGACCTCGACTCCATTCGTCGGGCGCTGGGTGTCGACAAAGTGCATTTCTGGGGCACGTCGTATGGCACCTACCTGGGCCAGGTCTTCATGACCCAATACCCCCAGCATGTCGATCGCGTGGTCTTGGACAGCGTGGCCGACCCCAACAAGGGCTGGTACCAGTCAAACCTCGATCAGAACGTGGCGGTGACCAAGAGTTTCCGCGTCTTCCTGGAGTGGGTCGCCAAAAACCCCAACATGTTCCACCTCGGCACCGACGCCGACGCCATCGAGAGGAAGACGTTCGCGAAGATCGATGAGCTGGCCGCGAAGCCTCCAGCCGGAGCGGGTTCGTCGGAGCTGATCGCCTCGCTGATCAAGGCCGCCTACGGCGTTGGGTACTGGCCGATGAACGGGCAGCTGCTCGACGTCGTCCTCAACAAGAACGACCTGCAGGGTCTGGACGAGGGCAAGGACCCGAACCCCTCCGACAACAGTTATGCCGCCTACCTGGGCGTCGAGTGTTCGGAATCGACGTGGCCGGACATCCAGACAATGATCGCCGACGCGCGGCGCTTGGAGCCGGAAAACCAGCTCATGACGTGGAGCAACACCTGGCTCAACGGCCCCTGCGCCACCTGGCCCGTCCCGGCCAAGTCGCTCACCGCTGTCGACGGTGCGACGTTCGACAAGCCGTTCCTTATGATCGGCGAGACCCTCGACGGAGCGACCCCGTTCAGCGACGCGCTTGCCGTGCGGGACCGATTCGCATCCGCGCGCCTCGTCGAAGGCAAGAACGGCTCCACCCATTCTTCCGCGTTCTCCGCCAGCCCCTGCGTCCTCGACACCATCGCCGCCTACCTGACCACCGGCGACGTGCCGGCCCGCGCCGCGGGCTCCGTAGCCGACAAGGAATGCCCCGCAGTGGCACCGCTCCCCACCAGCTAGCCAAGGGTGGGTCACGTCGTGGTCAGTGGCGTCTGTCGGGTTAGCCCGACAGACGTCTGTCCGGCTCACCGGATGGTGCCCGGCCACCGCCGCTCCGTAGCGTCAAGGGCATGACGTCCCACCGCGTGCGCGCCACCCTCAATCGCCTCGTCCGGGAGTCGGTCTACCTGCTGATCTCGTGGCCGCTGCTGGTCGCCGCGCACGTCGTGCTCCTCACGTTGATCGCGGCCGGCATCCCCCTGGTGATCGTCTGGGAAGCTCGAGCACGACCCCACATCGGCCGGCGCGGCGGTCGAGTCCTCGATGTCGCAGGCCCGAGACACCCTCGCCGGGTCAGCGCGGTGCTCGCCTTCCTCGATCGGCGATGACGCGGGCCTAGGAGGAGGCGGCCCGGAGCCCGACCACCGGGCGGCGGTGCTCGAATCCGGGCGAAATGCTCGATACGGTGCGGAAGCATGCCGCGCCTTCTCTTGCATTCGCCCGCGACCCTCTCCGGCCCTGCGCGCAGATCGAGCGGGCGTCTGCTCGCGATCGTCACGATCGGCGCGTTGGCGGTCACGGGATGCGCCATTGCGCAGGACCCGGACGACGCCGCCCAGGCGCAGGAGGCGCAAGCCCCCACTCCCACTCCGGAACCCGAGCCCGAGCCGGCTGAGCTGCCCGGCGGGGGCACCACGATGTTCCCCGACCGGCGACTCGTCGCCCTCTACGGCTCCCCCGGCGTGCCAGCGCTCGGAGCGCTCGGCCAGCAGGATGTGACGCGGCCATCGCGCGCATCAAGAAGAAGGTCACCGAGTACCAGAAGTACAGCGACGAGCCGGTGCAGCCGGCGTTCGAGATCATCACCACCGTCGCCGCACGCGACCCCGGGCCCGACCGCAAGTACACGATGCTGCGCCCCAAGAGCGTGCTGCGGCCCTGGATCGAGGCGGCCGCCGAGAACGATGTGCACGTGGTGCTCGACCTGCAGCCGGGCCGCTCCCACTTCCTCGATCAGGCCAAGGAGTACGAGGAGTTTCTGCGCGAGCCACACGTGGGCCTGGCCCTGGATCCCGAGTGGCGGATCACGAACACCCAGGTGCACGGCAATCAGATCGGCTCGGTCGACGCCAAGGAGATCAACGAGGTCTCGAAGTGGCTCGCGGAGCTGACCCGCGAGCACGAGCTGCCGCAGAAGATGCTCATCCTGCACCAGTTCACCGACGGCATGATCACTAACCGCAGCCAGGTCGACACCTCCCACAAGGAGCTCGCCATCACCCTGCACGCCGACGGCCACGGCGGCCGGGAGCTGAAGTTCGCCACCTGGAATCGCCTGCAGCGCAACCTGCCCGACGGCATCTGGATGGCGTGGAAGAACTTCCACAAGCAGGACACCCCGACGTTCACCCCGCAGCAGACCTACCAGGACGTCGAACCCAAGCCGTGGTTCGTCTCCTACCAGTGAGCCGCTGCTGACGCGCGCCGCCACCGGGACTCCTCGGGCGGCAGCACGAAGACGTCCGGCCGTCCCCCGCTTTATGATCCTTTATGAAACGGCCCACTTCATAAAGTTTCATAAGGAGGCTCCGTGCTCGACCCTCTCGCATCGCCCTACACGCCGGGCGACATCGCCACGTTCACTCCCGGTCGTGAGCGGCAGACCGCCGCGCTGGAGCGGAGCCTCGTCGGTGTGGCAGGCAGGCAGCACTTCGAGGGCCGGATTCAGGTCGTGCAAGGCGCTCGAGGTGTGGGCAAGACATCACTGCTGCGAGCCGTAGAGCGAACAGCAACGGCACTGGGCCTGTCCACGGCCTTCGTGACCGCCAGTCCCGGCGCCACGCTCGCCCCGCTGGCGGACCTCCTCGCGCACCGGATGCAGCAGCTGTCGCCGATGCCGCTCACCGAGCAGTTCAAACACGCCGTCAGCCGCGTCGGCCTCCGACTCGGCCCCGCCGAAGTCGCGCTCGATGTCCGGGCCGCGAGCGCACTCCCCTCCGCAGTCTCCAGCCTCAAGCAGGTGGTGACGGCCGTCGCAGGCGCGACACAGGCGACCAACCGCGGCCTGGTGATCTTCATCGACGAGCTGCAAGATGCCGACCCGTCGGAGATTCGGGTTCTCGCGACCGCCTGGCAGGAGCTCCAGGCCGAGGTGCACGCCGCCGGAGCAGCGGCCCTTCCAGCAGCACTGATGGCGGCCGGACTGAGCAGCACCCAAGAGCGAGTCACCGAAGGAGCGTCCTTCGCCGAGCGGTTCCGTTTCGAGACGGTCACTAACCTGCCCGAGAACGCAGCCACCGCAGCCCTCTTCCAGCCAGCTCTTGAGGCTGGGGTGATTTGGGAGTCCGAGGCGCTGGAGATCGTGCTGACCAGGTCGGGCGGCTACCCGTACTTCGTCCAGCTCTACGGCCATGAAGTGTGGCTGTCACGCGAGCGACGAAGCGGCGACCGCATCGACCTCGATGACGCCAGGAGCGGAGTCGCCGCCGCTGACGAGCAAGTCGAGCTGTTCTATCGGGGGCGCTGGAACCGCGCGACCGCAGCCGAACGGCGCGTCCTAGCGACCATCGCGCGCTCGGGGCTGGAGGAAATGTCCCGAGCAGAACTCGCTGCAGCACTCGGCATGCACTCCAACGACCTCAGCGTCGCCCGCGCAGCTCTCCTGGGGAAGGGACTGCTTGCTGTCCCCCGCCGAGGGGTCCTCGCGCTCAACGCTCCAGGGTTCGGGCAGTTCATCCTCGACGAAACCGACGGAGATCCCCAGTTCGCCTAGCCCTCGCGCTCGTAGGCGCAGACGCGCTACGCGCGGAAGGGGATCTGGGACGCGAAGACGTCGACGTCGTAGCCGTTGCCGGCGAGCATCGCGCGGGTGGGTTCGGCGGAGCGGCCGCCGTGGGGAGAGGGTGAGATGGCGACGGCCCGGATCGGCAGGGGCGCGGCGCGATCGGTGAAGACCGAGCCGGGCTCTCCTGCACCCGTGAGGTGCAAGTAGGGCGCCATCCCGAAGGCCGACGCACGGTAGCGAACCACCCCCTGCCGGTACGCCGAACCGTCGGGGTCGAAGATGCCGGTGCAGTAGCGCACCTCGCGCTCGTCGTGAAAGCCGGAGTGTTTGATGAGGAAGAGGGCCTGTTCGAGATCGTCGAGCGTGCCCTGCACCGCCTCCAAGACGTCGGCGCGATCCAATTCTCCGGAGGCCACGCGGGCTCGGGCCGCCTCGTACGCCGCCGGGAGTCCCTCGACCACCGCCTCCGCCAGCGCTCGCTGCTCGGCCAGGTCGTAGCGCACGGGGGCCCACGGACGATGCGTGACGTAGCCGTCGCCCGTCGTCAACGGCGAGACGTCGACGCCCGGTTCGGTGAGCACGGCCAAGGGGGCGTGCGGATCGAGGCCGATGGCGTACGACTCCCCGCGGCCGCCGTAACACCGCCACATCGCCAGCAGATCCCAGTGCTGGGCGGCGCTCAGGATGAAGAACAGCGTCGGCGAGGCCGTCGAGGGCTTCATCAACTCCGACCGCAGCCGCTCCTCGATGAAGCGGCGCACCACGTCGTCGCTGCCTGCGGCCTTGACCTCCAGAGCCTCCTTCATGCGCGTGACCCCGAGCTCCACCTCCAGTGCGTCGTTGAGAAAGCCGGACGCGGTCGCCCACAGCACATGGTTGCTCGTGATGGACAGCAGGCCGGCGGCGTCCGTGTAGTGCCAGACCAGCCCGTCCGCAGGGGTGCTCGACGTCATCGGCTCAGCCTAGAAGGCCGCTCGCTCCGCCGACCGGACTGAGGGCGACCGTCGGGGCGGCGAAGTCGTCGCCTATGTTGCCGACGCAAGCGCTAGCGTGCGCACCATGCCGCACTCACTCCCCCCGGCCACGGAGCATTACCAGAGCGTCGACTATCACACGGGCGGCGAGCCGTTCCGCATCGTCACCAGCCTTCCGATCGACATCGAGGGAGCGAACGTGCCGGCGAAGCGGGTCTTCGCGATGGCCAACCCGCAGATCGAACGGATCCGACGGATCCTGTGCCACGAACCTCGCGGGCACGCGGACATGTACGGCGGCTTCGTCGTCGAGCCCGACGATGCAGGCGCGCACTTCGGCGTGCTGTTCTGGCACAAGGACGGCTTCTCGACGGCGTGCGGACACGGCACCATCGCCCTGGGTGTCTGGGCGATCGAGAGCGGACTCGTCCCCGCCGACCCCAGCGGCATCACCGAGGTGATCATCGATGTCCCCTCCGGCCGGGTGACCGCGCGCGTGCACACCGCCGCCGACGGCACGGTCCAGTGCGCGGATTTTCTCAACGTCCCCAGTTACGTGCTGGCCACGGACGTACCGGTGCAGACCTCGCGGGGCGAGTTGAGCGTGGACGTCACCTACGGCGGCGCGATCTACGCGCAACTCGATGCGGCAAGCGTGGGCTTGCAGGTCACGCCCGAATACGTCGACGACCGGGATGCCGTGCTGCCGATGGTCACCGGGATGGCCTATCGAACCGGCGAGCACACATTCGTCATCGACTCTCGCGATGACCTGACCCCCGGGTTCGTACTGCGTTGACCCGGCCGGAGAGCGCTCGGTCACGTTCCGTCGGCTCCGGCGCCCACGTCGCGGACAGCTGGGGCCGGTGTCGCCAGAGCGGTGGCTGCCAGGCTGCGTTCGTTGTGGGCGGCCGCGAGGTCGGCGGCGGCCGTGGCGTCGCCGGCCGCCACGAGGTCGACGAGGCGCCGCGTGCGACTCGACGACCGCCCCGGCATCGGCTTCGCAGGCAAGGCCGCGTTCTACGAGGTGTTGCGCGGACTGCACAGCTGACGAGGCGCGTTGCTGCGGTGCGCAGGTGCCCTGACCGAGTTGCACGAGCGGCTCGGAGGTCGAACCCCTGGTGAGACGCCCTGTTGGTCTGGCCTACCTTTGTTCAGGGTTCAGCGTGCCAGGAGGGCCGCCGGACGGGGATGGATCGATAAGGGGACGTGTCGTGACGACCGCGATTTTGGCATGCGGTGCTGTGCTGCTCATCTGGGCGTTGGCGGCTGAACAGCTGCGCACGTGGCGCATCACGGCACCCATGGTCATGGTGGCTGGCGGCCTGGCTGTCGGCGCGGCCAGCGCCTTGGGCATCGTGTCCCAGGACTTCGACCTCAAGATCGCCAATCAGGTGCTCACGGGCCGCACGGCTCAGCAGATCGCCGAAGTCATCCTCGCGCTGGTGCTCTTCGTCGACTCCTTCGAGATCCGCCGGGGCATCCTGGGCCACGAGCCCAAGCCCGCCAGCCGGCTGCTGTTTCTCGCGCTGCCGCTGAGCATCCTGCTCGGCACCGCGGCCGGACTGTGGGCCTTCCCCGCGTTGAGCGTGGCCGCCGTCCTCGCCATCGTCTGCGCGGTCGTGCCCACCGATATGGCGCCGGCCGCCGACATCCTCAAGGACAAACGCTTTCCCGAACGGGTGCGCAACGTTCTCAACGTCGAAAGCGGCTACAACGACGGCATCGTCGCCCCGATCTTCATCTTCGCCCTCACCCTGGCCGGCAACACCTCCCACGCCGCCACCCCGCAGGCGGCCCTGGCGGAGGCGCTCCCTGCGTCCCTCAAAGCCATCGTGGTGGGCGTCGCCTCCGGTCTGCTGATGCGGTTCGTCGTCGCCCGCGGCTGGTCCTCCTCGACGGCCCTGCGCGTCGGCGTCGTCACCATTCCGCTGCTCGCCTACGCCTTGGCGTTCACCTGGCACGGCAACGGCTTCGTCGCGGCCTTCGTCGCCGGGTTGGCGTTCCGCGCGGCCCGCGGCCACCTCGCCCACTCCGAGATCGACCTGACCGAAGACCTCGCCGCGCTCACCGGTTACGTCATGTGGTTCGTGCTGGGCGTGTGTTCGGTGATCGCCATGCAGGTGCTCTTCAGCTGGCAGGTCGCCCTCTTCCCGCTCGCGGCGCTGACCGTCGTGCGCATCGTGCCCGTGCTGCTGTGCCTGCTCGGGTCCTCGATGCCGCTGCGCGACCGGATGCTCGTGGCCCTGCTGGGGCCGCGCGGCATCGCCACGATCGTCTTCGGGCTGCTCGCCTTCGCCGACCTGCCCGCCAACGAGAGCGAGACGGCGCTGGCCGCGATGGTGGTCACCGTACTCGCCAGCTTCGTGCTGCACGGTGTGGGCGCGCCCTTCATCGCGCGGGTCTACGAGCGGCGGGCCGCGCAGGTCACAGGCCCCGCACCTGCTCCAAAGTGAGGTCGGCGAAGCCGAGATCCTTGGGGAGGCGCTTGCCGGCGGCGCGGAAGTCCACGTCGAGAATGATCGAGGCCATCGAAATCACCGTGTCGATCGCCGGGGTGGGCACGTCGCATTGGCGTGCCAACTCGGACATGAAGACCAATCCGTAGGGAACGTCCTCGGTCAGGTAGCGGAAATCCAGTGTCTTCGGCGCCTGCGACTTCGCGAACCCGATGCCGTCGTTGTAGCCCTTGAGGTAGGTCGCCTCCGACACATAACCCTGGCGCAGGCCCAACTCGGGGTCGCGCACGATATCGATGCCGAGGACCCGGCCGAGCTCCTGCCGCTCGCCCTCGACCGCCTCCATGAGTCGCGCTGAGGCGAGCGTCACACCTTCGGTGTAAAAGAGGAAGTCGCCGCCGGTGTTCTCGATGCGGCTCGCATTGAGCAGCATGATCGCCGGATGCAGCACCGGATTGCCGTTCTGCAGGGTTGTCTGCAACACATTCTTCGCCGCCTCGGCCTGCGGCCACACGACCTGCAACTTGGTCAGCAGCTCCGGGGTGCGTGAGCTGGGCAGCGCCGCGACGAACAGGCCGTCGAGCACCCGCGTCGTGACCCGCACGATCCCGGGCGCGACGAGCCGGCAGCCGTACGGCAGCGTGTGCGTCTCGCCGATGACGTAGGTGTCGTCCATGAGGTCGAGCCCGAGCGCCTGCTTGAGCACCACCGCGCCATTGCACGAACTCGGCAGCACGCAGTAGGCGGCGTCTTCGGAGAGCTTGCCGCGCAACGCCTCTCCCATCGCCTCGTGCGCGTAGGCGGGGCCGACGATGAGCACCAACTCGGCCCCCTCCAGGGCCCGGTCGAGGTCGTGCCCCGCGTACCGGACCGGCGCCGTGCCCTCGAACTTCACCCGCCCCTCGATGCTCCCCGCTGCCGCGATCGCGGCGATATTGGCGTCGAACTGCTCGAAGTCCCACATCGAGACCTCGTGCCCCGCTTGCGCCCACTCGAACGCCGCCGCGGTACCGCCGTTGCCGGACCCCATGATCGCTACCCGCATGCCGCTGTCTCTCCTCATTCGATCGTCGCCTCGTTACCTCTGTCGATCTTGCCGCACTCGCGTGACCCTGGGTCCGGACCCACGAAGGCGGGAGGCCCCAGAAAGGCCGAACGTCCCTTCCCGGGGCAGCTCGGAGTGGCCGGTCTCAGATCCCGTGTCCGCGTGTCGATCTCTAGGGCTGGAGCGCAGAAATAGCACGTTTGCTCCTAAAAGGCACGAATTGTCCCGGAGGAATTCTCGTGAAGCAGTCAAGAATCACCACCATCGCGGCAGCGGCTGCGATCGGCCTCACAGCCTTGGCCGGGGCAGCCGTCGTCGGCAACGTGTACTCGACCAACCAGATGACGCGCTCCATCGCCGTCAAAGAGCAGTCGATCGAGGCCGCCGAGACGGTTCGGGACTCCTCCCGGCTGTTGACCAACACCGTGCGCGCCTACACCGCGACGGGCGACCAGGCCTGGCTCGACCAGTACTGGACGGAGATCAACGAGACCAAGTCGCAGGCCAAGGCGATCGCCACGTTGGAGTCGCTGGAGACGCCGCAGTCGGAACTCGACCTCGTGGCCCAGGCGAGCCAGAACTCCGCGACGCTCGTGCAGACCGAGACCCGAGCCATGCGGCTCATGCTCGAGGCCGCGAATGTCGCTCCCGCCGCCATGCCGGGGCCGGTCGCGGAGTACAGCCTGTCGGCTGCCGACCGCGCGCTGAACGCCGAGCAGAAGCGGGAACTCGCCCGCGACCTCGTGCACAACGAGGCGTACCTGGGTGAGGCCGCCAAGATCATGGGCCCGATCGAGCAGTTCCGCACCGAGAACGCCCAGCGGGTGACCGCCGACGCCGAATCGAGCGCCTGGCTGCGCTCTGCCACCGAGATCGCCCTGGCCATCATCGCGGTACTGCTCTCGATCGCCCTCCTGACCATCCTCTGGGTGTTCCACCGCCAGATGGGCTCGGTGATCCGGCACTACGCCACCACGTTGCAGGACCGCGACCCCCGCGACCTGTCGTTCACCCTCGAGCCCGAGGGCGTCGACGAGTTGCACGACCTGGCGGATGCCTTCAACGCCCAGAACGAGCAGGTGTCCACGGTCATCGCGGCCATCAGCACGAACGCGGCGGCCCTGTCGTCGGCCTCCAGCCAGCTGACTGCCACGGCCTCCCGCCTCGATGAGGTCTCGACCCGCACCCGCGCGGAGGCGCAGTCGGCCTCGCACGCCGCCGGCGATGTCAGCAACAGCGTCTCCACCGTCGCCTCCGGCACCGAGGAGATGAGCGCCTCCATTCAGGAGATCGCCACCGCCGCCACCCGCGCCACGGGCGTCGCCCAGGAGGCCGTGCATTCGGCCGAGCTGACCGCCGAGACCGTGCGCAAGCTGTCGGAGTCCTCGATCCGGATCGGGGAGGTCATGAAGGCGATCACCAGCATTGCCGAGCAGACCAACCTGCTCGCGCTCAACGCCACCATCGAGGCGGCCCGCGCCGGCGAGGCGGGCAAGGGCTTCGCGGTCGTCGCCAACGAGGTCAAGGAGCTGGCGCAGCAGAGCGCCGCGGCCACCGAGGACATCTCCACCCGCGTCCAGGGTATTCAGGACGACGCCGCCGCCACCAGCGCGGCGCTCGCCAACATCACCGAGGTCATCGCGCGCATCAACGAGACCCAGTCGACGATCGCCTCCGCCGTCGAGGAGCAGACGGCGACGACCAACGAGATGAGCCGATCGGTGCACGACGCGGCCTCCGGATCGTCCGGCATCGCCAGCAACATCGACAAGGTGGCCGGCAACGCCGGAGAGACGTCCGACGGCGCCGCGCAGACGCTCACCGCCGCGCAGGATCTGTCGCGCCTGTCCCAGGAACTGCACGACATCGTCGGGCAGTACCGCGTGCGCGCCTGATCGTTATCGCATCGCCCCGCCGGGCAACACTCGGCGGGGCGAGGCGCATCGGGCCTTCGGCGGGCCCCTCACTCTCCGGCTTGCAGCAGCTCCAGCACCACGCCGGCCACGAGGTCGGGTTCGGTGATGGGCACCAGGTGGCCGGACCGCGGCGTCACCACGTGCCGTCCGTCGTGGGCGGCGGCCGTCGCGGCGTGCGCTTCATTCAACTGCCGTCGGCTGCGGCGCTCCAGAGGTCCGGCACGGCCGCCGGAGACCACCACGGTGGGCACCCCTGGTAGCGCCGGAGGGTGGCGACGCAGCGCGGCCAGGCCCGGCTGGATGTGCCGATTCTCCGCCGCGGTCGCCCGGGCGGCGCTGGGGGTGCTGGAGGCCGCCACCGTGGCAGTGCGGTAGGGCTCGGGCAGGCCGGAGGCGAGAGCCCCGAAAACGGGCCGCAACAACCCCAGGCGCCCCAGCACCGGCAGGACGGCCGTGTAGAGAGCGTCGCCGACCGTCGCGGCCGCGCCGAAGTACAGGTCCGCGCGCTCGTCCGAGGCGTCGATGAGGGCCAAACCCGTCGGCGGCAGCCCCCGAGCCAGTCGCCTGGCCGCCACCAGGCGGACGATCGGCCCGCCCCAACTGTGACCCACGAGCACGAGGCGGCGGTGCGGGTGGGCGTCGATCAGGTGGTCGAGGTCGTCGGTCAGCCGGGCCGGATCGCGCGGCTGCGCGTCCGGGGTGCTCTCGCCGAGGCCGGCGCGATCGTAGGCGAGGGTGCGCACCTGCGGGGCGAGCCGGGCCAGGGCCTCCTGGACCGGGCCCCAATACCGGCCGCTGAAGCCCAGACCCGCCTCGAACACCACGAGGTCGGGGCCGTCGCCAGTACCCTCAACAGCGCCCTCCCCAGCGCTCATGGTGACGAGGCGACGCCCGTCCGGGAGGTGAGCCACGCCATCGACCGGAGTGGTCGCAGCGGGAGAGCCGTCCTCGCCTGGCTGCCGGCTGCTGCCTGGACTGTTCACCCTGCCCTCGACTTCTCACACCAGCGTGTTTCGCCCGTTTCACCTGGTCGGACGATCGCCCCCAGGGTACCTACCCGGCTGCCTCAGGGCCGCACGCGCAGGCCGCACGCGCAGGCCGCACGCAGGCGGGTCCGCGAACCTTGTCGGTGCTCGCCCCTAGGTTGCTCCACATGTACAGCGTGCTGGCGGTCGCGGGCTACCGATCGTTGCGTGACGTGCGGGTCACGCTCGGTCGGCTCACGGTCGTCACCGGCCCGAACGGCGCCGGCAAGTCGAGCCTGTACCGGGCGCTGCGGCTGCTGGCCGACTGCGGCCAGGGTCGCGTCGTGGCCTCCCTGGCCCGCGAGGGTGGCCTGCAGTCGGCCCTGTGGGCCGGGCCGGCCACCCTGGGCGGTGCCCGCCGGAGCGGCCGCACCGAGGGCACGATCCGCAAAGAGCCCATCTCCCTGCGGCTCGGCGTGGGCGGCGTGCACCTGGGCTACCTCGTAGACCTCGGTCTGCCGCCGCAATCCCCGAAGGCCTACCGGGCCGAACGCATCCCGTTCTTCCTGCGCGACCCGGAGATCAAACGCGAGGCGGTCTTCCAGGGGCCGGTGATGCGGCCGGCCACCCTCGCGGCCCGCCGCCGCCACCAGGTCGTCGAGCTGCGCGGGCCCGACGGGTGGGAGCGCGCGGAGGTCCGCTTGCCACCCTTCGCCAGTCTGCTGACCGAGTACAGCGATCCCGCTTCCGCGCCTGCGCTGTGGGCCATGCGCTCGGTGCTGCGGCGCTGGCGCTTCTACGACGGTTTTCGCGCCGACCCCCAGGCACCCGCACGGCTCCCGCAGGTGGGCACCCGCACCGGCGCCCTCGCCGACGACGGCGCCGATCTGGCCGCGGCCCTGGCGACGATCCTCGAACAAGACCCGGGCCGCCTGCACCGCTGCGTCGGCGACGCCTTCCCAGGCGCCACCCTCGACATCCAGGTCACCGACGGGATGTTCGACATCGCCCTGCAGCAACCCGGCATGCTCCGGGCGCTGCGGGCGGCGGAACTCTCCGACGGCACGCTGCGCTACCTGCTGTGGCTGGCCGCCCTGCTGACGATCGACCCGCCGCCGTTCATGGTGCTCAACGAGCCCGAAACGAGCCTGCACCCCAGCCTGCTGCCGCCGCTGGCCCGGCTCATCGGGGAGACGGCCACGCGCACTCAAGTACTGGTCGTCACCCACTCGCAGCCGCTGCTCGAGGCCCTCGCCCAGGCGCATCCCGGGTTGCTGGACCCGCTCGACGACGATCCGGTGCCACCGGGCGTCGTGCCCGCCCACCGCCTCGTCGACCTGGCGACCGATCTGGGCGAGACCGTCGTGGTGGGGCAAGGCCTGCTCAGCCGCCCGACGTGGGAATGGGGTCGTCGATGAACGTGTCCCACGCTCCGCATGGCCGGCCCCCGATACGTTGGGAGCCCCGCCCGGCACCGGGCCTGCCCACTGCACAGGAGCCCCCGTGATCGACTCGCAGCCCTGGTTGACCCTCCTGCCACCGTTGCTGGCGATCGTGTTGGCGATCCTGACCCGGCGGGTGCTGCTGAGCCTGGGGGCCGGTGTCGTCGCCTGCGCTCTGCTCATCGCCGACTTCTCCCCGGGTGCGTCCGTCGCCGTCGCCTGGCAGGCCTTCGCCGGGATCTTCGTCGAGGACGGGGAGCTGAACACCGGGCAGGTCTACATCGTGCTGTTCATGTTGCTGCTCGGCGCGATCAGCGCCTTCGTGCTGATGTCGGGCGGCACCCGGGCCTTCGCCGACTGGGCCTACGAACGCATCCACACGCGCCGCGGCGCGACCTTCCTCCCGGCGATCCTGGGTCTGGCCATCTTCATCGACGACTACTTCAACGCCCTGACCGTCGGCCAGGTGAGCCGGCCCGTGACCGACCGCTTCCGCGTGTCGCGGGCCAAGCTCGCCTACATCGTCGACTCGACCTCCGCCCCCGTGTCGGTCATCGTGCCGTTCTCCAGCTGGGGCGCGTACATCATCGGCGTGCTCGCCCCGATCGTCGCGGCCTCGACACTGACGATCTCCGGGCTGGAGGCCTTCGTCGGTTCGGCCCTGGCCAACTACTACGCCTTCGCCGCCATCTTCACGGTCGGGGTGATCCTCGCCCTGCGCATCGACTTCGGCCCGATGCGTGACCGGGAGCAGCGCGCGCTCGAGCACGGCGAGGTCGTCGACGACGGCTCCGACATCCCCGGCAAGCTCTCCGAGGACCTGCCCGTGCACCACCCGGGCGCCAAGCGGGCCTTGGTCGTGCCGTTCCTCGCGCTCGTCGTCGCGGTGCTCGTGGGTATCGTCTGGACGGGCTATCAGGGCGCCGAATCGTGGGAGCTCATCGCCGTCCTCGCAGAGACGGATGTCGTCACGTCGCTGCTGTTCGGCGGCATCGTCGGGCTCGCGGTCGCCCTCTACTACTACGTGCGTTACACCTCCCAGAATCCGCAGTTCGGGTGGTCAGCGTTCGGTAGGGCTTGGCACGAGGGCATCCGCTCGATGATCCCGGCCATCGCGATCCTGCTGTTCGCCTGGACCTTGGGCACCCTCATCGACGAGCTCGGCACCGGCACCTACCTGGGACACATCGTCGAGGCCTCGCCGTTGACCCCCGCATGGCTCGTACCGCTGATGTTCCTCGTCGCGGACACCATGGCCTTCGCCACCGGCAGCTCGTGGGGCTCCTTCGGCCTGCTGCTGCCGATCGCCGGCGCGATCATGGTCAGTCTGGACGCGCCGGAGCTGCTGCTGGCCGCGCTCGGCGCGGTGCTCGCCGGCGCCGTGATGGGCGACCACATGTCACCGATCTCGGACACCACGATCCTGTCGGCCACCGGCTCGACCTGCGGGGTCATCACGCACGTCGTCACCCAGCTGCCGTACGCCGCTGTCAGCGGGCTGGGCGCGCTGATCGGCTATGTCGCTCTCGCGCTGACCGGCCACACGCTGATCGGCCTGGTCGTGGCTCTGGCCGCCACGACCCTCGTGCTGCTGGGGATCCGCGCCGTGCGGCCACCGCTGTCGACCGAGGCCGCGGAGAAGAGCCCGCAACCCGCGCGTTGAGGCTGGGACGGCCGCGACAGCAGTGCTCAGCGCACGGTCCGTTCAGCGTCGGTGTTCTTCGAAGAACTGCGAGACGCGCGCGGTGGCGTCCAGGCCGTCGGCGGCCAGCGGCCACGTGTGCCCGAGCCGCTCCAACGTGATGAGCGTGACGTCCCGTCCGCCGGGGCAGCTGGCAGCGATGGTCCGCAGGTCACCCTCGTCGGTGTCGACGAGGGTGACGGTGGCCGGCGCACACCGCAGGCCACTGCGCCATTGGGCGACGACCTCCTCCAGCGGGCGCACCACCGTGCCGTCGAAGCGGGTCTGTCCCGCGGGAGGCACGGTTGCGTCGGCGAGCCCGTGCAGGTGCAGCACGGAGGTGTTCGACGGCGATTCGCACGGCACGTACTGGATGCCGGCGACCGGGCCGATCGCGGCGAACCGGTCGGTCTCGCAGCCCAACCGGTACGACATGCTGGCGCCGTTGGAGAAGCCGGTGCTGTAGATGCGGGCGGGGTCCACCGGCACGGCCGCTCCGACGGCGTCGATGGTCGCCAGCGTGGCGGCGACGTCGTCCACCTGCTGGGCCTGCGCCACCCCGCAACAATTACCGGCGTTGAAGCCGGCCTGCACGCCCTCGGGGTAGACGATCAGCGCGCCCTGTCGGTCGGCCCACTCGTTCCAGCCGGTGTGCCGCTCGATGCCGGCGGCCGATCCGCCATGGCCATGGAAGACGAAGACGAGCGGCGCCGGGTCGGCCACCTGCTGCGGCCGGTACACGCGGTAGCTGCGGGTCAACCCGCCCGCGACGACCTCGTGGCTCGCACTGCCGACCGCCACCGGGCTCGGCGCGACCGGCGTCGGATCCGGCTCCCCCGTAACCGATTCACCAGGCGCCCCGCACGCTGCGAGCACAGCGCTGAGCACCCCGGCGACCACGCTGAGGCGGCCCCGGCGCAGGCGGCGAGACAACCGACCGCCGGGGGCCGCACGATGCGGGACGCCCGGCCCGGCCGTCGCAGTTTCAGGAGCGGGGGCAAAAAGCACGCCTCCAGCTTCGCGGACGACTCCGCGGGCCGCATCCGAACATGACTGGAGGGTGGAAGCTCCCCTAGCTTCCACCCTCCACTGGCAGACCTCGTCCCCACGGGTCCCGCAATCGGGCCCGAACCGCCCACTGATCGATTCGGACTCTGCCGGCTCGCCGATCCCGCTCCCCCAAGCGCTCGGACCGTCTCGCCGTTTCGTGCTCTACCTCAGTTTCAGCGATCGGGGCCCTACGTAAACACCAGGTGAACCCCCCAACCATTGGTGGTGACAGCACCACCCAGGTCTGCCGGCCGGCGCGACCAAGCGGCCGGAGCCCTCGACTCAACTGGGCGGCAGAACAACTGCGGGAAGGCGCCCCGCCACGACGGTGCCGACTCCGGGCGTGGAGTCGATGCTCAACGTGCCGCCGGCGGCCCGGATTCGGTCGACCATGCCGGTCAGGCCACGGGACGTCACGGCCAGGGCGTCGAAGCCCGATCCGTCGTCGCTGACGGTGAAGGCCAGGGCGTCGTCGTCGTGCCGCAGCCGCAGGGTGATCGCGGTGGCGCCGGAGTGCCGGTCGGCGTTGTGGATCGCCTCCAGGCAGCAGAAGTACACCGCGTTCTCCACCGCGGCCGGATAGCGAGCCAACCCTGGCGCCTCGACCGAGCAGGGCCGGGTGGCGCGACGGGCGGCCGCCGCCAACGCCTGGGCCAGCCCGCGTTGTTCCAGCAGCATCGGGTAGATGCCGTGCGCGAGGTCGCGCAACTCCTTGATCGCCTCGTGCAACTCCTCCTGGGCGGCGGTCAACACCTGCTCTGCCTGGGTCGGCTCGCCCGGCAGCAGCCGCCGGGCGCGACCCAAGCGCACCGAGAGGGTCGAGAGCCGTTGCTGGGCCCCGTCATGCAGGTCCCGCTCGATGCCGCGCCGGGCATCATCCGCGGCCGAGGCCAACCGGCTGCGGGACAACCTCAGCGCCTCGGCCTGCTCGGTGAGCCGACGGGTGTGCTGCACAAGGCCCGCGCTGAGCACCCCGACCACCCCGAAGACGAAGAGGACGACGAGCGGGATCGTTATCGTCGGGGCCGTCATAGCGGCCGTCGCCTGCGTCCGCCGCCACTCGCCGACCCCGGCCAGGGTCGCCGTCGCCAGCACCGTGCCCATGGCGACCCGAGTCAGCACGCGCGGAGACAGGTAGTCCAGGAGCAGGACCACCGGCACGAGCAGAGCGAACAACCCGACCGGCGTGATGAACGGGGTCGCGTAAGCCACCCCGACTGCCGGGATCCAGTTGGCGACGACGATCAGGACGGCCACCAGCGCGAGCCGCCCACGCCGAACCCAGTACTCGGCTACCAGCAGCGCGACACCGCCGGCCGTCAGCATGAGCACACCCACGGTCAGCCCGGTGTCGGCGGTGAGAGTCAGGCGCAGGACGACGAGCACCAGCACCGAGCCCCAGAGGCCCACCTGGTTGGCGCGCAGCACCCGCTGCAGCCGGCGCGCCGCCCCGGAACCGCCGGTCATCCGGCACCCGTCGTCATCCAGAGCCCGTCGCGCGGGGGCAACCCTGGCCGAGGTGCAGGGCGGCCAGCAGAGTGTCCGGCTCCAGCTCGTCCTTGGCCAGGAAGCCGATGCCCAGGTCGAACACGTCGTCCGGGATGTCTTCGACGCTGTCGGCGGAGACGAGCAGGATCCGCAGGTGCGGCCGGGCGCGCCGAAGCTGCGCGGCCATCGCCAACGAGTCCTCGCCCGGCATGCGCACGTCGAGCAGCAACGCGTCGGCGCGCTCCGCGGCGACGACCGCGGGCACGGCGCTGACGCGGTCGACACACCCGACGAGCCGTAGCCCGGTCGCCTCGCCCACGACTCCGCAAGCGACCTCGCGGAAAGCCGCCTGGTCGTCAGCGACGACGACACGCAAGTCCCCCGATGCTGCCCCCATGATGTTCGATGGTGACATGCGGGCCCTCACGCAGACATGGTGCCCGCACCACCAGAGAGGTGCAGCAGCACCGCCGCCACACGGCGGTGCGTGTCGTCGCCGACCGGCAGGTCGAGCTTGGCGAAGATCGAGTTGATGTGCTTCTCGACGGCGCGCGGGGTGACCACCAGCGTCTTGGCGATGGCGTTGTTGGAGGCGCCGGTCGCGATGAGGGCCAACACCTCACTCTCCCGCGGGGTCAGTCGTTCCAACGGCGAGGAGGCGGTGCGTCCGTCGCGGCCCATGAGCTCGTCGATGATCTCGCTGTCGATCGCGGACCCACCGGCTACGACGTCGAACAGCGCGGCGACGAGGTGCTCGACGTCGGACACCCGCTCCTTCAGCAGATAGCCACGCCCCCCGCTGCCGGCGTTCATGAGCGCGACGGCCAGCTCGGCATCGGCGTACTGCGAGAGCACGACGACCCCGACGCTCGGGTGGGTGTCGCGCAGCATCGCGGCCAGTTGGATGCCCTCGTCGCGGTGATTCGGCGGCATCCGGATGTCGGTGATGACGACATCCGGTGCGTCGGCCCCGATGAGCTCCAGAACCTGCGGTAACGACGCCGCCTCGCGCACGTCGGCGATGGCCGGATGCGAGTCCAACAGGGCCCGCACCCCTTCGCGGAACAGCGCGCTGTCCTCCGCGAGCACTACCCGTAACGACGCCACCTCACCATGGTAGGCGCGCCGCGCTCCGGTGCCGTCGCCGCAGAGACGCATGCCGCCCGCCTTCGTCCAGATAGTGAACCTCCTTTATTCGCAGGCTCTTTCAGCCGCTGAATGCCTGAAATATCCGATAGAAACGGGAGACCTCGAGCACAGGAGCTTTCCATGCAACGACGCACGACTCTCCTCGCCCTGGTCGCCGGCCTGGCCACCGCGATCCCCATGGGAGCCGCCGCGGCCGCCCCCTCCGCCCCCGAATCACCGCGACCGACGCCGCCCTCGGCCCCCGCTGCCACGACCCTTGGCGATGCGCTGACCGACGCCGGCGCGGCACGGGGGTCGGCCGCGGCCACGCCGCGCACCCCCTTCGAGACCAGCAACGGGGCGCAGTGGAGCACCTTCGAGCAATGGCAAGGCTTCTGGCGCGCCCTCGACGCCGATAACGACCGGGTCCGCATCACCGAAGTGGGCCGCTCCGGGCAGGACCGACCGATCGACCTCATCGCCATCGGGGCCCCCGCACCGCGTTCGCAGTCCGCCGCGGCGAACGGATCGGTCATCCTCTACAACTGCTCGATCCACGGCGACGAGCCGTCCGGTCGCGAGGCCTGCATGACCTTCGGGCGTGACCTGGCGACGAGCCGGGACGCCCGGGTCGAGCGATTCCTGCGGCAGACGACCGTACTGTTCGTCAACATCAACCCCGACGGCTGGATCGCCGACACCCGCCAGAACGGGGCCAATGTCGACGTCAACCGAGACTTCCTGGAGTTGGCGACCTCCGAGGGGCGGGTGCTGGCCACGTTGATCCGGGACTGGCAGCCGGACGTGCTCAACGACCTGCACGAGTACGCGCCGCGGGAGTTCTACGACGCCCAGGCCACGACCCTGTGGCCGCGCAACCGCAATGTCGACGACGGTGTGCACGCCCTCGGCAAGTCGATGGTGCTGGACTACACCGGCGCCCGCATCGTCGCGGCCGGGATGACCAATGCCATCTACGGGCACCTCAACAAGGAGGGTCGCCCGTTCCGGCAGGTGGCCGGCGACGGCCAGGCTCGGATCCTGCGCAACTACTCGGGCCTGCGGCACATCGTCGGGCAGCTCACCGAGGCCGCCTGCCGGTGACCGACGCCGAGAAGGGCGACGAGCCCCTGACGAATCGGCGGCGGGTCGCGGTGCAGTACGAGAGCGCGCTCGGCAGCGCCGAGATGGTGCTGGAGAAGGGCGCGGAGATCGCCAAGACGATCGAGAACGCGCAGACCACCGCGACGCGGCTGGGCGCCGAGCGTGCCGGCGTCATCTACTTCGGCGGGCAGGACGACATGATCCCGACGCTGCCGGCGGAGGTCGAGCCGAACCCGATGTGCGGCTACCGACTCTCGGCCCAGCAGGTGCGTCAGCTCGGCGACACCCTCGATCTGCACGGGGTCAAGGTGGAGGCGGGTGGCTGGGTGCCGCTGGGGCAGCCGATGCGCGGTCTCATCCCGTTGCTGCTCGACGAGCGGTCCGAGCATGCGATCGCGACCGTGCCTCCGGTCGCCGAATGCCCCGCCGGGTGATCGCCGGCCCGCACCGGCGCTGAGGTCACCGATCGGTCGAGGCAGGCCAGAGCCGAGTCACCCAGGCCGTGATCGCCTGCGCGAGGTGCGGGTGCCCGAGCTGGGTCAGGCGGGCGTCGTACCCGGCGGCCAGTTGCGCGTAGAGCGGGGGCAGTCCCGCGGCGAGCAGGGCGGCGGCGTCGTCGGGGTCGCGCAGGCCCCGCTCGCGCCAGCAAAGCGCAGCCTGCGTGACGTCGGCGACGGGCCCGGTGCGGGTGGCCGCGATGTGCGCGGCCGCCTGCGGGTTGGCCGCGACCTGCCCGGTCTCGACCGTGACGAGGAAGCGCACGGGAAAGAGCACCGCCTTGCTCGCCTCCCGCACCCCGGCGGCCACCAAGGCCCGCGGGTCGGTCAGGAGCGCGTCCCGCGCGGGATCGGTGAGGCGGTCGACGATGAACCGGGCCCCCTCGACGACCAGGTCGTCGGGAGTCGGACGCGGCACCCCCTCCCGGCCATCGACCCCACACAAGAGTTGGCCATCGCGGCGAAGGTCGAGCTGGTCGACGAGCGGAAAGCGGCCGGCGCCAGTGCCGTGCCGCAGGTCGGGCCACGTCGAGTAGAAGATCGACACGCGTCGCGCGCTGGGCGCATCGATGTCGGCCGCTACGTGCGCCCCGATCGCCGCCGACGCCGCCGCATCGCCGGGCTCCAGGGTGCCCAGAATCAGCCCGAGGTCGACGTCGCTGACCTGCGGACTGAAGCCCCCGTGGGCCAACGAGCCCAGCCGATAGGCCGCCACGAGCCGATCCCCGAACGTCGCCTTCGCCTGCGCGAGGGCCGCCTGGAGCACCCGCTCCCCGATTCCCTGCTCGTCGCTCATGGGTCCAGTGTGGGGCGCACAGGTCTCGCCCCGCGGGGCCGGCCGCCGCATGATGTCCTGTCCTCACGCCCGGAGTGACCCCCGTCCGACCCGAGCGTGCCGAGTGACCCGAGGAGAGCGATGAGCCCGAACGGTGCCCCGCCGCCCGACCCCCGACTGCCGACCGACGTGGTCTGGCAGCAGCGGCCGTTTCCCGACGCCAACCTGATGCTGCTGCTCGGTCGCGAACCCGCCCTGGTCGACAGCGGATTCGTCGCACACGCCCAGGACACCGTCGCCTGGGCGACGGGGCAGGCCGGCCGGGTCGACCTCGTGGTCAACACGCACTGGCATTCGGACCACGTGGGTGGCAACGGGGCGTTGCAGGCCGTCGGCGCCCGCATCGCTGCGGGGGCACCGGAGGCCGACGCGGTCAACCGGCGCGACCCCGGCTGCTGCCTGTCGGAGTACCTGGACCAGCCCGTGGCGCCCTATACGGTCGAGGAGTCGCTCTCCGACGGCCAGGTGCTGCGGCTTGGTGACAGAGACTGGCAGGTCGTGGCCACGCCCGGGCACACCCCGGGGCACCTGTGCCTCTGGGAGCCGGAGGCTCGGCTGCTCGCGGTCGGAGATGCGCTGTCGCTCACTGATGTCGGCTGGGTCAACCTCGCGCTCGACGGTCCCGAGGCGGGCATTACCGCACACAATTCTGTGCTTCGCCTGGTCGACCTGGCGCCCCGTGTCATTCTGCCCGCGCACGGGCCGATCCCACCCGACGCCTCCGCGACCCTCGCCGCGGCACAGCGCCGCGCGCAGCGGCTGGTCGACGACCCCGACGGCGCGGTCTGGTACGGGGCGCGGCGGATCTTCGGCTACGCGCTGATGATTCGCGGCGGCATCCCGGAGGCGGAGGTCGAGGCGTACCTGGTGGCGCGGCAGTGGCTCGTCGACGGGGCGCGGTTGCTGCGCCGCACCCCCGAAGACCTGGCTGGCGAGCTGCTCACCTCGATGCTCGACGCCGGCGCCATCGTGCGCCGGGACGGCCGGGTGCACGCCGCCGCCGAACACCGACCCGTGGCGCCCGGGAGCCTGCCCACCGGGTTTCCCCGCTCGTGGCCGCCCGCCGCTGAACCCGACTGAGGACTCGACTGTAGACCCGCCTGCAGCCTGACCGGGCCGCGCCCGCTGCCCGCAGCCCGCTGCATCGACGGCCCCGCCGGGCCCGCGAAGCGGGCCCCGGCACACTAGGTCGCATGAGCGCGACGATCCAGGCAGACCAGGTGGGGGCGGGGCACGGGGACCGGGAGCTGTTCTCCGGACTTGAGCTCGTCGTCGCACCCGGCGACGTCGTGGGGCTGGTCGGTCCGAACGGTGCCGGTAAGTCGACGCTGCTGCGCATCCTGGCCGGGCTGCGCGCCCCGGACTCCGGGCGGGTGAGCGTCTCCCCCACCGAAGCGCAACTGGGGTTTCTCGCGCAGGAGCCAGACCGCGGGGCCGAGACGATCGCGCAGCAACTCGCCCGACGGACCGGGGTTTTCGCCGCCCACGAGGCCATGGAGGCGGCAGCCCAGGCGTTGGCCGACGGCGCTGCGGGTGCCGACGAGCGGTACACCCAGGCGCTCGAGGCCTGGCTGCACCTGGGCGGCGCCGACTTCGACGAGCGCCTTGAGCTGGTCGCCGCGCGCCTCGGGCTCACCGTCGACCTCGATCGACCCACCGCCTCCCTCTCCGGGGGGCAGGCGGCCCGCGTGGGGCTGGCCGGGCTGCTGCTGTCGCGGTTCGACGCCTACCTGCTCGACGAGCCGACGAACGACCTCGACGTCGAAGGCCTCGCTCTCCTGGAGGAGTTCATCGACGAACTCGACGCGCCGGTCGTGCTCGTCAGCCACGACCGCGAATTCCTCTCCCGCACCGTGACGACCGTCGTCGAGATCGACCGCAGCCTGCAGCGCGTCACCACCTACGGCGGCGGCTACGACGCCTACCTGGAGGAGCGCTCGATCACCCGACGCCACGCACGCGAAGCCTACGAGGAGTACGCGCAGCGCAAGAGCGCCCTGGAGTCCCGGGCTCGCATGCAGCGGGCGTGGATGGACAAGGGTGTGCGGGCGGCAAACACACGCGCGGCCAAACGCAAGGAGAAGGACAAGTTCATCAGGCACCACAAGGTCGCCACATCGGAGAAGCAGGCCGCCAAGGCGCGCCAGACCGACCGGCTGCTCGAGCGGCTCGACGTGGTCGACGAGCCGCGCAAGGAATGGCAGCTGCAGTTCTCGATCGCTGCGGCGCCGCGCTCCGGGGAGGTCGTGGCGACCGCCCGTGCAGCCGTGGCGCGGCGTGGTGAGTTCACCCTCGGCCCCCTCGACCTGCAGCTCGACCTGCGCGATCGGGTGGCGATCACCGGGCCGAACGGCTCCGGCAAGTCGACGCTGCTGGCGCTGCTGCTCGGCCGCCTGGAGCCGGAATCGGGGGCCGTGTCGCTCGGCTCCCGCGTGGTGATCGGCGAGATCGACCAGGCGCGAGCAGCCCTCGACCCGGCGCTCGAACCCGGCACCACCGCCTCCGATGCGGCCCTGGCCCGGGTGTTCGGCGAGCTGCTGCCCGACTGGTCGGATGCCGACGTGCGCACACTGCTCGCCAAGTTCGGCCTCGCCGGCGACCACGTCACCCGCCCGGCGCACACCCTCTCCCCCGGCGAACGCACCCGCGCCGCGCTGGCGTTGCTGCAGGCCCGCGGCGTCAACCTCTTGGTGCTCGACGAGCCGACCAACCACCTCGACCTGCCCGCGATCGAGCAGCTGGAGCAGGCGCTGGACTCCTTCGACGGCACGATCCTGCTCGTCACGCACGACCGCCGCATGCTCGAGACCGTCCGGCTGACGCGGCGCTGGCACGTCACCGACGGGCAGGTCAGCGAGATCTCCGCGGAGTAGCGCCCCGCCACGCCCCGCCGCGCCCCGCCGCGTGGCGCGTAAAGGCCTTCGCGTCGGCGGGGCGAATCTGGGATCGTGGCCCCCCGTGGGCCATATCGACGTCAATCAGATCTCGTACGCGCTTCCCGACGGTCGGCCGCTGCTGGACGAGGTGAGCTTTCGCGTCGGCGACGGCGCGGTCGTGGCCCTCGTCGGCCCCAACGGTTCGGGCAAGACGACGCTGCTGCGGATCATCGCCGGCGACCTCGACGCGCACGGCGGCGCCGTGACCCGCTCCGGCGGCCTGGGCGTCATGCGCCAGTTCATCGGCTCGGTGCGCGACGACTCGACCGTGCGGGACCTGCTCATCGCCGTCGCGCCGGAGCGCATCGCCAAGGCCGCGCGGGCGGTCGACGACGCCGAGCTGGCGATCATGGAGGTCGACGACGTGCCTGCGCAGATGGCGTACGCGCAGGCCCTCGCCGACTGGGGCGACTTCGGCGGCTACGAGTACGAGACGGTGTGGGACACGGTGACCATGGCCGCCCTCGGCATCGGCTTCGAACAGGCGCAATACCGGCGCGCCGCAACGCTGTCCGGCGGTGAGCAGAAGCGGCTCGTGCTCGAGGCGCTGTTGCAGGGGCCCGAAGAGGTGCTGCTGCTCGACGAGCCGGACAACTACCTCGACGTGCCCGGCAAGCGCTGGCTCGAGGCGCGCCTGCGCGACACCGACAAAACCGTGTTGCTCGTCAGCCACGACCGCGAGCTGCTCAGCGCCGCCACCGACCGGGTCATCACGCTGGAGCCGGGCGCGAGCGGGGCCGGCGCGTGGATGCATCCGGGGTCGTTCGCCACCTGGCACGAGGCGCGGCAGGCCCGCAACGCCGACCTCGAGCAGCGGCTGCGCCGCTGGGAGGAGGAGCTGGCCAAGCTGCGCAAGCTCGTGCTCATGTACAAGCAGAAGGCGGCGTACAACGACGGCCTGGCCTCGCGGTATCAGGCGGCGCAGACGCGGCTGCGCAAGTTCGAGGAGGCGGGACCGCCGGAGAAGGTCAGCGTCGAGCAGAACGTGCGGATGCGCCTGAGCGGTGGACGCACCGCCAAACGGGCCGTCACCTGCACCGACCTCGAGCTGCTCGCACCGGAGGAGAACGGCGCGGATTCGCTGATGCGGCCCTTCGACTGCGAGGTCTGGTACGGGGAGCGGGTCGGCGTGCTCGGCTCGAACGGGTCAGGCAAGTCGCACTTCCTGCGGTTGCTGGCTGCGGGCGGCTCCGATCCGGAGGTCGAGCACCGCCCCGTCGGCGAGGTGGCACCGCCGGCGGTGCGGCACACCGGGATCGCGAAGCTGGGGTCGCGGGTGCGGCCGGGGTGGTTCGCGCAGACGCAGTAGCACCACACCTACTCCGGGCGGACGCTGCTGGAGATCCTGCACCGGGGCGACGAGCATCGAGCGGGGCGCACCCGCGAGGAGGCTGCCCGGGTGCTCGACCGGTACGGGCTGGCGCGATCTGGCGAGCAGACCTTCGACTCACTCAGCGGCGGGCAGCAGGCGCGCTTCCAGATCCTCATGCTCGAGCTGTCGGGGGCGACGCTGCTGCTGCTCGACGAGCCGACCGACAACCTCGACCTGCACTCGGCCGAGGCGCTGGAGGAGGGTTTGGCCGCCTTCGAGGGAACGGTGCTCGCCGTCACCCACGACCGCTGGTTCGCCCGCGGCTTCGATCGGTTTCTCGTGTTCGGCAGCGACGGGCGGGTGCAGGAGTCGGCCGAGCCGGTCTGGGACGAGGCGCGCGTGCGGCGGGCCCGATGAGCGTGTGGGATCTGACGCATCCGATCCGCACGGGCATGCAGGTCTACCCCGGCGATCCGCCGGTGCGGTTGGCGCCGTCGCTGACTCTTGCGCGGGATGGGGTGGAGGTCACCGCGGTGTCGTGCGGCACCCACTCCGGCTCCCACCTCGATGCGCCGAGCCACACGGTTGTGGGCGGGCGGACCGTCGACGCCTTGTCGGTGGCGGAGTTGTGCGGCGAGGCGATCGTGCTGGCGGTGCCCGGCCTTGCTCCGCGTCAGCGCGTCGGCGTTGAGGCGTTGGCCGGCGTGCCTCCGGTCGTGCCGTCGATCGTGTTTGTCGCAACCGGTTGGGACAAGTCCTTCGGGGAGCCCCACTACCTGGCCCATCCGTGGCTCGATGCTCAGCTCGTCGTCGGGTTGCAGGCCCGCGGGATGCGGGTGCTGGGCGTCGACACCCTCAGCCCCGACGAGACTTCCCTGCCTGGTGCCGAGGTCGACTTCGCCGCGCACGCCGCGGTACTGGGCGCCGACGGCGTCATCGTCGAGAATCTGAGCGGCCTGACCGACCTCCCGCCGCGCGTGCAGGTGAGCCTGATGCCACTCCCCTTCGCCGGCGCCGACGGCTCCCCCATCCGCGCCATCGCCTGGACCTGACGGCACGCCACCCGGCGGGAAAGTCCAGGTCAGCCGGCGGCAGTTTCCAAGTTTGCCGGCGGGATTTCCAGGTCGGGGATGAGCGAGTGGGGTTCATGATCGCCTCTGATCACCTACGACGGTTTGCCGGGGGTCCGTCGTCCAGGCTCTGGCCGCGCCCTGCGACATCGTCACGTCACAGATACGAGGCCGAGCACCCGCAAGCGCGGGAGCAGGAACGTGCCCCGGCGCGTTCTCGAGGCCCGGCCAGGTGATGATCCGGCCGTACGTAGCGGATTCTCGACGTACCGCGGCGGCAGCCGCCGCCAGCTGAAAGCCTGTGACCTGCCCATTCATAAATCGGGCCGCTCGCGGGTACGTCAAGAATCCGCTACGTCCTGGGTGCCGGCCGGAAAATCGGACGGGCCAGCCGTCGATCACTCCTTGCGGCAGCCCTCGACGTGTAAAGTACGTGTATGGCTCGGACGCGCACGAACATCGAAATTGAGAACGACTACATCGATGTGATCATCGAGCGCTTCGGAGTGCGAACGAAAACCGAGGCCGTCGACCTCGCGCTGCGTCACCTCGCCGGTGATCCGATGTCCCGCGAAGAGGCCCTGGCCATGCGCGGCGCCAACGCCATCGGCACCGTTCCCATCGACACCGCGCCGGTCGACCGCTCGCCCGCCGAGGTCGCGTGATCCTCGTCGACACGTCCGCTTGGGTCGAGTTCGATCGCGCCACAGGTAGCACCGTGGACGAGGCGTTGACCGGCCTCATCGCCGACCAGGGCCCAATCGCTGTCACCGAACCGATCGTCATGGAGGTGTGCGCCGGGGCACGCACGGCGTTCAGGGAGACGGAGCTGCGCCGCCTCCTGCATCGCTTCCATCTCGCGCGCTTCGATGCTGCCGCCGACTTCAACGCCGCAGTGACGACCTATCGAGCGTGCCGGCGGGCCGGAATCACGCCTCGCGGCCTCATCGACTGCATGATCGTCTCCGTTGCGCTGCGAGGCGGCCACGAGGTCCTTGCCTGGGATCGCGACCTGGCGAACGTGGCACGAGTCACCGGCCTGCGCCTACACCGGGCCTCGCTCTCCTGATACCGACCAGCCGCCGGGCGATCTGGCCACGCCACCCTTCTTGTCCATATCCCAGGCACTACCCTTGGCGACAGTCTGCCCCTCGGGGTCTAGCTGCGGGGCTGAAGGCCGAGGCTGACGATAAGGTCGCGGATCGCTCTAGTGCGTATCCGGCTGGGCGGGGGCGCCGACTCCAGCCAGCAGGGCAGCGACGCGGGTCCGGATGTCGTCGCGCACGAGCCGCATCCGCTCGACGCCCTCGATGCCGCGGGCGGACGGCTCGTCGGTCTCCCACGTCTCGATCGAGCCGCGCATGCCTGCGACGGGTTCGACCACCGCCTCCGATCCGAGCACGATGACGCGGTCCACGCGGACAAGTAGCTCGGGGTCGATGGGCTTGGTCGACTCGCCGGCCATCGACCCGCCGGCCTCCTCGATGACCTGGCGGGACAACTCGTTGATCCCGGCGCCGGGCGTGGTTCCGGCGGAGTGCACCTCGATGGCGTCACCCGCCGCCTGACGCAGCAGCGCCGCGGCCATCTGGGACTTGCCGCCGTTTTTGACGCAGACGAACAGCACGGACGGTCGGGTCATGACCGCTCCTCCTCAGTGAGTTGGTGGGGGTAGTTCTTGCGCAGCGCGAGGGAGACGTAGACGAGGCCGACGAGCACGGGCACCTCGATGAGGGGGCCGACGACGCCGGCCAGGGCTTGCCCGGAGGTGACGCCGAACGTCGCGATGGCGACGGCGATGGCGAGTTCGAAGTTGTTGCCGGCGGCGGTGAACGCGAGCGTCGTCGTGCGCTCGTAGCTCATCTTCAGCGCCTTACCGACCAGGTAGCCCACCCCCCACTGCAGGGCGAAGTAGATGAGCAGCGGCACGGCGATCCGGGCGACGTCGAGCGGGCGGCTGGTGATCTGCTCACCCTGCAGGGCGAACAGCAGGACGATCGTGAAGAGCAGCCCGTACAGCGCCCACGGACCGACCCGCGGCAAGAAGGAGCGCTCGTACGCGGCGCGGCCCCAACGCTTTTCGCCGATTCGGCGCGACAGGTAGCCGGCTAGCAACGGTATCCCGAGGAAGACGAGGACGGACTTGGCGATCTGCCAGGCGGAGACGTCGAGGTCGGCGGTCGGCAGGCCGAGCCAGCCCGGCAGCACCTCCAGGTAGAACCAGCCGAGGGCGGCGAAGGCGATGACCTGGAAGACCGAGTTCAGCGCGACGAGCACGGCCGCTGCCTCCCGGTCTCCGCACGCGAGGTCGTTCCAGATGATGACCATCGCGATGCACCGCGCCAGGCCCACGATGATCAGGCCGGTGCGGTACTCGGGCAGGTCGGGCAGGAAGATCCACGCCAGGGCAAACATCAGGGCCGGGCCGACGATCCAGTTGAGCACCAGCGAGCTGATGAGCAGGGGTCTGTCGTGGGTCACGGTGTCGAGGCGGTCGTAGCGCACCTTGGCCAGCACCGGGTACATCATGACGAGCAGGCCGATGGCGATCGGCAACGAGACCCCGTCGATCTCGACGGCGGACAGCGCGCCCGAGAGTCCCGGCACCATCCGGCCCAGGAGCAGCCCGGCGACCATCGCTGCGAGGATCCACACCGGCAGAAACCGGTCGAGGGTAGAGAGTTTGGCGGCGACGGGCGTCTGCGCGTGATCCGCGGCGGTGGGCATGGCATCCTCTCATCGACGTTTGTCGATATGAAGCCTGCCGCCTCGCATTGATGATTGTCAATATGGACTCTAAGGTGGGGTGATGACAACGACCGCCGCCTCGACCGAGTCTGTCGCTGCTGCGCCGGACGACTGCTGCGCCACTGGCGGAGCCCCGCTCATGGCGCCCGCACAAGCGGCCTGCCTGGCCGACCTCTTCAAGGCGCTCGCCGACCCGACCCGGGTGCGCCTCGTGGGCTATCTGGCCTCCGCCCAGGGGGGCACAGTGTGCGCCTGCCACCTGCCCGACGAGCTCGGCATCAGCCAGCCGACCCTGAGCCACCACCTCAAGAAGCTCGTCGCCGCCGGCATCATCACGCGCGAGCAGCGCGGCCGCTGGGCGCACTACACCGTGGCACCCGAGGTGCTCGACGTCGCGCGCGACTACCTGGGCGCCTCCATCGGGTCGGCCCGCTGCTGCTGAGGCGCGGCTGCCCGTCCACTGGCGCCCACGACGTGGGCCTTGTGCCGGCGGGCGGGGAGGGCGATCGGGTCAGCGAGCGGGTTTGGCGGCGCGCACGAAGGCCGAGGCGAACGCGCCCTCGAGGGCGTCGACGACCTGCGGCAGCTCCATCCCCGCGGGCAACTGGTCGCGGCTCATCTGCTCGGCCATCGCCTCCAGGTCTTCCCGGGCGTACTCGCGGGTGACCTGGACGGAGGCTTGCTCGAAGCCGACGTCGGCGAGCTTGCCGAGGTACTCGGTGTCGCGCAGGGCGCCGGAGATGCAGCCGGTCCACAGGCCGACGACCGAGCGAAGTTCGGCGGGGATCTCGCGCAGCAAGACGACGTCGGAGACCGCGAACCGACCGCCGGGGCGCAGCACGCGGAAGGCCTCGCGCAGCACGGCGCCCTTGTCCGGGGAGAGGTTGATGACGCAGTTGGAGATGACGACGTCGACGGCCGCATCGGGCAGCGGCACGTCCTCGATGTGCCCCTTGACAAAGGTGGCGTTCACGATCCCGGCCTGCGCCTGGTTGCGGCGGGCGAGCTCGAGCATGTCGTCGGTCATGTCGAGGCCGTAGGCGGTGCCGTCGGGGGCGACCCGCCGGGCGGAAAGCAACACGTCGATGCCTCCGCCGGAACCGAGGTCAAGCACGTCCTCACCGGGGTTGAGCTGCGCCAGCGCGGTGGGATTGCCGCAGCCCAGGGAGGCCGCCAACGCGGCGTCGAGGTCGGTCGCCTCCTCGTCGTAGAGGTTCGCGGTGATGGGATCGACGCCCGCCCCGCCGGCCGACCCGCAACACCCGTCCCCCGCGTCCGCCGTCAGCGACCGGCGCGCTGCCTGGGCGTACCGCTCCCGCACCGCCGCCCGAACCTGCTCGTCACTGCTCGGATTCGTCGCTTCGGTCTGCACAACACCCTCCCTGAGAAGTCTTTGACTCAACCCTGGCATCCGCCCCGCACTTGCCCAGCGCGGGGCTCGTGGCGCTGCGCTGCCTGCCACACCCATCACTCCCGGTCTGCGGAGATCCAGCCGGGGTCGTTGAAGGTGAGGTTGCGGCCGCCGCTGACGGTGGCGGCCACGGCGTCGAGGCGCGCCAGGTGGTCGGCGGTCAGGCGTAGGTCGAGGGCGCCGGCGTTCTCGTCCATGCGGGCGGCGTTGCGCGAGCCGGGGATCGGGACGACAGGCAGGCCCAGCCGCTGGCCCTGGGCGTAGAGCCAGGCGAGCGCAACCTGCGCGGCGGTCGCGTCGAGTTCGGTTGCCACGGAGCGGATCACGTCGACGACGCGCTGATTCGCCTCGAAGCCGGCGTCGAACCTCGGCTGCTCGGCGCGCATCGAACCGGCCACGTCGTCCCTGGTGAGAGTGCCCGTGAGAAAGCCGCGCCCCAGCGGCGAGTAGGGCACGAAGCCGGCCCCGACCTCGCGCGCCGCGGGCACGACGTGCGCCTCGACATCCCGGCTCCAGATGCTCCACTCGCTCTGCACCGCGGCGATCGGATGCACCGCCGCGGCCTCGCGCAGCTCCGCAGCCGTCACCTCCGACAAGCCCAGATACCGCACCTTGCCCTCGGCGACGAGCTCGGCCATGGCGGCGACCGTCTGCGCGATCGGCACGTCGAGATCCCGACGGTGCAGGTAGTAGAGGTCGATGACGTCGGTGCCGAGGCGGCGTAGCGACGCCTCACAGGCCGCCCGCACGTAGTCGCGGTCCCCGCGCACCCGTTTGACCTCGCCCGCCGCCGCCGTGCCCAGGGCGCCGGTGATGCCGAATTTCGTCGCGAGCTGCACTTGCTCGCGACGGCCCTGCAACACGCGGCCGACGAGTTCTTCGTTAGTGCCGGCCGGCCCGGTCGCCCCGTCGCGAGGCGCGCCGTACACGTCCGCGGTATCGATGAAGGTGATGCCGGCGTCGATGGTCGCGGCGAGCGTGCGTTCGGCCGCCGCGTCGTCGATGCCTCCGTACACGGGCGAGAGGGCCATGCCACCGAAGCCGATCCGGCTCACGGTCAAGCCTTCGGCCAGCTCGATGGTCGGGATGGTGGGACCTTGGGAGTTCATGTGCCAAACGCTAGAACCTCGAGCGCGCTCGAAGGCAAGCGCACGCTGGCGCTGCCCACGGCAGCACTGCTCACAGCAGCGTCGGCGGACCCCACGGCCACGCCGGGGTCACCCTCGAAGGCATGAGCAACGACCAAGCCCCGCCCGGCCGATCCCTCGACGAGGACCTCTACCGACGACTCTTCGAGCAGCGCACGCTTCTGCTCGGCGAACCCCTGGAGGACTGGAACAGCAACCGCCTGTGCAGCAGCCTCATCGTGCTGTCGGCACAAGACCCGCGCGCCGACATCCGGCTGCTCATCAACTCCCCCGGCGGCTCGGTCCCAGGCATGCTCGCCATCCGCGACTGCATGCGGGCCGTGCCCAACGACATCGTCACGGTCAACCTCGGGATGGCCTACAGCGCAGGCCAATTCCTGTTGAGCTCCGGCACACGGGGCAAGCGCTTCGCGATGCGGCACAGCAAGGTGCTGCTGCATCAGGGCTCGGCGGGCATCGGCGGCACCGCCATGGACATCGCGATCCAGGCCGACGACCTGCGCCACACCCGCGACACCGTCCTCGGCCTCGTCGCCGCAGACACCGGCCGCAGCGTCGAGACGGTCGAGCACGACTCGCGCCGGGACCGGTGGTTCGACGCGCAAGAAGCCCTCGAGTACGGGTTCATCGATCACATCGTCGCCTCTCTCGAAGAAGCCCTGCCGCCCACCCGTCACCCGGTCGGACTGGGGACGTCGGCATGAGCAGCTACGCGATCCCCTACGTGACGACCCGCACGGCGCAGGGCGAACGAACCGTCGACATCTACAGCCGACTGCTGGCCGACCGGGTCGTCTACCTGGGGACCGGCATCGACGACGGGGTTGCCAACGCGATCATCGCCCAGCTCATCCACCTGGAGTCCGACAGCACCGAGCAACCGGTGCAGCTCTACATCAACTCGCCCGGCGGCGACATACCGGCGATGCTGGCGATCTACGACGCCATGCAGTTCATCAGGCCGGCCGTGCGCACGACGTGCGTTGGCCAGGCCGCCTCGACCGCGGCGGTGCTGCTCGCCGGCGGGGCGCCCGGGCAGCGGGCGATCCTGCCCCACGGCCGGGTAGTCGTCCACGCCCCGGCCGCGCAGGGACGGGGGACTGTGCCCGACCTCATCCTGGAGGCCGAGGAGATCGAACGCGTCCGCACGATGCTCGAGCAGATCCTCGCCAGGCACACTGGCCGCAGCGGCGAGCAGGTGCGCGAGGACACCCAACGCGACCTTGTGCTCACCGCTCAGGGCGCTCTCGACTACGGCATCGTCGACGAGATCATCACGAGCCGGCCGGTGTGAGCCCGCGGTCACAGCCCCGGCGGTTTCAGCCCGGCGGTCGGAGTCAGGCCGCGAGGCAGACCGTCCCAGCCGAGTTCCTCGACATGGTGCCGCTGGCCCGAGTGGCCACTTCCCGCACCGTGAGGTCGAGCGCGCCGCAGACGGCGGCGAGCACCTCCGAGGAGGGGTCCTTACGTCCGCGTTCGATCTCGGACAGGTACTGCGGGGCGACCCCGGCTCGGGCGGCGACGTCGGCGATCCGCTCGCCGCGTTCCGCGCGCTCCTCTCGCAGCACGTCACCGACGGCCTCGCGCCACAACGGCTCGGGTCGCACCCGTCGCTTCGGCCGGCCTTGTCGCAGCGGCAGCACGGTGCTCATGACTCGACGATACGACGCCAAGCGCCACGCCGCAGCAGGCACGGCACGCCGGTCGCACTAGCCTCGACGTGTGAGGCAGACACCGGCTGAACCAGGCGCCACCGAGGGAATCGTGCGCGCGGTGCGGGTCGGGCCCGCAGTGACCCGCGAGTGGAACGGTCGCACATTCGTCACGGCCGCCGCCAAGGAGCGCGTCGACGGGCCGGTGTCTCTGCGGCGCCTCGGCTTGGCCGGCGACGAGCAGGGCAATCTGGCGGTGCACGGCGGGCCGGACAAGGCCGTACTGCTCTTTTGCGCGGAGCACTACCCGCGGTGGCGGGCCGACGGCTTCGACGTGCCCGACGGTGGGTTCTTCGAGAACATCACGGTCTCCGGGGTCTCTGAGAGCGATGTCGTGCTCGGCGACACGTGGCGGCTGGGGTCGGCCACCGTGCAGATCACCCAGCCGCGTCGTCCGTGCCGCACTCTGGCCGACCGCTGGGGTCGCCGGCAGTTGCCGCAAGAAGTGCAGGCCAGCGGCCGCACGGGGTTTTACGTGCGGGTTCTCGTGGAGGGCACCGTCGCCGCGGGCGACCGCCTGACGCTGATCGACCGGCCCGAAGGTGGGGTCAGCGCGGCCGAGACCAACCGGATCATGAATCTCGATCGCGACGACGAGCCCGGCATCCGCGCGCTGCTCGCGGCGCCCGAGCTGCCGAAGAGCTGGCGCGACAAGCTGGAGCGTCGCCTCGGGGGCGTTCTGGAAGACGACTCGGCCCGCCTCGGCGGCTGATCCGTTCCTGCCCGGACTCAACCGGCCTTCGGCGGTCAGGAGCCGATCAGGGTGCCGACCGCGACCCCGAGCGCGATGTCCTCGACGGTGCCCAGGCCACGGAACCTGATGTCCCCGTTGCGGTCGACGAGCAGCAGCGTCGGGGTGCCCTGGAGCCCGAGGCGCTGCATCGTCACGGGCAGACCGACCCCGCGTGGCTCATCGACGGCGACCGGGAAGGGAGTCCGGAACTCGGCGAGAAACACCCGCAGCGCCTCGACGCCCATGACCGCGTGATGCTCGAACACCGTGTGCAGCCCGAAGACGACGATGTCTTGCCCGAAGTCCCGCTGCAGGCGCGCCGCCTGCGGTAACCCGTGGGTGACGCACCCCGGGCACAACATCTGAAAGGCCTCGATCGCGACGACCTGCCCCCTCAGCTCAGCCATCGTGGGTGCCGGGGGCGTGCCGATCCACTCGCTCACGGCGAGTTCCCCAATCGGGCCGAAGTTCGGCAGCTGCGGCATCTGCTCAGCATGGCCCTGCCGCTGCGTGAGGTCCAGGGGTCGGCTGCGACTCCAGCGCCGGCTGCCGCGCCTAGGGCTCGCCGGACGTAGCGACTTCTCAACGCACTGCGGTGCTACCTCGGCAGAGGGCCAACTCTCTGACCAGGCGTGATGCAAATCGGGCTCGTCGCGAGTGCGTCGAGAAGTCGCTACGTTGCGGGCGTCCCGCCGAGAATGCGCGCGGTCAGACCCGCGTCGGGGTCACGAAGCCGGGCTCACGAGGGTGACCAGGTCGGTCTGCAGGGTGGCGGGGTCCATGTCGGGGCGCGGTTCGGTGACGTAGACCTCCCAGAACGGGAAGTTCGGCGCCCGGCCTGCGGCCACGATGGCCCCCATGAAGCCGCCCCAGGCGTCGCCGAGACCCTCGTAGCCGCCCCGGTAGGACGTCCGCGCGACGGTGCCGGCCGGCAGCTCGGACGCGGTGAGTTCGACCTCGCCGACGGTGATCGGTTCGCTGAGCGGCTCGGTCAGCGGGATGCCGACCTCGAGATCGGCCGTCGCGTCGGGGATCCGGTGGTGCAACGAGAAGGGCGGGCCCGCCGGCGCGATGCCGCGCTGCGCAAGCGCCGGGAACATCGCGCTGAACGTCGAGTCGAAGAGGGCGGGCATCTGGTCCATCGGGTAGTCCCGCGCCCGAACGACGACCGTCGGCACGGCCGACACCTCGACGTACTCGACGGCGGTGGCTGGTGTTGGGGTGTCACTCATGGGGTGTCCTCTGGTCGGGTGATGCTGCTCATCGGAGACGGGAGCCGCCGCTCGCCAAGCAGCCTACGCGCGCCCGCGTCTGACGGAATTGCTCTCTCCGGGCCCCGCCCTGCGTCCATCCGAGACCGCCGGCGGCCCTGGTCTGCGACGCTGGTGGGAGGCACCGCAGACACAGGGGAAGCACATGGGCGTCAACATCGACATCTGGGATCCGGGCGACCCGCCCCAACCCTTCTCGGTCTGGTACGACCGCTGGGAGAACCCGTCGATGGGCGACGAGCCTCTCGCCGCGCCGACGCCACGCATCGCCCGCTTCGCGGAGCGTTACGAGGAGGCCCTGGCTCGCGAGGGCATCGACATCGAGACCCACCTGCCGGAAATGAACCGCAACGGTCGACTCGAGTGGTGGTTCAACGGGGACACCGTCAGCGCGGGCAAGTTCCTCGGCGACCGCGCCGCTGACGCGATGGACATCGCCGCGCGCATCGCCCGAGAGGTCGGCGCCGTCGCGTTCGTGGGCCTAGAAGAGGCGGTGCCGCACGGGTGGGAGCCCGCGTATCCCGATGCCGAAATACCCGAATACGCGACGCGGACGTTATACGTCGTCGTCCCGGAGCTTGCCGCCGACGGACCCGAGGACGCGCTACGCCGGGCCAGATGGGCCGAGCATCGGTACGGTCGGCCCGAGCCGCGCCTGATCGCCTTCCTCGAGCGACTCACCGCTAGGTTCGCGACCTTTGGGCTCTCACCCGGCTCGTCGCCGACGATGGAGGTGCCAGCCCGGGACGGCACCGAACACCATCTCGTGCAGCACCAATTCACGACCCGGCTGCCGCCTTCACCGCACGACTGGGTCGTCGCCACCGTGCACGAAGGCCGGCATCGGCTGGAAGTGTCCACTGACCCGCTCGACACCCTCGGTGCTCAGATCGAGCAGGCCACGCGCGAGGTCGCGGAGGATCTCGTCGTCATCAACACCGGTCTAGCGACGACGATGACCCACTTCACCGCTCACCTCGTGCCGCGCGATCAGTGGGACAGGCTCGGACCGGAGGCGAGCACAGCTGCCGGCCCGGGCGTGGGCGGGTCAGCCGCAGCCAAGGCCGTGCTCGAGACGCTGCGCAGCACCTTCACAACCATGGACCTGCTCCCCCACGACGGCGCCGACACGCCGGACTCGGTGTGGTTCGACACGGCGCAGGACCTCATGGTCGCCGAGGCCAGCGGGAGCGGCGATGTGGTCACCGTCTTCGGCTCCGAGACCGAGGAAGGACTGCACGCGGGGGTGCTCCGGTGTCTCGCCGAGGCCCGCCCGGCCGACTGGCTCGTCGTCGTCACCGACGAGCGGTCCGCAGCCCTCCTCCCGGAGGGCGTGCCGTACCGGTCGTTCGGAATCTGAGCGACCTGCCGGGGCGTCCCCGACCGACCCAGACGTGAGGTTCGCGGGCCAGGCCGACCGCCGGTGCGTCGAGAGTCGCTACCTCCCGCGCGCCCGAGCGACGAAGCGTCTGGTTTCTCGCGGCCCGTAGCCGCGGCTCACGCGGGCGTGCACTACGGCCTGCGTGGCGGTGCGGACCCAGTCGGGCTCGCGCGTCACCGCGGCGAAGCTGTACGGCAGCACGATCCAGTCGCGGCCGGCGAGTTCGACCTGACGCCGCTGCGTCTTCTCGAACAGCTCGCGATCACCGTGAAAGGCGTAGCTGTCGGCCTCTATGACGATGCAGTCGCTCGTCGGCAAGATCGGTGTGGGCCGTGAATCCGTCGCCGCCGATTTCGAACTGAGGCACCGGGGTCAACCCCGGGACGTCGACATGAACCGCGCGAAGCGCCGACTCGAAGGGGTTGGCGGCCCGCCCGTCCGCGAGGTCGCAGACTCGCCGCACCTGGCGCGAGCCGACGCCGCGGAAGGCCGCGCCCGCGGCCCGCAGTTCGATCGCTCCGACCGCTTCGGACCGCAAGGCCGAATCGGCCACCGCGAGCGCCTCGCCGAACGGCAGCCGCCGAGCGCAGTCGATGACTGTTCGCAGCGGGTCAGTGACACTGTCGGCCAGCTCGGTCGTCGACAGGGTTCGCGCCCAGTACCGCCGCACCTGCCCGGTGCCCTCGGGCGGCTTGCGGTGCAACGGAAGGGCGATGTCGATCTGGGTGGGCTCGCGCAAGATCGGCCACCCGTGATGCGCGGCAGCGCACAGGAGCGACAGCGCCCCGGCCTGGCCGCGGGCAATGGCATGCCGGGCCGTGAGCGCCGCGATCTCTTCGGGCGAGGGGCCTTCCTGCCACCGCGCCCACGCCCTGGTAGGCGCGTCGCCGCCGAGCGCTGGATCGGCGAAGGCTGCCAGCGTGTAGACGCCGTACCCGCAGCGCACCACCAGACCGTCCGCCACACAACGGCGCAGCGCAGCCTTCGAGGAGGCTGCGACGAGGTCGGCGGTCGTCGCCACGCCACCAAGCTCGGTGAGCCTGGCGAGAAGGTCGCCGCAGCGGGACGGACGGGGCACCCCAGCATCCTGGCGCGCCTCGCGCCAAGCCATCCGAAGTTATCCACAGGCTCGGCTTTCTCTCGCCCTGGCCGTTCGCTCGGGAGGCCTCCCGAGATGCCATGTCGCCCATGTCCCCTGGTCAGCGACCTGGTCACAGGCTGTCCACATGGTTCGGCCACTGTCCGAGCGCAACGGCTGGCCAGCAGCCCATCGCTGCGGCATCTCACGCCAATGGGTGCGGCGGCTCGACAGTCATCGGCGTCACACGCAGCACTGCGGCGCCCGGCCAAACACCTGCCCCACGCCCGGCCCACGCCCGGCGGCTGCAGAACTCGACGACGTAGCGACTTCTCGACGCACTCGCGGGCCATGCTGAAAAGCACGCACCACGCTGACCTGCATCTTTACAAATCGGCCTGCGCGCGAGTGAGTCGAGAAGTCGCTACGTCTGAGCGGACCGAGGCACCACCGACCCCGCCCTCGCGATGCCACAAGTAGGGACGCTCCCCGGGGGGGCTTGGCCTCGCGAGTCAGGAAATCGCTTGCGGGACAACACGATCGCGCGCCACCAGCGGGTGGCGCGCGATCGCGAGAGGGGTGGGTCAGGCGGCGGTTGCCGCGTTCTCCGGTGTCGCCTCGTTGGAGCCCACCGGCTCCAGCGCGGCAGTAATGAGCGCGCTGACCTCGCCCATGGGTCGCACCGTGAGCGCCTCGAGGATCTCGGCCGGGACGTCGTCGAGGTCGGGCTCGTTGCGGCTGGGCACGAAGACGGTGGTCAGGCCGGCGCGCTGGGCGGCGAGCAGCTTCTGCTTGACGCCACCGATCGGCAGCACCCGCCCGTTCAGCGTCACCTCGCCGGTCATGCCGACGTCCGAGCGCACCGGGCGGCCGGTGGCCAGCGACGTCAGGGCCGTGACCATCGTGACGCCCGCCGACGGGCCGTCCTTGGGGATCGCCCCGGCCGGCACGTGAATGTGGATGCGCCGGTCGAGCACGCTGACGTCGGCGATGCCCAGCTCGGCGGCGTGCGAGCGCACGTAGGAGAGCGCGATCTGCGCCGATTCCTTCATGACGTCGCCAAGCTGCCCGGTCAGAGTCAGGCCGGGCTCGCCGTCGACGGCATTGGCCTCGATGAACAGCACGTCGCCGCCCATCCCCGTGACGGCCAGGCCGGTCGCGACGCCGGGAACGCTCGTGCGCTCGTGGGCGTCGGGGGTGAACCGCGGGCGCCCGACGTAGTCGCGCAGGTCGGCGGCGTCGATGACCAGCGGGCCCGACTCATCGGCCAATTTGGTCGCCACCTTGCGCAGGGCCTTGGCGAGCAGCCGCTCGAGTTGCCGAACCCCCGGCTCTCGGGTGTAGTCGGCAGCGAGCAACCGTAGCGCTTCGTCGGTGAGCTCGACCTCCTCGGCGGTCAGGGCGGCCCGCTCCAACTGCCGGGGCAGCAGGAAGTCGCGGGCGATGGCGACCTTCTCGTCGCTGGTGTACCCGTCGAGCGTCACGAGCTCCATGCGGTCCAGCAACGCCTGCGGGATCGACTCCACGACGTTGGCCGTGGCGAGGAAGACGACATCGGACAGGTCGAGATCCAGGTCGAGGTAGTGGTCGCGGAACGTGTGGTTCTGCGCCGGGTCGAGCACCTCGAGCAGCGCCGCGGCCGGGTCGCCGCGGAAGTCCGAGCCGACCTTGTCGATCTCGTCGAGCAGCACGACGGGGTTCATCGAGCCGGCCTCGCCGATCGCCCGGACGATGCGACCGGGCAGCGCCCCGACGTAGGTGCGCCGGTGGCCACGGATCTCCGCCTCGTCGCGCACTCCACCGAGGGCGACGCGGACGAACTTGCGGCCCAGCGCCCGGGCGACGGACTCCCCCAGCGACGTCTTGCCGACGCCGGGCGGGCCGACGAGCACGAGCACCGCTCCGGAGCCGCGGCCGCCGACGACCTCTAGGCCTCGCTGGGCGCGGCGGGCCCGCACGGCGAGGTACTCGGTGATGCGGTCCTTGACGTCGTCGAGGCCGTGGTGGTCGGCATCGAGGATCGCGCGGGCTCCCGGGATGTCGGTCGAGTCGGTAGTGCTCGAGTGCCAGGGCAGCTCGAGGACGGTGTCGAGCCAAGTGCGGATGTAGCCCGCCTCGGGGTTGTTCTCGCTGGCCCGCTCGAGCTTGCCGACCTCGCGCATGGCCGCCTCGCGGACCTTCTCGGGCAGGTCGGCGGCCTCGACGCGGCCGCGGTAGTCGTCGGCACCTTCCGGCTCGCCCTCCCCGAGCTCCTTACGGATGGCGGCGAGCTGCTGGCGTAGGAGGTACTCGCGTTGGGTCTTGTCGACGCCGGCCCGCACCTCTTCGGCGATCTTCTCGCTGACCTCGGCCTCGGCGATGTGGTCTCGGGTCCAGCCGATCACCAGCCGCAGCCGAGCCTTGGTGTCGGGCGTTTCGAGCAGTTCGCGTTTTTGGCTGTCGCTGATGTAGCTGGCGTAACCGGCCAGGTCGGCCAGCGCCGAGGGGTCGCTGACGCGGTTGACGGAGTCGACGACCTGCCAGGCGTTGCGTCGCTGCAGGTCGGCCAGCACCAGCGCGCGGTACTCGGCCGCCAGGGTCGTGGTCTCGTCGTCGGGCTCCGCATTCTCGATCGGCGCGACCTCCATCCAAAGCGCAGACCCTGGGCCGCTGACCCCTTGCTCGAGGCGGGCGCGCTGACGGCCGCGCAGCACGACGGCCGGTTCGCCCCCGGGCGTGCGGCCGCGCTGCACGATGTCGGCCAGCACGGCGTAGTCGGGCAGTCGGTCCTCCAGCCGCGGCGCGATCAGCAGGGTGTTGTCGGCGCTCGCGGCGGCAGCGTCGACCGCGGCCTGCCCGGCGTCATCGAGTTCGATCGGCACGACCATGCCTGGGAGCACGACCGGTTCGCCGACGAGTAGAAGGGGAAGACGCAGCTGCGTCATGTGGCACCTCCAAAATTGAGTTCATGTCACTCAATGCAGAAGGGGCCGGATCTCTTCCCGAGTCCGGCGGGAGCCTCAGCTGAGGCGATGCAGGATCTCCACCGCCGGCCCCCAGCCGTTGACGAGGAGATGCGCGAGCACGACGAGGGTCAGGTTGCGGTAGCGCCACCACAGAACGCCCATGAACAGCCCGAACGACCCCTGGGCGGCGATGACTCGGGCGACGTCGAGCGGGAGGTTGCCGGTGCCGTGCGAGCCGAGGTGCATGAACGCGAAGGCCAGGGAGGCGAGCGCAATGCCGAGCCACGGGCCGAGCAGCGCCTCCAGCCGGGTCTGCAGCCAGCGCCGGTAGAAGAGTTCTTCACCGAGACCGGCCGTCACCGCGGTGGCGACCGCGGCGACGACGAGCAGTTCGGTGTCATAGCCGGAGAGGTCGTGCTGGGGAATCCACGGCGCCAGCAGCGCCAGCCACGCCCACGCCGCGACCGCGATGGCCGGCGCCCACCAACGCCACGCCGCGCGGGGCACTTCGAGGCGCACGGCTCCGCGGATCGTCAGCACGGTCAGCGCGGGAACCAGCATGAGCAGCACGAATTTGCCGAGGACGTAGTTCTCCCCCTGCAGCGGTACGAGCCCGACGGCCACCGGGAACGCGACAGCGCACCCGAGCAGCACGATCGTCGTGAGCAGCAAGGGTCGGGCGTTGACGGCGGACACGGCCAGCGCGGGCCTTCTGCCCGGCAGCGCGAGCGCCAGGGCGATGCCGACGAGCGGGGGCAGGATGGTGACCCAGACCGGGATGGCGGGGGCCCCTGGGTCCGACGACGTCGGCGTGCCGTGCGGGAAGGCCAGCGCCACCGTGACGAGGCTGACGATCCACAGACCGCCCAGGGCAGCGGCCAGCGGCAGCGCCGTTGGCGACGGGAGCACCGGCATTCTCGTGGAGCCAGATCGGGTCACGGCGACCGACTCTAAGTCCCGGCCGCCACCCACCGCCGACGCCCCGCCCCGCCGCAGCCGTGCGTGCCACATGTTTGACGGGAGTAGCAGGCTCACCGGCCCGATCTGGGAATACGCTGATTCTCATGACGAGCCGGTGAAGGAGCCTTCGATGACGGCAATCGTGCGAAACAACCCGGTCCTGACGTTCATCGTGCTGGCGTTCGCCGGCTCCTGGTTGGTGTGGGCGCCGTGGTTTCTGGGCTACAGCGGGATCGGGCTCTTCACCTGGCAGATGTCCAGCCTGACCGCCCTCAACGTGCATGTGTTGGGTCTCTTCGTCGGGCCGTTTCTGTCGGCTCTGATCGTCAGTCGGATGGTTGATGGGCCGGGCGCCCCACTGCGGCTGTTGCGCCGCATCGTGCAGTGGCGAGTCAACCCGTTGCACTACATCGTGGCGCTGGTCGCGGTGCCGCTGGCGATCTTCGCCGGCTACCTGAGCGTGCCTCGCGGCCCGGGCACCCCGAGCGTCACCTGGACTCTCGCGGCGTTCGTGCTGCTGTTCGTCGCGCTGGCCATTCTGGGCCCAGTTCAGGAGGAGGTGGGGTGGCGCGGGTTCGCCCTGCCGCGCCTGCAGCAGTCCCTGCACCCGCTGGTCGCGGCCGTCGGGCTGGGGCTCCTGGTGTTCGTCTACCAGGTGCCGTTGATGACCACCTCCGCGTGGAACCTGCGCTTCGCCACCTTCACCGAGATGGGCCTGTACGCGGCCTTCCTCGTGGCGGTCTCGATCGTGCTGTGCGCCCTGCGCAACCTGGCGCACGCCAGCCTGCTGCCCTCGATTCTCGCGGCCCACATGGTCAACTGGTCGCTGATCGCGGCGCCGGTGGCCATGGGCGTGCCGCTGGAGACCATCGCGCCGGCCACGATGGGCATGTCGGTCTTGGCGTTGGTCGCGGTGTTGCTCACGGGCGGGCGCCTGGGGGCGCCCGGCTCACCGAGCGCGACCGACCCAGCCCGGAGCGGGATCGCCGTAGAGCCGGTGCAACGCCCCCAGTCGCAATCGGTCGAGTCCGCGGCCCGCTAGCCCCACGTCGCGCAGCGCCGCGCGCGCCGCGAGGTACCCGCACGCTCCGTGCACCCCACCACCTGGATGGCTGGCGGCGCTGCCGAGATAGAGGCCACGCAGATGGGTTCGCGGCCCCCCGAATCCCGTGGCCGGTCGCCACAGACCCTGCTGAAACAGTTGCGAGGTGCCGCCACCGACGGCCCCGTCGCCGAGGTTCGCGTCGGCCCGCTGCAGGTCGGCCGGGGTCTGGTCCCAGCGGTCGAGGACCAGCTCGCGCCAGCCAGGGGCGAAGGCGTCGAGCATCGTCTCGGTGTGTTCGATCGTCGCGCGCGCGGCCCCCTCGTCGGTGACACCCCGGGGTAGGTGGGTGTAGAGCCAGAGCGCCTGAGTTCCGCGCGGGGAGCGGGTCGGGTCGATGGTCGTCATCTGCCCCACGAGGGCGAAGGGTGCGGTCGGCACCCGGCCGGACTCCAGGTGCGCCGACCAGCGCACCATCCCCGGCACGTCGCGGCCCACGTGCACGACGCCCGCCGCCCGCGCCTGCCGCGCGGTCCACGGCATGTCGGCGGCGAGGCGGTAGTTGGTCTTGACCGTCGGTAGGTCCCAGGCGAAGTTGCGCACGCGTGCGCGAAGTCCGTCGGGCACCTGCGCCGGGTCGAGCAGCCGCCCGTAGAGGGCCGGCGCGCTGGTGTCGGCCACCACCGCGCGGCGCACGGCGATCCACTCCCCCGCGAGCGTGCGCACGCCGGCGACGCGCGAGTCCCGCACGACGATCCGATCGACGCTCACGCCGGTGCGCAGCTGCGCTCCGGCCGCCTGCGCCCGCCGCGCCAAGGCCGCCGCCAGCTGGCCCGCCCCGCCCACCGGAGCGGGGTAGCCGACATCTTGCGCGAGCATGGCCAGCAGCCACCCGAACATCCCGCTGACGGGTGCCGTCAGGGGCACGTCGGCGTGCAGGGCGTTGCCGGCGAGCAACTCGCGCCCGGCGCGCCCCTCGAAGAGCTCCTCGCCCAGGCGCAGGGCAGGTAGCAGGAGGAAGCGGGCGAAGTCCGCGACGCCGCTTGGGTGGACGCGGCGCAGCAGCCGGGCAGCGCTGGTCAGGGGCGGCCACTGCGTCAGCAGCGCGTCGAGCAGCGGGCCCTTGACCTGCTCGTACTGCTCGACGAGCCGCAGCCACGTCGCGCCGTCGCGCGCAGCGTCCTGGGCCAGGGCCGCGGCGGTGTCCTGCGCGCGGGCTTCGATGGCGGGCGCCTGCGACTCTCCTGGTCGCGCCAGGTGCGCGACCTGCGTCGGGGCCCACGCCCACCGCAGCCCGTGCGCCGGCAGGTCCAGGTGGCGCAGCACTGGCGAGGCCAGGGCCAGCGGATGGCAGGCACTGAAGGTGTCCATGACCCAGCCGTCGCGGTCGCTGGAGTGCACCGCGCCGCCCACGACCTGCCGCTGCTCGAGGACCAGCACGTCCCACCCTGCGTCCGCTAGCGTCGCGGCGGCGACCAGGCCGTGGTGGCCGGCCCCGATGATCACGGCGTCGACCGCCGGTCCAGCAGAGCGTCGCGGCAGCAGCTCGGGCATACGTGCACCTTCCTTTCTGGGCCTATGGTCCCCGACGCGGCGACAGAACCTGCGAAGATGAAGAATCAGCCCCCTCCGCCGAATTCGTCGCGCTCACCAGGAGAGGACGATGGCTACGCACGTTCCGCCCCAACCGAGTCCGGACCGGCTGACTCAATTCGCCAGCCATCCCATCGTCGTCGGAGTTCAGCCCGCGCAGCCCGATCTGGTCGCGTTGACGGCCGCGTCGCTGGCCCGCGCCAGCGGAGCCCCCGCCCTCTACTTCGGGTACGTGGATACCGGCCGAGTCACCGTCGAAGAGTTCGCTGACGGCACCGTCAAGCACCAGTCGATGAACCCGGACGTGCTCGACGACGGCGAATGGCAGCGCACGGCGGATCGGCTCACCGCCCAGATCGCCGCCGTCATGGACGGGCAGGGGGTGCCCTGGCACCTGCGCTATCTGGCGGGCCGCGCCGATCGCGCGCTGACTCACCTGGCGCGGGCGGTCGATGCCGCCGCGTTCGTCGTCGGCACGCACTGCGGCAAGCGGCGCGGCTTGGACTTCCTGCACCGTTCCCTGGGCGTACAGCTGACGCACCGCCAGCACCGGCCGGTGCTCGTGGTGCCCCTGCAGGTCGTCGACTGGCGGGGCCGCGCACCGTGGGAGTGAGCCAGCGTCCGCACCGGGACCCGCTGCTGCTGGCCCTGGTGGCCGTGGGTGGCGGCGTCGGCACCGCGGTTCGGGCGGTGGCGGAGGAGCGGTTCGCCGCGCCTGCGGGCAGCTGGCCGTGGGCGACGTTCGCCATCAACCTCTCCGGGGCCTTCGCGTTGGCCCTCCTGCTGGAGTCTCTCGCGCGCCGCGGACCCGATGTCGGCCGGCGCCGCGCCGTACGACTCGGGGTGGGCACCGGCGTGCTCGGGGGCTTTACCACCTACAGCACCTTCGCCGTGGAGACCGGGCACCTGGGGTGGCCGTTAGGCCCGGCGTATGCCGTGGCCACGGTGCTGCTCGGCCTGCTCGCGGCGGCCGCGGGCCTGTGGCTGAGCCGGGCGTTGCCGACGCCGACGCGAGCGGCGAGCCCGCACCGCGGCCCGGAGCCGGAACCCCGATGACGGTGCTCTTCGTGGCGCTGGCCGGGGGGCTGGGGGCGGTCACCCGGTGCGTCGTCGACGGTGAGGTCGAGCGCCGGCTGCGCTGGCGGCGTGGGCGGGGCTCGCAGTCGGCGCCGCGGGCGCTGCCGCTCGGCACGTTGTTGATCAACGTCACCGGGTCGCTCCTGTTGGGCTTGCTCGTCGGCCTGGCCACCCGGCATCCGGGGGTGTTGCCGCCGACGGTGGTGGCCGCGGTCGGCACCGGATTCTGCGGTGGCTACACCACCTTCAGCACCGCCTCCGTGGAGTGTGTGCGGCTGTGGCTGGCCGGCGGTCCGGCCTCCGCCGCCGGCTACGCAGGGCTCACCCTCGTGGGCTCGGTCGCGGCCGCATTGCTCGGGATGTCGCTGTTAACGCCATAACGCGCGCGGGGGTGCTGCCGCTGGAGCGCGGGAGCAGCGCAGAATAGGGAGCCACGCACGAGTGGTTATGGGAGACGGGGATCGAAGATGAGCGCCGAGGAAGTCCGCGAACTGCTGATCGATGAGCTGAATCCCATGGCAGGAGCGTGTGCGGTGATGATCGCGCATCTCATCGACGCTCCCGACGAGCCGCCCGCCACCAGGGAGGATCTGCTGGCCATGGTCACCGCGGCCATGGAGAGCGGTCGAGCGCCGATCGGCCCGCTCGAGTACGCCGAGGAGGAGATCGACTACGGCCTGCGCACCAATGTGCCGGTCGCCTCCATCACCACGAGCGCCGACGGCCAGGTCTCCCTGCGTCTGGCCCTGGCCCTGTCGGGAAATACCTGCATCGGTGTGGGGGGCAACCGTTACGGGTACCAGCCGCATCTGGGTGGGCGCGTCAGTCCCTGGACCGTGCTGTTGCCGGATGTCGAGGCCGGCCTGGCAGAGCTCGTCGTCTATATCGACGAGCGCGCCAAGCTCATGGGCTACCACGGCCGGGTGCGCGCGACGCTGGAACTCATCTCGGCCGAGCCCGTGCATCCCGGGACCATCCACGGCGACTCCGGACGGGTCGTCGTCGGCGAGCCCATCGAGGCGTTCGAGCCGCTGACCTTCGAGTACTCGATCGACATGCCGGCGCAGTCCTTGCAGTCGTTGGTCTACGAGGTGGCCACGCAGGTCGCGCGGCGCTTCGGGGCCGATGAGCCGCAGTTCTTGACCCGCCCCTGAGATCCCGGGTCGGCAACCTGCGCCACGAACGCCGGCCGTCTCGGCGTGCCGCGGTGCGCCGACTCTTGGACTCGAAATCAACCGTGGATATACGTAACTCAGGTTTGCAGATCGCAAGTCTTGGCACAGTGGCTCGGCCCCGGCGGCCCCGCCTGTCGGACGAAGCTCGGACACTCGTTGCCGCCACCAGCGCACCAGTGAATGAATGAGGCCATGACTGCACGCGAAACCCAGCCCGAGCGCACCGACCGACCCGACGCGCCCACCGCAGACCCTGGAGCAACCGAATCCCCGCAGCAGCAGGATCGGGCGGCCGCCGCCGAGGCGCAAGCCGCCGGCATCCCCACGACGAGCCCGCAAGAGACCCGGCCGGCCTCGCCCGGATCGGCGCAGGTCGGCGTCATCGGGATGGCGGTGATGGGCAGCAACCTGGCGCGCAACATGGCGCACCACGGCTACCGGGTCGCGCTGTTCAACCGCACGTTCGCGCGCACTCAGGCGGTCATCGCCGACCACGGCACGGAGGGCGAGTTCGTGCCCGCGGAGCACCTGGAAGACTTCGTCGCCTCGCTGGAGCGACCGCGGCGCATCGTCATCATGGTGCAGGCCGGCGCCGGCACCGACGCGACGATCGACTCGCTGATCCCCCTCCTGGAGGAGGGCGACATCGTCGTCGACGGCGGCAACGCCTTCTACGAGGACACCCGCCGCCGCGAGGCCAAGCTCGCCGAGCACGGGCTGCGGTTCATCGGCGCCGGCATCTCCGGTGGAGAGGTCGGGGCCCTGGAAGGACCGTCGATCATGCCGGGCGGCCCGGAATCCTCCTACGAGTTCATCGGCCCGATCCTGGAGGACATCTCCGCCAAGATCGACGGCGAGCCGTGCTGCACCTACATCGGCGCCGACGGCGCCGGGCACTTCGTGAAGATGGTGCACAACGGCATCGAGTACGCCGACATGCAGTTCATCGGCGAGGCCTACGAGTTGCTCAAGGCCCTCGGCCTGAGCCACGAGGAGATGGCCGACACCTTCGACGGGTGGAACTCCGGCGACCTCGACTCCTACCTCATCGAGATCACCGCGCAGGTGCTGCGGCAGACCGACGCGCGCACCGGCAAGGCCCTCGTCGAGGTCATTCACGACGCCGCCGGGATGAAGGGCACCGGCACCTGGACCGTGCAGTCGGCGCTCAACCTCGGCACCCCCGTCGACTCGATCGCCGCCGCGGTCTTCGCCCGCGCCGTCTCCAGTCACCCGCAGCTGCGCGCGGCGGCGCAGGCGGCGCTCACCGGACCCGACGGATCGCTGCAGGTGGACGACCCGGCCGCCTTCGTCGATGCCATTCGCGACGCCCTGTGGTGCGCGAAGGTCATCGCCTACGCCCAGGGCCTGGACCTCATTCGGATGGCCGCCGCCGAGTACGGCTGGCAGATCGACGTGGCGGCCGTCGCTCGCATCTGGCGAGCGGGGTGCATCATTCGCGCCAAGCTGCTGGGCCGCATCAGCGACGAGTACGCCGCGAACAACCTCGTGACGCTGCTCGAGGCACCTTCGATCAAGGAGGAGCTGGGCGCCAAGCAGGACACGTGGCGGCGGGTCGTCGCCACGGCGGTCGTCTCCGGCGTGCCGGTGCCCGGCTTCTCCTCCTCACTCGCCTACTACGACCAGGCGCGCGCGCCGCGCCTCAACGCCGCGCTCACCCAGGGGCTGCGCGACTACTTCGGGGCGCACACCTATCGGCGCATCGACGACGAGGGCTCGTTCCACACCTTGTGGTCCGGCGACCGCTCGGAGGTGCCCGCCTGAGCCGTTCGCCGCGGGAGTCCTCGCGGTAGTCCTCGCGGCGGGGCGCGTAGTGCCTGGTCCGGCTACGCGCCCCGCCGTTGCGGGTGGGACTCACGATGCGCCAGCACCCCGGTTTCCACCAGCTCAGAGGCGACGTCGCGCACCTTGCGATTGGTCCGCTGACTGACCTCCGCGAGCACGCGGAAGGCGGCGTCCGGGAGCAGCTTAAGGCGTTCGACGAGGACACCGACGGCCGTGCCGATGATCCGCGACGTGGCCAACGCCGTCGTGAGGTTCTCGACTTTGTGGTGCGCCGCGGCCAACTCCTTGGCGAGGGCCTCGGCGTCGTCGGGCTCCTGCGCGGCGGACTCCTGCGCCGACTCCGCAGTGGCGGGCTGCACGGCGACGGACTGCTCGTCCACGCAGAACTGGGCACCGGGCGGCTGCGTGGCGACGAACGCGAAGCGATCGGCGTCGCCGCCGGCCGGACGTTCGAGCAGGGGGATCGCTGCGCCGAAACCGCGCCGCGGCGTGGTCAGAGCGCTGCCGAAGGCAGTGGAGTGGGACATGGGGACCATCTGGGCTCCCTCGATCGAAGGTGGGAGCGCGTGGTCCGGGCGCTGGTACAGCCAAGGTTAGCCGCCGCAAGACGCGGCGACCAGGCGCGGGTCCCGGCCGCTGCAGGTCGGCCCGCGATCCGACCCCAGAGACCCTTGCGCAAAGACTGCCCGTATGGCAGCGTTATGGATATCACAATTCGCGGTCGCGGATGCCCTTCCTGGCGCCTCTGCGGACGGCTCCGCAGCTCGCGTAGCGCAGGGCACCCCGTCGACGGCGATACATCGGCCTGAACCCACGGCTCACTGACGTCATGAGGCCAACCACTCGGTGCCCTCACCCCGACGCCTCCCGCATCCGGGTATCGGAGCATCGACCCATCGGACCTCTCCTCGTGCGCCTGCAGCGCGTCTGTAGTGCGCACCCGCGGTACGGCAGCTTCGAGCTCCGGCTTCGCTTGCGCGTGAAAGGACGTGTAACGAATGCACATTTCTCCACCTCGGTTACGCAGGGTCGTGGTAACGGGCGGAGGGGGCTCGGTCGGGGGACATCTGTGCTCACGGTTGCGGGCGCAAGGTGTGGCGGTGGTCAGCGTCGACACCTTCACCAGCGGGTGCCCGGGGCACCTGTCGCACCTGGCCGATGACGCCGGGCTGATGATCGTCAATCACGATCTGGAGCAGCCGCTGCAGGTGCAGGGCCCGGTCGACCTCGTCATGCATCTGGCCTCGCCGAGCCTGCTCGGCGAAGAGGGACGGCTGCGCCGCGTCCTCGCGGGACCGCACGGCACTCGCACCGCGTTGGAACTGGCGCGCGACAAGGGGGCGCGATTCGTCTTCGCTTGCGGCACAACGGGGCCCGATGACGAGGAGTTGCAGGGCGGCGAGGCTTTGACCACGGCCTACCGGCACGCCTACGGGATGTCGACCGCCGTCGCGCGGGTCTTCGACAGCTACGGCCCGCACATGCGCAGCCAGGAGCGCAGCACCATGACCACGTTGGTGCAGCAGGCGTTCTCGGGCGGCCCGGTGCTCATCGCCGGAGACGGATCGCAGGCACGCTCGGTCTGTTACGTGGACGACGTCGTGAGTGGGCTGCTGGCGCTGTCGCGCAGCGGCGCGCACGGGGTCATGGAGTTCGGCGATCCCGAGCCGCGCACCCTGCTGGATCTGGCCCGCACCGTCGTCGACGCCGCCGGCACCCAGGCTCCCTTCCTGTTCGTCAATGCCGCGACCGAAGCCGTCGGCGCCCAGCCCGACATTTCGCGGGCACGGGAAGTGCTCGGCTGGCAGCCGCAGGTGGCGCTGGCCGACGGGGTGCGCCGCACCATCCGCGCCATGCGTGAGTCGCTGCAAGGAGCGGGCCTACGCCGGCTAGCGCTCTGAGCCTGTCTCTCGGTGATCTGAGCGCCGGGTCGCTTCGGTGACGGATTCGCGCAGGATGTCGGCGACCTGATCGGCGTGGGTGAGGGGCGCCAGGTGGCTGGCTCGTGGGATGACCCGCACGCGCGGGTGGCGGGAGCGCCGCGCGTAGTGCCAGAGGTCGATGCCGAGCTGGTCGAAGCGCCCGGCGACGAGGTAGATCGGGCACGTGACCTGCGCCAACTGGTCGGCGCGGGCGTCGGCGACGACGGTGGCCCAGGCCGCTGGGGTCACCGCGTAGCCGGTGGCGTCCGGCAGCGCGTCGTCGCTCAATCCCAGGCCGCGCAACACCCGGTTGGCGACCCTCGCCATCCGCTGCGGGCCCAGCAGCGGGATGAGCTTGGCGAAACCCGTGTACGTCATCACGAGGTAGGGATGGCGAGCCGGGTCGGCGGTGGCGCCGATGAGCGCCAGCCCCGCGAGCCGCTCGGGGTGGCGGTACGCGTAGGCCGCGGCGACGTAGCCACCAAGGCTGTGCCCGGCGAGGACGACCGGCCGCCCCGCTCCCCCGCCGGCATCGTCGATCGCCCGCGCCACGACCTCCAGGGCCGCCTCGGTCGACCACTCCTGGCCGGCGCGCTGACCGTGCCCGGGCAGGTCGACCGCGACAACCTGTGCCTGCGGGATGGCCTGCGCATACCCCCGCCAGGCACGCGCGTCGAAGCGGGTGCCGTGCACGAGCACGAGGAGAGGGAGGTCGGCGCTCACGCCCCCACGCTAAGTGAGCGCGCCGAGGCGCCGAGTGCCGACTCGGCCACCGACGCCGACTCGCGCGGTCAGAGGTCGGTGCGGGCGAAGGCCCGCTCGGCGAGGCGGCATCCCGCGACGAGCACCGCGACCGCCGCGCCGGCGAACACCAGCACCGGCGGGATCGGGCCGCCGTAGAGCCAGGCGTCGAGCTCGGCGGTGCCGCTCCAGAAGTCCGCCCCGCGGCTCAGCGGCACGGCGACGATGAGGGCGATGACCACGGCCAGCGTCGCGAGGGAGCCTGTCTGGTGCCACCGCTTCCACGACGAGTACCGCAGAGTCAGGCTCACCGCGCAGATCAAGAGCATCGCGGCGATCATCGCGAGCACCAATCGTGCCTGCGTGAGGTCGCGGCCCAGCCCATGCCAGACGAGGCCCACGGCGCCGGTAGCCATGGCCAGGCCTACCGCGAGCAGCGTGACGTGCACGAATCGGGCCCGCACCAGCTCCGCTCGCGTGAGACCGAGCACGCACATCAGTCGCTCCTGCGCCCGCGAAGACTCCAGGTTGCGGTCCTCGAACGCCAGCGACGCCATCCAGAAGGCGATGAACGGCGAGGCATAGAAGGCGGGGCCGAAGACGGCGAACAGCGCGAACGTCACGAGGCTCAGGCCCCCCAGCACCGTGTGCTGCCCCACGGCCAAGCTGACGTCGAGGCGCAGGGCCCGTCGCAGGCTTCCCGGCCTCACGGCGGCCTTCGCCGGCCGCCGCGCGCGACTCCGGGTCGGTGTCGGCTTGTGGTCCATCACAGGTCCTTGGTGGCGTAGGCGCGCTGCGCGTCGAGATAGGACAGCGGCACGGCGATGACGGCCAGGGCTGCTGTGAGAGCGAACGCGACCAGGTTGTAGGCGGTCATGTCGGAATCGATCGGCACCAGCACCATCGTGGCCGCGGAGAGCGCCAGGGTGCCGACCGCGACCAGGATCATGACGACCGTCGAGGCCGCCCGGCCCCGACGGATGCGCGCCGGGATCCCGGCTGCCAAGACCACCATGACCCCCGTGCCCAGCCACCAGGTCAGCGTGAGCTCCTCGGCCGCCGGGCGATTCAGGAGCAGCCCGACCACCGGCACGTAGATCGTGGTGACGAGGACCAACCCGAGAACCGCCGTTCCAGCCCACAGGTAGCGAGCCGTGACGATGCTCCTTCGGGGCAGCCCGAGCGACGGGCGAAGTCGCCGCACGGCGGTGTCATCCGAACGCCAGGGGGTCAGAGCCACCATCGCCGCCCAGAGCACCACCAACGTCGACGGCAAGCTGGTGCCCCCGAGCCACATGCCGAAGCCTCCGACCAGGGGAAAGGCGACGAGGACCACCGTCACCGAGCCCGACTCGACCGCCCGCCAGTCCAGCAGCAGCGCCTGTCGCACGGAACTCCGTGCTGATTGCGCGCCGGGCGCGACACCCACCTGCGCGCTCACGACGCCACCCCCTTGGCGATGCCGACGACGATCTGATCCAGCGACGGCGCCTCGACGACCAGACCGCCCCAGGAGTCCGCATCGCCGGAGCGGGCCAGGCCCTCGAATCCCACCGGATGCTCGCGCAGCCCCAGCAGGGTGGCGCGAAGCTCGTCGGTGAGCTCGTCCGGGCCGCCGCGCACGAGCCGATACTGCTCGATGAGGTCGGCGGTGGACGCAGTCGCCGCCACCCGACCGTCGGCGAGCACGACGACGTGGTCCGCGATCTTCTCCAGGTCGGCGGTGATGTGCGTGGAGAAGAGCACGCTGTGGCTCTCGTCGGTCATGAAGTCGGCGATGACGTCGACGAAGCCATCGCGCGCCAGCGGGTCGAGGCCGGAGGTCGGCTCGTCGAGGATCAGCAGGTCGGGGTCGTGCGCGAGGGCGACCGCCAGTTGCAGGCGCATCGTCTGGCCGCGGGAGAGGTCTTGGATCTTGGTGCCGGTCTTGATCCCGAAGCGCACGAGCAGCGAGCGATACCGCTCGGGTGACCAGCGCGGATAGAAGGGCCGCACGGCGTTCTCGAGCGAGGTGGGGGTCCACCACGGCACGAAGTAGTGCGAGTCGAGGACCACGCCGACGCGGTCCATCGGTGGGATGTCGATGGTGCCGCTGCCGGGCACGACCAGGCCCAGGGCGCAGCCGATCGTCGTCGTCTTGCCCGAGCCGTTGGCACCGACGAGACCGACGACGTAGCCGCGCGGCACCTGCAGGTCGATGCCCTCGAGGGTGAAGTCGTCGAACCGCTTGACGAGGTCCGTGATCGTCAACGCGTCGGCGTCGGTCCCCACGGCGTCGTTCGTTGCCGGGCGTTCGGTGGGTCCGCTGTCGCGGGCGCCCGTCCCGAGGTCGCTGCGGTCTGTCGGTGTGTTCATCGGTCCTCCCCTGGATGGCCGTGGTCTGACTGTTCGTCGGGTGCGCGGGTCGGGCCGTGCGAGCGGCTGTCGCCGCCCTCGTCGGCGGTCAGCAGCGCCTCCACGCTGGCGCGGATTTCCGCGTCGCTGAGCCGGCCCGCTCGAGCGGCGTCGATCGCCGCGCTCAGGTGCCGCTCGACCTCTCCGAGCACGTGCTCGCGCACCAGTTCGGCGTCGCGGGCCAGCACGTAGCTGCCCTTGCCCTGGACGTTCGTGACGAACCCCTCGGCGGCCAGGTCGGCGTAGGCCCGCGTGGTCGTGATGACCGACACCCGCAGGTCGCGCGCCAGCGCCCGGATGGAGGGCAACCGTTCTCCCTCGGCCAGTTCCCCCGCCATGATCGCCGCGCGGATCTGCCCCGCGATCTGCTCGTAGATCGGACGCCCGGAGGCGTTCGAGATGACGATTCGCACCACCCATCTCCTTACTGTCTATATGCACTATAGACAGTAAGGGCACCTATGTACAGGCTGCCCGCGGCACGCTCCTGCGGCGCGGCTAACGGCCGCGTGACGAGGCCACCTCATCGAAGAAGCGGCGGTGCAAGGCGCGAACCCGGTCGGCCAGTTGCGGTGCCGGACCGTCGACTTCTGCGTCGGGTACGACGCTGGTGATCGGCAGCGGGGCGACGGGCGCGTCGGGAGCACCCCACTCCTGCTGCCACTGGGCGAACTGCAGCGCGGAGGCGGCGTAGACGATGCGCCCCAGGCCCACCCAGCCGTGTGCGGCGGCGCACATCGGGCAGTGTTCGCCGGAGGTGTAGACGGTGGCGGCGGCCCGCTGCTGGGGCGACAGGTGACCGCCGGCCCAGCGCGCCAGCCGGAACTCCGGGTGCCGCGTGCCGTCGCGGCTGACCACGCGGTTGTGGTCCTGCAGCAGCACCCTGCCGTCGGCGTCGACGAGCAGCGAACCGAACGGCTCGTCCCCGGCCCTCAGCGCCTGTTCGGCGAGGTCGACCGCTCGGTTCAGGTGCTGCAGGTCCACGGGGCTCAACGACATGCGGGCCAGTCTGCCGGGAGTCGGCGCTCGCGGGCACCCCCGCGCCCCCTCGGGCGCCGCTGCGAGGGAGCGCAGGCTTGTCGGGGGTGCCGGTTAGTGTCGTCGAATGGCCCTCTTCGTGCACCGCGGCACCGCCACGGACCACCTCGCCGACGGGCTCGCCGACCTGCTCACCCAGCCGGTCGACGACCCCTTCGCCCAGGAGGTCGTCGCCGTGCCCGCCCGCGGAGTGGAGCGCTGGCTCGCCCAGCGGCTCTCGCATCGACTCGGCGCTCGGCCGGGATCCCACGACGGCATTGCGGCCGGCATCCGGTTCTCCTCACCGCACTCGCTGGTGGGCCTGATCCTCGGCATCGACCGCGACGACCCCTGGCAGCCCGATCGACTCGCCTGGTCGGTGCTGGGCGTGCTCGACGAGGCCATCGACGAGCCGTGGGCGGGCGTGCTCGCCGCTCACCTCGGTGAAGACCGTGCGCTGAGCGCCCAGGAGCGGGAGTTGCGCCGCGGCCGTCGGTTCGCCGTCGCCCGGCGGCTCGCCGGTCTGTTCGCCGCGTACGCCCAGCAGCGCCCCGCGATGTTGACGCAGTGGCGCGAGGGTCTGGAGTCAGATGGGTTGGGGGGCGCTCTCGACGCCGACTTGCTCTGGCAGGCCCGGCTGTGGCGGCTGATCGTGGACCGGGTCGACGCCGACCCGCCCGACGTGCGTCACGCCCGGGTGCTGGCCCGACTGCGCAGCGGAGTCGGGGGCGTCGGTTCGGTCGGTTCGGTCGGTTCGCTCGAGGCTGACGGCGTGGCGGGGCTGGACGGGCTGGACCTTCCGGGGCGGCTTTCCCTCTTCGGGCACACCCGCATCGCCCGCAGTGAGATGGAGATCATCGACGCGCTCGCGCAACTGCGCGACGTGCATCTATGGCTCCCGTCGGCCTCGCCGGTCGCTTGGGATCGTTTGGCTCCCGAGTTGGCCGCGGGACCCGTGCCGCGGGTCGACGATCACAGCGCCTTGCACGTGCGCCACCCGCTGCTGGCCTCGCTGGGTCGCGACTCCCGCGAGTTGCAACGCACCCTCGCCCTGGCGTCGTCCGCGCACTCGAGCGCTGAGAACCACGACTCGCCGGCGCAGGGCGACTCGCCGGAGCCGGCGACCCTGTTGGGGTGGCTGCAACACGACATTCGGCGCGACGCCCCGCCGAGCCCTTCGGAGCGGGCCGGCCGGGTACTCCCGGGCCAGGACCGCAGCCTGCAGATTCACGCCTGCCACGGCAGAGGGCGGCAGATCGACGTCGTCCGCGACGTGCTGGCCGGGCTCTTGCAGGCCGACCCGACCCTGGAGCCGCGGGACGTACTCGTCATGTGTCCCGACATCGACTCCTACGCCCCGCTGATTCACGCAGGCTTCGGCCTGGGGCAGGTTGTGCGGGAGGACGTGCTGGCCGAGACCGCCGGCCGCGACGGTGGGCACCGGCTGGCCGCCCACCCGGCGCACGGGCTGCGCGTCAGCCTCGCGGACCGGGCGCCGGCCCACACCAACCAGCTGCTGGCGCTGGCTGCCCGGCTCGTCACCCTGGCCGGTGGCCGCGTGACCGCCGCGGACGTGCTCGACCTGGCCCGCACGCCCGCGGTGCGGCGCCGCTTCGGGCTGGACGACGACGACCTCGACGAGACCGCCGGCTGGGTCGAGCAGGTGGCGGTCCGCTGGGGCCTCGACGAGGAGCACCGACGCGATTTCGGGCTCGTCAACATCGGCCAGAACACCTGGCGGCACGGACTGTCGCGGATGCTGCTGGGCGCCACCCTCGACGGCCAGGACGCAACAACTGTCGGCACCGTGATGACCCTCGACGGGGTCGACAGCGCGGATATCGACCTGGCCGGTCGGTTCGCCGAGCTGGTCGACCGCCTGGGCGCCACCCTGCGGCAGCTGCACGAGTGCGCCACCCCCCGGCAGTGGACCTCGACCCTGCGCGACGGGGTGCTCGCCCTGACCGACACGACCAGCGACGACAGCTGGCAGGTCGCCCATCTGACGCGCGAACTGGCCCGCATCGAATCCGCCGCCGAGTCGGCCGCAGGGTCGGCCGCCGGGTCGGCCGCAGGGTCGGCCGCCGGGCAGTCGCCGACCGGAGCGGCG
>NZ_BAHD01000027.1 GCF_000298215.1 Kineosphaera limosa NBRC 100340 | reverse complement strand
CCGCGCCGCCCGCGCGTCTCCTCCGGCAGCGCCCGCTCCGGTGAGGAGGGCCGCAGCCGCCCGGTTCCCGCCGCCGGCAGCGGCGTCGAGGCCGGGGCCACGCTGACCCGCGCCAAGAAGGAGACCGAGTCCACCTCGACCTCCACGGCCCCCAAGAGCGCCGGAAAGAGCTCGCCCGCCAGCACCCGCCCCGCCTCCGGCGCGGCGAAGAAGGTCGCCGCCAAGAAGACCGCTGCGCGCAAGCCCGCCGCCAAGAAGGCCCCGGCGAAGACGACCCGGCCCACCGCGGCCGGCCGCAGCGCCTCGGCCACGGCATCGGCCACGAGCACCCCGAGCACGACCTCGGGCGCCTCGAGCGACAACTGAGTGCGGGCCGTCCTCGCGCGGGTCACTCGCGCGCACGTGACGGTCGACGGTGAGCAGGTCGGCGCGATCGGCGCCGGCCTGCTCGCTCTTGTCGCGGCCCACCGAGACGATGGACCGCAGCAGGTGAGCGCGATCGCGGCCAAGATCGCCGGGCTGCGGATCATGCGCGACGAGCGCTCCGTGGTCGACACCGGCGGGCAGGTGCTGCTCGTCAGCCAGTTCACGCTCTACGGCGACACCCGCAAGGGGCGGCGCCCCTCCTGGAGCGCGGCGGCCTCCGGACCGGTGGCGGCCGAGCTGCTCGACGACCTCGCGGACGCCCTGCGCGCGCACGGGCTGAGCGTGGCCACCGGGCGCTTCGGGGCACACATGGCGGTGGAGTCGGTCAACGACGGGCCGTTCACCGTGCTCGTGGAGGTCTGATCGCACGAGCGTGCACCGGGCCCGTGTTGTGGCTCAGTGGGCGGGCCACATCCAGGAAACCCCCAGCGCCTTTCGTATGCTTGGACGCATGCTCGACATGTTGGGTAACGCGCAGGTCCTGATCCTCTTGACGCTGGGGGTCGCCGCTCTCGCGCTCGAGGTCTACGCGTTGGTCGACGCGCTGCGCTATCCGGCGAAGGCCTACACGGCCGCCGGCAAGCTCAACAAGCAGGCCTGGGTGGCGATCCTCGTCGTCGCAACGATGGTCGGTTTCGTCACGGTCACTCGGGTTCTCGGCCTGGGCATCCTGGGTGTCGTCGCCGCCGGGGTGTACCTGGCGGACGTCCGTCCGGCCCTGCGCGCCGTGACCCCTCGGGGCGGTTGGCGTGGCTCGCGCGGCTCGAGCGGCTCCGGCGGCCAGGGGCCCTACGGCAGGTGGTAACCGGCGCCGCACCCGCCAACAGGCCACGTGGTCACTTCGGTGACCAGGTGGCCTTTGTCGTGCTCACGGCCCTCATCCGCCGGGCGGCGCGGTCTCGATCATGCCCCGCGGGGCGACGGCCGCCCAGGCGACGGTCACCTCGCCGAGACGCCACCGCGAGCGGCCCCCGATGATCGGCCAACCTTGCTCGCCTACGTGCGACACGGCCTCCAAGAAGCGCTGCCGCCGACCGTAGGGGGCCAGCGGAGCTGCCCGGGTCCACCCCTCGTCTAGGGCTGCGAGCCAGTCGTGCACCCCCTGGCCAGGCACGTTACGGCTGATGAGCACCTTGGGGAGCCGGGGCGCGACCTGCGAGGGCAGCTGCAGCCCGCGCAGCCCCAGGGAGATGGTCAGCGACCGCGGCCCGTCGGCATCGAGCGCGATCCACGTGGCGAGCCGGCCCACCTCGTCGCATGTACCGTCGATGAGCACGCCACCGGGCTCCAGACGGGTGATCATGCGCGCCCAGGCCCGCGGCACGGCCGGCTCGTCGTACTGCCGCAACACGTTGAAAGCCCGGATGACGCTGGCGCAGGCGCCGCCGGGCAGGGGCACCTCGAAGCCGCCGAGGGCGAAGCTCAACCCGGGCCGCGCCAACGGCTGGGCGTCCGCGACCCGCTGCGGCTCGATCTCCAGCCCCACGACCTGCACGTCGGGGCGGACCGCCCGCAGCCTGTCGTGCAACTCGCGGGCCGTGGTTCCGGCGCGCCCATAGCCGAGGTCCACGACGATCGGAGCGGGGCCGGGCCGGCGCAACCGGGCGGCCTGCGTGCCGGCGATCCAGCGGTCGACGCGGCGCAACCGGTTGGGATTGGTGGTCCCACGGGTCACCTCACCGACGGGTCGAGCGCGCACCCGTGCAGCGTAAGCCGACCCGCGAGACGAGCGGGAATGGCCGACGGCTCCCGGGTCGTTGGCGTCAACGGATCCCGGGCACTACCGGCACAGGAGGTCGCAGTGGTCGCACACGGCACCGTCATCACGGACGACACGACGGACGACACGACGATCGGCGACGAGCCGGACGCACCCCGCCTGGGGGAGCCGAGCGCGCCGGCGCCCCCGCAGCACCCCGACCCAGCAGGGGCCGGCGAGCCCGGGCCGCGCATCGAACGGATCGCGATGCTCACGGTGCACACCTCCCCGCTGGACCCACCGGGCAGCGGCGATGCGGGCGGCCTCAACGTGTATGTCGTCGAGGTCGCGCGCCGGCTGGCGCAGCGTGGCATCGCGGTCGAGATCTTCACCAGAGCCACGACCGCCTCGCTTCCGGAGACGGTGGAGTTGAGCCCCGGAGTGCTCGTCCGGCACGTGGTCGCAGGCCCCTACGAGGGGCTCGGCAAGGAGGATCTGCCCGGGCAGTTGTGCGCGTTCACCGCCGGGGTGATGCGGGCCGTCGCGGCGCACCCGGAGGGGCATTACGACCTCGTGCACTCCCACTACTGGCTCTCGGGGCAGGTCGGCTGGCTTGCCGCCGAGCGCTGGGGGGTGCCGCTGGTGCACACGATGCACACGATGGCCCGGGTGAAGAACCGGTCGCTGGCGGCCGGGGATCGCCCCGAGCCGCGCACCCGCGAGATCGGCGAGGCGCAGGTCGTGGCCGAGGCGGACCGGCTCATCGCCAACACCGACATCGAGGCTCGCGAACTCATCGAGCTCTACGACGCCGACCCGCAGCGCGTTGCGATCGTGCCGCCCGGCGTCGACCTCGACCTGTTCACCCCCAAAGCCGACGCGCTGCATCCGCAGGGCCCCTCGCAGGCGCAGGCGCGCGCCGCGGTGGGCCTCGCACAGGATGAGCTCGTCGTGCTGTTCGTCGGTCGCATCCAGCCGCTCAAGGCCCCCGACCTGCTCGTTCGGGCCGCGGCACGCCTGCTGGCCGAGGCGCGGGCAGCCACCCCTGGGCAGCATGACACCCCTGGGCAGCATGAGCAGCAGCAGCCAGACCAGACCCGCCTGCAGGAGGTCGCGCGGCGGCTGCGGGTGGTCATCCTCGGTGGTCCCAGCGGCAGCGGGCTGGAGCACCCTCACGCGCTCGCGGACCTCGCGCAGGAGTTGGGCGTCGCCGACCGGGTGCGCTTCGTCAAGCCGGTGCCCAGGGCACAACTGGCGGACTGGTATCGCGCGGCCGACGTCGTGGCCGTTCCCTCGCACAGCGAGTCGTTCGGCCTCGTCGCGTTGGAGGCGCAGGCCTGCGGCACCCCGGTGGTCGCGGCCGCCGTCGGCGGTCTGACGAAGGCCGTCGGCGGCGGGGTGCTGCTGCCCGATCACGACGAGCAGACGTGGGCCCGGGCGCTCGCGTCGCTGCTGGCCGACCCCGACGAGCGGGCCCGGCTCGGCGACCTCGCCGTGCAGCACGCGGCCGGCTTCGGCTGGCCCGCCACGGCCGAACACCTCGTGGACGTCTACCGTGAGGCTGTGGCCCACCGCCGCGCCGCCGCCGCCGTCTGAGCCCACCTGTCGCCGACCGGAGGTGGCGGGCGAGGACGCCCCGCACTCCGAGGAGCAATCCGTGTCCGCATCCGAGCCACCGAATCCGTCGACGGGCGCAGCACACCAGTCGAGCGACGCAACGAGCCCGTCGGCCGCCCAGGTCACGCAGGTTGTCCTCGATTTCGCGCAGGCCAACGAGCTGGAGGCCGAGCGCGGCGAGCGCCCCGGCGAGCTCGTCGTCGTGCTGCCGGGGGAGAAGAAGCTCAAGACCGTCGTCTCGCTGCTGGCCGGGGATCGGGAGCTGTCGGTCTCCGCGTTCGTCGTGCGCAATCCCGACGAGAATCACGAAGAGGTGTACCGCTACCTGCTCACCCGCAACCTGCGGATGCGCGCCGGCAACCTCGGCTACGCCATCGACGTCTCGGGCGACGTCTACGTCGTGGGCGCCTTGCCCCTGCGGGCGGTCGATGCGGGCAGCCTCGACCTGCTTTTCGGGGCGGTGTTGGAGGCCAGCGACGCCCCGTTCAACGAATTGCTGGCGCTCGGCTTCCTCACCTCGATGAAGCGGGAGTGGGCGTGGCGCATCTCCCGGGGCGAGTCGTTGCGCAACCTCGAGGCGTTCCGACATCTCCTGGAGGGGAGCGAGGCGGACGCCACTGCGGCCGAGACCACGAGCGGTGACGAACCGCCGCAAGACCAGGCCGATGGTCCCGCTGACCCGGACCCCCAGAGGGGCCTGTCGGACTAGGGTTGGGGCATGACCTACACCCTCGTTTTGCTCCGCCACGGCGAGAGCGAGTGGAACGCCAAGAACCTCTTCACCGGATGGGTCGACGTCGAGCTCTCCGACAAGGGCCGCGCCGAGGCAGTGTCGGGCGGTGAGCTGCTGAAGGCGGCCGACGTCCTGCCCGATGTCGTGCACACATCGTTGCTGCGCCGCGCGATCAACACCGCCAACGCCGCCCTCAACGCGGCCGACCGCCACTGGATCCAGGTCAAGCGCAACTGGCGCCTCAACGAGCGCCACTACGGTGACCTGCAGGGCAAGGACAAGAAGCAGACCAAGGACCAGTACGGCGACGAGCAGTTCATGCTCTGGCGTCGCTCGTACGACACCCCGCCGCCGCAGATTGCCGACGACAACCCCAACAGCCAGGCCGGTGACCTGCGCTACGCGGACCTCGGTGCCGACATGCCCAAGACCGAGTGCCTCAAGGACGTCGTGGCCCGGATGATCCCCTACTGGGAGTCCGACATCATCCCCGACCTCAAGGACGGCAAGGTCGTGCTGGTGGCCGCGCACGGCAACTCGCTGCGCGCACTCGTCAAGCACCTCGACGGCATCAGCGACGAAGACATCGCGGGTCTGAACATCCCCACCGGTCAGCCGCTGGTCTACCGCCTCGACGAGAACTTCAAGCCGACCGTTCCCGGCGGCGAGTACCTCGACCCGGAGGCCGCCAAGGCCGCCGCCGAGGCCGTCGCCAACCAGGGCAAGTAGACCGACTCACGACGAAGGCCCCGTGGTCCGCATCAGCTGCGGACCACGGGGCCCTTGTCTTGGTCTTTGTCGTGCGCTTCGGGCGGCTCGGGCCGCGGTGGCTCAGGCGGGGGCGCCCACGCGGCGCTTGTGCTCCCACTCGCCGGTCACCAGGTAGGCGACCTGCCGAGCAACGGAGACGGCGTGGTCGGCGAAGCGCTCGAAGTAGCGAGCGAGCAGGGTGACGTCGATAGCCGACTCGGTGCCGCCCTCCCAGCCCTCGTCGACGAGCAGGACGAACATGTCGCGGTGCAGCCGGTCCATCTCGTCGTCGTCGGCGTGCAGCGCCTCGGCGCCGTCGACGTCCTTGGCGGCGATGATCGAGCCGGCCTGGGCGACGAGACGCTCGGCGATCTGAGCCATCTCGACGATGGTGGCGTTGGCCTGGGGCGGTACGGCCTTGTGCGGGTAGCGCAGTCGCGCGACCTTGGCGACGTGCTCGGCCAGGTCGCCCATGCGCTCCAGGCTGGAGGCCATGTGCAGGGCGGTGACGACGATGCGCAGGTCGGTGGCGACCGGCTGCTGCTGGGCGATGAGCTGCACGGCCATCTCGTCGATATCGTCACGGATCGCATCGATCTGGACGTCGTTCTCGATGACGCCCTCGGCGAGGCCGAGGTCGCTGTCGAGCAGAGCGGTGGTGGCCCGGCTCATCGCTGAGCCGACCAGCCGAGTCATCTCGACCAAGCTGTCAGAGATCTTGTCGAGATCCTCGTGGAACGCGTCGCGCATGGTGTCCTTCTCCGGTTGTGGGTCGAGCCGTGCAAGACCCTGGCAGGAGTCGGTGAACTGCGCCCGCCGCCTAGGTGAACAGTAGTCGTCTTGCGGGCGATGAGCGTACAGGCCGCCCGGGAGGAGCGGCCCACCTGCACCGATGGCGCGTACTCTGCACGCGTGGAGTGGTTGTTCGTCGTCGTGCCGGCGGTCGCGTTCGGTGCGCTGGTGGGTTGGCTCGCCCGGGCCGGCGTCGCGGCCCGGGTCGCCGGTGCTGCACCCGAGCGACGACTCTGGCGCGACGCGACGACCGGCAACGGTGGGCAACCGACCGAACGCGGGCCCGACGAGAGGGTCGAGATGAACCACGAGGTCTCCGACGCGGGGGTCGCCGACGTGCTCGCGGTGCTCGGCGATATCGCCATCGTCATCGACAGTTCCGACGCCGTGGTGATGCACAGTCCCAGCGCCGCGCCGCTGGGCCTGGTGCGTGACGCCAACCTCGCCCACGCGGCCCTGCGAGAGGTGGTCCGCGGGGTGCGCCGCGACCAGGTCATTCGCGAGGTCGAGCTGGAGGTACCCCGAGGGCCCATCGGTGAGGGCACGCTGGCGTTGGACGTGCGGGTCGCGCCGCTGGGGGCGCGGCACGTGTTGCTGCTCGTCGAGGACCGCACCCAGGCCCGGCGGGTCGAAGAGGTGCGCCGCGACTTCATGGCCAACGTCTCCCACGAGCTGAAGACTCCGGTCGGCGGCATCAGCCTGCTCGCCGAGGCGATCGCGGACGCCGCCGACGATCCGGAGGCCGTGGCCCGCTTCGCCGGTCGCATCCGCGCCGAGAGCCAGCGGCTGACCACCCTCGTGTACGAGATCGTCGAGCTGTCCCGCCTGCAGGCCCAGGAGTCCGGCGCGCAGATGAGCTTGGTGGACGTCGGTGCGGTGGCTCGCGACGCCATCGAGGGCACCCGCACGGTGGCCGAGGCGCGCAACATCGAGTTCGTCGAGGTGCTCGACCCGCAGACCCTGGTCTACGGCGATCCAGGGCTACTCCGGACGGCGATCGCCAACCTGCTGACCAACGCCGTGAACTACTCGACCGAACGCACCCGGGTGGCGGTCAGCGCCCGAAATCGCGGCTTCGTCGTCGAGGTCGCCGTCTCCGATCAGGGCCAGGGCATTCCGGCCGCCGAGTTGGACCGCATCTTCGAGCGCTTCTACCGCATCGACGCGGCCCGCTCGCGGGCGACCGGCGGCACGGGGCTGGGCCTGGCCATCGTCAAGCACATCTGCGCCAACCACGGAGGCGAGGTGACCGTGTGGAGCCAGGAGGGCCACGGCTCCACCTTCACGATCCGGCTTCCCGCCGCCTCGCACGGCCCGGTGCCCGGTGCGCAGGCCGAGTCCGAGTCGCCCGAGGAGGCCGAGCCGGAACTGCCGGTGCGCCCCGATGACCGGACGGACCCCTTGACCCGCTCGCAACGCCCGAAACCGACGTCCACCCCCTCATCTCGCGCCCGCAGCGTCGGCGAACCGGGGGAGCTGTCCGGCGTCTCCGGTGTACGAACCCCTTCCGAAAGGTGAATCGATGTCCCGAATCCTGGTAGTCGAGGACGAGGCCTCCTTCTCCGACCCGCTGAGTTACCTGCTGAAGAAGGAGGGCTACGAGGTTGCGGTCGCCGAGACGGGACCCGACGCGCTGGCGGAGTTCGACCGCGACGGCGCCGACCTCGTGCTGCTCGACCTCATGCTGCCCGGCCTCTCGGGGGTCGACGTGTGCCGCGCGTTGCGGCAGCGCTCCGCCGTGCCCGTCATCATGCTGACCGCCAAGGACAGCGAGATCGACAAGGTCGTGGGCCTCGAGCTGGGCGCCGACGACTACGTCACCAAGCCGTACTCCAGCCGGGAGTTGCTCGCCCGCATCAAGGCGGTGCTACGCCGCCTGCAGGAGCCCGAGGACCTGCTGCCCGCCAACGTCGAGGCCGGCCCGGTGCGCATCGACGTCGAGCGGCACGTCGTCACCGTCAACGGTGAGGCCGTCGCCATGCCGCTCAAGGAGTTCGAGCTGCTGGAGATCCTGGTGCGCAACTCCGGGCGCGTGCTGACCCGCATGCAGCTGATCGACCGGGTGTGGGGCACCGACTACGTGGGCGACACCAAGACGCTCGACGTGCACGTCAAGCGCCTGCGCGCCAAGGTCGAGCCCGACCCGGGCCACCCGAAACACATCGTCACCGTGCGCGGGCTGGGCTACAAGTTCGAGGACTGAGGGGTCCGCGACTCTCGCGATCGAGGCCCGCGCCCCGGAGGGGAGTGCGGGCCTCGACGCGTGAGTCGCGAGCGCTGATACCTCAGCTGGTGGGGGTCTCCGCCGGCGTCTGAGTCGGTTCGGGTGCCGGTGCCTGCGTCGGCGCGGGCTCCGGGGTGGCCGTGCCGCCGGGCGCCGGAGTGGCGGGACTGGTCGCCGCCCCGCCGGCGGGGCCGTAGCCGACGTAGTAGCCCTCGGGCGGCAGCACCGGCACGTCGACGACCGTCTGGCCCAGGTTGGTCTGCACGAGCAGCTGCATCATCGCGCCGGGCGGGACCTGCACGGTCGGGATCGACGTCGCACGCCCGCCCTCCGGCTCGGTCAACTGCTGGGAGGAGTGTGCCGCCACCTCCAGCGGCGCCCCCGCCGCGCCGGCCTGGCCGGCGTTGACCGCCGAGACCTGGACCTGGGCGGGCGCGTCGGTGCCGTTGATGGCCAGGCCGACGACATTGCCCTGCCCGCCCTCGGCGTCGGAGATGACGATGAGGTTGTTCAGGTGCAGGTTGCCCAGCTGCGCGGAGACGCCGTCGGCCGGGTCGTACTGCTTCATCGACGTGATCTCTGAGTTCCACTGGCAGGCGCTGAGCGACAGCACCATGGCAGACCCGGTGACCAGCGCAAGGGGGATTCGTCGGTTCACGGCGCTCACCCTACCTGGCCCGACCCCGTTGTCGCGGTGCTACGCCCCCGGAACGTCGGGGCAGTGTCGCGCCAATGTCGGACCAGTGTCGCGGCACGGTGGGCGAGTCCGGCCCTTGGCGCGGCCGCCCAGAAGGTCCCACGCGGGTCGCTGCCATACTCACACGACCGTCCAGATGTCAACCCCAAGAATGGGTGCCCAATCGTGGGATCACGGTTCCTGACCAGGGCAAATGATCGCCGGTCGGTTCCGCCCGCAGGGTGGCCCGTGCTATCCTGGAGGTCGCGAAAGGGGAATATAAGCATATGAGCTTCCAGGTCGGCGAGACGGTTGTGTACCCGCACCACGGTGCGGCCCTCATCGAAGAGATCAAGACCCGCACCATTCGGGGAGAGGAGAAGCTCTATCTGGTCCTTAAGGTCGCGCAGGGCGACCTGACCATCGAGGTTCCCGCGGAAAACTGCGACCTTGTCGGCGTTCGCGACGTGGTCGGCCAAGAGGGTCTGGACCGCGTCTTCCAGGTGCTGCGGGCCGAGCACACCGAAGAGCCCACCAACTGGTCGCGCCGCTACAAGGCCAATCTCGAGAAGCTCGCCTCCGGCGACGTCATCAAGGTTGCCGAGGTCGTGCGTGACCTGTGGCGTCGCGACAAGGAGCGTGGCCTGTCCGCCGGCGAGAAGCGCATGCTGGCCAAGGCCCGCCAGATTCTGGTCTCCGAGCTCGCGCTCGCCGAGAAGACCGACGAGGTCAAGGCGGAGTCCATCCTCGACGAGGTGCTCGCCTCCTGAGCAGCGGCAGCAGCGACGGTGTCGCCGTCGTCCTGGTCGCCGCCGGATCCGGTACGCGACTAGGGGCTGATCTGCCCAAAGCCTTTGTTCGCCTGGCCGGGCGCCCGCTTCTGCGATGGGCGCTCGACCAGGCGTTCGGCGTTTCCGCCGACAACGAATTGCAGCGGGTCGTGGTCGTCGCACCGGCGACCCACGTGCGGCAGGCGCAGGCGCTGCTCACCGACAAGGAGCGCGAGTTCGTCCGGGTCGTCGCCGGCGGCGCGGAGCGTAGCGACTCCGTTGCGGCGGGCCTGGCGGCGCTGGCCGACTGCGATGCGGTGCACGTCCTCATCCACGACACCGCCCGCTGCCTCGCCCCGGCCGAGCTCTTCGACCGCGTGCTCGCGGCGCTCCGGGGCGGCGACGAGGCGGTCGTCCCCGGCCTGGCGGTCACCGACACGATCAAGCTGGTCGACAAGGCCGCCCTCGTGACCGGCACGCCGCCGCGGGCGAGCCTGCGGGCGATCCAGACCCCTCAGGGCTTCACCCGTGGCGCCATCACCCGCGCGCACGCTCACGGCGCGCAGGCCACCGACGACGCCGCCCTCGTCGAGGCGCTCGGGCTGCCGGTGCGGGTCGTGCCCGGCGCCGCGAGCGCCTTCAAGATCACCGAGCCCGACGACCTCGATCGCGCTGAGCGGCTGGTGCGCACCGACGCCCGGAAGGGCGCGCGATGACGACAGAGGCCGTGGGCGCGGCGTTGAGCGGCCTGCGCGTGGGCGTCGGCACCGATGTGCACGCCATCGCCGACCGCAGCGCGGGGCGTGACCTGTGGATCGGGGGCCTGCACTGGCCCGACCTGCCCGGACTGGACGGGCATTCGGACGCCGACGTGGCCGCCCACGCCGCCTGTGACGCGCTGTTCACCGCCGCCGGCATCGGCGACCTCGGTGCCCACTTCGGCACCGGTCGGCCGCAGTGGGCCGGCGCTGCGGGCGTCACCTTGCTCGCCGAGGCGGCCAGGCTGGTGCGTGTCGAGGGGTTCACCGTGGTCAACGTGTCGATTCAGGTCATCGGCAACCACCCCAAGATCGGCACCCGGCGAGCCGAGGCGCAGGCGGCTCTGGGCCAGGCGGTCGGCGCTCCCGTGAGCATCAGCGGCACCACCACCGACGGTCTCGGCCTGACCGGCCGGGGGGAGGGGATCGCGGCCGTCGCCGTTGCCCTCCTGCATGGGTCGGCGCCCGCACGTTAGCCTGGCTGGCGACTGCCAATCTGAGGCGAATCATCCACGTAGAGGAGGCCGGCAGTGCCCAGCACCGTCAAGGGGGTTATCGCCCGCTCGAAGAAGGCACCCGTCGAGCTCGTCGACATCATCGTGCCCGACCCCGGGCCAGGCGAGGCCGTCGTGCAGATCCAGGCCTGCGGGGTCTGCCACACCGACCTGCACTACCGCGAGGGCGGCATCAACGACGACTTCCCGTTCTTGTTGGGCCACGAGGCAGCCGGAGTCGTCGAGGCGGTCGGTGACGGCGTGACGGAAGTCGCCCCCGGCGACTTCGTCATCCTCAACTGGCGGGCCGTGTGCGGGCAGTGCCGCGCCTGCCACAAGGGTGAGCCGCAGTACTGCTTCGCCACGCACAACGCGACCCAGAAGATGACGCTGACCGACGGCACCGAGTTGTCGCCGGCACTGGGTATCGGCGCCTTCGCGGAGAAGACCCTCGTCGCTGCCGGCCAGTGCACCAAGGTGGCGGATGCCGATCCCGCGGCTGTAGGCCTCCTGGGCTGCGGCGTCATGGCCGGTTTCGGCGCGGCCGTCAACACCGGCGGGGTGCGCCGCGGCGAGTCCATCGCGGTCTTCGGCTGCGGCGGTGTCGGCAACGCCGCGATCGCGGGCGCGCAGGTCGCCGGGGCGACCACGATCATCGCCGTCGACGTCGACGACACCAAGCTGGAGTGGGCCAAGCAGTTCGGCGCCACCCACACCGTCAACGCCAAGAACGAAGACCCCGTCGCCGCGATCCGCGAGTTGACCGGCGGCTTCGGGGCCGATGTCGTCGTCGAGGCCGTCGGTCGCCCGGAGACCTACGAGCAGGCCTTCTACGCGCGTGACCTCGCGGGACGAGTCGTGCTCGTCGGGGTCCCCACCCCTGATCTGCAGGTGAGCCTGCCGATGATCGAGATCTTCGGTCGCGGCGGTGCCCTCAAGAGCAGCTGGTACGGCGACTGCCTGCCGACCCGGGACTTCCCGATGCTCGTGGAGTTGTACAAGCAAGGTCGCCTCGACCTCGATGCCTTCGTCACCGAACGCATCGGCATCGGCGACGTCGAGGAGGCCTTCGAAAAGATGCACGGCGGCAAGGTTCTGCGCTCGGTGGTGGTCCTGTGAGCGCCCAACGCATCCAGACCCCCGCGGATGTCGATGGCGTGCGCGTCGATGTCGTCGTCACCTCCGGCACGTTCAGTCTCGACGGTGGCACGTGGGAGGTGGACAACAACGTCTACGTCATCGGCACCGACTCCCAGTGCCTCATCATCGACGCCGCCCACGACGCTGCGCCGATCCTGGAGGCGGTCAACGGGCGTGAGGTGCAGGGCATCCTGCTCACCCACGGGCACGACGATCACATCCGGGTGGCCCGTGAGCTGGCCGACGCGACCGGCGCCGCCATCTACCTGCACCCCGACGACTGGTTCTTGTACCGCCAGGTGTTCGACGCCGACCCCGACGAGGCGCTCGCCGACGGCCAGACCTTCGCGGTCGGCGAGGTAGACCTGCGGGTGCTGCACACACCCGGCCATGCGCCCGGCGCCTGCGTCTTCCACGTGCCGGCGCTGGCCACCGTGTTCTCCGGCGACACGCTGTTCAACGGCGGTCCCGGCGCTACGGGTCGCTCGTTCAGCGACTTCGACACGATCGTCGACTCGATCAGTGAGCGGCTGCTCACCCTCCCTAGCGAGACCCTCGTGCTCACCGGGCACGGCGGCTCCACCTCCATCGGCGCCGAAGCGCCGCACCGGCAGGAGTGGATCGACAGGGGGCACTGAGCCCGCTCTCGCAGCCCCGCTCGGCCGACGGGCCGCCCGCGCACCGCGGGCGGCCCGTCGGCGTCTGCTGTGTGCGGGTGGCGTACCCACACGGGGCGGATTCGTGGGGCATAGATACAAGTGAATTTCCCCGCCGAATGCGAAAACAGCTGTCTGCCAGCACAAGTCCCGATAACAACCCGGCTCGACGTGTGATTGCGGTCAAGTGACCGGGACAATCGTTCAATTGCAATGTAAGAATCATCTCTGGCGCTGCACGCCGACACCTCACGGGGAGAGGTCGCGGCAGCGATGACCGGTTGAGCTTCGGGCGCAAGGGTCCACTCGACGCCGCGATCGGGGGATCTGCGGTTCGGGATGCACGACGGGCACACCGACACAGGGGGAGTCTGGCCATGGTTCGAACGACGGGATTGACCCGCACCATCCGCTACAGCGACGGGCCGCTGCCCGCGGGCTGGAGCTTCCGCGAGAGCGCGCAGGCCGAGTTGCTCGTTTGCGGACCCGAGAGCGCGCACGGCGTCTCGACGACGCTGCGGGTGCACCTGCAGGCGGCCGACCGCGGCATCGAGGCCGCGTCGATGGGCCTGCTCCACGAATTGCAGGCCGTCCGCCCCGACGCGCTCCTGGCCAACTGCGAGTTGTGGCCGCACCTGCAGTGGGGCGACGGGCGGTACATCCAGACCGCGTACGTCGAGGGCGACGTGACGATGGCCAACGACGTCTACCTGTTCGTCGCCGGGCACACGGCGGTGCGGATCGAGGTCGACTGCGAGCTGGCGCAGCTGCTGGCCGTCGAGGAGGCGGTCGCCACGATCGTCGCTCGGCTGCGCCTGACCGACGAGACGGCCCTGGAGGAGAGGCCATGACCGCACCGAATGTCGACCCGGTCAGCTTGGGCGGGCTGGAGGACTTGGGTGCCCTGCGGCACCAGACACCCCGCCGGCGGACCGGCCCGGCCGTCGCGGCGCAGCTGGTGGATCTGCTGTGCGGTGCGCCGGCCTCCGGTGCCGCGAGCGAGCCGAAGCAGCACGCCTCCGAGCAGTTGTGGGACGCGGCCGCGACCGGTGACCTGCGCGACCAACGTGAGTCGCTCGTGCGTGCGGGATGGTTCAGCCCGCAGGGTCAGCCGACGTTGCAGACCGTCCGGCTGAGGCGCGACCTGGGGTCGACGCCGGCGCTGCTGGAGTTGCGCGTCAGTTCGCCCGATGGCCGGCGACGTGGGTGGATTCGGGCCGGTGTCGCCCTCGCGCTGGTCGTCGTCGAGGAGCACCCCGTGCCACTGAGCGCGGACGTCGAGGCCGAACCGCCGGGCCCGGTCACCTTCGAGGTGCTGCCCGTTGGGGCGCTGCCGATCGCCCTGGCCCGCTGGGGTGGGCTCGCGCCGACGTGGAACTACGACGAGGTGCACGACCTGGGCGACGCTGCCGCGGTGCAGGCGGTCGAGGTCAAGGTCACCGACACGAGCACCCCGGCACCGGCCGGAGCCGACGAGGGCCTCCTCGACCTGTGGTCGCGGGAGTGGAGCCGCTGGAGCGTGCGCGGGCCGCACCTGGGCCCCGGGCTCGAGTACGTGAGCATCGCCGACGCCGGCCAGTACGTGGTGCGTCGTCGCAGCAACGGGGGCACGGTGCTTGCGCCGCGGCCGGGCAGCCTCGTGTGGGGCGATCTGCAGAAACTGGTCGCCGGGCTGCCCGGGCAGGGCGATCCGGAGGAGGACGACGCCGCCGACTGGTGAGGGCCGCCTTGTAGGCTGCGGGGGTGAGTCTGCGCCTCTTCGACACCGCCGCCGGCGAACTTCGCGAGTTCGAGCCCCTGGTCCCGGGCCAGGTCGGCATGTACATCTGCGGACTCACGACGCAGGGCACCCCGCACATCGGCCACATGCGCTTCGCGGTCGCGTTCGACATCCTGCGGCGTTGGCTGGAGGCAGGGCACGGCTTCGACGTGACCTTCGTGCGCAATGTCACCGACATCGACGACAAGATCCTGCGCAAGGCTGCGGAGAACGACGAGCCGTGGTGGGCCCTGAGCTACCGCTTCGAGCGGGAGACGACGCAGGCGCTGGAGACGCTGGGCGTGCGCGCCCCGACGTACGAGCCGCGCGCGACGGGGCACGTGCCCGAGATGGTCGAGCTGATGGACACCCTCGTGGAGCGCGGTCACGCCTACGCGGCGCCGGCCGACGGCCCGGATGCCGGCGACGTGTACTTCGACGTCCGCTCGTTTCCCGAGTACGGCGCTCTGACCCGGCAGGCGGTCGACGACATGGAGGCCGCGCCGGACGCCGACCCGCGCGGCAAGCGCGACCCGCGCGACTTCGCCTTGTGGAAGGCGCACAAGCCGTCCGATCCTGCGACGGCGAGCTGGCCCACCCCGTTCGGTCGCGGCCGCCCGGGCTGGCACCTGGAGTGCTCGGCGATGGCCCGCAAGTACCTTGGCGACACCTTCGACATCCATGGCGGTGCAGTCGATCTGCGCTTCCCGCACCACGAGAACGAGCTGGCCCAGTCGCGAGCCGCGGGCCTTGGTTTCGCGCGCTACTGGCTGCACAACGCCTGGCTCACCGCGGCGGGCGAGAAGATGAGCAAGTCGCTGGGCAACGGCATGAGCGTGCCGGAGGTGACCCGGGCAGCCCGAGCGATCGCCGTGCGCTACTACATCGGCGGCTCGCACTACCGCTCGACGTTGGAGTACCGCCCCGGCTCGTTGGCCGAGGCGCAGACCGCGGTGGAGCGCATCGAGGGCTTCCTGCAACGGGCCGGGGCGGATCCCGCCGTCGACTACTCGGCGATTCCGGCCGAGTTCCGCAAGGAGATGGACGACGACCTCAACACGGCCGGGGCCTTGGCGGTCGTACACGCTCGCGTGCGCGCCGGCAACACGGCCCTCGACGCCGGCGACGTGGCGGCCGCCCGGCAGGCGGCCCGCGAGGTCATCGCGATGACCGACGTTCTCGGCGTCAACCCGCTGGACCCCCACTGGGCCACGAGCGACGCCGGCTCCGGGGACGATGGTGCCCTGGCGGCCTTGGTCGAGGATCAACTGGCGCAGCGGGCCGCGGCCCGGGCGGCCCGGGACTTTGCGACCGCGGACGCGATCCGGGACCGGCTGACGGCGGCCGGCGTGCAGGTCGAAGACACCCCGGGCGGCGCACGCTGGTCGCTGGCTCGGGACACGCAGGGTTAAGACCACCGGCCACCGACGATCACCGCAGCGATAGGGACGACATGCCAGGCAATTCACGGCGGCGCGGAGCGACCCGCTCAAAGTCGAAGAAGGGCCCGACCGTCGGCAGCGGCGGTCAGCGCCGCAAGGGGCTCGAGGGGCGGGGGCCGACGCCGAAGGCCGAGGACCGCGTCAAACACCAGGCGCACCGGGCCGCGAAGTCCGCAGCCAAGCGGGAGGCGGCCCGGCCGCGGCGCGTCGCAAGCCTGCACCGCGGCCGATCCCAGCACGAGGTCATCGCGGGCCGCAACGCGGTGGTCGAGGCGCTGCGCACGCACGTGCCGGCGACGACGCTGTACGTGGCCTCGCGGATCGACTACGACGACCGGGTGCGCGAGGTGCTCAAGATCGCCGCGGAGCGGGCGGTGCCGACCCTGGAGACCCCGCGCGGCGAGCTGGACCGGCTCACCGACGGCGCCGTGCACCAGGGCCTGGCGTTGCAGGTGCCGCCGTACACCTACCTGGACCCGGCCGACCTGCACGACCCACAGACTCCCGGCATCCCGCTCGTTGTGGCCCTCGACGGCATCACGGACCCGCGCAACCTCGGAGCGATCCTTCGGTCGGTCGCCGCGTTCGGCGGCCAGGGCGTGGTGGTGCCGGAGCGGCGCTCGGTGGGCATGACGGCGGCGGCGTGGAAGACGTCGGCCGGCACCGCGGCTCGGGTGCCGGTGGCGCAGGCCACCAACCTCGTGCGGGCGCTGGAGGACTTCCGCCGCGCGGGCTTCTTCATCGTCGGGCTCGACATGGAGGCCGATATCGACCTGCCCGACCTGGAGTTGGCGACCGAGCCGCTGGTCATCGTCGTCGGCTCCGAGGGCAAGGGGCTGTCGCGGTTGGTGCGGGAGACCTGCGATCAGATCGTCTCGATCCCGATGGCCGACGCCGTCGAGTCGCTCAATGCCGGAGTCGCGGCGGGAGTGGCGCTCTACGAGGTCTCCCGCCGTCGGCGCGCTCGGCCCTGACCGGCCCTACCCCGGCCTGACCGCCCCGCCGGCGGTGACCTAGTCCTCGCGCGCGGCGAGCACGGGCAGCGCCATCGTGTCGACGCCGACGATCGAGTCCTCGTCGGGCTTGGTCGGCAGCACCCGGGCCAGATAGTCGGCGAACGCCCACTCGGTGGTGACGTCGCCGCCGACCTGCTCCGAGAGGTACCACCGGTGCTCGAGCACCTCGTGAAACACCTGGGCGGGCTCGAGCTTGTGCGTCAGGTCGGCCGGTATGTTGCGCACGATCGGCTCGTAGCAGCGGCTCATCCAGTCGTGCGCGACGAGCTCCTCGCTCTCGGCCTGGCGGTCCTCGCCGGCGCGGAAGGAGTCGAGGTCGTTGAGGAGGCGCCGCGCCTGGTTCTCCTGCACGTCGAGGCCGGTGAGGCGCAGCAGGCGACGGGAGTGGTGGCCCGCGTCGACGACCTTCGGCTGGATCTGGATGGTGGTGCCGCCGAGGTCGGTGCTCATCGCGAGCTCGTCGACGTCGAAGCCGAGCTGGTTGAGTCGGCGGATGCGCTCGTCGACGCGCCAGCGGTCGCCGGTCTCGAACCGCTCGACGCCGGTCAGCTCCTCCCACAGCTGGTGGTAGCGCAGCAAGATCCGCTCGGAGATCTCGATGGCGTCGGCGTCGGGGTCCAGCACCCCGCCGGCCTGCAGGTCGAACAGCTCGCCGGCGATGTTGACGCGGGCGATGTCGAGGTCGTGCTCGCGCTGGCCGTTGGAGAGGCTGGGCAGGAGCTGGCCGGTTTCGGCGTCGACCAGGTAGGCCGAGAAGGCGGCCGCATCGCGGCGGAAGAGGGTATTGGAGAGCGAGACGTCGCCCCACCAGAAGCCGGCCAGGTGCAGCCGCACGAGCAGCACGGCGAGCGCGTCGAGCAGTCGGCCGGCCGTGTCGGGGCGCAGCCGCTGGCTGAACAGCGCGCGGTATGGCAGAGAGAACTCCAGGTGCCGGGTCAGCAGGCAGGCGTCGAGCTCGTTGCCGTCGGCATCGACCCGGCCGCTGATGATGCCGTAGGGCACCACCGAGGGCATGTCCATGCGGCGCAGCGCCCGCAGCAGTTCGTACTCGCCGCGGGCGATGTCTTCCTTGATCTCCTTGACGGCGATGACCGTCGCGCCGACACGCACGAACCGCACGACGTGCCGGGAGATGCCGCGGGGCAGGGCGGCCAGGTACTTGGGGTCCCAGTCCTCCAGGGGTATCGACCAGGGCAGGTCGAGAAGTGCGGGGTCCGCCTGGTTCGCGGTGATCTGCAACGCCATGGGTCCATGCTGTCATGCCGAAGGGCTTGGGCCCTCCGCTGCGAACGTGCGAACGGGCCGTCCCCGGTGATCGGAGACGGCCCGCCGTCGCATGATGCACACTTCTGCGTGCGTTTATCGTGCCTGTTCAGTGCACGTCAAAGACCGAAGGGTCACTCGAGGCGCAGGCCGGTCTCGGCATCGAACAGGTGCACGTGGTCGGCCTTGGGGGCGAACCGCAGCGTCTCACCCTTCATCGGGGGGCGACGGCCGTCGACCCGGGCGATGATCGGTCGGTCGGGGCTGCCACCCTCCTGCTCGCCGTAGATGTAGGCGTCTGCGCCGAGCTCCTCCACCACGTCGATGAGGATCGGCAGGCCGTCGCCGGTCGTGGGGTCGAGGTCTTCGGGTCGCACGCCGAGGGTGACGTGGCTGCCCTTGGCCTTGCCGAGGATGTCGCGCGACACGTGGTGCACGTGGCTGCCGAACTGCACGCCACCGTCGACGATCGGCACGTCGAACAGGTTCATCGCAGGGGAGCCGATGAAGCCGGCGACGAAGACGTTGTTCGGGTGGTCGTACATGCGCCGGGGGCTGTCGCACTGCTGCAGCAGGCCGTCCTTGAGCACCGCGACCCGGTCGCCCATCGTCATGGCCTCGACCTGGTCGTGGGTGACGTAGACGGTGGTGATCCCGAGGCGACGCTGGAGCGAGGCGATCTGGGTACGGGTCTGCACGCGCAGCTTGGCGTCGAGGTTCGACAGCGGCTCGTCCATGAGGAAGACCTTGGGCTCGCGCACGATCGCGCGGCCCATGGCAACGCGCTGACGCTGACCACCGGAGAGGGCCTTGGGCTTGCGCTCGAGGTACTGCTCGAGGTCGAGGATCTTGGCGGCCTCCTCGACGCGGCGGCGGATCTCGCCCTTGTCGACGCCGGCGATCTTGAGCGCGAAGCCCATGTTGTCGGCGACGCTCATGTGCGGGTAGAGCGCGTAGTTCTGGAACACCATGGCAACGTCGCGGTCCTTGGGGGACAGGTCGGTTACGTCGCGATCGTCGATCCAGATCTTGCCGGCGTTGACCTCTTCGAGGCCGGCGAGCATGCGCAGGCTGGTGGACTTGCCGCAGCCGGAGGGGCCGACGAGGACGAGAAATTCGCCGTCCGCGATGTCGATGTTGAGATTGTCGACCGAGGGCTTGTCGTTGCCCGGGTAGACGCGGGTGGCGTTGTCAAACTTGACCGTTGACATGACGTCGTTGTCCTTTCCTTCACCGGCAGGAACGTGCCGGACGATCCGTTGTAAAGGATGTGCCGCCGGCGCGAGTCGAGCCGGCGCAGGCAGTCCTTACGCCCCCACCGTTGGGGGCGCTAGGGGACACTCTGACGGCTCGACCCCCGGGAGCGCAAGTGCCACAGGGCCCAATCCGGCCAATTCCCGCCCGAGGCCGGGGGGCCCTGTGGGGCGGCGCCAAATAGTGACTTGCGTTACTATTTGACGTCTTACGGCCTCCTGACCTGCATGTTGTCCGGAGGCGAGGCTGATTCTTGCAAGAACTTGCAGAAAGTATGGCAATTGACTTGCAGCGGGTCTAGGCTTCCGGTCAGGCAACGCAGCCAGACTCTTCCCCAGGCTCACCTGGGCTAGTCGTCCGACCGCTTGCTACCAGGACGGCACCCCGGTTCGGGGGCGTCATCGTTTAGCCATGGGGAGTCAAAACATGCACAAGCGCGCCATCAGCGCCGTGGCCGCCCTCGGGGCGACCGCCCTTCTACTGTCCGCCTGCGGCGGTTCGCAGACCCCGCAGTCCGGTGGCACGGAGTCACCGGCGCAGGGCGCGGCCACCCCGGCCGCGGAGCTCAACACCGCCGACCCGGCCCGCGACGCCAGCGCCGATCTGGTCATCTGGTCCGACGCCGACCGCGCTCCTGCGGTCACGCAGTACGCCAAGCAGTTCGGCGACGAGAACGGCGTGAACGTCGCGGTCCAGATCGCCACCGAGCCGCGCAAGCAGTTCAAGGACGCCACGAAGGTCGGTAAGGGACCGGACATCATCGTCGGCGCGCACGACTGGCTCGGCGAACTGGTGCAGAACGGCACCGTCGCTCCCGTCCAGCTCGACGCCGCGACCTCCGCCAAGTTCCAGCCCGAGGCCGTGGCCGCGACGAAGTTCAACAACCAGACGTACGGCGTCCCCTACGCGATCGAGAACCTCGGCCTCATTCGCAACACGGACCTGGCGCCCGAGGCACCCAAGACCCTCGACGAGCTCATTGCCACCGGCCAGGAGGCCATCAAGGCCGGCAAGGCCGAGCAGGTTCTCATTCAGAACATCGGCAAGAAGGGCAACGGCTACTTCACGTTCCCCTACTTCTCCGGCTACGGCGGCGGCATCTTCGCCCAGAAGGAGAACGGCGACTTCGACGCCAGCAAGCTGCTCATCAACAGCCCCGAGTCGATCAAGGCCGGCGAACTGCTCGCCAAGCTCGGCAAGGAGAAGGTTCTCTCCACGAACGTCGACGACACGAACATGGACTCGCTCTTCGACACGGGCAAGTCGCCCTACCTCATCAGTGGTCCGTGGAGCGTCGCGCCGGCCAAGAAGGCGGGCATCAAGTACGCGATCTCCCCGATGCCTTCGGTGCCGGGCGGCGGCCCGATGAAGCCCTTCCTCGGCGTGCAGATGTTCTACGTCTCGTCCAAGGCCAAGAACGCGACCCTCGCCCAGGAGTTCGTCACCAACTACGTCCCGCGCAAGGACGTGCAGGTCGCGCTCTACGAGGCCGGGCAGCGCCCGCCGGCCCTCAAGGAGGCCTACGACGAGGTCGCCGCGCAGAACCCGGACATGAAAGCGTGGTTCGAGGCCGGTGAGGGCGGCCCGCTCATGCCGAACATCCCCGCGATGAACGCCGTCTGGGAGCCTTTCGGTCTGGCCACCGCCGAGATCATCTCGGGTAATGCGCAGCCGCAGGCGCGTCTGGATGCGGCCCAGAAGGAGATCGCGGCGAATATCGCCAAGGGCTGATACTCCCGCCTCACCTGCTCCTGCTCCGCCCGGCGGCCGTTCGTCCTTTGTCGACGGCGGCCGCCGGCGGCCCGGAGCGCGGCTCAACCGCACTCCGTGGCCACTTCGCCGCCTCTTACTGGCCTTTTCGCTGCCATGTTGCTGCTTGGCGCCGACTGCTGACGCCTTTCGCCTGAAGGACCGCCCAATGAAGTCGTCCCCGTACCTCCTACTCAAATGGCTCGGCCTGGCCGCCGCGCTGGCTGTCGTCCTGTGGATCGCCACGACGCTGGCCGCCCAGGGCCATTGGCTGGCCGTGACCGTCACCGCCTTCGTCGGGCTGTGCATTCTCGCGATCTACGCGACCAAGCGCGCCGTGCCGATGAAGTACCTTTTCCCCGGCATGCTCGCGCTGCTCGCGCTGCAGATCTGGCCGATGCTCTTCACCGTCGCCATGGCCTTCACCAACTACGGCGACGGGCACCTGGACACCAAAGAAGTGGCGGTCCAGCAGATCGTCGCCAACTCGGTCGAGGAGGTGCCCGGTTCGGAGCGCTATCGCGCCTCTGTCGCCGTCAAGGAGGGCACTGACCTGACAACTGGCGACCTCTCCCTCCTGCTGGTCGACACCAAAGACGAGGCCTTCGTCGGTACGAAGGACGGTCTGGAGCCGCTGACGACTCCGATCGAGCAGAATCCCGCCGGCAAGATCACGCAAGCTCAGGGCTTCACCGTGCTCAACGCCGGGCAGGCGAACGCCCGATCGGCCGACCTGTCGAACTTCGCGGTCCCCACCGCCGACGGGGGCGGGATCAAGATGCAAGGCCTCTCGACAGCCTTCGAGGGCCGCACGACGATCACGTACGACGCGGCCACCGACCAACTGACCGATACCCGGACCGGCAAGACCTTCGCTCCGCAGGACGGCCGCTATGTGGCGACTGACGGCAGCGGTGAGGCGTTCTCCCAGGGGTGGCTGCAGAACGTCGGTTTCCAGAACTTTGCGACGATCCTCACCGACGAGACGCTGCGCACCCAGTTCTTGCGAATGTTCGTGTGGAACGTGGCGTTCGCCGCCGGCACGGTTGTGTTGACGTTCGGCCTGGGCATGCTCATCGCGCTGCTCTTCAACGAACCGACGATGCGGTTCCGCGGGCTGTACCGCTCGCTGCTCATCCTGCCCTACGCCATTCCGACCTTCGTCACGGCGCTGCTGTGGAAGGGAATGTTCAACCAGGACTACGGGCTCATCAACTCCATCACCGGTTTGTCCGTCGACTGGCTCGGTAATACCTGGGCGGCGATGGCCGCAGTCATGATCACGAACCTGTGGCTGGGATTCCCCTACATGTTCGTCGTCTGCACCGGTGCGCTCCAGGCCATCCCGGGTGACGTCAAGGAGGCCGCTCGCATCGACGGTGCCTCGGGCGTGCAGATGTTGCTGCGCATCACGATGCCGCTGTTGCTCGTTGCGGTCGGACCGCTGCTCATCGCGTCCTACGGCTTCAACTTCAACAACTTCTCGTTGATCTTCCTGCTCACCGAGGGTGGGCCGTTCGTCGGCGGGGCCCAGGTCGGCGGTACCGACCTGCTCATCACGTACGCCTACCGACTCGCCTTCTCCGGCGCCGCTCCTAACTACGGGCTTGCGGCCGCCGTTTCGATCATCATCTTTGCGCTCGTCGCGCTCATGAGCCTGCCCGGCTTCCGCGCCACCAAGAAGCTGGAGGAGATCAGCTGATGGCCGCCCAGAACCCCGACCTCATCGCCGCGGCGCCCACGCCGACGCGCACCCTACGACCCTCCCGGGAAGGGGGAGCCGGCCGCGGGGCCACGTGGTGGCGGCACCTGGTGGGCATCATCGTGCTCGCCTGGGCACTCTTTCCCATCCTGTTCCTCTTGTCGGCCGCGCTGAATCCCTCCGGCCAACTCTCGACCTCCGACCTGCTGCCGCGGCACTTCTCGCTGCAGAACGTCATCGACCTGTCCAACGATCCCGCTCGCCCCTACTGGACCTGGTACAAGAACTCGCTGATCATCTGCACCGTCGGAGCCGGCCTCTCGGTCTTCATCGGCGCGCTGGCCGCGTTCGCATTCTCGCGGCTGAGGTTCGCCGGGCGCCGACTCGGGCTGCTGAGTCTGCTGCTCCTGCAGCTTTTCCCGGCCGTGCTCGCCCTCGTCGCGATGTACATCACCTTCGCGAAGGTGGGTGACGTCATCCCGGCGTTCGGGCTCAACACCACCTGGGGGCTCCTGCTCGCCTACATGGGCGGGGCGATGGGCAGCAACGTGTGGCTGCTCAAGGGCTACTTCGACACGATCCCGCGGGAGATGGACGAGGCGGCGATCATGGACGGCGCGAGCCACGCACGAATCTTCTTCACGATGACCTTGCGCCTGGTCGCCCCGATTCTGGTGACCGTCTTCATGCTCTCCTTCGTCGGGCTCTTCGGGGAGTTCATGCTGGCCAGCGTCTTCCTCACCGACGTCGGTAGCCAAACGCTGGGCGTGGGCCTGTGGAGCATGAGTAAGGGCACAACCGCCAACGAACTCTTCGGACAGTTCGCGGCCGGCTCCCTGCTCTGCTCCCTGCCCGTCATGCTGCTCTACCTGGGCTTCCAGAAGCAGCTGGTCGGCGGACTCACCCAGGGATCCGTAAAGTAGCCGGCTCAGGTCTTCCATTGGCCGACAAGGCGATCGGATGATCTGCTGAACGCCAGACCCACCCGTGCGCTGATTGGAGGTGAGCAGCCGATGTCGCGACCAGCCCGCCTGGCCGACGTGGCTCGACAAGCAGGCGTCAGCGAGGCGACAGCCAGCCGGGTGTTCAACGGCAAGCCCGGCGTGGCCGCGGCGACGCGGGCGTCCGTGCTCGAAGCGCTGGATCTGCTCGGCTACGACCGGCCCTCACGGCTTCGAGAACGCTCGGCTGGGCTCGTGGGGCTGATCGTCCCCGAGCTCAGCAATCCGGTGTTCCCCGCCTACGCCCAAGTGATCGAGAACGCCCTGAGCGCCTCCGGCTACACGCCGGTGTTGTGCACCCAGGCGCCGGGTGGGGTGCACGAGGACGAGTACGTCGAGATGCTGCTGGAGCGCGGGGTATCCGGCATCATCTACGTCTCGGGCCACCACGCGAACCTGCACAGCGATATCGCCCGCTACCTCGACCTCGTCGCCAAGGGCATCCCGATCGTGCTGGTCAGCGGCTTCCGCGAGGGCATTCCGGCGCCGTTCGTCTCCAACGACGAACGCGTCGCGATGAGCCTGGTGGTCGATCACCTCACCGCGCTGCGACACCGGCGGATCGGGCTGCTCGTCGGTCCCGAGCGCTACGTGCCGGTGATGCTGAAGATCGCCTCCTTTCGGCAGTCGATGCACGAGATCGGTGACGTCGACGACCTCGACGACCTGGTCGTGGAGACGTTCTTCACCGTCGAGGGCGGCGCGAGCGGGGCCGCCCAACTGCTGGACCGCGGCTGCACCGCCATCGTGTGCGCCTCCGACCTCATGGCTCTGGGCGCCATCAGTGAGGTGCGTCGTCGCGGCCTGCGCGTGCCCGACGACGTCTCGGTCGTGGGCTCGGACGACTCCTGGCTCATGGCATACACCGACCCGCCCCTGACCACCGTGCGCGTGAACGTCACGGCGATGGGGGAGGCCGCGGTCGAGGCCCTCCTGACCGCCATGAGTGGCGAACCGTCGAGCGTCGCCGAGCTGGTGTTTCGCCCCGAGCTCGTCGTCCGCGGCTCGACGGGGCCGGCGCCCGCGGCCTCCGCGTAGGAGGCCGCGGCGCCGGCCTGCGTCGCGCTGCGCGGGCAGTCGACGACTACCGGTTCTGGCGGGCAGCGACGAAGTGGGCGATCGCCTCGACGACCGCGTCGATGCCGGGCACCCGGTGGGCGGCGGCGGTCGGTCCGTCGCCGACCTTGATCGTGACGTGGCCTTGCTCGGCGGGGAGCACCTCGAACGCGCGCTCGTCGGTCACGTCGTCGCCGAAGTAGATCACGGCCTGCGCGTCGACCAGGTCGGCCAGGGCGCGTAACGCGCTCCCCTTACTGGTGTCGACGACGCTGAGTTCGAGCACGCTCTTGCCTGCCAGCGAGTGCACGCCGTCGCGCTCGGCCAGGGTCGCGGCGTCCGCCAGAGCGGCCTCCGCGACGTCCTCGCGAAGGCCGCGGGTGTGCAGCACGACGGCGGCCGGCTTGCGTTCGATGCGGCTCTGCGGATGGCGGCGCTGCACCTCCTGCAGTGCCACGTCCAACTCGGCCAGGCGGACGCGTGCCGCCTCGTCCAGGCCTCCCTCGCCCATGCCGCCCGCGAGCCGCGAGAGCAACTGCGCCGACGAACTCTGCGCCCCGTGGCTGCCGATGAGCGTGAGGTTCGGGCCCGCATCCGACTCGCCAGGCACACCGGAGAGGGTGGCCAACGTGTCGACGTCCCGCCCGGACACCAGCGCCGCGCTCACCCCCGGGCAGCGGGCGGCCGAGCGCAACAGTTCGATCGAGCCGGGCACCGGCCGCGCGGTCATCGCGTCGTGCACGAACGGCGCGAGCGTGCCGTCGAAGTCGCTCGCCAGGACCACGGTGTCGCGGGCGACCGCCGCGTCGAGGGCTTGGCGCAGGTCTGCGGGCAGCATCACGGTCTTCTCCTCGGGCGGGTGGGCCAGATCCGGGCTTAGCTGGGCGTGCCGGTCGGGCGCTCCGGAGCACTCTCCAGAGCCTGCAGGAAGCGCTCGGCCCACCGCTGCACGTCGTGCTCGCGGACCCGCCTGCGCAGCGAGCGCATCCGGCGGCGCTTCTCGGTCGGCTGGGCCTCCACGGCCCGCACGATCGTGTTCTTCAACCCCTGGATGTCGTGTGGGTTGTGCAGGTAAGCGGCGTTGAGTTCGTGTGCGGCTCCGGTGAACTCGGACAGCACGAGGGCGCCACCGAGGTCGTGCCGGCAGGTGACGTACTCCTTGGCGACCAGATTCATCCCGTCCCGCAGCGGCGTCACCAGGCAGATGTCGGCGGCCAGGTACATCGCGGCCATCTCGGCGCGGTCGAACGACTGGTGCAGGTAGTGCACCGCGGCGGCCCCCACCGTGGAGTACTCGCCGTTGATCTGCCCGACGGTGCCCTCGATCTGGTCCTTGAGGCGCCGGTAGGCATCGACGCGCTCGCGGCTGGGCACGGCGACCTGCACCAGGGACACCTCCGGAGGGGAGTAGTGCCCCTCGGCCAGCAGCTCCTGGTAGGCCTTGAGCCGGTGCCGGATGCCCTTGGTGTAGTCGAGGCGGTCGACGCCGAGCATGAGCACCTCGGGGTCGCCGAGCTGGGACCGGATTTCCTTGGCCCGCTCGATGACGTCGGGGCGACGGGCCATCTCGTCCAGCGCCGCGAAGTCGATGGAGATCGGCAGGGCGCTGGCGCGCACGCGCCGGTCGTCGTCGGCCCGCACGACCTCACCCTTGGTGCTCAAGCCGCGCAGCTGGCGGGCGGCCCGCAGAAAGTTACCGGCGTCCGCCGACCGCTGAAACCCCAGGTAGTCGGCACCGAGCAGGCCGTCGATCAACTGCCCCCGCCACGGCAGCTGCGCGAACAGCTCCACCGGCGGGAACGGGATGTGGTTGAACCAGCCGATCCGCAGGTCCGGCCGCAACTCGCGCAGGAACCGCGGCACCAGCTGGAGTTGGTAGTCGTGGACCCAGACCGTGGCGCCCTGGTCGCTGACCTTTGCCACGGCCTCCGCGAATCGCTTGTTGACCCGCAGGTACGCCTCCCACCAGCGGCGATGGAAGGTCGCCGGCACGATGACGTCGTGGTAGATCGGCCACAGCGTGTCGTTGGAGAAGCCCTCGTAGTAGTCGGTGACCTCCTGCTCGCTCAGCGCAACCGGGTGCAGGTGCATCCCCGAGTCCTCGAACGGCTCCGGCGCCTCTCCGGGCTCGCCGGCCCAACCGACCCAAGCGGCGCCCTCCCGACCGCGCATCACCGAGTCCATCGCGGTGACCAGGCCTCCGGGGCTGCGGCGCCACTCCTGCTCCCCGTCCGGCCCGACATGGCGGTCGACCGGAAGGCGGTTGGCGGCGATGACGAACGAATACGTCTCCTCGCGCATGGCGGTTCGGCTCAGCTCCTCGATCGAGATGGATTCGTGTCCTCATCGCATCCTATGGGCGGCGCTCACGCCACGCCCGGTCCCTGTGGAAAACCGCTGGTCGTCGGGGCCCAGCTGGAACACTGAAGGCGACCCTGTGGACGAACCCAGGTGCGGATCGGGGGAGCCGACTACCCTGAGCGCTTCCTTCGCGGAACGCGGGGAGCGGTCCGGGCGTCATTTCTTGGGGAGTTCCGGGTGCCGACGCATGAGGTGACGCACGTGGACGCAGACACAAGGGGTTGAAGGTGAGCAGCATCCCGATGGAGCAGCGGCGCCAGGATGCGCATGCCGGTGAGCGCGGGGCGCAGCCCGCCAAGCAGCACGAGCGGCTGGGGGAGTACCGGCTGGTGCAGCGCCTCGGTGAGGGCGGCATGGGAGTGGTGCACCTGGGCGTGGACGATCGCGGTCGGGCGGTCGCCATCAAGGTGCTGCGCGATCACGTGGCCCACGACCCGGTGGCGCGGGCGCGGCTGGCCCGTGAGGTCGCGACGCTGCGGCGCGTGCGCCACCCGCGGGTGGCGCCGGTGCTCGCGGCCGACACCGACGGCCCCCGTCCTTACGTCGTGACCCGCTACGTGCCGGGGGATCCGCTGGACACCTGGGTCGCCGCGCACGGCCCGATGGACGCGGCCGGGCTGGCCCGCCTCGGGCGCGGCCTCGCCGAGGCGCTCGGCGCCATTCACGCCGCCGGGGTGGTGCACCGCGACCTCAAACCGGGCAACGTACTGATCGCTGCGGGCGACCCGGTCGTCATCGACTTCGGCATCGCGCACGTCGCCGACGAGGCCCGGCTGACCAACACGGGCCTCATCATGGGCACGCCCGGCTACCTGGCGCCCGAACTGCTCGACGGCCACCCCGTCGACGATTCCACCGACTGGTGGGCGTGGGCGGCCACGTTGTTGTTCGCCGCGACCGGCCGCCCCCCGTTCGGTACGGGCCGGCTCGACGCGGTTCTGCATCGGGTGCACCGCGGGGAGGCCGATCTGCGGGGAGTGCCGGAGCGGCTGCGGCCCGTGTTGTTGGCCGGTCTGCGGCCCGAGGCGCACGCCCGCCCCCGGCAGGAAGAGATCCTCGCCGCCCTCGACGTCTTCGCCGCCGGCGGCGACACCGCCGCCATCGTCGGTCCGGCGCCGCGGGTCGGCACCGACTCGTCCCTGGCCTCCGACCAGGACTTCGGCGACCCCACCACGCGCCCGGTACCGCCGCCGCGGCGCGGCCTGGCGCAGACCGTGGCACAACCGGCCATCGCGCTGGGCGCAGCCTTGGGTCTGCGCAAGGGCGACGGGACGCCCGTGGGTGAGCCGGGTGCCACCTCCCGCGCCCCCGCTGCCGCTGGCTCTGCTGCGGTGGGATCTGCTGCGGGTGATTCGGCTGCGGCTGCTTCGTCTGCGGGCGGCTCGGCCGGGGGTGCCGCGTCGGGAGGCTCGGTCGCGGCCGGAGCGGGTGCGCCCCGTGCCGCGCGGGACGCCACGGAGCCACACACCCGGCCGCAGCCGGTGTCCAGCACGCGCGCACTGCCGACGGTCGATCCCGCCGCC
>NZ_BAHD01000028.1 GCF_000298215.1 Kineosphaera limosa NBRC 100340 | reverse complement strand
GCCGAGGGCCCCGAGAGCGCCGAGGCACCGGCCGACGAAGCCGCCGAGGGTGCGGCCGCGCAGGCGCAGGAGCCATCGGGCGAGCAGGCGCCGGGCGCGGCCTTCGGGGTCGATGACGCCAACGGCCAGGGCGGCATGCCGGGGATGGCCGGCTTCGGCGTGCCGGGCATGGACCCCGCCATGGTGGCCGCGATGGCGGCCCAGATGGGGCAGGGCGCCTATCCGAGCGCGGCGCAGCAGGCGGCGATGGCCGCGCACGCGCAGGCCTACGCGGCCCAGCAGGCGCAGCTGCAGGGCATGGCCACCGGCGCGACCTTCCAGCCGCTGGCCGGAGCGATGCCGTATCCGGTCGACCCGCGCCGCATCGACCTGCTGCGCGAGGTCATCATGGGCGTCTCGGTCGAGCTCGGCCGCACCCGCCTGACCGTGCAGGAGATTCTCGGGCTGACCCCCGGTTCGATCGTCGAGCTGGACCGCGCCGCCGGCGCCCCCGTCGACGTGCTCGTCAACGGCACCCTCATCGCCCACGGCGAGGTCGTCGTCGTCGACGAGGAGTTCGCCGTTCGGATCTCGGAGGTCGTCGGGCCCGACCGAGAAGGACGGATCACGGCGTGAGCCCAGGCGAGGTCGCCGTGCTGGCCCTGCGCATGGTGATCTCTCTGACGCTGGTCCTGGGTCTGCTGGTGCTGCTAGCCCGCTATGCGGCCCGGCGCGGGGTGGGCCGCAGTGTCGGCCTCGGCTACGACATCGAGGTGCTCGCCCGCCGGCAGTTGGCCCGCAACGCCTCCCTGCAGGTGGTGCGGGTGGGCGACCAGACGCTGCTGCTGGGTGTGGGCGAATCGGGCGTAAGGGTGTTGCGGCGGCTACCAGCTGCCGAAGGGAAGCAGGAGGCGTCCGAGGCCGCGCAGATCGCGGCGGCGGACTTACAGGATGCGACGGGGGGCATCGGGTCGATCTCGCGCAGATCGGACCCGAGCGACGTCGTGCACCACGCCCGCCCGCAAGGGGGCGCCGGCGGGGTGCTGCGGATGCTGGAGGACCTGATCAGACCGGAGGGGAGGCACCGTGCCGCACGGGGGGACCGTCGACGCGTGCCGGGCCAGTAGCGCCCACGCACTCGCACCTGGCAGACCGCGCAACCGTTGGTGGGTGCGCCTGTTCGGCGTCGCGGCGCTCGCCGCGCTGACCTGGCTGCTCACCAGCGAGGCCGCCTTGGCGGCCGCCACCGACCCGGAGAGCCCCGGCATCTCGGTCTCCCTCAACGACGGGCCGGGCGTCACGCAGTCGGTGACGATCATCGCGCTGATGACCGTGCTGTCGCTCGCGCCGGCGATCCTCATGCTCACGACGTCGTTCACCAAGATCGTCGTCGTCCTGGCCCTGACCCGGCAGGCCTTGGGCACCCCGACGATCCCGCCGAACCAGGTCATGGCCGGCCTGGCGATCTTCCTCTCGCTGTTCGTCATGGGCCCGGTGCTGACCCAGTCCTACAACGAGGGCATCGCGCCGTTCATCGACGGGCAGATCACGGACACCTCCGTCGCGCTGGAGAACACGTTCGCGCCGGTGCGCTCGTTCATGCTGGCGCACACCGGTCAGCAGGAACTGCAGACGATGATCGCCCTCTCCGGGGCCGATCAACCCCAGGACGAAACACAGGTCTCGGCCGTCACGCTCATCCCCGCCTTCGTGCTCTCGGAGCTGAAGACGGCGTTCATCATCGGGTTCGTCATCTTCATCCCGTTCCTCATCATCGACCTCGTCGTCGCCTCGACGCTGATGTCGATGGGAATGATGATGCTGCCGCCCATCATGATCTCGTTGCCGTTCAAGCTGCTGCTGTTCATCATGGTCGACGGCTGGACGCTCATCACCACGGCCCTCGTCACGAGTTACCGCTAGGGCGGGCCATGAGCGACAACGATGTGATGCATCTGGCCGTGCAGGCCATGATCATGGGCGCCAAGCTCGCGGCGCCGATCCTCATCATCAGCCTCGTCATGGGGTTCATCATCTCGCTGCTGCAGTCGGTGACGCAGGTGCAGGAGATGACGCTGACGTTCGTGCCCAAACTCATCGCGGTCGCGCTCATTCTGCTGTTTCTGGGCAATTGGATGATGACAGAGTTGGTGACCTTCACTCAGGGACTGATCCGCGACATCCCGAACTATCTGCAGCGGTAGGGCGGTGCCATGTCCCTCGCCGGCCCACTCGATCTGCTCGTCTCGTTCCTGCTCGTGTTCACCCGACTGAGCGCGTTTCTGCTCATCGCGCCGCCGTTCAACAGCAACGCGATTCCCCGCCGGATTCGCGTGCTGCTGGGTGCCGCCATCGCGCTGCCGATCGCCGGTCTCGTGGCGACCGACGATCCGCCGCTGCCCGATCTGTCGTCGCTGTGGCCGCTGGTCGCCGCCATCGGTTGGCAGGTGTTGGTCGGCCTGACGCTGGGTTTCATCGTGCTCGTGGCGTTCTCGGCGATCCAGGCGGCCGGCAACCTCATGGACCTGTTCAGCATGTTCGCCATGGCGGCCATGCTGGACCCGATCTCCAACACGCAGAGCTCGGTGTTCGGCCGCCTGCAGTACCTCATCGGCACGACGCTGCTGTTCGCCTCCGGGGGGCACCTGCTGTTCGTCCGCGGCCTGATGTCGACCTTCGAGGTCGCCCCGCTGCAAGCCCCCGACCTGCGAGCGCTGGAGCCGTTGCTCATCAACGAGTTCGGGCGCCTGCTGCTGGCCGCGGTGGAGATCGGCGGGCCGGTGCTGGCCTGCCTGTTCCTGGCCGATGTCGCCCTGGGTCTGGTGAGTCGTTCGGTGCCCAGCCTCAACGTCTTCCAGCTGAGCTTCCCGATCAAGGTGATCCTCGCGGTCAGCCTGGCCTCGGTCGCGGTCGCGATGCTGCCCGCGGCCGTCAACGGCATCGTCGAGCGGGTGCTGCTCCACTTCCAGCCCGCCCTACAGATTCTCGGGGGGTGAGCCGTGTCCGAGGACAAGTCGAGTAAAACCGAGAAGGCGACCCCGCAAAAGCAGAAGCAGGCCAAGGAAGAGGGCAATATCGCCCGCACCCAGGACCTGTCGATGTGGCTCACGGTGCTCGTCTTCGTGTTCATCGGCCCGATGCTCATCCGGCAGCTCTTCGACGACACCACCCTGCAACTGGAGTGGATCACCCGGATCATCGAGGCCCCCGACCTGGGCACCGCCACCCAGTACTTCCGCAGCGGCCTGCTCAACTCGTTGAAGATCATCCTGCCGATCGCGCTGCTGTGCATGGTGTTCGGTGCCCTGGGGCACATCGTTCAGGGCGGCATGAAGATCTACGCCAAGCGCTTCAAACCGAAATGGAAGAAGCTCAACCCGTGGACCGGGTTGAAGAATATGTTCGGGATGCAGGCGGCCTGGACCTTCGTCAAGACTCTGGTGAAGTTTGCGGTCTTCGGCTCCATCGCCTATTTCGCCGTGCAGGGCACCATTGCCACGCTCAGCGGCTCGGGTCGCTGGGCGATCGGCTCCCTGTTCGGCATCACCGCCGACACCGCGATGGCGGTCGTGCGAGACATCGCGATCGTCGGCCTCGTCATCGCGGCCGCCGACTACGCGATGGAGCGCCGCCGCGTCGACAAGTCGATCCGCATGAGCAAGGACGAGATCCGCCGCGAAAGCAAGCAGCAAGAGGGTGACCCGCACGTCAAGGGCCAACGCCGCGCCAAGCAGCGCGAGATGGGCCGAATGCGGATGATGGCCGCCGTGGGGGAGGCCAGCGTCGTCGTCACCAACCCCGCGCACATCGCCGTCGCCCTGAAGTACGAACAGGGGGAGGGGGCGCCCCAAGTCGTCGCCAAAGGCGCAGGTCACCTGGCCAAGCGCATCCGCGAGGAGGCCCAGGCCCACGAGGTGCCGGTCGTGCGCGACGTCATCGTCGCCCGCATGCTGTTCAAGCTCTGTGAGGTCGAGGAGTACATCCCCTTCGAGCTGTACGACGCCATCGCCAACGTGCTCGCGTTCGTCATGCGCATGTCGGATCTGCAGCGCACCGACCGCGTGCACACCAGTCCGCTGCGCCACCCCGACTACAACGGCGTCGACCTACCGGAGGACCTCAGCGACGAGGCGCTGGGCATCACCGCCTACGCCAGGCAGGCCCAAGACGAGCCCGCCGACGGCCCCGACGACTGGCGCGCCGCCTGAAAACCGTTCGCGCACATGTCGATCGGTGCAGCGCCGACTTGACCATTGCTTTACCCGCCGCGATGGTCGCGCCGGGTCGCGAGAAAACGTGATCCGGGGCGCTTTCGGCGCCGCTCAGAATGGCCCCGCGCGGGCCGATGAACAGGGAGTACGCCGCCCGCCTGCCCGCGGGTGTCCCCCGGCACATCCAAGAGGTCGCCCGTGAAACCGAGCCGTATCGCGCAGATCGGTATCCCTGCGGCGATCGTCGGCGTCGTCATCATGATGGTCGTGCCGCTGCCCACGCAGCTGCTCGACGTGCTGCTGGCGTTCAACATGGGCTTCTCGGTGCTCATCCTCCTGGTGGCGATGCGGGTCACCAAGCCGCTGGACTTCTCGATCTTCCCGGCGCTGCTGCTGCTGGCGACGCTGTTCCGGCTGGCCCTGAACATCGCCTCGACGCGTCTGGTGCTGCTGCAGGGCGACGCGGGGCAGGTCATCGAGTCGTTCGGGCACTTCGTCGTCGGCGGCTCGATCGTCGTCGGCCTGGTGATCTTCGTGATCCTCATGATCATTCAGTTCGTCGTCATCACCAACGGTGCCGGCCGTGTCGCCGAGGTCGCCGCCCGGTTCACCCTCGACGCACTGCCCGGTAAGCAGATGGCCGTCGACGCCGACCTCAACTCCGGCCTCATCGACGAGAACGAGGCCCGGCGGCGCCGCAAGGAGGTCTCGGCCGAGGCCGACTTCTACGGCGCAATGGACGGTGCCAGCAAGTTCGTCAAGGGTGACGCGATCGCCTCCGTCATCATCACGCTGATCAACCTGCTCGGCGGCTTCGCCATCGGCATGCTGCAGAACGGCCTCAGCGCCGGGGAGTCCATTCAGAAGTACTCCCTGCTGTCGGTCGGAGACGGTCTGGTCAGCCAGATCCCCGCGCTGCTGCTCTCGGTCTCCACCGGCCTCATCGTCACCCGGGCCACCACCGAGAACGACCTGGGCACCGACCTGCTCGCCCAGTTCGGCAGGCACCGCCAGGCCGTGATGATCGCCGGCGCGGCCGTGCTGGCGCTCGGCCTGGTCCCCGGGCTTCCCAAGCTGCCGTTCATCCTCATCGGCGCTATCCTGCTGGCCCTGGCCTTCCGCCTCCCCAAGGAGGGCGCGGAGGTGGAGCCCGAGGAGATACCCGAAGATCTGCCGACCACCCCGCAGAAGGACAGCCCCATGGCGATCGCGCAGGACATGCGCGTGGAGCCGCTGGAGCTGGAGTTGGCCTACGACCTCATCGACCTCGTCGACTCCGCCGCCGGCGGCGACCTGCTCGACCGCGTCCGTGCCCTGCGCCGCAAGCTGGCCCAGGAGATCGGCATCGTCGTGCCGCTGGTGCGCACCCGCGACAACCTCGACCTGCCGCCCCGGCACTACGCCATCCGGGTGCACGGCGTCGAGGTCGCCCGCGGGCAGGCCCCCGCCGGGATGGTGCTGGCCATCGGTGACGACCTCGACCAACTGCCCGGCATGGTCACCCAGGAGCCGGTCTTCGGCCTGGCCGCCAAGTGGGTGCCCGCCGAGCTGCGCGAGCACGTCGCGCTGGCCAGCTCGACCGTCGTCGACCGCAGTTCGGTCATCACGACGCACATGGCGGAGGTCGTGCGCGTGCACGCGGCGCAGCTGCTCTCGCGCGAGGACGTCAAGATGCTCGTCGACATGGTGCGCCAGAGCCACCCCGTCGTCGTCGACGAACTGACGCCCGCCCCGCTCTCCCTCGGTGAGGTGCAGCGGGCCCTGCAGGGGCTGCTCACCGAGCGCGTGTGCATCCGCGACCTCGTGCGGATCTTCGAGGCCATGTCGATGCGCGCCAAGGTCTCCACCGATCCCGACGGCCTCGTCGAGTCGGCCCGCGGGGCGCTGGGTCCCGCGATCGCCGCCAGCCACGCCGTCGACGGCCGACTGTCGGTCATCACGTTCGAGCCGCTGCTCGAGCAGCGGCTCATGGAGTCGCTGCGACCCAGCGAGCAGGGTGTCTTCCTCGCGATGGACCCCCTGCTGGCCGAGCGATTGGCCACCGAGGCCGGGCGCGTCGCGGCCCTGGCGGAGGCCAACGGCGATCCGCCCGTCCTGGTGTGCGCGGGTCCGCTGCGCCTGCCGATCCGACGCCTGCTCGAGCAGGCGGCACCCCGAACCCCCGTGCTGTCCTACGCCGAACTCGGCGGGCAGCTGACCCTCGTCACCTCAGGAGTCGTGAATGTCGCCGAAGTCACGGCCGCCTAAGGCCAAGAAGAAGGGCCGCAAGGGTCGCAAGGGTGCCGATGAGGTCGCCGAGACGACCATCGTCATCGAGGAGCCGCCGACCGGCCCCCCGTTCGGGATGATCGTGCTGCTCGCGGTCGTCGTCTGCCTGCCCTCGCTCATGGCCTTCGTCGACGGCACGATGGCCTTCGACGCTGCGGCGCTGCGCTTTTTGGCGGCCCTGACCGTCTCGTGGCTGTTGGTCAACCTCGTGTATGCCGTCGCGAAGTCGTTCGCCAAACCGGCGGAAGAGGAGACGAGCACCACCACCGTGGAGTCGATGAGCTACGCCAACGACCCCAACGCCGCCTATCGCCTGCCCGCCGATCCGGCTCAGCAATAGGGAGCGCGCGGCGCGCTCCAGCGCTCAGCGCCGTGACCGGCAGGGTGTCAGCAGCCCCGTCAGCAGCCCGTCAGCGGCCGTTGGCGGCCGCGAGCAGGCGGGCCCGTCCGGCGCGCAGGTGCGCGCGCAGGCCCGAGAGGTAGAGGTCCAGGTCGCCCTTCTCGAGGCGTTCGACGAGACCGACGTGTTCACGCTGGGCGGCGAGCATTCGCTCGACGATCCCGTCCTGGCTGGCGCTCGTGCTCAGCCGGCGCTGGTGGTCGCGCAGGTTGCGTAGCAGGTCGACGAAAAAGGGGTTCTCGCCGGACTGCACGATCGTCAGGTGAAAGAGCGTGTCCGACTCCATGAACTCGACGTGATCGCCGGCGTGGGCGAAGCGCTGCTGTTCGGCGCACCGCTCCCACAGGGAGTCCAGGAGGGCGCGGGGCAGGGTGTCGGCGGCGGTCAGCAGCTTGGTGGCGGCGTGGGTCTCGATGATCTCGCGGGCCTCCATCACCGAGGTGGCCTCCTCGAGGGAGACGGGGACGACGACGGCTCCGCGCTTGGGGTACAGCTGCAGCAGGCCCTCGGCCTGCAAGCGCAAGAAAGCTTCACGAACGGGGGTGCGGGAAATACCCAGGGAACTGGATACCTGTCCCTCGGTGATGACATCGCCGCCGGCCAGAACGCCGTCCAAAATACGTGCGCGCGTCACGTGGTAGGCCCGCTCTGTGGCAGACATCGGCCGAGACATGGCCCTCCCTTTGTGTGGTTCCCTCCCTGGCGCACGCCAGATTGCCACCGTGTCCGCGGGGGCCCCCAAGACTGACGTCTACCTACATGAAGGTAACCCGTGAAAACCATGAGTTCAACTGCATCACTGCAGGTGAGCGGGGGTTTCTCGTAGTCGGGCGTCCAACTGTGAAGCGCTGCCGACGCCCAGGTCTGCGCTTATAGCGACTAATGCCGGGTGCCCGCGCGGAAAAAAGGCCGGCGTTACCGTGAGATAGGCAACTCGCCCTCCGCGCGTCGCCCCCTACTGTTGGGCGCATGCCCAAGAGTCTGCGCGAACAGCCGATCGAGCCGATCGACGCGCTGCGACGTATTGCGTTTCTCATGGAGCGCACCCGCGGCCAGACCCGCCGGATCGAGGCGTTTCGCAAGGCCGCCGCCACCCTCGTCCGCACCCCGCGCGATGAACTCGAGCAGCGCGCGACGGCCGGCACCCTGACCGACCTGCCCGCCATCGGCGCCAGCACCGGCAAGGTCATCGCGCAGGCGCTCGCCGGCCGGCGACCCGACTACCTCCTCGACCTCGAGTCCTCCGGCGCCGCCGAGCCGCTCGTCGAGGGCGGGCAGGCGCTGCTCGCCCAACTGCGCGGCGACCTGCACGCCCACTCCGACTGGTCCGACGGCGGCTCGCCGATCGAAGAGATGGTCGCCACCGCGATGGAGTTGGGCCGCGAGTACTTGGCGCTGACCGATCACTCTCGGGGCCTGCGCGTGGCCAACGGGCTCTCGCCGCAGCGGCTGGAGCAGCAGCTGCAGGTCGTGGCCGCCATCGACGCCCACTTGCGCGACCAGCCGTTCACGCTTCTGTCGGGCATCGAGGTCGACATCCTCGACGACGGCACCCTCGACCAGGAGCCGGAGTTGCTGGATCGCCTCGACGTCGTCGTCGCCTCGGTGCACTCCAAGCTGCGCAGTCCGGCGGAGGTCATGACCAAGCGGATGCTCGGCGCGGTCCGCAACCCCCGCACCAACGTGCTCGGCCACTGCACCGGCCGCCTCGTCGAGGGCGCCCGCGGCACCCGGCCGCCCAGCTCGTTCGATGCGCGCGCCGTCTTCACGGCCTGCGCGGAGCACGACGTGGCGGTCGAGATCAACTCCCGACCCGAGCGCTGCGACCCGCCCGACGAGCTCATCACCCTCGCCCTCGAGCTCGGCTGCTTGTTCAGCATCGACACCGACTCCCACGCCCCGGGCCAGCTGGACTTTCTCGCCTACGGGGCGGCCCGCGCCCAGCGCCTGGGGGTGCCGGCCGAGCGCATCATCACCACGTGGGAGCGGGACCGACTGCTGGACTGGACTCGCCCCGCCTGAGGCGCCCGGTCCGCCTCCGCACCAGCGGCACGCCTGTGACCTGCGCAAACGGTGGCGCAAGGCCAGAGGGCGGAAGCGTTTTGGTGTTGTGGGCCCCTCTGTCCTATGCTTTCGGAAGTCCTCGACGGATCCGAGCTGCAGTCGCAACAAGCAGGCGGCGAGGGCCTGTCGAGCGATCGCAGGTCCCCATCGTCTAGCGGCCTAGGACCCCGCCCTTTCACGGCGGTAGCACGGGTTCGAATCCCGTTGGGGATACGAGACACCCTCACACGAGGCCCCGTAGCGCAGTTGGTTAGCGCGCCGCCCTGTCACGGCGGAGGTCGCCGGTTCGAGCCCGGTCGGGGTCGCTCTGCTTGTCAGCGGCCAGGTAGCTCAGTTGGTACGAGCGTCCGACTGAAAATCGGAAGGTCGGCGGTTCGACCCCGCCCCTGGCCACCACGTTGAAGCCGCAGGTTCGCGCCTGCGGCTTCGTCGTTTCCCACGCCCCGCCGCGGATTCGCGAGCCGGTTGGCAGGCGCCCGCGCCCAGGTGGGCCCGTCCCTTCAATTGTGTCGGTCCGGTCTGCCAGACTGCGCCCATGAACCTCCTCAATCAGTCCTTGGCCGAGGTGGACCCCGAGATCGCCGAGGCGCTGGACGCCGAGCGTGACCGGCAGGAGTCCACCCTCGAGATGATCGCCTCCGAGAACTTTGCGCCCGTCGCAGTGCTCGACGCACAGGGGTCTGTGGCGACGAACAAGTACGCCGAGGGTTATCCGGGTCGGCGCTACTACGGTGGCTGCGAGCACGTCGACGTCGTCGAGCAGCTGGCCATCGACCGACTCAAGGAGCTCTTCGACGCCGGCTACGCCAACGTCCAGCCGCACTCCGGCGCCCAGGCCAACACCGCCGTCTTCTTCGCGCTGCTGCAGCCTGGCGACAAGATCCTCGGGCTCGACCTGGCCCACGGCGGCCACCTCACGCACGGCATGCGGATCAACTACTCCGGCAAGATGTTCGAGGTCCACGCCTACCACGTCGACGAAGACGGTCTGGTCGACATGGACGAGGTCGAGGCGCTGGCGCGCGAGCACCAGCCGAAGATGATCATCGCCGGCTGGTCGGCCTACCCGCGCCAACTCGACTTCGAGCGCTTCCGGGCGATCGCCGACGAGGTCGGCGCCTACCTCATGGTCGACATGGCCCACTTCGCCGGGCTCGTCGCCGCGGGGCTGCACCCCAACCCGGTGCCGCACGCTCACGTCACGACCTCCACGACACACAAGACGCTCGGTGGCCCCCGTGGCGGCGTCATCCTCACCAACGACGCCGACCTGGCCAAGAAGATCAACTCCGCGGTCTTCCCCGGCATGCAGGGCGGCCCGCTGGAGCACGTCATCGCCGCCAAGGCCGTCTCGTTCAAGGTCGCGATGGGCGATGAGTTCAAGGATCGGCAGCGCCGCACCCTCGAGGGTGCCCAACTGCTGGCCGACCGCCTCCTCAAGCCCGACATGACGGAGGCCGGCGTCAGCGTGCTCTCCGGCGGTACCGATGTGCACCTCGTGCTCGTCGACCTCGCCAAGAGCGAGTTGGACGGCAAGCAGGCCGAAGACCGGCTGCACCAAGTCGGTATCACGGTCAACCGCAACGCCGTCCCCAACGATCCGCGCCCGCCGATGGTCACCTCGGGGCTGCGCATCGGCACCCCGGCGCTGGCCACTCGCGGTTTCGGGCCGGATGAGTTCGCGCAGGTCGCCGACATCATCGCGCAGACTCTGGCGCCCGACTTCGACGACGACAAGGCCGCGGTGTTGCGCGGGCAGGTCGAGGCCCTCGCCAAGCAGTTCCCGCTCTACCCGAGCCTGGCCCACGCCTGAGGTTCGACACCACCCCCGCCGGATTCGCAGGCGGGATTCTCAGGCTGGTCTTGGGCGGCGCGGCCTACGGTCGGCGCAGCCCGGTCCACGACGGGCAGCGGCGGGCTCCCCAACCCCTCGGGGAGCCCGCCCCTTTGCTCGGCACGTGCCCCCTGGCCCTGCACGGTGGTCGTTGCGGTGCAGGATGGGCGCCATGAGTGAACTGCGCATGAGCGACTACGCGGCGGACCCCTCCCGATACGACTCGATGGTCTACCGCTTCTGCGGTCGCAGCGGCCTGCAGCTGCCGGTCATCTCCCTGGGCCTGTGGCAGAACTTCGGCGACGACAAACCGCACGAGACCCAGCGAGCCATCGTGCGGCGCGCCTTCGACGCGGGCATCACCCACTTCGACCTGGCCAACAACTACGGACCCCCGTACGGCCAGTCGGAGATCAACTTCGGCCAGATGCTGCGGCAAGACCTCGCGCCCTACCGCGACGAGCTGATCGTCTCCACGAAGGCCGGCTGGGACATGTGGCCCGGCCCCTACGGCCAGGGCGGCGGTTCCCGCAAGTACGTGCTGGCCAGCCTCGATCAGTCGCTGCGCCGCCTCCGCCTCGACTACGTCGACATCTTCTACAGCCACCGCTTCGACCCCGACACCCCGGTCGAAGAGACGATGCGGGCCCTGGACCAGGCGGTGCGCTCCGGCAAGGCGCTCTACGCCGGCATCTCCAGCTACTCGGCGACCAAGACCGCGGAGGCCGCCGGCATCGCCCGCGACCTGGGCACCCCGCTGCTCATCCACCAGCCGAGTTACAGCATGCTCAACCGCTGGATCGAGGAGCAGCGCCTGCTCGACACGCTCGAGGAGCAGGGCATGGGGTGCATCGCGTTCACCGCCCTCGCGCAGGGCGTGCTGACCGACCGCTACCTCAACGGCGTCCCGGAGGGGTCTCGGGCCTCGCGCGCCGGCTCGCTCGAGCGCGACCAGCTCAACGACGAGACCCTCGCGCGGGTCCGCGGCCTCAACCAGATCGCCCAGGAGCGTGGGCAGTCGCTGGCGCAGATGGCCCTCGCCTGGGTGTTGCGGGACGAGCGCATGACCTCGACGGTCGTCGGCGCCTCCAGCGTTCGGCAGCTCGACAACAACCTCGGCGCGCTGGCCAACCTGACCTTCACCGACGAAGAACTGCGCGCCATCGACGAATTCGCCGTCGACTCCGGCGTCAACCTCTGGGCCGGGCAGACGAAGGAATAGGGGAGAAGGTCGGGGCCGGCGCCCCGGTCGCTGCGGCCAAGCGGTCGGGCGCCGGGGCCTGAGTTCGACACGGGCAGTGGCAACAGGAGGCCGGATGAGTGCGGGACGCGTGTGGCAGCGCGCGCTGCTGCATCCGGTGCGCCTGGTGCCGCTGGCGTTCCTGGCCGTCATCACCCTCGGGACGCTCGTGCTGCTGCTGCCGATCGCGCACCCCGGCGAGGTGCGCCCGCTCGCCGCGGCCTTCACCGCCGTCTCCGCGACCTGCATCACCGGCCTGGCGGTCGTCGACACCGCGACCTACTGGACGCCGTTCGGGCAGGTCGTCATCGTCGTCCTCACCCAGATGGGCGGCTTCGGCATCATGTCGGCGGCCACGCTGCTGGCCCTCATGGTGCGCGGCAAGATCGCCCTCTCGGGGTCGCTGGTCACCCAGACGGAGAAGCAGGCCAAGCACATCGGGGACGCGCGCACCGTGTTGGTGCGCATCGGCGTGCTGATGCTCGTGTGCGAGGCGGCGATCGCCGCGGTGCTCACCGTCCGTTTCTTGGCCCGCGGTCTCGACCTCCTCGACGCGCTCTGGCACGGCGTGTTCTACGCCTGCATGTCGTTCACCAATGCCGGCTTCGCCATTCAGAGCGACTCGATCATGGGCTTCGTGCCCGACGCGTTCATCGTCTGGCCCATGTACCTCGGGATCTTCGTCGGCAGCCTGGGCTATCCGGTGATCTTCGAGCTGCTGAAGTCGTGGCGGCGCCCGGACTCCTGGTCGGTGCACACGCGCATCACCTTCTGGGGGTGGCTGCTGTTGGCGGCCATCGGGTTCGTCACCTTCATCGTCTTCGAGTGGACCAATCCCGACACCCTCGGCCCGATGTCGGTGCTGACCAAGATCAACGCGGCGATGGCCGGCACCGTCATGCCCCGCTCCGGCGGCTTCAACGCGGTCGATTACGCCCACATCCACGACGAGACGATCGTCGTGACGATCGTGCTCATGTTCATCGGCGGCGGCAGCGCCGGTACCTCCGGCGGGCTGAAGGTCTCGACGTTCTTCCTGCTCGGCTACGTCATCCTCGCCGAGATCCGCGGTGAGCCGCAGGTGCGCGTCGCTCATCGCAGCATCGGCAGCGCCACCCAGCGCCAGGCCCTGTCGGTGGCGCTGCTGTGCGTCGGCTTCGTGACTCTGGGCACCATCGGCATGGTGATCGTCACCGACCTGCCGCTGGTGGCGGTGCTCTTCGACGTCGTCTCGGCCTTCGGCACCGTCGGCCTGTCGCTGGGCATCACCCCGCAACTCAACGCTCCGGGTCAGATACTGCTCATGGTGCTGATGTTCGTCGGCCGGGTCGGCACGATCACCGTGGCCTCGGCCTTGGCGTTGCGGAACAAGCGCCGCCACTTCAATCTGCCGGAGGAGCGCCCGATCGTCGGCTGACGGGGCGCCCGCGACACGAAAGGGCTCGCATGGCTATCGGCAAAAGGCGGGGTGGTCCCCGCCGCTCGCCCGAATCGATTCTCGTCGTGGGCCTGGGTCGGTTCGGCTCCGCGGTCGCCTTGTCCCTCATCGAGATGGACAAGGAGGTGATGGCCATCGACGAGAACGCCGAACTCGTCCAGCGGTTCGCCTCCGAGCTGACGCACGTCGTGCAGGCCGACACGACCGACGAGGAGGCGTTGCGGCAGTTGGGCGTCGACTCCTTCGACCGGGCGGTCGTCGCGATCGGCTCCGACATCGAGGCCAGCGTGCTGACGGTGCTGGCGCTCTCGGAGGCCGGGGTGGAGGAGATCTGGGCCAAGGCCATCACCCCCAAGCACGGCAAGATCCTCGCTCGCGTCGGCGCCCATCACGTCGTCTATCCCGAGCGGGCGATGGGCAAGCGCGTGGCCCACCAGATCACCGGATCGCTGGAGGACTACCTGGAGTTCGAGGGGTACGCCTTGGCCCGCATCCAGGCGCCGACGGTGTTGTGGGGCGTGCCGCTGGGCGAGTCCGAGGTCCGCAGCCGCTACCACATCACGGTCGTCGGCATCCGCGCCGAAGGGCAGAAGTACACCTACACCGACCTCGACACGATCGCCCACCGCGGTGACGAGCTCATCATCTCCGGCTCCACCAAGGCCGTCGAGAAGTTCAGCGCGCTGCCGCACGACGCCCCCCGGCGCCCGCACGAGGAGCTGTAGTCGCTCGCCCGTGCACGGCAGGTCCGCACGCATCGGTGATGATGGAGGCATGCGACTGCTCCTCGTGCGGCACGGCCAGACCTCCAGCAACATCGGGCACCACCTGGACACCGCGGAACCCGGCGCGGACCTCACCGACTTCGGGCGGGCGCAGGCGCAGGCGATCCCCGCGGCCCTGGCCGGTGAGAGCATTGCGGCGATCTACGTCTCGAACCTCGTGCGCACCCAGCAGACCGCGGCGCCGCTGGCGCAGGCGCTCGGCCTCGAGCCGCTGATCCGGCCGGGCGTCCGCGAGATCGGTGCCGGCGACCTGGAGATGGCCAACGACCGGCCCAGTCTGGAGGCCTACGTCGGGCAGGTGTTCGGCTGGGAGAGCGACCTCGACGCGCGCATGCCGGGCGCCGAGACCGGCCGGGAGGTGCTGGGCCGCTTCGACGAGGTCGTCGCCGAGGCTTTCGGGCAGGTCGGGGAGGGCACGGCCGTCATCGTGTCGCACGGCGCGATGATCCGGATGTGGGTCGCGGGCCGCTCCGACAACATCGACCTGACCTATGCGGCCGAGCATCCGCTGGAGAACACCGCGCTGGTCGCCCTGCACGGCACGCCGGAGGAGGGCTGGACCGTGGACCTGTGGACGCACACGGCCCTCGGTGGGCCCGAGCTCACCGACACCCGGCATACCGGCCCCGGCGGGGAGTCCGACGAGGATCCCAGCGAATCCCGCGAGTGAGGCCGCGCGCCGGTGCCGGCCGAGCGCCGACAGGTGTTTGAATTCCTCTGATGGGTAGCGATATTCGCCGAGTTCGCCTACGTTTCGGCGGGCGCCTGCCGATGGGGCAGCGGGGAAGTCTGCCCGCCGAAACCCGGCGCGGTGGCGCGACCGCGAGGAGGTGACCGGCGGGTGCAGGGTGACGACGCAGCGCAGGAAGGCTCGGGTGAGCAGCCCGAGGAGGCGCGCCCCCGATCCTCCGGGCGGCACCGGCGGCCCCCGAACCCCCGGGCGATCTTGTGGGCGCGCGTGGCCATCGTGGGCCTCGCCGCGATCGTGCTCGTCGCACTGCTCGTCGAGGTCGTGCGCCTCACCGCGGACCCCACCGACAAGGTCACCGCAGCGCAACCGGGATCCCCGGGCCACACGAGCCCCAGCGATGTAGCCAGCGCCCCGACGGAGAGCGACCCGCCGCGCGGGGGAGAGGCGACGGTGCCGCCCACGTCGCCCGCGTCACCAACCGACACGCCAAGCCCGACGCAGGCCCCCACGCAGACCCCCGGCACCCCCGATGCCCCCGACGCCCCGGCGGTGACCACACCGGCGGGGGCGCCGCAGCCCGCCGCACAACTCGCCGCAGCGCAGTTGGCCCGCCTGCACGGCCTGGTGGCAGCGGCGAACACCGGTGCGCCGGTCGCGACGGCCCCGCTGGGCGAGCACCTGGTGACCGTGCCCGGCCGCCAGATCGGGGAGTGGGAGAGAACCACGCTGGAGAACGGGATGACACTGGCGGCCAACAACGACCGAGCGGTGCGCTCCGGCCGGCTGGTGACCCACGAGGCCTTCCCCCGGGCCACGAGCGAGGCGCGGGTGCGGCTGCCCGACGGGCAGCGGTACACGGCCCCGGTGGCCTCGGCGTACGAGACGTTCATGGCGATGCGCGCGATCGAGGGTCCCGCGTGCGAGACCTGCCGCGACATCGTGCTGACGTCGGTCAAGGCGACGACGATGAGCCAGGACACGGACGCGGGCAAGGTCACCCTTCCGGCATGGGAGTACACGGTGCGCGATTCGCGGGTCAAGCTCGTGCGCCCCGCGGTGACCGACGCGGGCCTCGTGCGCTTCACCCCGGACTTTCGCGGCGCCGTTCCGCCGGCCGTCGAGGCCGCCCAACTGCCCTTGTGGCGCACGTCGCTGAGCGCCGACAAGCGGGTCATTAGCGCCGGCATCGAGCGGCGGGATGTCGCCGAGCGCGGCGGCTGCTGGCGGTTGTTCGCCTCCGAGACCGACGAGGCCGTCGCGATCTATGCGGCCCAGGGTCCGGCCGATGCCGCCGGCGCCTGCGCCACGCCCATCGGCAACGTCTCCGTGCGGCTGGCCGCGCCGTTGGGCGATCGCACGATCGTCGACACCTACTGGGAGCGCGCCCTGTCGCTGCGCTGAGTCAGCTCTGAGTCAGCTCTGAGTCAGCTCTGAGTCAGCGCTGATCGGCCCCGTTCAGCGCCGCCCGCACGGTGGCCACGATGCGCTCGCGTGCCGCCCGACCCGAGCGCGTCGGGAGCAGCGGGTAGACGTGGACGAGCCCCTCCTCCTCCTGGAGTTCGACGGCGACGCCGGCGGCCCGAGCGCGGTCGCGCAGGAGGCGGGTGTCGGGCCACAGGATGTCGCGGGTGCCGATGTACACGCTGAGCGGGCCGAGGCCGGTCAGGTCGCCGGCCAGCGGGCTGACGCGGGGGTCGTGCAGCGGCAGGTCGGCGCGCCAGGCGTCGATGAGATGCCGGGTGCCCTCCAGTCCGAGCCAGGGATCGGTGGGCAGGACCGCCGGGACGGCGGGGTTGCTGATCGACAGGTCGAGGGCGGGGGAGATCAAGATGGTGGTCGCCGCCGTCACGCCGTGCTGATCGTGCAGGCTCAGCGCCGTCGACAACGCGATCTGCCCGCCGGCGGAGTCGCCGGCCAGGCACAGGACGCCGTGCTCGGCGCGGGCCTGCGTGGCTGGTGCGACGAAGCCGGCGTTGACCTTGGCCGCCGTGCCGAACGGCACGAGCGGGTAGATCGGCACGATGACGGTGGTGCCTGCCTCCGCGGCGATCTGCGCCGCGAGTTGCCAATGCTGGGGCGCGATCTCGTTGACCCAGCCGCCGCCGTGGGCATAGACGAGGCAGCCGGCGGGACGCACGCGGGTCGGCGTGACCGTGTACACGGGCCACCCGTCGCGGTGGGTCACCGCGACGTTGACATCGCGGCGCAGCAGTCGCGGCGGGCCGAACGCCTTGGGCCGCACCGCCCGCTGGTCGATCTGCCGCTGCGCCCCCGCGCGGGTGCTGAAGGTGCGGTTGGCGCGGGTGAGTCGCAGGAGGGGTGCGACGAGTGCCTCGGGCACGGCCATGACGCGGCTCGCTTTCGGTCGACCAGGTGGTTGCTGCGGGGTGGTCGTTGCGGTGGGGGTCTGGTTTGATCGTGGGCTCTGATCGTGTCCGAGTGTTTCGCATCGGGTCGCTCGGCTGTCCACAGGCCTCGCGCCGTCCACAGCTGCGCTCCGCCGGTGGCGCGCCGCCGGGCCGAGGTGTTGCACACTGACTGCCGTCATGAGCACTCCTGATCCCGACCGCGACGCCGTCTACGCCGCCGAAGACCGCCTGGTGCGGTGGTCGGCCCTGACCGCCGAGCTCGGCAGCGTCCGCGTGTTCGGTTCGGCGTGGACGCCGGAGCCGGAGGTCGTGTTCGGCCGCGTCGAGGACATCGGCCCCTATTGCGCCGGCGTCCTCGATCACATCGGACATCCGCATCCCGTCACCGTCCGCGCGCGGCGCGGCGCCACCAGCGCCCACTACGAGGAGGCCCGTGCGGTCATCGCCATTCCCTCGGCGCGGGTCGGGGGGCAGTGGGCGATGCGCGAATTCACCGTCTTGCACGAGCTGGCCCACCACGTGGCCAGCCGTCCGGGCGCGCCGGAGGTCGCCGGCCACGGACCGGTCTTTCGGGCCGCGTTGCTCGACCTGCTGCGGCAAACGGGCCACCCCATCGCCGCGACCATGCTCGGCATCGCCTACGCCGACGAGGGATTGGGATGACCACAACCACGACGACCACAACCACGCCGACGACAACCACGACGACGACAACCACGACGACGAACCCGAAACGATGAGTACCAAACGATGAGCGACACACGGATGAGCGACACCGAGACGAAGCAGGCACCGACGGGCCGCCCGAACCAGCCCAAACTCGCCCTCATCGCCGACCTGCTGGCCCGCGCCGAGGACCCGAACACGACGACCGCCGAGCGTGAACTCTCGCTCCAGCGCGCGCAGCGCGAGGCCGCCCGGCACGGCATCGACCTGGCCGAGGCCGCGTACGCACAGGCCCAACGCGGCCGGCCGATGGAGCCGGAGGAGCGCCGCGTCGACATCGGGACCAGCGGCACGCCGGGGCTGAAGATCTACGCAGACCTGTTCTTGGCTCTGGCGCAGATCAACGACCTGAAGTGCCTCATCACGATGAGCGGGTCGCACGTTTTCGCCCACGGCATGCCCAGCGACCTCGACATGGCCGAGGCGATGTACGCGAGCCTGCTCGTGCAGATGAACATCGCCGCCGAGCAGTGGTTGGCCACGGGTGAGTACCAGGGCGAGGCCCGCGCGCAGCGGGTGTGGTCGCGAGCCGACCGCGCCTACCGGCCCGGCCGACCGCACAAGGGCGTGGCCCGCCGCAACTTCCAGCGCGGCTTCATCGGCCGGATCGCCGCGCTGCTGCAGGAGCAGAAGGAGGAGGCCCGACGCGAGGCCGAGGAGGCGTCGCAGGCCGCTCGCGCGGCCGCCGAGCCCACGGCGAACCACCGCGCGCTGACGACGACCGCCCTGGCGTTGCGCGCCAAGTCCGAGGCCGTGGACGCCTACCACGCCGCCATCCTCGCCGAGCGAAAGATCCGCCGACACTACAACGGCCAGCAGGGCGGGCAGGGCCACGTGACCGCCCACCTGGCCGGCCGCGCCGCCGCCGATCGCGCCGACACCACCCGCCGCGGCACCCGCGGCCTTCCGTCTGGAAGGGGAAGAGGCTAGTGAATGGAGCCGTGACCAATTTCCCCAATGGGGATTTTGGGTATGATCGGCCCGTGGCGACGATTTCGACTGATGGCCGGGGCCGGGTGACGCTGCCGGTCAAGAACGCAACGTTCGAGCTGACCGAATTGCCCGGTGGGACGCTCATGCTGGAACCGGCGCGAGTTTTGACTCAGGCCGAGTACGAGGTGCTCTTGAACCCGGAGCTGCGGCAGCAGGTGACCGCGTCGATGAACGACCCGGAGGCGGCGACCCGCCACGTGCGGCGGTCCGAGCGTGTTCGCTGAGGTTCGCGAGTCCCCAGCCGTCAAACAGATCCTGGACGACCTGTGGGATCAGGGCAGGACGGATCTGGTCGAGCGGATCGAGGATTGCTTCGATGACATCCGCGAGCGGCGCGCCAGTGCGCGCCAGCACCATTTCCGCAACACCGACCTGTTGCCGCGGGAGGCGTGGGGTGTCGTGATCGCCGACCGTGGGCAGCGTTGGATGCTCGTGTGGAACGAGACCGAGCCCGGCGTCGCGACGGTCCACGGAATCGCGCTGACCAAGACGTTCTGAGTGGTAAGGCCTTGGCTGCGGTCCCCGAGCCCGGGCTGCTAGGCGTAGCGGGCGGTATTTTGCTCGCTTTGCCGAGCGGTGCGGTCGGTCTAGCTGCGGGCGACCCGATCAGTGGTGGGCCCTGTCGGGCTCGAACCGACGCGCTTCGGATTAAAAGTCCGCTGCTCTGCCAACTGAGCTAAGGGCCCGTGGGTTGCGTGGCCGGCGGCGCGGTGCCGGGCGAACCCTGCCAGCAGTATGCCGTACGCCCCACCCACTCCCGAGCGTTGCCCTCCCTGCCGGTGGTTGCTGTCGCAACAGCAACCGTCGGCAGTAGGCGCAACCGTCGAGAAGGTGGCCCGGGTCCGGCCGCCGGCGCCGCGGACATGAGACGGCGTTTCGCAGGTCGATCCCATTGCGCTCGGGATGTGGACACTTGCGTCCATTTGCTGGGCAGCGGGGGCACCATCGTCGGGTGACTACCTTGAGCGCGACGACCGCGGAGCACGTGTCCGCCATCGACGTCGAGGCCGCCTTCGTGCGGCTCCGCTCGCTCATTCGCGAAACGCCGCTGGTGCGTAACGATCGCCTGTCGCGCGCGACCGGCGCCAACGTCTGGGTCAAGCGCGAAGACCTGCAGCCGGTGCGCTCGTACAAGCTGCGCGGCGCCTACAACCTCATCTCCCAGCTCGGTCCGGCCGACCGGCAGCGCGGCGTCGTCTGCGCCAGCGCCGGCAACCATGCGCAGGGCTTCGCCTACGCCTGCGCGGCCCTCGGCCTCACCGGCAGGGTCTACGTGCCCCGCACCACGCCGCGACAGAAGCGCGACCGCATCGCCGCCCTGGGGCGCGGCAGCGTCGAGATCATCGTCGGTGGCGAGGCCTACGACGACGCCGCAGCGGCTGCGCACGCCGATGCCGCCCAGACCGGAGCGGTCGAGGTGCCGGCTTTCGACCACCCCGACACCGTCGCCGGTCAAGGCACGATGGTCGTGGAGGTCGTGGAGCAACTCGGCCACGCTCCCGACGTCATCGTCATCCCGGTCGGTGGCGGCGGCATGCTCGCCGGCTGCTCCACCTGGCTGCGTGGTCGGCACCCGCAGACCCGCATCGTCGGCGCCGAGCCCGCCGGCGCCGCGTGCATGGCCGCCGCCATCGAGGCCGGCCAGCCGCTGGACCTCGACGACATCGAGACGTTCGTCGACGGGGCGGCCGTGCGCCGCGCCGGCGACCTGACCTATCCGCTGGTTCGCGACGCCGAGGTCGAGCTCGTGGCCGTCGACGAGGGCCGCATCTGCACCGAGATGCTCGAGCTCTACCAGGTCGACGGCATCATCGCCGAGCCGGCCGGCGCCCTCTCCTCGGCCGCGTTGCTCGACCAGGTGCAGGTCAACCCTGGGCAGGATGTCGTCGTCGTGCTCTCCGGCGGCAACAACGACGTCTCGCGGTACGCCGAGATCGTCGAGCGCTCGCTCGTCAGCGAGGGCCGCAAGCACTACTTCCTCGTGAACTTCCCGCAGGAGCCCGGCGCGCTGCGGCGATTCTTGCAGGACATCCTCGGCCCGGATGACGACGTCGCCCTGTTCGAGTACGTCAAGCGCTCGAACCGCGAGACCGGGCCGGCGCTCGTCGGCATCGAACTTGGGCGCCCCGACGACCTCGATGGGCTGTTGCAGCGGATGGACGAGAGCTCGCTGGTCGTCGAACGCATCCCCGCCGACAGCCCCGCGTACCGCTACCTCGTTTGAGTCGCCCGCGAGACGGCCGGCGGGTCGACCCCTGTGCTTCGGGGCCGGGTCAGCGACCCTGCCAGCGCGGTTCGCGCTTCTCGGCAAAGGCGCGGGCCCCCTCGAGCTGGTCCTGCGAGGCGTAGAGGGTGCGCACGCTGGGGTAGTCGCTGCGGGCGATCCGCGCCATCGCGTCCTCGAACGCCGCCGTCTGGGACTCCCGAAGAACCTCCTTGATCGCCGCGTAGACCAGCGGCGGCCCCTGCGCGAGGCGGTGGGCGACGGCGAAGACCTCGGCCTCGAGGGCGTCGGGGTCGAGTACCGCGTTGACCAGGCCCCAGCGTTGTGCCTCGGCCGCCTCCATCCACCGACCGGTGAGCAGCATCTCCATCGCCACGTGGTACGGAATGCGCCGCGGCAGCCGCAGGGTCGCCGCGTCGGCGAGCGTCCCCGCGGTGATCTCCGGCAGGGCGAACCGCGCACCGGTCGAGGCATAGATGAGGTCGCACGACAGGGCGAGCTCGAAGCCGCCGCCGACGGCCATGCCGTCGACGATCGCGATGACCGGCTTGTCGAGACCGGGCAACATCTGGATCCCGCCGAAGCCACCGACCCCGTAATCGCCGTCGACCGCGTCGCCGTCGGCCGCCGCCTTGAGATCCCAACCCGCGCAGAAGAACTTCTCGCCTGCCGTGCGCACGACGGCGACCCGCAGGTCGGGGTCGTCGCGGAACCCGGCGAAGACCTCGCCGAGGCGGCGAGATGTCGCCAGATCGATGGCGTTGGCCGGCGGCCGGTCGAGCGTCACCTCGAAGACCTGTCCGTCGATGCGTGTTGTCACACAGTCCTGTGGAGTCGACTGCTCAGTCGTCATCGTGTCCTCCTGCTGTCGGGGGCCTGGGTGAGGGCTTGTGGTCGGTGCCGTCGACTGCCTGCTGGGCCGCGGGCTCGGTTGCGCCCCCGGGCGAAGGATGCGCGCCGACCTCGATGACGAGGGCATCGGCGACCCAGGCCCCGGTCGACGTGACGAGCAGCGGGTTGACCTCGACGGTGCGCGGTGGGACCGATGTGGCGGTGGCGACGATCGCCTCGACGGCATCGAGGAGTGCGTCGAGGTCACCCGCCGGGCTGCCGCGGTAGCCGGTGAGCAGCGGCGCGCACCGCAGCCCCAGGAGCGCCTCACGGACCCGGGCGCGCGGGCTCGGCAGGACGAGGCGGCACGTGTCGGCGAGCAGCTCGGTGCGCGTGCCGCCCCAGCCGAGGGTGAGCACGGGGCCGAACGTCGGGTCGAGGTCGACGCTGACGAGGAGCTCCGCAACGACGTCGACGACGAGTTGCTCGACGAGCACGGCGTCGAACCGGCGCAGCAGCTCGCGGGCCGCCGCGGCGACCTCGTCGCTCGTGCTTAGCCCGAGACGCACCCCGTCGAGGTCGGTCTTGTGGGCGGCGCCCACCCCCTTGACGACCAGCGCAATCGGCGCCGGGGCGTTCTCCTGATTCGGCAGGTCTACCCGGCTCGCGTCCAGGGCCGCGTGCGGCGCACGCAGGATCACCTCGGCGACCTCGACCGCCTCCTGCGCGTTCTGCGCGACCCCGCCCGCGGGGATCCGCGCGCCGTGACCCGCGAGCAGCCGTTTCGCGCGGGGCTCGTCCAGGAGGTGGTGAGTGCGACCGAGCGGCCCGCCGTGCGAGCCGCCGTCGCCGTACGACGCGTCGTCGCCGCGGCCGTGGACCGCCTCGGCGGGAGGTCGTGACCACGCCTGCCCGATGGCGGCGGCCACCTGCGCGGCGTCGACCGCGACGCGGACCGGGGCGAGCACCGGCAGACCGTCCCGCACCCACTGCACGGCGCGCTGCCCGCGCAGATTCGCGGCCATCGCAGCGACGAGTGCCCCCCGCGCCCCCGTCTGCGTCAGGGCCTGCGCGAACGCCTGCGTCGCCAGCAGCCAGTCGCCCGGGTCGCACCGATCGTCCCGCGGGATGTCGGCGAACAGGAGGTGCAGGTCTCCCGGCCCCTGCGTCATCGCCACGAACGTCTCCCGCATCGCCGCAAGGTCGCCCCACACATACGTGTGGTAATCGAGCGGATTGTCGAGCGTCACGCGCGGCCCGAGGGCCCGGCCCAGGGCGTCGCGCTGGCCGGGGGAGAGATCCGCGAAGCCGACGCCCGTTTCGACGCAGGAGTCCGCGACGAGCGCCGCCTCACCCCCGGAAGAGCTCAGCGACGTCAGGGCGCCCCCGGACAGCGGCCCACCGCAGTGCAGCAGCGACAGTGTGCCGAGCAGGGAGTCGACGCACTCGACCCGGCCGATACCGCAGCGGTTCAGGAGGTCCGCGCCGACCGCGGCGTCCGAGGCCATCGAAGCCGAGTGGCTCAGCACGACGCGCTGCGCCTGCACCGACCGGCCGAGCACGAGCGCGACGACCGGTGTCGCGGTCTCGCGGGAGGCTCGGGCCAGGGCCTCGATCCCGCGCAGGTCGTGCAGCGACTCGACTACGAGACCGATCGCGCTCACCTCGGGGCGCCGCGTCAGGGCTCGGGCGAGCTGCCACGGGCCGAGTGCCGCCGCATTGCCGACCGTGAGCACGTGGGCGAGCGGTAGCCCGATGTCCTGCATCGTCAGGCTGATCGCGATGCTCGAGGACTGCGAGACGAGGGCGACACCGCGCTGTTCGTGCTGCTGTTCGGCACTGGGCAGGAGCGTGCCACCGTGCTCGTCGGGCCAGATCGCCATCCCGTCGACGTAGTTCAGCAGCCCGTAGCAGTTCGGTCCGAGGATCGGCATAGCGCCGGCGGCCTCGAGGACCTCGCTCTGCAGGGCACGCCCCGCCGGGCCTGTCTCGGCGAAGCCGGAGCTGTAGACGACGGCCCCGCCGCACCTGCGCGCGGCGAGGGCACCGACGACGTCGGGCACCGCCGACGCGGGGACCGCGACGAAGGCCGCGTCGGGACCCTCCGGCAGCGCGCTCACCGACGTGACCGCCTCATGTCGGCCGACCCGCCCGCTGGGGTGCACCGCCCACAGGGGACCGACGAAGCCGAGCCGCTCCGTCTTCTCCAGCACCCGCGCGCCGAGCCGCGCATCGCCGACGACGGCGAGAGAGCGCGGGGCGAGCAGCCGACTCAGGTCCAGCTCGTCCGGCACCTGCTCAGCCACCGCGGGCCCGCAGGAGGGAGCGGGAGATGATGTGCCGCTGGATCTCCGAGGTGCCGTCCCAGATCCGTTCGACGCGGGCGTCGCGCCAGATGCGCTCGAGTGGCAGCTCGTCCATGAGGCCCATCCCGCCGTGGATCTGCAGGGCGGCGTCAGCGACCTTGGCCAGTGTCTCGGTCGCGGCGAGCTTGGCCATCGCGATCGCCGCGTCGTCTTGCCGGCCGGCGTCGACGAGTGCGGCCGCGCGCCACGTGAGCAGGCTCGCCGCCTCCACCGCGGTCGCCATGTCGGCCAGCTGGAAGGAAACGCCCTGGTTGCGCCCAATCGTCGTACCGAACTGGCGCCGGGTCGCCGCGTGCTGCACGGCGAGGTCGAGCGCCCGCCGCGCACGGCCGAGACTCACCGCCGCCACCTGCAGCCGCGTGGTCCCCAGCCACGTGTTCGCGACGTCGAAGCCCTGCCCGACCTCCCCGAGCACGGCCGAGTCCGGCACCCGAGCCCCGTCGAAGGCGAGCACGAAGTTGTCGTAGCCGCGATGCGACACGCTGCGGTAGCCGGGCAGCACCTGCAGGCCGGGGGTGTCGAGGTCGACGAGGAAGGCGGTGATCTGGGCCCGCCGTGGCCTGTCATCGGCCGGCCCGTCCTCGCCGGTCGCCGCGAAGAGCACGACGTAGTCGGCAGCGTCGGCGTGGCTGATGAAGTGCTTGGTCCCGGTGATGATCCAGTCCGAGCCGGGGCCGCCCTCGCGCACCGCCCGCGTCCGCATCCCGCGCAGATCCGACCCGGCCTCCGGCTCGGTCATGGCGAGGCATTCGGCGCGTTCCCCCCGCACGGTCGGCAGGAGGTAGTCCTCGCGTTGGGCGCCCTCACAGGCGAGCAGGATTCGGCTCGGGCGGGCGACGGCGAACATCTGCAGGGCGTAGCCGGTGTGGCCGAGCTCGCGCTCCATGAGCATCCACGTGAGGGTGTCCAGCCCGCCCCCGCCGATCTCCTCCGGCATGTTCGCCGCATAGAGACCCGCTCGGATCGCCTTGTCCCGCAAGGCCTTCGCCACGTCGTGGTCGAGCCGGCCGGTCCGCTCGACCTCCTCCTCGTGGGGCACGAGTTCGTTGCGGACGAAGGCGGCGGTCGTCTCGACGACCGCGCGCTGCTCCTCGTCGAGGTCGAAATCCATCGGCACTCCTGCGACCTCGCTGGACCCGGGCTGCGGGCGCACGAAGCGGCCGCGGCCATGGTCGACATCCCATCACACGGCGGCGGGGGATGATGGGAGGCGATGAGCATCGACGCGAGCCCCGCCCCGCAGACCCTCCCGGCGACCACGCCGACCGATCCCGACGAGGCGGTCGCCGCCTTCCTCGAGTGGACCCAGGGTCGCGGCCTCACGCTCTACCCCCACCAGGAGGAGGCGCTGCTCGAGCTCGCGAGCGGCGCGAACGTCGTGCTCGCGACACCGACCGGCTCGGGTAAGTCGCTCGTCGCCCTCGCGGCGCACTTTCTCTCCCTCGGCGCGCAGCCGGGCAGCACGACGTATTACACGGCGCCCATCAAGGCGCTGGTCTCGGAGAAGTTCTTCGCGCTGTGCGAGGCGTTCGGGGCGCACCGGGTCGGCATGCTGACGGGAGACGCGGCGGTCAATGCGAGCGCCCCGATCATCTGCTGCACCGCGGAGGTGCTCGCCAACCTCTCCCTGCGCCAGGGCGAGTCGATGCCGGTCAGTTGCGTCGTCATGGACGAGTTTCACTTCTACAGCGAGCCTGATCGCGGCTGGGCCTGGCAGGTGCCGCTGCTGACCCTGCCGCAGGCGCAATTCCTGCTGATGAGCGCCACCCTCGGCGACGTGACAGGCCTCGTCGAGGACCTCACCCGCCGCACGGGCCGCCCGACCGCCGCGGTCACCGACGCGCCGCGCCCCGTGCCGCTGAGCTTTCAGTACGCCCTGACCCCCCTGCACGAGACGCTCGAAGAGCTGCTGAGCACCCACCAGGCTCCCGTCTACGTTGTGCACTTCACCCAGGCCGCGGCGCTGGAGCGGGCCCAGGCGCTGCTCAGCGTGCCGGTCGCCACCCGAGCTGAGCGCGACGAGATCGCCGCCCGCATCGCCGGCTTCCGGTTCGGCAAGGGTTTCGGCGCGATCCTGTCCAAGCTCGTGCGCCACGGCGTCGGGGTGCACCACGCCGGCATGCTGCCCAAGTACCGCCGCCTCGTCGAGACCCTCGCCCAGGCCGGACTGCTCAAGGTCATCTGCGGCACCGACACCCTCGGCGTCGGCATCAACGTGCCGATCCGCACGGTGCTCATCACGGGCCTGACGAAGTTCGACGGGGCCCGTCAGCGCCTCCTGAAGGTGCGCGAGTTCCACCAGATCGCCGGTCGCGCCGGGCGGGCCGGCTTCGACACCGCCGGCACCGTCGTCGTGCAGGCCCCCGAGCACGTCATCGAGAACCACCGCGCGCTGGCCAAGGCCGGCGACGACCCGAAGAAGCGCCGCAAGGTGCAACGCAAGAAGGCCCCGGAGGGGTTCGTCAGCTGGGGCGAGGAGACCTTCGACCGGGTCGTCGGCGCCACCCCCGAACCGCTGATCAGCCGCATGCGCGTCAGCCACGGGCTCGTGCTCAACGTCATCGAACGCCCCGGCGACCCGGTGCTGGCCCTACGCCGGCTGCTCACCGACAACCACGAGGACCCCCGCCGCCAGGCGCACCTGCAACGGCGCGCCATCGAGATCCTGCGCAGCCTCCTGCAGGCCGGCGTCGTCGAGAAGCTCTCGGAGCCCGACCCCACCGGGCGCACGCTGCGCGTCGTGGAGGAGCTGCAGCGCGGCTTCGCGCTCAACCAGCCGCTGTCGACGTTCGCCCTGGCCGTCATCGACCTGCTCGACCCCGAAAGCCCCGACTACGCCCTCGACGTCGTCTCGGTCATCGAGTCGACCCTCGACGATCCGCGCCCCGTGCTGCTCGCGCAGCAGTTCAAGGCGCGCGGTGAAGCGGTGGCGCAGATGAAGGCCGACGGCATCGAGTACGACGAGCGGATGGAGCTGCTCGAGGAGGTCACGTGGCCGCGGCCGCTGGCCGAGCTACTCGACGCGGCGTTCGAGACGTTCCGCGCCTCCAGCCCGTGGCTCCGCGAGGACGACCTGTCGCCCAAGTCCGTCGTGCGCGACCTCTACGAGCGGGCGATGACGTTCGGGGAGTTCGTCGCGTTCTACGGTCTGGCGCGTTCGGAGGGGGTGGTGCTGCGGTACCTCTCCGACGCCTACCGGGCGCTGCGCTCGACCGTGCCCGAGGCCGCCAAGAGCGAACACGTGCGCGACATCCAGGAGTGGCTCGGTGAGCTGGTGCGCCAGACCGACTCCTCGCTGCTGGACGAGTGGGAGGCGCTGACGGACCCGGATCGGCCGCTGGACGAGCCGGTGCGCCCGAGCGAGAGCTCGCCGCGCCCGCTCAGCGCCAACGAGCGCGCCCTGCGGGTGCTCGTACGCACCGCGCTGTGGCGCCGGGTCGACCTGGCGGCCCGCGGTCGGGTCGAGGAGCTCGCGGCGCTCGACGCCGTGCCCACGGCCGCGGAGACCGCAGCCGCCACGGGAGCCTTGCCCGCCGATGGGCTGCCCACCCGCCCGGCGGGGCCCGAGCCCTTGGATGCCCGCGACTGGGCCGAGGGGCTCATCGAGTACGCCGCGGACTACGGCGTCGACGCCCACATCGTGGCGGGCAGCGACGGCGGACTCCAGCTCGACACCGACCTGCTCGACGTCATCGGCACCGGCCCGGACGCCCGCGGTCCCGGGCTGCTGCGCATCGTCGGCGAGGGGCGGCGCCTGCTCGCCGAACAGATCCTCGCCGACCCCGATGGCGACCGAGATTGGCGGATCTTCGCCGAGGTCGACCTCGACGCGACCGACGAACTGGGCGAGCTCGTGCTCACGGTCACCGATCTGGACCGCGCCACCGCCTGAGCGCACCCTCTCAACAGGCCATCGCGCCGAAAAGGGACGCAGCATCAGCCGGCTGAAGTGAGACTCAGACCACACGGTTGATCGGGGGCGCACCGGCGAACTGGTTGGCACGTCCAGGTCAGGCGACTTACCGTGTTCCTGTGGAGCAGAATGACTTTCGTTTCGCCGCCGTGTCTGAGGACGAGTGGCGGGAGTTGCGCGGGGTCTGGCTCGACATGTCTGCGGCGCAGCCGAGTGACGACGTCGAGACCATCGAGGACGCCAGTGGATTGACGCAGTCGCAATGGCGGGCCAGGGCCAAGGCCTTGACGGGCCTCGACTGTTTCGCGGAGGCGCTCATCGACGCGGGCGGGCGCTGGCTCGGCTTCGTCTGCGGCTACTTCGACGACCTGGCGCGTGACCGGCACGCCTTCGTCTCACATCTGTACGCCCGGCACGGTGACCTCGAGACCGAGGCGTTGCTGCTCGAGCGAGTGGCAGCCTGGGCGGGTCTGCACGGCGCGGAGGCGGTGGTCGTCGGCATCGGGGAGGACCGGCACGACCTGCTGGCCCGCTTCGAGGACCACGGCTTCCGCCGCTCCGGGGTGCGCCGGCGCCTGGATGTCGACCCCTCTCGGTTCGAGGTCGAACTCGTCTTCGACCTGGCCGCCTCGGCCCTGGCCGCGCAGCCGCACGTGTCGTTGCGCTCAGCCTGAGGGCTCTCAGCCTGAGCGCTCTCACCGGGGGCCGCCTCGGGTGGTCGACGGGCCGCGCGGGCACTCGCTGACCGCCGCGTCGAGGGTGGGCGCGTGATCGCGGTCACCCCACCCAGTCGCACGCGTTGCGCGGGGTCGGTAGCGTAGCCCCCGACCGCGGCCGCGACGGCGCTTGTGGACGGTATGGCCCGTCCGCGGCTCGCCACGACCGGTGCGAGATTCCCGGCACCTCTGGAGTTCACTGAACCATGCCCGTCACCTCTACTTACCGCCTCCAGATGCACGGTGGGTTCGGCTTCGCCGACGCCGAGCGGATCGTGCCCTACCTGGCCAGGCTCGGGGTGTCGCACCTCTACTTGTCGCCGATCCTGCTGGCCGTCGCCGGCTCGATGCACGGGTACGACGTCGTCGACCACACCCGCATCAACCCGCGCCTCGGCGGTCGCGTCGGCTTCGAGCACCTCGCGCGGACCGCCGGCGAGCACGGCATGGGCATCGTCGTCGATGTCGTGCCCAACCACATGGCGTTCGTGGCGCCGGAGTCGGCCAACCTGCCGCTGTGGTACGTGCTGCGCGACGGCCGTGACGCCAAGACCGCGTCGTGGTTCGACATCGACTGGAAGGCCGGCGGCGGGCGGCTCGGCCTGCCGGTGCTCGGTGACGACCTGTCGACCGTGCTGGAGAACGGCGAGCTGGTCATCGACCAGATCCCCGACCCGCCGGCCGTGCACGACGGACTGGAGGCCGCACCCGCCCTCGTGGTGCGCTACCACGAGCACGTCTACCCGATCGCCCTCGGCACCGAGGGGGAGGCGCAACCCGGCGACAAGGACGAGCCGACGGTGCGGGCCGTGCTGGACCGCCAGCACTACCGGCTGACGAACTGGCGCGACAAGGACGACTCGCTGAACTACCGGCGGTTCTTCGAGGTCGACGGCCTCATCGCGGTGCGCGTCGAGCTGCCCGAGGTCTTCGAGGCCACCCACGAGCTGCTGCTCGAACTCAACCACGCCGGGCTCATCGACGGCTTCCGCATCGACCATCCCGACGGCCTGGCCGACCCGACCGGCTACCTCGACCAACTGCGGCAGGCCAGCCGACCGGGCACGCTCGTGTGGGTCGAGAAGATCCTCGAGGGCAGCGAAGAGCTGCCGCAGGACTGGCACTGCGCCGGCACCACCGGCTACGACGCGATGCGGGTCGTGCAGGCGGCGCTCGTCGACACGATGGCCGAACCGGTCCTGACGGCCACGTGGCGGGCCGCCGGTGGTGACGCCGACATCGAGGAGGCGGTGGCGGCCGCCAAGCGGCAGGTCGTCGCCCAGTCGCTGGTCCCGGAGGTCGAGCGGCTGACCCGTCGGGCCCGCGAGGTCAACCCGAGCCTGGACCCGGAGCGGCTGCGCGCCGCGATCGTCGAGTTGCTCGTCGCCGGCGAGGTCTACCGGGCCTACGTGCGCCCCGACGAGGCTGTCTCTCCCGAGGCGCTGGGCCGCCTCGACGACGCGTTCGCCCGCGCCCGGGCCGAGCGCCCCGATCTGCGCACCGAGGTGGAGGCGCTGCGCCCGCTGACCCACCCCGGCGACGACGATCCGGCCGCGCTGGACTTCGCGGTCCGGCTGCAGCAGACGTGGGGCCCGGTGATGGCCAAGGGCATCGAGGACACGACGTTCTACCGCTGGCACCGGCTCATCGCGCTCAACGAGGTCGGCGGCGACCCGCTCGACCTGGACCGGCCGGAGGAGGGTCCGCGCAGCGGGCGGGACCTGCTCAACGCCTGGTCGGCCCGGCAGGTGGCGCACTGGCCCGACGGGATGACGACGCTCTCGACCCACGACACCAAGCGCAGCGAAGACGTGCGCGCCCGCCTGCTCGCGGTGGCCGGCGACCCGCAGGCGTGGCAGCGCTGCTCTGCGGCCGCCCTGGAGTGGGCGCAGCGGGAGAGCGTCGACGGCCCGACGGCGCACTTCCTGTGGCAGACGATCCTCGGCGTCGGCGCCATCAGCAGCGATCGTCTCGACGAGTACCTCGTCAAGGCCCTGCGGGAGGCCAAGCAGCACACCGCGTGGGTCGACGGCGACCCCGACTACGAGCAGCGGGTGCTGGCCTTCGCGCACGAGGTGCGCGACGACGGTCCGGTGCACGACGCGGTGGCGGCGGCGCTGGCGCAGAACAGCGAGGCCGTGCGCGCCACCGTGCTGGGTCAGAAGGCCCTCGCGTTGACGATGCCGGGGGTGCCCGACACCTACCAGGGCTGCGAACTGGTCGACCTCTCGCTCGTCGATCCGGACAATCGCCGACCGGTCGACTACGACCTGCGGCTGCGGCTGCTGGAGCGCCTCGATGCGGCCGACGGCACTGCCGGCCTCGAGCGTGCGACCGAAGAGTTGCCCGTGAGCTACCTCGACGCGGAGAAGCTCTGGTTGACCGCCAGCGTGCTGCGCCTGCGCCGCGACCTGCCGGAGGTGTTCGCGGGCGGGTTCACCCCGCTGGACACCGACGAGCACGTGTTCGGGTACGTGCGGGGCTCCGCTGCCGTGGCGGGCGCCCCCGGCGCAGACGCGGCGGTCGTCACGCTCGTCGTCAACGCCCCGGCGCGGCTGCGCGCCGCGGGTGGCTGGGCCGACCGCAGCGTCAGCCTGCCGCCCGGCGCGTGGCTCGATGTGTTGACGCAGCGGCGCTACGAGGGGGAGGTCGACTGCGCGCAGGTGTTCGCCCAGCACCCGGTGGCGGTGCTGCGCAGCCTGTGAGCGGTCGCGTCCGCGGGCGGCGGCGGCACACCGGCCCGCTGGCGACGTACCCTGCAAGACCAGCAATCGAGGATGAGGGCCAGGCAGTGAGCACTTCCCACACCAGCACGACCGCCTCCATCGCGGGCGGCGCTGCGGACCCAGAGCGCCGCGCCACCGCCTCGCACGACCCGGCGGGGTCGGGCACGCGCTGGTTCACGCCCCGCGTGTGGGGGCCGAGCGCCGACGTGGTGCAGGTGCGGGTCGACGATCAGGTCGCGGCGATGACCCGCGACGTGCATGGGTGGTGGACGTCACCGCTGACCGCCGCCACCGGCTCCCGGTACGACTTCGCCGTCGACGACGGCCCGTGGGTGCCGGACCCGCGGGCGCTGCGCCTGCCCGACGGTCCCCACGCGCCGGCTCAGGTGTACGACCTTGCCGAGCACGAGTGGTCCGACGACGACTGGGAGGGCGTCGAGCTGCACGGCTCGATCATCTACGAGCTGCACGTCGGCACGTTCACGTCCCAGGGCACGCTCGATGCGGCGACGCAGAAGCTGGACCGGTTGGTCGAACTCGGTGTCGACATCGTCGAGCTGATGCCCGTGAACACCTTCCCCGGGCGCAACGGCTGGGGCTACGACGGCGTGGGTCTGTACGCGGTCCACGAACCCTACGGAGGCCCGGCCGCACTGCAGCGTTTCGTCGATGCGGCGCACGCCCGCGGGCTGGCCGTCTTCCTTGACGTCGTCTACAACCATCTTGGCCCCGACGGCAACTACCTGGGCATGTTCGGCCCGTACTTCACCGACCGGCACGAGACCCCTTGGGGCCAGGGCGTCAACCTCGACGGCCCCGACAGCGACCCGGTGCGGGGCTTCCTCATCGACAACGTGCTGGGCTGGCTGCGCGACTTCCACCTCGACGGGCTACGCCTCGACGCGGTGCACGAGCTGCACGACGAGCGGGCGTTGCCGATTCTGGAGGAGCTCGCCGCCGCGGTCGACGACTTGGAGGAGGAGCTCGGCCGGTCGCTCGTGCTCGTCGCCGAGTCCGACCGCAACGACATGCGCACGGTCATCGCCCGCGAACGCGGGGGGCTGGGCATCGACGGCCAGTGGGCCGACGACGTGCACCACGCCCTGCACGTGGCGCTGACCGACGAGACTCAGGGCTATTACGCCGACTTCGCCGACCCGGCCGTGCTGCCCCGGTTGCTCACCACGCCGTTTCTGCACGCCGGCACCTACTCGACCTTCCGCGGTCGGACGCACGGGCGTCCGGTCGATCCGAGCCTGGTCGACGGCTCGGCCTTCGTCGTCTCCCTGCAGACCCACGACCAGGTGGGCAACCGGCGCACGGGTGACCGGCTCGCCCACAGCGTCGATTCTCGGCTGCTGCGCTGCGGGGTCGCGCTGCTGTTGACCGGCCCGTACACCCCGATGCTGTTCATGGGGGAGGAGTGGTCGGCCAGTTCGCCGTGGCAGTTCTTCACCGACCACAACGACGAGCTCGGCGAGCTGATCCGCCAGGGCCGCCGTGCGGAGTTCGAGTCCCACGGCTGGGAGCCGGAGTCGGTGCCGGATCCGCAGGACCCGGCGACCCGCGACGTCAGCGTGTTGCGCTGGGAGGAGCGCGAACAGGGCGAGCACGGTGTGATGCTCGACTGGTACCGGGCGCTCATCACGCTGCGCCGCGCCCGCGCGGACCTGTGCGACGGCGACCTGGCGGCGATCGAGGTGGAGCCCGGCTCGACGCCCTGGGCGTTCGTCGTGGTTCGTGGCCGGCACCGCGTCGCGGTCAACCTCGACCCCGAGCCGGTGGAGGTGGAGGTCGGTCTGCCGGAGGGGCCCGACGGAGTCGTGTTGCTGGCGCTGGACCCGACCGTGGCCAACGTCGACGGCCGGCTGCGCCTGCCCGGGCACAGCGTGGCGATCGTGGGCCCGGCGCGCGCCGGCTGAGGTCGCTATGAGCACACGATGAGCAACCTAGAGCCCGGCCGGCCCCGCCGCCCAAGCCGGCTGACGCCGCAGATGATGGAGATGTTCGCCGCCGAGAGCCTCGACCCGGCGGTCATCATCGCGGTGGCCGACGAGTCGGCCGCTGCGCTCGTGCACGCGGGGCGGGCCAGTGACGACCCGCAGGTCACGCAGCGGCTCGTGACGATCGTCGACGAGATCGGCCTCTCCACGTTGGCGCAGCTGTGGTCGCAACGACCGGCGCGCAGTCTGCCCGGCCTGCTGTGGCGGCTGTACGTGCTGCGCGAGTGGGTGCTGCGCGACCCGGCCGGAGCCAGCGCGGACTACACCGAGGGCCTGCGCTTCGCCGACGTCGACGGGGTCGTCGCGGGCGCCGCATCGCCCCCGGGCCCGCAGGAGCTGCAGCACCTGGCCGACGAGATCCTGCGCGGTGTCTTCGACGGCGACCTGGGGGTGGCCCTGCATCGGGCCGGAGCCTTCTGCCGTGTCGTGGCCGCCGGCCGCGGCGCACGGGAGGAGTACGGAGTCGACGCCGCGTCGGCGCCCGATGCCGCGGCGCCCGATGCCGCAGGACCTGGCGTCGCGGGGCCTGGCGTCGCGGGGCCTGGCGTCGGAGCGGGTCTGACCAGCGACCCAGCGGCTGGGCCGGCGGGAATGGGATGGTCGCAGGAGTTGCGCCGAGCCGCGGCGATGCTGACGACGGCGGAGGACCTCGAGGCAGGGGCACGTCGCTGGCGCGCCGGCGAGTTCGGCTGACCTGACACGTGCCCACAAGGGCCGTTGCGCTGAGATTCGGAGCCGGCCGACCGGTCTCTGGGCGAATGTCCAAATCTCGTTCACCTGGCGTTCACTATTCGCGCCACAACGCTTCACCCGGTCCCACCATTGTGCGATGTGACCGCTCCGGGGGGTGAGCCACTGACGCTGCCTCCGGGACTGTGACGGATCGACTCTAGAGAGGCACAACCGTGAAGCAGACCGTTCTGCGTGGCACCACCGCTACCGCCGCCTTCGCCCTTGTCTTCGGCCTGGCCGCCTGCGGCGCCGCCAACGAGCAGCCCGCTGCCGAGGGCGGGACCGGAGCGGCGGCCGCAGCCGGCGCGTCGGGCACGATCTCGGGCGTGGGCGCGAGCTCGCAGGCTGCGGCGGTTGCCGCGTGGAAGGCCAAGTTCGAAGGTGCCAACCCGGACGCAACCGTCAACTACGACCCGCAGGGCTCGGGGGCAGGTCGCCAGCAGTTCCTCGCCGGTGGCGTGCAGTTCGCCGGTACGGACGCCTACCTGGACAAGGACGAGCTGGGCCAAGTGCCGGCCGCCTGTGGCGAACTCATCGAGTTCCCCGCCTACATCTCGCCGATCGCCATCGCCTACAACCTCGACGGTGTCGACAACCTACAGCTCGACCCCGTGACCCTGGCCAAGATCTTCGACGGCAAGATCACCACTTGGAATGACCCGGCCATTGCCGCTGACAACCCGGGCGTGACGTTGCCGGCCACGAACATCACTCCGGTGCACCGCTCCGACAAATCGGGCACCACGGAGAACTTCACCGACTACCTCAACAAGGCCGCGCCGCAGGAGTGGACGCACGAGGCGTCCGGCGACTGGCCCGTCACCGGTGGCGAGGCCGGTAACGGCACGACCGGTGTTGTGCAGGCCATCACCTCCGGGGCCGGCGCGATCGGCTACGCCGACGCGAGTCAGATCGGTTCGCTGCACCACGCCAAGATCAAGGTCGGCGACGAGTACGTGGCGTACACCGCCGAGGCGGCCGCCAAGGTCGTCGACGCCTCCAAGCGCCCCGAGGGTCATCCGGAGTTCTCCTACGCCATCGACATCCAGCGCGACACCAAGGAGGCGGGCGCCTACCCGATCGTCCTCGTCGCCTACACCGAGGCGTGCACGAAGTACTCCGACCAGAGCACCGCTGACCTGGTCAAGGCATGGCTGACCTACATCGTCAGCGAAGATGGCCAGCAGGCCGCCGCTGAGGCCGCCGGCTCTGCCCCGATCTCCGCGACCACCCGCGAGAACGCCATGAAGGGCATCAACCAGATTTCTGCCGGCGGCTGACGATCCGGTATGGCTAACGCTCTGCCAGGCTCGGCGACGCTGGTCACCCCAGCATCGCCGGGCCTGGCAGGCACTCGGGGCTCCGTACCCCTTCAGCTTTCGCTATCCCTGCCACGAGAGAGAACGACGTGACAACGCAGACCGCTGGGCCCGAAAAAGCGGTGACCCGCCCCGGCGACAAGATCTTTGCGGGTGCAGCCACCGGCTCGGGAATCTTCATTCTCGCCATCCTGGCCGGCGTCGCAGCCTTCCTACTGTGGCAGGCCTGGCCGGCGCTGGTGGCCGACCCAGCCGCCCTTCCCGGTGGCAACGGCCTATGGGCCTACGTTGCGCCCCTACTGTTCGGAACCGTGATCTCGGCGACTTTGGCCTTGGCCATCGCGACGCCGCTGGCGATCGGCATCGCTCTGTTCATCAGCCACTACGCCCCCCGCCGCCTGGCGCAGACCCTGGGCTACCTGGTGGACCTGCTGGCCGCGGTGCCCAGCCTCGTGTACGGCCTGTGGGGCCTGGCCGTCATCGCGCCGGCCTCGGTCGCCATCAGCCAGTGGCTCAACACGTACTTGGGCTTCCTGCCGTTCTTCGCCGGCCCCCCGAGTGCTACGGGACGAACCATGCTGGTCATCGGCATCGTTTTGGCGGTCATGATCTTGCCGATCATGACGGCCGTGAACCGCGAGGTCTTCCTGCAGACCCCACGGCTGCACGAGGAGGCCGCGCTGGCCCTCGGCGCAACTCGCTGGGAGATGATCCAGATGTCGGTCATCCCGTTCGGCAAGTCCGGTGTCATCTCCGGCGCGATGCTCGGCCTGGGCCGGGCGCTCGGTGAGACGATGGCGATCGCCATCATCCTCTCGGTGTCCAACGTGATCACGTTCAACCTCATCGGCTCGGCGAACCCGGCTACGATCGCCGGCAACATCGCCCTGCAGTTCCCCGAGTCCAGCGGCCTGGCGGTCAACGCACTCGTCGCCTCTGGTCTCGTGCTCTTCGCCCTGACCCTTGCGGTCAACATGGTCGCCCGATGGATCGTCTCCCGACGTTCCGAATTCTCGGGAGCGAACTGACATGACTGACACCGACCGCACGGAAACGACGATGAATCGCGACACCGACGCTAAGACAGCTACCCGACGCCCGTCGATGACCCGTCCCACCGGAGGCAATGGCGCAGGAGATGGGCAGGGTAAGCAGGGCCAGGGCATGGCGCACGGAACCTTGTCATTGAACGCTCGCCGCGGCATCATCGCCGGCGCAGTTCTCGCCGGCGTGACGCTCTCGTTCCTGTTCGGCTGGGGCCTCAACCCCGTTGGGCTAGTGGCGCTCTCCGCAATCATCTACTGCATCGCGATCTACGCGGCTTCCCGCTCGATCGAGGGTCCGCGGCACGCCGTCGATCGTCTCGTCACCGGCGTCGTCACCACGATGTTCGCGCTGGCGCTGCTGCCGCTGGTCTCAGTCGTCATCGAGGTCATCCAGCAGGGTTACAAGCGCTTCGACGTCGACTTCTTCACGATGTCCATGCGCGGAATCATCGGCGAGGGTGGCGGCGCCTACCACGCGATCATGGGCACGCTCATTATCACGGCGCTTGCCGCGGTCGTCTCGATCCCAGTGGGCATCCTCGCCGCGATCTACCTCGTGGAGTACGGCAAGAAGAACCGATTGTCGCGCGCGCTGACGTTCTTCGTCGACGTCATGACCGGTATCCCCTCGATCGTCGCCGGTCTCTTCGCCTACGCGCTGTTCGTGCTGGTCTTCGGCCCCGGCGCCCGTGCCGGCATCATCGGCGCCACGGCGCTAACGGTGCTCATGATTCCGACGGTCGTGCGCAGTACTGAGGAGATGCTGCGGATCGTGCCGAACGAACTGCGGGAAGCCTCCTACGCACTCGGGGTGCCGAAGTGGCTGACGATCGTCAAGGTCGTCATTCCTACCGCCCTGGCGGGCATCGCGACCGGCGTGACACTGGCCATCGCCCGCGTCATCGGTGAGACGGCCCCGCTGCTGGTCACCGTCGGTATTACTACTGGGGTCAACCTCAACCCGTTCAGCGGCCGCATGGCCACCCTGCCGGTGTTCGCGTACTACCAGTACAAGGTGCCGGGCATTCCGCCGGAGCCGTTCCTCGAGCGGGCGTGGACGGCTGCGCTCGTCCTCATCCTCATCGTCATGACGTTGAACATCGTCGCGCGACTGATCTCCAAGTTCTTCGCCCCCAAGACCGGGCGCTGACCCGTAAGCCCCGGAAGGAATAGAGCACACCATGTCGAAGAGCATCGACGTCAAGGACCTCAACATCTACTACGGCGACTTTCTCGCCGTGAAGGATGTCGACGTCTTCATCGAGCCGCGGTCGGTCACGGCCCTCATCGGCCCGTCGGGTTGCGGTAAGTCGACCTTCCTGCGGTCGCTGAACCGCATGCACGAGGTCATCCCCGGCGCCTACTGCCAGGGCAATGTGACCATCGACGAGCAGAACATCTACGGCAAGGGTGTCGACCCGGTGCAGGTGCGCCGCAAGGTCGGCATGGTCTTCCAGAAGCCCAACCCGTTCCCGACGATGTCGATCTACGAAAACGTCATCGCCGGTCAGCGCCTGAACAACCGCCGCATGAAGAAGAGCGACTCGGATGACCTCGTGGAGTCCTCGCTGCGCGGCGCCAACCTGTGGAACGAGGTCAAGGACCGCCTCGACAAGCCCGGCTCGGGTCTCTCCGGTGGTCAGCAGCAGCGCCTGTGCATCGCGCGCACGATCGCCGTCAAGCCGGACGTCGTGTTGATGGACGAGCCGTGCTCGGCGCTGGACCCGATCTCCACGCTTGCCGTCGAAGACCTCATCGGTGAGCTCAAGGAGAACTACACGATCGTCATCGTGACGCACAACATGCAGCAGGCCGCTCGCGTCAGCGACAAGACCGGCTTCTTCAACATCGAGGGCACCGGCAAGCCCGGCCAGCTCGTCGAGTTCGACGACACCACCAAGGTCTTCAACAACCCGACGCAGAAGGCGACGGAGGACTACATCTCCGGCCGCTTCGGCTGATCGACGACAGGGGGAGGCCCGGTCCCCTTGGGGGCCGGGCCTCTCGGCGTCTCTGGAACCGGTAGGGGTCGTGGGAGTCAGCCGCAGGGGCTATCGTGGTCGCTCCGTCGCAGCCTGCGGACGGGACGTCTCGAACCCAGGGATGGAGTAACAGACCGGTGGCCGATACCAAGGATGCCCGCAAGGGCCACAAGAAGCTGTTCAAGCGGCTCACCAAGCGCTTCGACGGCACGCCGGGGCTCGTAGAGCCCGGTAAGGCCGACATCAAGGCCGCGAAGAAGGCCGACGTCGAGGTGCTCACCTACGTGGAGCGCGGCAACTTCAGCTACGGCGCCTGCCCCGCGTGCGGCTGGGAGGGCCCGGGGCGGCGCGCGAGGGAGAAGGCGACCGACGACTACCTAGTGCACGCCAAGGACTGCTCGAAGTAGCCGCGGCCGCGCCAACGACCCCAACGACAGCGGCGCCCACCAGCCAAGAGCTGGTGGGCGCCGCTACGTTCTGCGTCGTGCGCCGGGCCGGGAGCGCCTCACGGCGCGTGGCCGCTCGTAGCGGCTTATGTTGGGACCCGGGGCTACCGCGGCCCGGCGCACGATGGGAACAACTATCGCAGGTCTGGGAGTGTTCCCACATCCCGCGAGAAAACTCGCCGGCCCGCGGCCCGTCCGGTGCGGGCCGGTCAGGGCCGGTCAGGGCCGGTGCGGCGGGATGCGTTCGACGGCGACGATGCGGTTCTTGCGGTCGAGATGGCCGAAGACGATCTCGCCCTTCTCCAGGTTGCTCTCCGCGGCGTCGCGCAGGGTGCCGCGGGCGCTGCCCTTGGCGTCGGCGGCCAACGTGCTCAGCAGCTCGGGCAGGAGGGGTCCGTGTGAACAGATGGCCCCGGGGCGAGGCCCGTGCAGGTGCCGGCGCATCGCCTTGATGGCGTGCTTCGGCCGCTTCTCGTAGCTCTCCTCGGAGAGCGCGTAGCTGGTCTCCAACGGCAGCGCCGCCGCTGTGGCGTACGGCTGCAGCGTCTGCAGGCAACGGGTCGCGCTGGACGACAACAGGCGGGTCACGCCGTAGGCGCGGAGCACGTCGACCATGTGCTCGGCCTCGGCGAAGCCCTGCTCGTCCAGGGGACGCAGCCAGTCCGGCTCGTGTTTCCACTTGCGGCGCGGCACGGCCTTGGCGTGGCGCACGACCGCGAACGGGCGCACCCCGAGGCGAGCGTTGCCGTGCGCCTTGACCAGGGCGTCCAACTGTTCGCGGTCCCGCGCGTAGCTGAGTTGGCTGCGGGCCTGCTTGGGCGTCAGCCAACGCACCTCATCGACCTCGTTGCACAGTTCCCCGCGGCCGCCGGTGATCTCGGCAGCCCAATACAGCACGTGTTTGCGGGTGTTGGTGGCACCGATGCGGAAGTGGGCTTCGGGTAGCGGGATGCCCAGGCGGACCCGCAGGCCGGTCTCCTCCCAGACCTCCCGCACCGCGGCGACCGGCCAGTCCTCGCCCGGGTCGAGCTTGCCCTTGGGCCACGACCAGTCGTCGTAGCGCGGGCGGTGGACCAGCGCGACCTGCAGTTTGCCGGAACGGATCCGCCACGGCACGGCTCCGGCCGCGGCGATCAGGCGTTCGCCCTTGCTCACAGAAGATGCCCCCCAAGTTAATCAACGGTCTGCTGTTAATCCGATGCTGATGATCGCCTGTCGTGAGCCCGATGTGGGTGTCTTGTGGGTGAGCTGACGGTATCGGCGCTGTGTCGTCGACGCAGTCCGAGCCAGCCTGGGTCAGCGCCGCTCAGCGCGACCGGGGCCGGCGGCGGCGGCGCCCGTGCTCGGTGATCAGGGCGGTCTGCAGGTCGGTCAGGGGCTCCCCGTCGTTGCCGCGGTTGTGCCGATGCCAGCGACCCTCGCCGGTCAGATGCCAGCTGGAGGTCGTGTCGCTCATACCGCGGCGGACCACGCGCACGAGGTCTTCGACGTGGCGCGGGTCGCTGATCCGCACGAGCGTCTCGACGCGCCGGTCCAGGTTGCGATGCATCATGTCGGCGCTGCCGATGTACACCCCGCCCTCACCCTGCAGTCCGAAGACGAACACGCGACTGTGCTCCAGGAAGCGCCCGAGGATCGAGCGCACCTCGATGTTCTCGCTGAGCCCGGGCACGCGGGGACGCAGCGCGCAGATGCCGCGCACCAGCACGTCGATCCGCACGCCGGCCTGCGAGGCGCGGTACAACGCGTCGATGAGCGCCTCGTCGACCATCGAATTGACCTTGATGCCGACATATCCCTCTTGCCCCTCGCGGACCCGCTGGATCTGCTCGTCGATGCGCTCCAGCAGGCCCGAGCGCAGCGAGCGCGGCGCCACCAGCAGCCGCTTGTACTTGCTGCGCGGCGCCCAGCCGGAGAGCTGGTTGAACAGCTTGGTCAGGTCCTCGCCGACCTTGGGGTCGCAGGTGAACAGGCCGAAGTCCTCGTACAGCCGCGCCGTCTTGGGGTGGTAGTTGCCCGTGCCGACGTGGCAGTACCGGCGCAACCCCTCCGACTCCTGGCGGACCACCAGCGAGAGCTTGCAGTGGGTCTTCAGGCCGACGACGCCGTAGACCACATGCACGCCCGAGTGTTCGAGCTTGCGGGCCCATTCGATGTTGTTCTGCTCGTCGAAGCGGGCCTTGATCTCGACGACTGCCAGCACCTGTTTGCCGGCCTCGGCAGCGTCGATGAGGGCGTCGATGATCGGGGAGTCGCCGCTGGTGCGGTACAGGGTCTGCTTGATGGCGAGCACCTTGGGGTCGGCGGCCGCCTGCTCGATGAACGCCTGCACCGAGGTGGAGAACGAGTCGTAGGGGTGCTGCACGAGCACGTCCTGGGTGCGCACGGCGGCCATGATGTTCGCTGCCTTGGCGCTCTCGACGCGAGCCAGATCGGGGTGGGTACGCGGCACGAAGGCCGGGTACTTCAGCTCCGTGCGGTCTAGGTCGGCGATGGCGTTGAGCCCCCGCAGATCCAGGGGCGTGGGCAGCCGCACCACTTCCTTGGTGCTGATCTGCAGTTCGCGCTTGAGCAGGTCGAGCACGTGGTCGTCGGTGTCCTCGTCGACCTCCAGGCGCACCGGCGGGCCGAACCGGCGTCGCGTCAACTCCTTCTCCAAGGCGGTCAGCAGGTTCTCGGCGTCGTCCTCCTCGACCTCCAGGTCCTCGTTGCGGGTGACCCGGAAGGTGATGTGGTCGCGCACCTCCATGCCGGGGAAGAGCATGTCCAGGTGGGCGGCGATCACCTCTTCGAGCGGCACGAAGCGGGCGGAGTACAGCTCCTCGTCGGTGTCGACGGCGGGTACCCGCACGAACCGCGGCAGCAACGAGGGCACCTTGACGCGGGCGAAGTGCTCCGTGCCGGTCTTGGCGTTGGCCAGCACGACGGCCAGGTTCAGCGACAGACCCGAGATGTAGGGAAAGGGGTGCGCCGGGTCGACCGCCAGCGGCGTGAGCACCGGGAAGACGAGGTCGGTGAACCATTCGGAGAGCTTGTCGCGTTCGGTGTCCGCGAGCTCGTCGAAGGACAGCAGGTGGATGTCGTTGGCGGCCAGCGCGGGGCGCACCACCTCGCGGAAGACCTCCGCGTGCTCTCGCATCAGCGCATCGGAGACGGTGTGGATCGACTCCAACACCTCCCGCGGCTCCAGCCCGGAGGCCGAGCGCACGGCCAGCCCTGTGGCGACCCGGCGCTTGAGGCCGGCGACGCGGACCATGAAGAACTCGTCGAGGTTGCTGGCGAAGATCGCCAGGAAGCGGGCGCGCTCCAGCAGCGGCTGGTCGGGGTCGGCGGCCAACTGCAACACGCGTTCGTTGAACTGCAGCCACGACACCTCCCGATCCAAGAAGCGATCGGCGGGCAGCTCGTCGTTGCTGGTCGCGGCGGACTCCCCGGCGGTGGGGCCGACCTCCAGGCTCACGAACCGGCCGTTCGCGGCGCGCGGGCGCTGCAGCGAGGAGGACTGCGAGACCGCGGCGATCGGAGTCGCCCCGCTCTGCGGACGATCAGGGTTCAGATCGGCGGTGTCCGGCGTGTCGGCAGGTGCGCCGAGGCCGCTGGGGTCGTCGGAGTACTCGGTGCCTGCCGACTCCGAGCTGTCCTGCGTGCGCGCTGACGTCGTCATGTCGTCCATCGTGTCATCGCCCGCCCCGCCCGGAAACTCCCGCGGCCGCCAATTGCACGTCCAGGCCGATGCGTTCGAAGCCCAGCCGGCGGTAGGTGGCGATCGCGGCGGCGTTGTTGCCGTCGACGTACAGCGTCACCCGCTCCAGCCCCTCCTGGCGCAGGTGGTTCAGACCGATCCACGTCACGGCGGTGCCCAGGCCGTGACCCTGGTACGCGGGGTCGACGCCGACGACATAGACCTCGCCGACGCCGCGCTCCACCTTTGTCCAGTGGAAGGCCGCGAGGCTGCCCTTGGTGGGGCCTGGGCGGGCGTCGCGCACGAGAAAGAAGCCGGCCGGGTCGAACCACGGCTCGCCCTGACGCTCCTGCAAGTCGGCGCGGGTCATGCGGCCCTGCTCGGGGTGCGTGGCGAACGCCGCGGCATTGACCTGCACCCAGTCCTGTTCGTCGCGCTCGTTGCCCGGAGTCAGCGTGCTGACTTCGAAGCCGTCCGCCAGGGGTCGTCCTTGCGGCAGATCGGCCAGCGGGCGCGCCATCTGCCACAGCTCACGCACGACACGCAGCCGCCGGGTGATCGCGAAGTTCGACGTCGACGGCAGAAAGCCGTGCGCCCACAGCCGCACCTGCGGTGCCCGCTCCTGCAGGTCGCGCAGCATCTGGGTGCCGATACCCCTGCGACGGCTCAGCGGTGCGACGACGAGCTCGGCCCACGGCGCGTTCGCGTCGCTGGTGTCGAGGTGGGCGTAGCCGAGCAGGTCGTCGTTGCGTTGGTACAGCAGGTGCAGCCATTCGCCGGCGCCCGTCGCGGGCAGCCGCAGCAGCGTCTGCTCCGAGGCCGGGCTCACCCCGTCCTGGATGCGCGCGTTGGTGATGAGGGCGTGCACCTGGCGTTGCTCGTGCTCGGTGAGGACGGCGGTGGCGCGCAGCATGCGCCCATGACTATCACGGCACGTCAGCCAGTGGTGGCGCGCTGCGGCGGGTTGCGCACGCCGAGGCGCTAGCCGTTCTCGGGTGACTCTTCCTCCAGTAGTTCTTGCGGTACGAACCGGTAGCCGACGTTGCGCACCGTGCCGATCAGCGTCTCGTGATCGGCGCCGAGCTTGGCGCGCAGGCGCCGGACGTGCACATCGACCGTGCGGGTGCCGCCGAAGTAGTCGTAGCCCCACACCTCCTGCAGCAGTTGGGCGCGGGTGAACACCCGGCCGGGGTGTTGCGCGAGGTACTTCAGCAGCTCGAACTCCTTGTAGGTGAGGTCGAGTGAGGAGCCGCGCAAGCGGGCGGAGTACGCCTGTTCGTCGATGAGCAGTTCACCGGAGCGGATGGGGGAGTCGGCGTCGGGGTGGACGTCCTGGCGGCGGGCCCCCGCCAGCCGGAGCCGGGCCTCGACCTCGGCCGGCCCGGCGGTGGTCAGCAGCACGTCCGTGATGGCCCAATCGGCGTTGACGGCCGTGAGCCCGCCCTCGGTGAGAATGACGATGACCGGTGCGGAGGTGCCGGTCATGTCGAGCATCCGGCACAGTGTGCGGGCCTGGGCCAACTCGCGTCGTCCGTCGACGAGGACGATGTCGGCGGCGCTGTCGTCGAGCAGCGCCGCGGTGTCTGCGGGCACGATGCGCACGTGGTGGTTCAGCAGTGCCAACGCGGGCAACACCTCGGCGCTCAGGGCGAGCGCATCGGTCATCAGCACGAGTTGGGCCACGCGCAAAGCCTAATGCGGGAGGCGAAGTCGCTTCACCTCCGCCGACGGTGTGGCTCATGCCGACGGTCGCGGCCTCGACCGCAAGCGGCTGCTGCGAGCGCAACTTTCGATGGGAGAGGCGTGGCGGCGCGCGACCTGACAGGCTGGGCTGGTGTCGACCTCATCCGGACCCCGCACCGACGCCCCCACCTCGCCTGCTGGCAAGGACCAGTCCCGCGTGACCGTGCGCTACTGGGCCGCGGCAAAGGCGGCGGCCGGCGTGGAGCAGGAGGATCGCCCGGTCGGCACCGTGGCGCAGGTGCTCGCCGGCGCGCGCGCCGACCACCCCGAGCTGGAACGGGTGCTGGCCGTCGCGACGGTTCTGCTCGACGGGGTGCCGGCCCGCGACGGCCAGCGGCTCGAGCCCGGCTCGACGCTCGAGGTGTTGCCGCCCTTCGCCGGCGGCTGACAGGATGCGCGGCGTGGCCACCGACGAACCGAGCACCGACTCGCTGATGCTGCCGCGCCGCCCCTGGCGCCCGCTCGTCACCGCGACGGCCGCGATCGGAGCGGCCCTGATGGCCGGTGCCGTCGCGCTCGGCACCGTCCCGACGTTTCTCGTGACTGGGCTGGCGATGGTGCTGCTCGCCGGTGGCTGGGTGCTGCTGCTGGGTCTGCCGAGCCCCCGCGGCACGACCGCGGTGCTCGCCGGGGCGAGCCTCATCCTCCTGGGCGGTGGGGTGCTCTCCCAGGAGGCGCGCACGATGCTGCTCCCCGGAGCGGTGGCTCTGGCGATGATCGTCGAATTCGTGCACCAGTTGGCGCGCCGCGACGGCCGCCCCCGGCTCGTGGAGTCGGTCTCGGGCTCCATCACCGGCATCACCCTGCTGACCTCCGGGGCCTGTGTTCTGCTGCTGACGGCCAGTCCTGCGGGGGTGGCCACGAGCGTGACGATCTTCGCCGCAGTCGCCGTCGCCAGCCTGGCCGATGTCGGCCTGCGCTGGGGTGGCGGCGGACCGTTGACGGGCGCGCTGGCGATCGGTCTGGGGGCGCTGGTCGCCGCGCTGCTCGGCCCCGCCGTCGGTGCCGAGCTGCCGCTGGCCGTGCTCGCGCTGGCCGGGGGGCTGGCCGCCGGCTCGAGCTACGCGCTGCGGCAGGTGCAGTCGGTGCTGCCCACGCTGTTCGGGCGGCGGGCGCAGATCGCCAGCGGCGTCTCCTCCGTGCTGGCGCCCGGCGTGCTGGCCTACGCCCTGACCTGGATCGCGCTCGGCCCTGACATGATGGCCGTCATGCACTGACCGGTCACGAACCAGTTGGGAGAACTGGCCATGGTGTTCGAACTCGACCCGACCCTGAACCCCATTCTCGCGCCGCTCGCGTGGCTCGTCGGCCGCTGGGAGGGCGCCGGGGTCGTCGGCTATCCGACGATCGAATCGGCGAACTTCGGCCAGGAGCTGACGATCGAGCACGACGGTCGAGCCTTCCTGGCGATGTCCAGCCGCACCTGGCTCCTGGACGAGGCGGGCAACCAGGTGCGCCCGCTGGCCCGCGAAGAGGGCTTCTGGCGGGTGCTCGAGAACGGCGAAGTCGAGCTGCTGCTGACCCACCCGACCGGTTTTCTCGAGATGTATGTCGGCCGCAGAGATCCGCAGCGGCCGGCGATCGAGCTGGCCACCGACGGGGTGCTGCGCTCCCCAGCGGCCAAGGAGTACACCTCCGCCGCGCGGATGTACGGTCTCGTCGACTCCCAGCTGATGTGGGTCATGGACATGGCGGCCGTAGGGCAGCCGCTGCAGAGCCACGTGTCGGCGCAGCTCAAGCGGGTGGGCTGAGCTTGATGACGACGACCCCATCCGACAGCGGGCCGGACAGCGGGCCTGACAGCGGTTCTCTGGCGCCGCTGCACTCCGAACTGCTGAGCCGGCCGGGGGCGGTCGAGGGGCAAGGAGCCGACGCGGGCGTCGCCGCGCACTACGGCGACCCGGTCCGCGAGCAACGCATGCTGGAGCAGGGCCTGGCGGTCGTCGACCTGTCCCACCGCGGCCTGGTGCGGATCACCGGGCCCGACCGCATCTCCTGGCTGCACTCGTTGACCAGCCAGCACCTGCTCGACCTGCCGCCGCGCACCTCCCGCGAGAGCCTCATCCTGAGCCCTAAGGGGCACATCGAGCACGCGCTGCACATCGTGGACGACGGCGAGGCGACGTGGCTCGGGGTGGAGCCCGGCAGTGCGCCGGCCGTCGTCGAGTGGCTGGATCGCATGCGCTTCCTGCTGCGCGTGGAGGTCGAGAACGTCACCGCGCAGCACGCCACGCTGGGTGAGCCGATCGGAGCCGAGTCGCTGCCGGGGGAGCCGCCCGCGTGGGTGGATCCGTGGCCGGGGCCGGTCGGGGACACCGCCAGCTACAGCGACGCCGACCCGCATCCCGGCGTCGGGACGGCCTGGCGCGAGGTTTTCGTGCCGCGGGCCGAGTTGGCGCAGCGGGTCGGTGACCGGCCACTGGCCGGCACGTGGGCCGCCGAGGCCGCGCGGGTGGCTGCCTGGCGGCCCCGGCTCGGCGCGGAGACCGATCACCGCACGATCGCCCACGAGCTCGACTGGCTGCGCACCGCCGTGCACCTGCACAAAGGCTGCTACCGCGGGCAGGAGACCATCGCCCGCGTGCACAACCTGGGCCGGCCGCCGCGCCGCCTGGTGTTTCTGCACCTCGACGGGTCCGGACACGTGCTGCCTCCCGCAGGTACTGCGCTGACCGTCGATGGCCGCGAGGTCGGCCGCCTCACCACCGTCGCCCGGCACCACGAGGAGGGGCCCATCGCGCTCGGGGTGATCAAGCGCAACACCGCGCCGGACGCGGTGCTGGACGCCGCCTTCGACGGCGGCCACGTAGCCGCCGCCCAGACGCTGATCACCCGCCGCTAACCGACCGCCCTCCCGGGTCCCCGCGCGACCCTCCCCAGGCTCGCTCGTCTGGCCGCCCCAGGCCCCGCCGACGGTTGCGCTCCCTGCCGTGGGTTGCTGTTGCGACCGCGTTCGTCGGCAGGGAGCGCAACTGTCGAGGGCAGTGGGGAAGCGGGTGGCGCTTGCAGGGATTTGCATTGCGCTAGCTGTTGCAAGCACAATGGGGGTATGAGCCGACTGAACCGAACGTTGCCCGGGGTGCCCGGCGCGTCGGGGGCGCATGTTCCCGGGGTGCGTGACCTTGGGGCTTACCTGCGTGAGCAGCGGCAGAACGCCAAGTTGTCCGTCCGCCAACTGAGCAAGGCGGCGGGCATCTCCAATCCGTACCTGAGCCAGATCGAGCGGGGGCTGCGCCGCCCGAGCGCAGAGATCCTGCAAGCGCTGGCCAAGGGGTTGGAGGTCTCGGCCGAGTCGCTGTACCAGCAGGCTGGCCTACTCGACATGCCAACCGCGCAGGAGCAGGCTGCGGCCGCCGAGGCCACCAGCGAGACCGGTGCCAACGGGACCGGTACTGCCGGGCCACCCGGTGCGGCACCCGATGCGCGCGTCGCCATCGAGGCCGACCCACGGCTGACGGCCCGGCAGCGCCGACTGCTGCTCGACCTCTACGACTCGTTCGTCGACCCCGGCGACTTCATCGACGCCACCCTGGCCGACGCCCCGCGCGCCGCACCGCCCTCCGCCGCAGCGCGCGCCAAGAACCCCAAGAACACACGAACATCACGAACCCGCACGGCCGCCGAGCGGCCCCAGCAAGGAGCGAAATCATGAGCACGACCAAGCGCCGTTCCATCTACGGCCTCAACCCCCTGTACGCCGTGATCGGCGCCACCGACCTGGCCGCCGAGAAGCTGCGCGAGATCGGCGCGAACGCGGTCGGCGAGACGGCGCTGCCCAGCGTCGAGAGCACGACCGACGCCAAGGGCGAACTGCGGCGCATGGCCCGGGGCGCCCGGCAGTTGCCGGTGTTGGCTCTCAACGAGGCCCTCGACGTCGTGGTTCGCAGCCAGGAGCAGTTCTCCGAGCTGGCCGACCGCGGCGAGCGCCTCGCCAAGCGCCGTCCCGCCCCGGTGCAGCAGACCGAAGACCTGCTGCACCGCGCCGGCCGCACCGTGGCCCGTGGGCAGGCACGCGCCAGCAAGGTGGCGCACGAGGCCGCCGACCGCACCCGCGACCGCGCCACCACGACCCTGCACTCCGCGCGCGAGCAGGCTGACGAGGTCGTCGACGCCGTGACGCACCTGGGCCGCGCCAGCTCCCCGACGACGCTGCTGCGCCGCGGCTCGGTGGCTCGCCCCGTGCGGGGCACGATCTCGCGCACGGTCGACACCGACTCCGAGCGGCCCAAGCCGCGCCGCCCG
>NZ_BAHD01000029.1 GCF_000298215.1 Kineosphaera limosa NBRC 100340 | reverse complement strand
CGCGGGCCGCCGCCCCACGCGGCCAGCGCCCCACGCGGCGGTCGGGGGCGCTGGTCGGGGTGGTCAGGCGACGCGCTCGACGCGGCCGCCGGTGAGGACGACGAGGTCGTCGAAGGTCAGCGCGAACACGGTGTGCGGGGTGCCGGCCGCGGCCCACAGCTGCGGGTAGTCGCGCAGGGCTTCGTCGACCACGGTGGTCAACGGGGCCGGATGGCCGATGGGGGCGACGCCGCCGATGACCTGCCCGGTGGCGGCTCGCACCTGCTCGGGGGTGGCGCGGCTGATCTTGCCGACCCCGAGCCGTTGCGCGAGCGCCACGACGTCGACCTTGTGCGCGCCGCTGGTCATGACGAGCAGCGGCTCACCGTCGGCCAGGAACACCAGGCTGTTCGCGATCGCACCGACCTCACACCCCAGTGCGGCCGCGGCGTCGGCGGCCGTGCGGGTCGAGTCGCTGAGCTCGCGCACGTCGAACTCCTGACCCGATGCATCCAGTGCGTCCTGCACCTTGCGGGCAGCGCGCGGCAGCTGTGTGGCCACAATTTCCTCCTTGCCGACCCCAGGGCGAACCTTCGACGGCACGTGGGCCGAAAGATAGTGTTCGCTTTTGCTCACCGGACCGTGCAAAAGCGAACACTATCTTCTGGGGTCGGTCAGCCGACGAGGTCGCGGGCCTTGGTGAAGGCGGCCACGCAGGTGCGCACGTCGTCTTCGGAGTGGGCCGCCGAGAGTTGCACGCGGATGCGGGCCTTGCCGCGGGGCACCACGGGGAAGGAGAACGCGATGACGTAGACGCCCAGGTCGAGCATGGCGTCGGCGACCTGCGCGGCCTGGCGGGCGCCGTCCTCACCCGGGAACATGACCGGCACGATGGCGTGCGACCCCGGCAGCAGGTCGAAGCCGGCCTCGGTCATGAGGCGGCGGAACAGCTCGGCGTTGCGCTCCAGCTGCTGCCGCTCTTCCCCGCCGGCGGCCGCCAGCTCCAGGGCCTTCAGCGAGCCGGCGACGACGGCCGGAGCCACCGAGTTCGAGAAGAGGTACGGGCGGGCGCGCTGGCGCAGCAGGTCGACGATCTCCTGGTGGGCGGAGACGTAACCGCCGGATGCGCCACCGAGGGCCTTGCCGAGCGTCCCGGTGTAGATGTCGACCCGGTCGCTGACGCCGAACTTCTCCGGGGTGCCGCGGCCACCGTCTCCGACGAAGCCCACCGCGTGGGAGTCGTCGACCATGACAAGTGCACCGAATTCCTCCGCCAGGTCACAGATCTCGCGCAGCGGCGCGTAGTAGCCGTCCATCGAGAACACGCCGTCGGTGACGATCACGACGCGCTGCGCCCCCGCCTCCTTGGCCGCGGTCAGCTGGGCGCGCAGGTCGTCCATGTCGGCGTTGCGGTAGCGAAACCGCTTGGCCTTGCACAGCCGGATGCCGTCGATGAGCGAGGCGTGGTTCAGCTCGTCGGAGACGATCGCGTCGTCGGGGCCGAAGATGACCTCGAAGGTGCCGCCGTTGGCGTCGAAGCACGAGGGAAACAGGATCGTGTCGTCGGTGCCGAGGAAGTCGCTGATCGCCTGCTCGAGGTCCTTGTGCTGGGTCTGGGTGCCGCAGATGAAGCGCACCGATGCCATCCCGAAACCCCACCGGTCGAGCGCCTCGCGGGCCGCAGCGACGACCTGCAGGTGGTCGGCCAAACCGAGGTAGTTGTTGGCGCAGAAGTTCAGCACCTCGCGGTTCGCCGCCTCGGAGGCGGTCTCGACGTGCGCGGACTGCGGAGTCGTCAGGGCCCGCTCGCTCTTCCACAGCCCGTCGGCTTCGATCTGGGAGAGGGTCTGGCTCAGGTCGTCACGGAGAGTCGTGTACATCGGGTGCTCCTTCTCAGCTGAAGTCCATGACGACTTTGCCGCATTCACCCGAGCGGGCGGTGGCGAAGGCGTCGGCCCATTGCTCAACGGGGAATCGATGGGTGATGACCGAGGAGACGGCCTCGCGTAGCGTCGGTGAGGTCTGCAGCATCGAGCTCATGGCGTACCAGGTGTCGTACATTTCGCGCCCGTAGATGCCCTTGAGCGTGATCATGTGCGTGATGACCCGCCCCCAGTTGATGGGGAAGTCGGCTTTCGGGATGCCGAGCAGCCCGACGCGGGCGCCGTGGTTGAGGTTGTCGATCATCTCGGCCAGGGCGGCCGGGTTGCCCGACATCTCCAGACCGAGGTCGAAGCCCTCCTTGAGACCCAGGTCCTGCTGCGCGCCGGCGATCCGCTCGCGGGCGACGTTGACGGCGCAGTCGGCGCCGGCCTGCAGGGCCAGGTCGAGCCGGTAGTCCGAGACGTCCGTGATGCAGATGTAGCGCGCCCCGGCGTGCCGGGCGATGGCCGCGGCCATGACGCCGATCGGCCCGGCGCCGGTGATGAGCACGTCCTCGCCGACCATCGGCCACTGCAGCGCCGTGTGCGTGGCGTTGCCCAGCGGATCGAAGATCGCCCCGAGGTCGGGGTCGAGGTCGGCCGGCTGAACCCAGGCGTTGCTCGCGGGGATGACGACGTAGTCGGCGAACGCCCCGTCGCGGTTGACGCCGACGCTGCTGGTGTTGATGCAGACGTGGCGGCGCCCGGCGCGGCAGTTGCGGCAGTGGCCGCAGACGACGTGTCCCTCTCCGGAGACCCGGTCGCCGACGCGAACTTCGGCGATGCCCTCGACGTCGTCGCCGACCTGCACGACCTCGCCGTAGAACTCGTGGCCGATGATGAGCGGCGGGTTGACGTTCGCGGCGGTCCAGTCGTCCCACTGCTGTAGGTGCAGGTCGGTGCCGCACAGGCCCGCCCGCAGAACGCGGATCTTGACGTCGCGCGGCCCGCAGACCGGCTCGGGTCGGTCGACGAGCTCGAGGCCCGGGGCTGCGGACAGCTTGGTCAGAGCGCGCATGCCAATGACTCCTTCTACTGGAGGGGGTTCGGAGAGTGTCTCGGGTCGGAAGGGGTCAGGCCGGGGCGGCGACAGCGTCGGCTTCCGCCTCGCTGCGGTCGTACCGCTTGCCGGTGATGAGGCGGTTCATGATCGCCGCGATCGCGCCGTCGCCGGTGACGTTCGTTGCGGTGCCGAAGGAGTCGATGGCGATGTACGTGGCGATCATCAGCCCGACCTGCGGCTCGGTGAAGCCGAGCATCGAGGTGAGCAGGCCGGCCGCGGTCATGATCGCGCCGCCGGGCACGCCGGGGGCGGCGACCATCGTGATGCCGAGCATGAAGATGAAACCGACGATGGCGGCCGCGTTGATCGGGGCCCCCGACAGCATCATGATCGCGAGGGCGAACGCCGTGATCTTCACCGTCGATCCGGCCAGGTGGATCGTCGCGCACAGCGGGACGACGAAGGAGGCGACGGGCGTGCTGACGCCCATCTTGATCGCCTGGCGCAAGGTGACGGGGATCGTCGCGGCGGAGGAGGACGTGCCCAGGGCGGTCGCGTAGGCCGGCAGCATCGTCTTGAGCATGACGAGCGGGTTGCGGCCGAAGAAGACGCTCGCGAGGGTGAACTGCAGCAGCAGCATGACGACGGTGAGGGCGAAGACGAAGGCGACGACCCCCAGGAACGTCGAGATGATCGTGAAGGCCTCGCCGGTCGCCGACATGTTCAGGAAGATGCCGAAGATGTAGAGCGGCAGCAGCGGGATCAGCGTCACGCGGATGGCGAGGTCGACGATGTCGCGGAACTCCAGGAACGAGCGACGCAGGACGTCACCCTTGATGAAGGTGAGGAACACCCCGACGAGGAAGCTGAGCACGAGAGCGGTCATGACGCCGAACACCGGCGGCATCTCGACCTGGAAGTACGCGCCGAGCAGGGCGTCCTCCGGGTTGGCGGCGGTCGACATCGAGTGCCCGGCCAGCAGGCTCGGCAGCACGATCATGCTCACGCCGAACGCGAGGAAGCCGGCGAACAGCGTGGAGCCGTAGGCGATGGCGGCGGTGATGCCGAGCCACTTGCCGGCGCCCTTGCCGAGCTCGGAAATGGCGGGCGTGATGAGGCCGACGATGATGAGCGGGATGATGAAGCCGAGGTAGTTGCCGAACAGCCCGTTGAAGGTCGCGAACACCTTCACCAGCCAGTCGGGGAAGAACAGTCCGCAGACGATGCCGAGGACGATGGCGATGAGAATCTGCGGCAGGAGGCCGAGCCGCTTCTTCTTGGGGGTGTCCGAGTCGTGCGACGCGTCAGCCGCGCTCGAAGGGGTGTTCTGCACCATGTGTTGTTCGTGCCTTCCAGGGGACATGCGTCGTTGCATGTCGATGCGACTGTGGGGAGATGTCGTGCGGTCCGGTCCGTTCGTTCCGTTCGGCGTCGAATCGGGTTGAGCGAGCGGTCCGCCGGCACCATCGTGCCCGCTGCATCGTGCGCGTGGAAGACGCACTTGCTACACGGGGTGTTAAGTGTCGCTTATGGAACTGCATCAGCTGCGGGTGTTGCGGGAGCTGGCGGAGCGCGGCAGCGTGCGGGCGGCCGCCGACGCCCTCTACATCACGCCGTCGGCGGTGTCCCAGCACCTCAAGGCATTGCAGCGCAGCGCCGGCATCCCGCTCGTCGCTCATGAGGGGCGTCGGCTGGTGCTCACCGACGCCGGGTGCGCCCTGGTGCAGGCCGCGGTCGACGTGGAGCAGGCGATGGCGCTGGCTCACAACGCGATCGAGCGGCACGCCGGGCGGGTAGATCGGGAGGTCTCCGTCGTGGCGTTCCCCAGCGCCGGACGGCTGTTTCTGCCGGCGTTGGCCGCCCGCTTCACGGCCTCCGGCGGCCCGAAGGTCACCCTGGCCGACCACGACGTCTCGCCCGAACTGACCGCAACTCTGTGCGGTGAGCACGACATCGTCATCGCGCATCGGTGGCGGCTGGGGAGCCCGTGGCCGACGGGGCGGGTCGACGTCACCGTGTTGCTCGACGAGCCGTACGACGTGGCGCTGCCCGCGGCGCATCCGCTGGCCAGACGGCGGGAGCTGACGCCGGACGATCTGCGCGAGGAGCGCTGGATCGCCGGCCAACGGGGCTGGGCGCCGGCCGGCATCATCACCGCGATCGGCGCCGTCGCGCAGCTTGAGCCGCAGGTGCAGCACCGGATCAACGACCTGGCGACGGCCGTGGCGATGGTCCGCACGCTCGGCGGGGTGACGCTGGTGCCGCGCTTCGTCGGCGACTACCTGCTCGGAGACGGCGTGGTCACCCGCCCCCTCGCCGGCGTCGAGGCGCGCCGGGAGGTCGCCGCGGTCAGCCGCCCGGACCGCGCCCCCGCAGCCGCCGTCACCGCGGTGACGGACGCCCTGGCCGAGATCGCCGGCCGGCTCCGCGCCGACCACCGCTGGCTGCCACCGGCGCCGTGAGTGAGGTCGCGCTCGGTTGGGGGCGGCGCGATGCGTAGCCCGCGTGCGCGAAGGGTCGCTCGGTACAGTTCGAAGTCGTCAGCGAACCCGCGGCCACGCGTTGGCCAGGAGGGATGAACCCATGCAGTTCCGCACACTCGGTCCGTTCACCGTCTCCGCAGTGGGGCTCGGCGGCATGCCGCTGTCGATGAGCAACGACAAGGTGACGCCCGACGAGGCCGCCGCGATCGAGACGGTCCACGCGGCCCTCGACGCGGGGATCACGCTCATCGACACGGCCGACTGCTACGCACCGAGCTGGGACCAGATGGGGCACAACGAGGCGCTCATCGGTAAGGCCGTCGCGTCGTGGGGCGGCGACCGCAGCTCGATCGTGCTGGCCACCAAGGGCGGGATCACCCGCAGCGAGGGAGAGGTGTGGGGCCGCGACGGCAGTCCGGAGCACCTGCGTTCCCAGGTCGAGAAGTCGCTGCGCAACCTGGGCGTCGACGTGCTCGACCTGTACCAGTTCCACCGGCCGGACCGCACCCGGCTCTACGGCGAGGTGATGGAGACGTTCGCGGCGCTGCGGCAGGAGGGCAAGATCCGGGCCGTCGGCATCTCCAACGCGAGCATCGAGGAGATCGAGATCGCCCAGGAGGTGCTCGGCGACGAGGGCTTGGCGAGCGTGCAGAACGAGTTCTCGCCGCGGCACCCGTGCAGCTCTGACGAGCTGCGCTACTGCACTGAGAACGGCATCGCGTTCTTCCCGTGGAGCCCGCTGGGCGGCACCGGCGGCGGCGCCACGGCGGTCGGGCAGCGGTTCGCGGTGTTCGCGCAGATCGGCAAGACGCACGGGGTGAGCCCGCAGCAGGTGGTGCTGGCCTGGGAGCTCTCGCTCGGCGACAACGTCATCGTCATCCCTGGCTCCCGCCGCCCCGCCTCCATCACGGACTCGGCCCGCGCCGCCGATCTCGAGCTGAGCGCCGACGAGCTGGCCGCCTGCTCCGCCGCCGTCGGTCACGGGATCGGTGAGTGACGTCCTCGGCAGCCCGTCGATATTCGGGTGACGTGGCAATGCTCGGGCTGGTCCACTGGGCGCATGACCGGCCCTGACGCATCCGCCTTTCCCTCGTGTGTGCCCGAACTCTCCGACGGGGTGGTGCGGTTGCGCGCCCACCGCGAGGGCGATGTCGAGGCGATCGTGGCGCAGTGCATCGACCCGCAGATGGTGCGCTGGACGACGGTGCCGCGCCCCTACGGGCCGGACGCCGCGCGGAGCTACCTGGCGATGATCGCGCAGGCCTGGTCGCGCGACGACGGGCAGCGCTTCTGGGCGATCGAGTGGGTCGACGACGCCGGCAACCCGCGGTTCGGGGGAGGGATCGACCTGCGGCCCCGGGGGTCGGGCTCGGCTGAGGTCGGCTACGGCCTGCACCCCGACGCTCGCGGCCGGGGCCTCATGGTTCGGGCGCTGCGGCTGGCGTGCCAGTGGTGGTTCGACTCCGGGGGCGCGCGGGTCTACTGGTTCGCCAACGCCGGCAACGAGCCGTCGTGGCGCGTGGCGCGCGCGTGCGGCTTCACCCGGCACGGTGACCTGCCCGGGTACCTGCCTCATCCGGACGGCCTCGCCGACGCCTGGGTCGCCTCCGTCGCCGCCGATGACGATCTGACGCGTCCGGCGGGTTCGGGTGCGGCCTCGGCCGGGGAGGTCGTGGTCGCGGAGCGGGAGGACTCGCGCTCCGACGGGCCGATGCTGGGCGGCGAACGGGAGCTTCTGGAGCATTGGCTTGATCTCTACCGCGAGAGCGTGCTGCTCAAGATCGCGGGTCTGGACGCGCAGGCGTTGTGTCGTCGGGCCGTGCCGCCGTCGACGCTGAGCCTGCTCGGCGTCGTCCGCCACTTGAGCGAGGTCGAGTCGTACTGGCTGCGGTGCGTGCTGCACGACGAGGACGTCCCCGATCTGTACGCCACCCGCGAACACCCTGACGCCGACTTCGACGACGTGGACCCCGCCAACGCCGCGCGCGATATCGCCACCTACGAGGCGGAGGTGCGCCGGTGCCGAGCCGAAGCGGCCCGCTGGCCCGACCTCGACAGCCCTGTCCTCGGACGCCGCGGCGGCAAGGAGCTGAACTTGCGCTGGATCCTCACCCACCTCATCGAGGAGTACGCCCGTCACCTCGGCCACCTGGACCTCCTACGCGAAGCCACCGACGGCCGCACCGGCTACTGATCCCCGTTGGGGCAGTTCAGCCTCCGCTCGGACTGGAGCCCGGGGTGGCTTTGCGGGGCCGGACGCCGCACCCTGGGGGTAGGCGCGGGCTTCCGGGGCTTGGCACCGAGTGACGGGCGCGGGAGGCCGAGTGCAGACGAGTGAGCCACGGGCGGGCAGCGTGGGCGGCGACCTCGACGTGCTCATCGTCGGGGCGGGTGTTTCTGGGATCAATGTCGCGTATCGGCTGCAGGAGCGCTGCCCGGAGCTGAGCTACCGGATCGTCGAGGCCCGCGAAGGGTTCGGCGGCACGTGGGATCTGTTCCGCTACCCGGGGATTCGCTCGGACTCGGACTTCTTCACGCTCGCGTTCCCATTCCATCCCTGGCGGGGGGACGAGGCGATCGTCGGCGGCGCGCAGATCATGGGGTACCTGCGGGAGGTGGTCGGCGCCTACGGCATCGACCGGCACACGACGTACAGCACGAAGGTCACGTCGGCCGACTGGTCGTCGGCGCAGGCCCGCTGGCGGGTGGAGTGCGCGACCCCCGACGGCCCGTTGGCGCTGACGCCGCGCTTCCTCGTGGTCTGCACCGGCTACTACGACTACGACCACCCGCACGACCCGCGCCTGCCGGGCGTCGAGGACTTCGCCGGGAGGGTCGTGCATCCGCAGTTCTGGCCCGACGACCTGCGCTACACCGGCGCCCGCGTCGCGGTCGTCGGCTCCGGCGCCACCGCTGTCAGCCTCGTCCCGGCCCTCGCCGACGGCGGGGCGCGCGTGACGATGGTGCAGCGCACCCCCTCCTACGTGCTGGCCCAACCGCGACGGGACGCGCTCGCCGACACCCTGCGCCGCCGCCTCCCACCCGGAGTTGCGCACCAGGTGATGCGGGTACGCAACTCCGGGCTGCAGTGGGGGCTGTTCCAGGCGTGCAAGATCGCGCCGAACCGGATGCGCCGGCTGCTGCGCCGGGGGGCGGTCGCGGGGACCGGCTCGAGGCAGGTGGTGGACCGGCACTTCGATCCGCCGTACAACCCGTGGGAGCAGCGGCTGTGCATCGACCCGGACGGGGGGTTCTTCACGGCGATCCGCGACGGTCAGGCGCGCGTCGTGACCGGCGCGATCGAGCGGGTCGTTCCGCAGGGGCTGCGGATGAGCGACGGCACGGTGGTGGAGGCGGACGTCCTCGTGACGGCGACGGGCCTGTCGATCAAGCTGTACGGCGGCATCGACGTGCGCGTCGACGGTGCGCCGGTCGATGCCGGCGCCGGCTACGCGTACGTGGGCGCGATGCTCTCGGGGGTGCCGAACCTCGCGTTCTGCGTGGGCTACCTCAACATGTCGTGGACGATGCGTTCGGACCTCACCGCCCGCTTCGTGGCCCGGGTGCTGCGTCGACTGGTCGACACCGGGATGGATGTCGTGGTGCCGGAGCCGCCGCCTGACCTCGGCCCGGGTCGGCCGCTCATGGACATGCCGTCGGGCTACCTCGCTCGCGCCGCGCACCTCATGCCCCGCACGACCCGCCGCTACCCGTGGGCGATGAAGCAGAACGTGGTGCTCGACGCCTGGGGCACCAACCGCGCCGACCTCGACAACGGCCTGCGCTGGAGCCGATACCCCCGGCATGCCGTATCGGCGCACGACGCGCCCCCACGGTGACGCGGACCACTCAGGACGTGCCTACCTGCGCCGATGATGGCGGTAGCGCCTGTTGAAGTTCCCCCCGCAGGGCTCGCTCCGACTCCCGTGGGTCGCAACGTCGAGCGCCTGGATCGAGGCACCGCCATCGGACACGGTGAGCGGCTACACCCTTGTCATCAACGGCAAGGGGCCGCGATGGCTCCTCGCAGCGACCAGGAATACATGAGACGGTGACGCGCGGCGCGAAGCCGGTCGTCAAGACGCGAATCCTTGCCAAGAGCGGCTACGCCGGGGTCTTCAAACTCGTCCCCGACGACTGCTACTCCGGCGACGTCTCGGTGCGCTGGGTGATGGCCCGCCGGGAGGGCTGGCTCGTCGTTCACACCGACCCCAACCCCCACGACAGCTCGTTGAAGGGAATGAAGATCACCGACAAGCCGTCCCGCATGCCGGCCGGTGTCGTCCCCTTGTGACCGAGCATCACCGCACTCACGGTCGCGGGCTCCGCGCTCGGCGCTACGGCACCCGGAACGTCTGCATGCGCCCGTGCCCGAGCACCTCGGCCGGCCGATAGCGCGGAGCCCACAGCCCATCCCCTAGCGCACCCCACGTGCCAGGGGCCGCGTCGCTGCGGCACGTGGCGCTGCCGTCGGCGCGCACGGCGCATCCCCCGCGCTCGTCGCGGGTGAAGGCGAGCACGCCACCGGTGGTCAGTTGCCGGTAGGCAGTCCGGCGGGCAGCCGGCTCGAGCGGGCAGTCGACCCGGCCATCAGCGTCGATGAGGCAGCCGTCCGTCCCGGGCAGCAGTCGCTGCGACGCCTCGGCGACGACCCGCGCCTCGACGGGGCCGTCGGGAGCGGCGAGACGACTCGCGGGCACGAGCATCACGGCGCCGTCGGCGCGGCGGACGAGTAGCCCGTGACGAGACAGGGCGATCTGCTCGGCGGGGATGTCGACGGCCAGCCGCGTGGGCCGACCCGTCGGCCCTTCGGGTGACTGCGTCCAGCACCAGATCGAGTGGTCCGAGCGCAGCAGGCATGACGTATGCCCGACAGCGATCCCGACGGCGGTGCCGAGCGCGAGCCGCACCTGCGGCCGCTCGCCGCGCGAGTGGCACCAGATGCGCCCGTCGCGCCCGAGACCGCAGGCTCGCTCCTGCCCTGCCGCAGGGTCGCCCCCGACCTGGTATTCGACGATGCCTGCCGAGGCGGGAAACACCGTCGTCGCGGTGGCCTCACCGCCACGCGCGCTCGGTACCGGCCAGCAGGACACCGCACCATCGTCGGCATACGCACACAGTTGCTTGTCGAGTCCACGCGTAATGCGGGCCACGCCGCTCGCCTGGCTCGTCCAGGTGAGGGGCGCGAGCGGTACCCGTTGGCGCGGGTCCGCGGTGTTGCGCCCCCAACAGTCGACATCCCCATCGTTGTCGAGCAGACAGGTGGCAGTGGATGTCTGGACGATATCGCGCGCCGGCTCTTCCTCCGGCACCTGCGGGTCGAACGTCTGAGCGCCCAGCATGTCGTCACAGACCGCTGTGCGATCACCGATGGTGACGATCTGCTGGGGCCGCAACTTCAGGAGCAGCCCCTTGGCCCGATCGGCCCCCGGGCCGCACGGGGGCACGAGCAGCACGGGCCCGTCGACGAGCGACACGGTCGCGGCGGCGTCTGCGTCGCCGACCCCATTGACGATGTACGCGGTCCGTGCGCCGGCATAGAACCCCAGGTAGGCGACGTCGGCCGACGTGTCGTAGCGATCCTGACCGGCGATGTCGTTGAACTCCGCGTAGTCGAGCCCGGGATGCCCCCGAAGCAGCACCGCACGTTGTGCGGCGGCCAACGTGGACGCTCCACCCACGACCGCGGCGGTCGTCGTGAACGTCGGGGTCGGATACACGGGGATCACCGGCAACGACCCGGAGCGGGGCACGACGACGCCGAACCAGTTGCGCACCTGCGCCGCCGCAGCAGCCTCGGCCACCACCCGCGGGGACACGAACGCGACGGGAGGCATATCGGTGAAGGACTCGTCGTTGCCCCATGCGGCCGCCCGGACTGCCGCGCTCCACGTGACTCGCGAGGCGTCCGTGACCCGGAGTCGCTGGAAGCGCGCCGCACCGATCACAGCGCGCACCTGCGTGGTCGGGAGCTGCGCCTCTGACCCGATGACCTCGACGACCGATGGCCGCACGAGCCGGTAGGCGGCGCCCACCTCGTCGGGCACCGCGCCGCGGGGCGGCACGTACAGCGTCGGCGTGGCGTCCTTGCCGTAGGCGACAGCGTCGAGCGGCCGCGTCCCCGACACGAGGCGGAGCTTCGACCCGGCCGGGATCGGCCCGCGTGCGCGCCACGACACGATCGCCGCAGCCGTCTCGTAGCGAGACGCCCCACCGAGCCGCACGCGCCGCACACGCTCGATGTCGTTCGTCGGCGTCGCGGCCTTCGCCGCGCCTGTCTCAGCGACGGCTCTCGACGCATGAGGCGGCGTGGACACGTTCGAGGACACAGACAGCGGCGTGCGTGGGAGCGCTGAGCCGGAGATCGTGGCGCCCTCAGCACTCGCCTCGGCCCCTCCGGCGACCCCGGCCGCAGCAAGGGCCGCCGCGAGCACGGCGATCGCCCCTCGTCTCATCACGCCGGCCACGCGCCTACGCCGGCCAGGCACAGCAGAATCGGACATGACTCGTCCCCTCGTCGTGTCGACCGGGCCGCCCGCTGCCCCCATCCGCGGCCCACCCAATTCTACGTCGACACAAGGCCATTCAGCGGCACGCGATCTTCCGTGGGCGCTCGACGCAACACCTCACGCACGAGGTCCGATCGGCCCACAGGGCGCCACTTCGGTGGCCGCGACGGCACTCGCCGGTCTCGCCGTGCTGGCGATCGCTGTGGATGTGGCGCTCTTCGCCGCCAGCCAAGCAGTCGCGCTGCGGTCCCTGCCCTCACCGGCGCAGGCGTGACCATCCCCACGCCTGCGTGACGGTCCGGTTCGAGCCGACTGCGGGGATGCACGTCAGGTCGGCTTCGGTGGATCCTGCAGCGGCCGATTGCCGATTCGTGCCACCTGCTCGGCGTAACGCTTGGGGAGTAGCAGCGGCAGGCTGCGCCCGTTTCGCAGCGTGATGGGGACGTACTCATCGAATCGCCCCGGTCGGTTGACTGCCTCGATGTCGGCCCAGGGGATCGGGCGGCGCAGCGGGCGCTTGATGCCGTCCTCGTTGATGACGATGAGCGCTGGCCGTAGCAAGAGCGCCGCGATGACCAACAGAGAGATCAGCCACACCACGTACAAGGCGGTGACCCACGCCGACCTCCAGGCGTTCCAGGTGAGGACGATCTGGATCGCTGGCACCGGGATGAAGACGCAAAGGAACCACAGGTAGTAACGGGCAAATCCGGGTCGGGTGTCGTGTCGAATCTCCTCTGCTTCCCCCATCACCTAAGTCTGACCGACTGGGGGTCCGGTCAGCTGGGCTTCGTGGCCGTGGCAGGCTCGCGTAAGCGGTGTCGCAGCGGCATGACGGCCCGCCTGCGAGCTGCGTAAAAGGCGCGGCGGGGCCACGATGCGCAACGAGGAGGTCGGACGTGACGGAGACCAGCGGCGCGGTCAGCGCGCCGAATCAGCACTCGCTCGAGGCAGCGGCGGAGATGTTCGCTCGGGGCGGCAACGCGGTGGATGCCGCGGTGGCCGCCCAAGTCGTCGTAGCGGTGACCATGCCGCAGTCAGCCGGGGTCGGCGGGGACATGCTGGCGCTCGTGCGCCTGCCCGACGGACCGGCTGGCCCTAGCGACCCGGCTGGTCCGGTCAGCCCGGATGGCCCCGATGGCCCGGTGCGCGCCCTCAACGGCACCGGCCGCAGCCCGGCCCACTGGACGACCTGCGGCAACGGGCGACCAGGCGACACCGTGACCGTGCCCGGAGCGGTGCTCGGCTGGTGGGAGCTGTGCCGCGCCTTCGGCCGACTGCCGTGTGCCGACGTCCTGGCGCCCGCGCTGCGGCTCGCGCGCGACGGCATCGTCGTCGACGAGCGGCTGGCCGGCGCGGCCGCCAAGCAGCGGGACCGGGTGCTCGCCGCCTCGCCCGACTCCCCGATCGGCGACCTTACGCAGGGCGTCACCTGGCGCCAGCCACAGCTCGCGGCGCTCCTCCAGCGAATCGCCGACGAGGGCCCCGCCGCCTTCTACGAGGGCGCCGCCGCGAACGCCATCGCCGCCGCGGCCGAGCGGGCTGGGGGATCGCTCGCGGCCGCCGACCTCGCCGCCCACCTCGCCGATCCGCCCGCCCTCAAGGAGCCGATCGCCATCGACTGGGCCGGCGGCCGCGCCTACGTGCAGCCGCCCTCCTCCCAGGGCGTGCTGCTCGCCATGGCCCTGCGCTGGCTCGACGACCGATTCGACGACCTGCCGACTCGCCGTCGCGAACACGTGCTCGCCGAGCTGACCAACGCCTGCTTCGCCCACCGCAGCGACTGCGCCCTGGGGGAGCAACTCCTCGACCGCGAACTCCCAGTCGACCCCGAGCGGGCCACCCTGCGCACCGGACCCCGCTCCTACCTGCACACCGCCGCCGTCGCCACGGCCGACAGCGACGGGCTGGTCGTCTCCTCGCTCGTCTCCGTCTTCGACGAATTCGGTTCCGGCGTCTGGGTGCCCGAGCTCGGCATCTACCTGACCAATCGCGCCGAGGGCTTCACCGACGGCGCCAACGCCCCCGCGCCGGGCAGCCTGCCGGTGCACACGCTCGCGCCCGCCCTGTGGGAGAGCGACCACGAGGTGCTGGCCATCGCCACCCCAGGCGCCGACGGTCAGGTGCAGACCCTGCTGCAGGTGTTCGCGCGCCTTCGCGACGGCGCCACCCTGGCCGAGGCCATCGCCGGTCCGCGCTGGCGCAGCGAGGACGGCCGGCTCAGAATCGAAACCGACCACGACGCCCGCGACCAACTCGCGGACGCCGGCCACGAACTGCAGGATGTGCCGGCCGGCTCACCGGTCTTCGGCGCCGTCGCCGCCGCAGGCCTGAGATCAAGCGGTCCGTTCGCCGTCGCCGACCCCCGCCGGGCGATGCGCTCGGCCATCGTCGCTCGCTCGGTCGGTGATCCCGGGAGTTCGACACTGTAACTGTCCGCGCATGGCCGCCGTGACCGGACGGTCCCCGGTCTCGCCGAATTTGCCTTTGTGGTGAACTAATGACGTGCCCCGCGTGGAGCGCTCCAGTCCAAACGCGTCTCCGCAGGTCAGAGCTTTGGGGTCCGACGGTCACAGGGGGGCATGTCATTAGTTCACCACCACAACAATTCCGCAGCCCCGACCGCGGCCCACGCGACGGGCGCGCGATCAGTCCCGCAGCGACTTCTTGCCGATCTTCGCGGCCTCCTTGGCGTACCGCACGGGCAGGCCGATGGCGACGCGGCGGCGCCCCCGGTTGGGGATGAGACGCACGTAGTCGTCGGTGGGGCGCGGGCGACTGACGGCCGCGATGGCGCCCCAGTCGATCCGCGGCAGGTAGGGCCGCCGAATCCCCGCAGCGTCGACGACGATCTCGGTGCGCCGCAACAGGAGAATGAGCAGCAGCAACAGCCACACCAGCCAGAACGTGCTGGCGACCGTCACCCCCTGAAAGCCCCACCGGTAGAGCGAGACTCCCACCTGCACCACCGACATCGTGACGATGCCCAAGAGCAACGGGATCACCCAGCGGGGGCGATTGCCGCGGGTGTCGTAACGGATCTCACGGCCGGCCATGAGCCCAAGCCTGCCCTACCCCAGCCGCCCTACCCCAGCCGCCCACGATCGACGTCTCCGGCGCCCGGGCCGCCGGCACCGCGCCCACGATGGCGAACGGTTCAGCCGCGCGCCATCCGCACTTGGTACCGTCGCGCGCGGATCGCCCGCCGAAGCCAGGCCCCAAAGCGTCACATGCCTGCTCCGGTGGCCGACGGGGGATTACGACGCATTAGGGGAGGACGAAGGATGGACTGGGTGCAGGCGCTGACCCTGGGGGTCGTGCAGGGGCTGACGGAGTTTCTGCCGATCTCCTCCAGCGCGCACGTGTCGATCGCGGGGCGCTTCTTCGGCAGCGATCCCGGGGCCGCCTTCACGGCGATCACCCAGCTCGGCACCGAGGCCGCCGTCCTCATCTACTTCCGCAAGGACATCGCGCGCATCATCAACCGCTGGTGCCGCGCCGTCGTCGGCAAGCTGCCGCACAACGACCCCGACGCCCGCATGGGGTGGCTGGTCATTCTCGGGTCGATCCCCATCGGGGTGTTCGGTCTGGCGCTGCGCGACCTCATCACCGGGCCGTTCCGCAACCTGTGGATCACCGCGACGATGCTGCTGCTGTTCGCCCTGGTCATCTGGTACGCCGACCGCACCGCCAGCCAGCGCAAGGAGCTGAAGGACCTCAGCTGGGGCGACGGCATCAAGTTCGGGCTGTGGCAGGCGCTGGCGCTGGTCCCGGGTGTCTCCCGCTCCGGCGGCACGATCGCGGGTGGTCTGTTCATGGGCTACACCCGCGAGGCCGCCGCCCGGTACTCCTTCCTGCTGGCCATTCCGGCGGTGCTGCTCTCGGGCTTCGACCAGCTCTTCGACATCGCCTCCGACCCCGTGCCGCCGGCCTGGGGGCCGATCTTCGGTGCGACGCTGGTCAGTTTCGTCATCGGGTACGCGATCATCGCCTGGCTGCTGCGGTACATCTCGACGCACGACTTCACGCCCTTCGTGTACTACCGAATCGCCCTGGCGCTCGTGCTTTTTGCGCTGCTGGCGACCGGTGTCATTCCGGCGACCGACCCGGGCGCGGTGGCCGCGGCGAGCGGCGCCGGAGGCTAGTCGAGCGGAGGCTCGCGGCACCCCGCGCCGATATGCGGATCGGCTCTTCGACCATCGGGCAAAATGCCCGGGACCCACAGCACCAATGGCCTCCACGGAGGACTAGCGTGACCCCTGCCGCCCGCTGACACGTAGCAGCCGTGCGCCGTGTGCGACCCGGGTGAGCGGGGAGGCTGAAGGTGGAAGCCAGCACGACCGTATCGACTATCGAGTTGATCGCACCCCTGACCGGGGTCATGGTGCCGATCGAGATCATTCCCGATCCTGTGTTCGCCAAGAAGATGGTCGGCGAGGGGTTCTCGATCGACCCGCTGAGCAACGTGCTGGTGGCACCGATCGCCGGTGAGGTCGCCGACCTGCAGCCCTCGCACCACGCCATCACCATCCGCTCGGCCGACGGCATCGAAGTGCTGCTGCACATCGGTCTCGACACGGTGCGGATGGAGGGTGAGGGGTTCAGCCCCAAGGTCAAGGAGGGCGACCACGTCGAGGTGGGCGACCCGCTCATCGAGTTCGACCTCGACCTCGTGGCGAGCAAGGCGAAGAGCCTGCTGACGCAGGTCGTCATCGCCAACTCCGAGCGCATCGAGTCGCTCACGCCGGTCACCGGGGTCGTCACCGCCGGCCAGGATGTCGCAGCCACCGCCGAGCTCGCCGCTCCCGTCGAGGAGGGCGCGGTCGCGACCGGTCGCACCGTCACCTCCGATGCGCTGCTGATCCCCAACCCGACGGGTCTGCACGCGCGCCCCACCGCGACCCTGGTCAACCTCGCCAAGTCGTTCGGCTCCGACATCCGGCTGCGCAAGGGCGAGGAGTCGGCCAACGCCAAGAGCATGGTCGGCATCATGGGCCTGGCCGTCGCCCGCGGCGACAAGGTCACCGTCAGCGCCACCGGCCCCGACGCCCAGGAGGCGATCGCGCAGATCACCGAGGCCATCCAGACCGGTCTTGGCGAGGACTGCCCGGCGGTCGGAACCGCCGACACCGAGGCCGTGCCCGCCGTCGAAGAGGTCGTGGTCGAAGAGGAGTCGACCGGCCCGCGCTCCGGCGACCCCAACCTGCTGCTCGGCGTCTCAGCCTCCCCGGGCCTGGGTGTCGGCACCGTGCTGCAGCTGCGGCACGACGACATCCAGGTCGAGGAGTTCGGCGAGGACCACCACAAGGAGCGTCGCAAGCTCAACGCCGCGATCGACCGCTCCATCCTCGACCTATCCGCGCTGCAGCAGCGACTGGAGAAGGAGGACGACGCCGAGAAGGCCGGCATCTTCGGTGCCCACGCCGAACTGCTCAGCGACCCCGACCTGCTCGACCTGGCCGTCAGCGCCATCGACAAGGGCAAGAGCGCCGCGTACGCGTGGCGCGGCGCCTTCAACAACTACGCTGACCGGCTCGCCGGCCTCAAGAACGAGGTGCTGGCCGGACGGGCCAACGACGTGCGCGACGTCGGCCAGCGGGTGCTCGAGGAGCTGACCGGGCAGCGCAGCGAGAAGCCCGAGCTGGCCGAGGGCACGATCCTCATCGCCGAGGACCTCACCCCGTCGGACACCGCGCAGCTCGACCGCTCCAAGGTCGTCGGCTTCGCCACCACCAACGGCGGCGCCTCCTCGCACGTCGCGATCATCGCCCGCTCCATGGACATCCCCGCGGTGGCCGGCATCGAGGGCCGCGCGCTCGACATCCCCGACGGCTCGCGGGTCGTGCTCGACGGGTCGAAGGGCTCGCTGCAGACCAACCTGTCCGACTACGAGATCCAGGGCATCGTCGAGCGCCAGCAGCGGATCGCCGCCCGCAAGGCCGCCGAGGACGAGCGCAAGGACGAGCCCGCCGTCACGACCGACGGGCACCGGGTGGCGGTCGTCGCGAACATCGGCGGGGTCGAAGACGCGCAGGAGGCGATGACCAAGGGCGCCGAGGGCGTCGGCCTGCTGCGCAGCGAATTCGTCTTCCTCGGCCGCACCAAGGCCCCCACGGAGGAGGAGCAGGCGGAGGTCTACGCAGACTGCTCCCGCGCCCTGCAGCCGGGTCAGCCGCTGGTCATCCGCACCCTCGACGTCGGCGGCGACAAGCCGCTGCCGTACCTGCCGATCCCCGCCGAGGAGAACCCGTTCCTGGGTATCCGCGGCGTGCGCGTCGGCATCGAGCGCCCCGAGGTGCTGCGCGCGCAGTGCCGGGCCATCATGAAGGCCGCCGACGCCGGCGCCGAGCTCAACGTGATGTTCCCGATGATCGCCACGATCGAGGACTGGCGCGCGGCCAAGAAGATCTGGGATGTCGAGGCCGACCGGCTCGGCCTGACGACCAAGGTGCCGGTGGGCATCATGATGGAGGTCCCCTCCGTCGCCGTCATGGCCCGGCAGTTCGCCGCCGAAGAGGGCTGCGACTTCTTCAGCGTCGGCACCAACGACCTCACGTCGTACACGCTGGCGATGGACCGCGGGCACCCCAAGCTCGCGGCGCAGGTCGACCCGTGCAACCCGGCCATCCTGGCGCTCATCGGTGGCGCCTGCGACGCGCTGCACGAGCGCGGCAAGTGGCTGGGCATCTGCGGTGGGGTCGCCTCCGACCCCCAGGCCGTGCCGATCCTCGTGGGTCTGGGCGTCGATGAGCTGAGCTGCTCGATCCCCGCCATTCCCTCGATCAAGGCCCAGGTACGGGCCTACTCGCTCGAGCAGTGCAAGGAGCTGGCCGCCCAGGCCGTGCTCTGCTCCACCCCCGCCGAAGTCCGCGCCCTCGTCCCCATGGACGAGGCCTGATCCCGGCCCACCCGGATTACAAGGAAAAGACATGACTGAGAGAGCAACTCAGATCGTCGACGCGGTCGGCGGGGCCGACAACATCGTCAACCTGAGCCACTGCGCGACCCGGCTGCGGTTCACGCTCAAAGACGCCACCGGCATCGACTCCGCGCAGGTGGAGAAGATCAAGGGCGTCATGGGCACCGTGCCCCAGGGCACCGACCGATACCAGATCATCATGGGCGGCGGCGTACAGAGCGCCTATGAGGAGATCAACGCGCTGCCGGTGATGGCCGGCCGCAAAGCGCCGTCGGCCGACGACGTGAAAGCCGCCGCCCGCGCCGGCGGGCCGCGCGGAAAGTACGCGTGGCTGGACAACTTCTTCGAGTTCTTGTCGGACTCGTTCCGGCCCATCCTCGGCGCGCTGCTCGGTGCGTCGCTCATCATCACGTTCATGGCGTTGATGAGTTCGATCGGCGTCATCGACAACTGGGCCGACCCGCGCACGACGCTGCCGCCGGGATGGGCGTTCATCAACCTCATGTGGCAGTCGGTCTTCACGTTCTTGCCGCTGATGGTCGCCTACAACGCGAGCAAGAAGATCGGCGCCGACCCCTGGGTCGGATTCGCGATCATGGCGCTGGTCATGCTGCCGGGATTCTCCCCGCTCGGCGAGCGTCCCGAGGCGTACACCACGCAGCTCTTCGGCAGCGCGATCCCGACGATCGACATCTTCGGGGTGCCGCTGCTCATCCGCGACTACGGCTCGCAGGTGTTCCCGCCGCTGCTCATGGCCGTGCTCCTCGGCCCGCTCTACAAGCTGCTCAAGCGGGTCATTCCCGAGAACCTGCACCTGATCTTCGTGCCGTTCCTCGCGCTGGTCATCATGGGCCCGTTGACGGCCTTCCTCATCGGCCCCATCGGCATCTTCGTCGGTGCCGGCCTGGGTGGTCTGCTGCAGTCGATCAACAGCTTCTCGCCGCTGCTGTTCGCCATCATCATTCCGCTGGCGTACCCGTTCATGGTGCCGCTGGGTCTGCATTGGCCGATCAACGCGATCATGCTCGCCAATATCGCCTCGACCGGCTCGGACTTCATTCAGGGCCCCATGGGCGCGTGGAACTTCGCGTGCTTCGGCGCGACCGCCGGTGTGCTGTTCCTCGCCATCAAGGACCGCGATCAGGCGATGCGGCAGACCTCGACCGGCGCGCTGGCCGCGGGTCTGCTCGGCGGTATCTCCGAACCGTCGCTCTACGGTATTCACCTGCGGTTCAAGAAGATCTATCCCCGGATGCTCGTCGGCTGCCTCGTCGGCGGTCTCATCATCGGTATCGGGGGCGGCGTGAGCATCAACGCCTTCGTCTTCACCTCGCTGCTGACAATTCCGGCGTTCAGCAACATTCCGCTGTACGCGACGGCCATCACCGCGTCGTTCTTCACCGCGATGCTGCTGGTCATCTTCTTCGACTACCGCACTCCCGAGCAGAAGGCCGCCGGTAAGGCCGACCTCGACGAGCCGGAGCCGGAGCCCGTCGTGGTCGTCGTCGGTGACGCCGAGGCCAAGCAGGGCAAGCAGTGGCTCGACGCCATCGGCGGCCCCGACAACGTCGAGACGGTCGACCTCGTCGCCGGCACCCGCGTGCGGGTGCAGGTCAAGGACTCCGCGAAGGTCGACCAGGCCGCCCTCGCGGCGGCCGGGCTGCCCGGAGCCGTCGAGGTCGGCCCCGGCGTGTGGCACCTCGTCGCAGGCCTCAACGCCGACCAGCACGTCGAGACGATGAACCGCGTGCTCGCCGGCTCGACCAAGGCCGACTCGGCCAAGGAGACCGTTCCCGCTTAGGCCGGGCACCTGCTCCGATACGACAAGACCCCCGATCCGCCAGGCGGATCGGGGGTCTTGTCGTTGGCCGGGCTATGCCCTAGATGTGGCCGCTGAGCTGGGCCATGCGCCGCTCCAGGCGGGTGAGCAACTTGTCGGCGAGCTGCCGGTTGGGCTTGGAGTTCTCCAGCGGCACGGCCATCGGCAGCACGTCGATGGACAGCCGGGCACCGCCGGCCAGGGAGCGCAGTTCGTCGACCTTGTCGCCGAACGGGGTGCCGCTGCCGGGGGAGTAATAGCGCACGGCCTCCTCGATGTCGCCCTCGAAGAGGTCGGCCTTGGTGACGACGATGATGAGCCACACCGGGCGGGTGCGGCGTACCGCCATCGCGGCGAGCAGGTGCGCGGTGATGGCCCAGTCGGCGAGCTCGGCGGCGAGCTGGGCGTCGCGGGTCGCGGCCGCCGCGCCGCTGGTCCCGGCGGCCCGACGCGGGGTGGCGTGGCCGTTGGCGACGACGTGCAGCACCCCGTCGACCGGCTCGTCGTGGAAGACGGCGTCGAGGGCCGACAGGCGGGTGGCGGCGTTGTCGCCGGGCACGACGCGGAACCGGAAGCCGCGGCCCCGAGCGGTGCGGCGGGTGCGGCGCTCCATGACTGCGGAGCCGGCATCCATGGCGTCGTCGGCGGTCGCGCGCCGGGCCAACTTGTCGACCAGGCGGGTCTTGCCGATGCCGGTCATGCCGGTGACCGCCACCAGCGGAAAGCGGTGGCGCAGCAGGTGGGCGAGCCTGTGCGGCGCCGAGGTCAGCGCCTGGAGCGCCCCGGAGGCGATGAGGGCCCCGGACGCGGTGGTGACCGCAGTGGTCCGGCGGGAGGCGGATCGGTTCATAGGTGCATACCTCGTGGTGGCTCCGACGTCGTCGATCAGTCAACCCCACCATTGTCCCTGGGCCGACTGTGGTGCCCCTGACCCCATGGCCGCGCGGCCTGGGCAAGGGCTCATGCCCCCATCCCACGCGCTCTCGCCGCCGAGAGCAACCCGGCCGCGCTCGGCAGGCGCCCACTGCTTATCGTGGGCTGGCGAGCGAACACCTGCGGGAGGGACTGTGCAGACAACCGTGACCTTCACCCCCGAATGCGGCCCCGTGCACGGGTGGCACGACGGGGAACTGTTGCGCGCCAACGGGATTCCGTACGCGCGAGCCGACCGGTTCGCCCTCCCCAGCCCGACGCCGCCCTGGGTCGAGCCGCTCCCGGCGACCGAACCGGCTCCGGCCTGCCCGCAGCCGCCGGTGGAGTTTCTCGACGAGGTACTCGGCGGGTTCTCCAGCGTGTCGGGGCACGACGAGCACTGTCAGCGGCTGTCCGTGACCATGCCGGGCGACGTGCGGCCGGGCGAGGCCTTGCCGGTCATGGTGTGGGTGCACGGCGGCTCCTATGTCTTCGGCGCCGGGGATGTCGGGTGCATGGACCCGGCGCCCCTGGTGCGCGAGCAGCGGGTCGTCGTCGTGACGGTCACCTACCGGCTGGGCCTGTTCGGCTTTCTCGGTGACGGGGTGAGCCGGCCCGCGAACCTCGGCCTGTTCGACCTGCTGGAGGCGCTGCGTTGGGTGCAGCGCAATATCGCGGCCTTCGGTGGCGACCCCGGTAACGTCACCGCGTTCGGGCAGTCGGCCGGCGCCGACGCGATCGCGCACCTGATGGCGACGCGCGAGTCGCGAGGCCTGTTTCGGCGGGTGATCCTGCAGAGCCCGCCGCTGGGTATTCGGCGGGGTCGGGCACGGATGAACGCGGCGATGATGCGAGTCGCCTCGTCGCTGACCGCGCAGACTCCCGTGGCGCAGGTCGTGCGGCTCACCGGGCCGGTGTTGCGGGTCGGCTCCCGCTTCGGGCTCAAGGGGGCGATGTCGTTCGGGCCGCAGGCCGGGCACGCGCCGTTGCCGGCCGAAGCGCAGGTCGAGGCGGCCTGGGACGCGGTCGCCCCGCACGTCGACGTGCTCATCGGCTACGCCCGCGACGAGGCCGAGCTGTTCCTGCAGCGTCCCGGACCGTTGCGGGCGGTGTTCGACCGCCCGCGGGTGGGGCCATGGCTCTCGGCGCGGATCCGCAACCGCACCACCGAGGCCGTCTACGGTCGCGCCTGCCGTGAGTTCGCGGCGCGCCACGCCCGCGCGGGTGGCAACGCCTGGAGCTACCTCATCACCTGGGCCGCCCCCGGCAACCCGTTCGGCGCCGCGCACACCATCGACCTGCCCCTGCTGTTCGGTGACGAGGCCACCTGGCGCGACGCGACCCTTGTGGCCGGCGCCACCTGGGAGGAGCTGCAGGCCGCCGCCCGCCCCGTCCGCGCCCTCTGGGCCGACTTCGCCCGCGGCACCACCCCCGCCGACTCCACCCAGATCCCCGACACGCTGACCTGCACGCGCGCCTGACAAACGCTCGCCGGCGATGTTCCGAGTTTCTGCTCTGCATGTCGCCGCGAACTGTGGCTTTCGGTGGGAGCGATGACGCGCTAGCAGGGGCAAGCTGACGAGCACGTGTCGCCGACCCTGGGCTCGGTCTGCGCGGACGTAGCGACTTCTTGACGTACTCGCGAGGGATCCGAAATTCCGCTTTACGGAAAAGGCCAGGTCACAGGCTCGGCCCGCGCGAGGCCCGGCGCGCGGGTACGTCAAGAAGTCGCTACGTGTGGCGAGGCGGCTCGGCAGAAACCGGACCTGCCCCGACAACACGCCCTTACGGGGCGGCAATCGCGGCGGCGATGGCCTGGCCGAGGGTCTGCGTGGTGCCGGAGCCGCCGACGTCCGGTGTGACGACGCTCGAATCCCCGCGGGCCAGGACTGCCTCGAAGGCGTCTTGTACCGCCGCGGCCGCCGCGTGCTCGCCGAGGTGGTCGAGCATCATTGCGCCGCACCAGATCTGGCCGACGGGGTTGGCGATGCCGCGGCCCGCGATATCGGGCGCCGACCCATGCACCGGCTCGAACAGGCTCGGGAAGCGGCGGTCCGGGTTGATGTTCGCGCTGGGGGCGACGCCGATCGTGCCGGTGCAGGCGGGCCCGAGGTCGGAGAGGATGTCGCCGAACAGGTTGCTCGCCACGACGACGTCGAACCAGTCCGGGTGCATCACGAAGTTCGCCGTGAGGATGTCGATGTGGAACTTGTCGACGCGCACGTCCGGGTAGTCGGCCGCCATCGCGGCGACCCGCCCGTCCCAGTACGGCATGGTGATCGCGATGCCGTTGCTCTTGGTGGCCGACGTCAGGTGCTTGGCCTCGCGGGACTGCGCCAGTTCGAAGGCGTACCGCAGCACCCGGTCGACGCCGGTGCGGGTCATCACGGTCTCCTGGATGACCGTCTCTCGCTCGGTGCCCTCGAACATGATGCCGCCGACCGATGAGTACTCACCCTCGGTGTTCTCGCGCACCACCAAGAAGTCGATGTCGCCCGGGGCGCGACCGGCCAGCGGACTCGGCACGCCGGCCAGCAGTTTGACCGGGCGCAGGTTGACGTACTGGTCGAAGTGGCGCCGGAACTGCAGCAGGCTGCCCCACAGGGACACGTGGTCGGGAACGACGTCCGGCCACCCGACGGCGCCGAAGAAGATCGCGTCGAAAGTCCTGAGGGTGTCGAACCAGTCGTCGGGCAGCATCTGCCCGTGCCGGCTGTAGTAGTTGGCGCTGGACCAGTCGAATTCCGTTGTGTCCAGCTCGAATCCGAACGCCTCGGAGGCGGCCTGCAGCGCCCGCAGCCCCTCGGGCATCACCTCCGTGCCGATCCCGTCTCCGGCGATCACCGCGATGCGGTAGCTGTTGGTCATACGTGCCTCCTGTGTCTCGCGGGTCCGAGTCGCGGGGCGTAACCGGCGGCCCTCGGCGGATCTCCCGAGCCTAGGAGAACGCCCGCCGACCCGCCTACGGGTGAGCCGGAGCGGCCGGGGCCAGGTGCACCTGCACCCCAGCGGCGCGGAACTCCTCGAGCAGGTCGGGTGGGGAGTCCGCGGTGGTGACCAGGTCGTCGATGTCCTCGAGCCCGGCGAACCGGAAGCTCGCCGTGCGGGTCAGCTTCGCCCGGTCGGCCAGCAGGATGCGGTGTGTGGCGCAGGCGACGATGGCGCCCTTGATCTGGGCGTCGTCGAAGGTCGTCGTCGTCAGGCCGTGGCTGGCGCTGGCCGCGGCCGCACCGAGTACCGCGACGTCGGCCCGGATGCTGCGGGCGGCGTCGATGCAGGCCGCGGGTGTGGCCGAGAGGGTGTCCGGCACCACGACCCCGCCCGGCACGATGACCTGCGCCTGCGGGTGCACCCCGAGGGCGACGGCCGAGTGCAGCGACATGCACAGCACGGTCAGGTCGCGGCCGACAAGGGTGCGCGCGACGGCGTCGTTGGTGGTGCCGTTGTCGAGCACCACCGTCTCGTGCTCCTCGATGAGGCCCGCCACCAGCGCCGCGACGGACTCCTTGCTCGCCACGTCCTGGTTCGCCCGCATCGCGTAGGTCTGCGTCCGCATGCCGCGCCGCGAGGCAGCGACCGCCCCGCCGTGCACGCGCTTGAGCAGCCCATGCCCCTCCAGGTCGGCCAGGTCGCGCCGGATGGTGACGGGGGAGGCGCCCGTGAGCGCGACGAGCGCATCGACGGTGGTGCGTTGCCCACCCAACGCCCGAATGATCATTTTATGCCGAACTGATCGTTGCACGTGATCAGTTAACCATCCAGTCTGATCATGAAGACGGGGTTCCCGACAGTTTCAGGCAGTCCGACAGGAGGACACACGATGATCCGGTTCGATGAGTTGTTCGACGAGGCGATGCAAGTCCAGGGCGCACGGGTGGACGTCGAGGCGGTCGTCGCCGACGACCCGCACACCGGCGGCTGGGCCCGACCCGGAGCCAAGACGCTGCTGGCTCTGCTCGCCCAGCACGGGCGTCCGTGGGCCTACGTGACGACCGGCTCCGCGCAAGAAGCGGCCCTCGCGGTATGGACCGCGGGCCTGCCGACGGGCCGCATCATCGCACTGGGCGAGGCGCTCCCGACAGCGACCTGGGAGGCCGCCAGCAGCCTAGGCCTCGACCCGAGGCGCACGGCCGCCGTCCTACAGCCCGGATCGCTCGCATCGGCGGCGGTGCTCGTCGGGTTGATTCCCGTGACCCTGCCCGGGCGGCGGCCAGCGCGCCCGAAGAACACCTCGTGGCGGGAGCGTCTCGCGCTCAGGCTCGCGGAGTGGCAGTTACGCGGCCTGAGCACCACCTACGTTCAGCTCCGTCGGCTCGAAACGGTCGGCGAACCCGTCGAGGCCGCGCGGCGATGATCGGGGCACCGGTGCGGGCCTGGGATTCGGCCGAACGACCCGAATCGCGCCGCGTAAGGCACTAGCTTCGGCGTCAAGGCTGGGGACCTGGTGGTGCTCGGGCACCCAGCGCGCCGCTCACACTCGTCCACAACACCAGGAGTCGTCATGGCTGCCATCCGCAAGGTCATCATCACGTGCGCTGTCACCGGCGGTATCCACACGCCCTCGATGTCGCCGCACCTGCCGGCGACGCCCGACGAGATCGCCGACGCGGCCCTGGGTGCGGCGGAGGCCGGCGCGGCGATCGTGCACCTGCACACCCGCGACCCCAAGGACGGCCGCCCCTCCCAAGACCCGGAGCACTTCGCGCCGATCCTGGAGAAGCTCAAGCCGAACACCGACGCGGTCCTCAACATCACGACCGGCGGCAACCCGGCGATGACCGTCGAGGAGCGGCTGCGCCCCGTCAAGGCGTTCAAGCCCGAACTCGCCTCGCTGAACATGGGCTCGATGAACTTCGGGCTCTACCCGATGCTCGACCGGTACACCGACTGGAAGCACGACTGGGAGGCGCCGGCGCTGGAGCGATCCCGCGACGTCGTCTTCAAGAACACCTTCAAGGACATCGAGACGATCCTCGAGCTCGGCGCCACGAACGGCACGAAGTTCGAGTTCGAGTGCTACGACATCAGCCACGTCTACACGCTCAAGCACATGCACGACCGCGGCCTGACCCGCGGTCCGCTGTTCGTGCAGTCGGTGTTCGGGCTGCTCGGCGGCATCGGCGCGCACCCCGAAGACCTCATGCACATGCGCCGCACGGCCGACCGACTGCTCGGCAAGGACTACCTGTGGTCGATTCTGGGTGCCGGCAAGGCGCAGATGCTGCTGGCCACCCAGGGCGCGATGATGGGCTCGCACGTGCGGGTCGGCCTCGAGGACTCGCTGTGGATCGAGCCCGGTGAGCTCGCCGTCAGCAACGCCGCCCAGGTGACCAAGATCCGAAACGCCCTGGAGGCGTTGAGTTTCGAGATCGCCACGCCTGCCGAGGCCCGCGAGATGCTGGGTCTCAAGGGGGCCGATCAGGTGGGCTTCTAGCCGGGCGTCAGACGGGCAGGATCGGCCCCTGCCCGGTCGATCCCGGCTCGTCCTGCGGCGGGCGGTAACGCCAGAACGCCAGGTACAGCGACCAACTGATGATGGCCGCGATGAAAACCCCCAGGGGCAGCCACGACCACCACGCCATGTCCGGCGGCTCTCGGCGGTTGGCCAGCACCATCTCGATCTGCATCCAGATCAACAGGCCCCCGGTGAGGGCGGCGATGACGTACATGTCGTCGGTGAAGCGCCGCCAGAACTCGGTGCGTCGCTGCGGATGTTGCGGGTCGAGCCAGTAGTCCTTGTGCGGCACATTGACGAAGGCCCCGGAGCCGCGCGCGAGCACCGAGCTCAGCAGCGGCAGGCCCAAGATCACCCCGACCCCCAACAGGCCCGAGAAGATCAGGTGACTGCCGCGGCTCATCCAGCCGTCCGCGGTCCCCGCGAAGTCCCAGTGAGTCGCCATCGGATCGGGCAGCCTCGGGTAAGCCCAGGCCACCGCACCCACGTAGCCGACGGCGACGGCCAACCACAACGCACGCGCCCACCTCATGGCTCAACCGTACGCACGCGGGCGTCGCTCGGCAGGCGCATGCCCGCGTGGCCCCGAGCAAGTACGGGAACCGCCGAGACTTACTCCTTGGGTGGCAGCACGACGAGCAGGGCGCCGGGGTCGACGGCGGCGCGGAAGCGGTGGGTGACGTCCTCGGCGGTGTCGCCGTCGAACTGGTAGGGCACGGGCTCGTCGAGTTCGATGTCCACCGTTTCGGCCTGCAGGTAGGTGAGCCCCTGCACCGACTGGCCGGCCAGGAATCCGCGGGCGATGCGCGGCCAGTCGACGATGCGGGAGGGCTCGGCGAGCATGATGTCGAGCTTGCCGTCGGTCGGGTCGGCGCCGGGCAGCAGTTGCACTCCCGCTTGAATCTGACCGACATTGCCGACGAGCACCATGAGCGCCCGGTACCGCCGCGGCTCCCCGGAGTCGATGCTCAGCGTCAGCTCGAACGGCTCGTTGCCCAGTTGCCCGAGGGCGGCGACGACGTACGCCCCACCCTTGACGACCTTCTTCAGGTCGGCGTTGGTGTTGGCCATGATCGCGGCATCGAGCCCCATCCCGCTCATCACCGCGAACGTCTCCCGGCCCGCGTCGGTGCGCGCGTGCACGACGTCGATCGCCTGCGGTGTGCCCGTCAGTGCCAGCGCGATCGCGGAGTCCTCGTCCAGCGGCACCCCGAGGTTGCGGGCCAGCAGGTTGCCGGTGCCGGCGGGCAGCAGCCCGACCGGGATGCCGGTGTGCGCCAGCTGCGAACAGACGACGCGCACCGTGCCGTCGCCGCCCGCGACCATGACGAGATCGACCTCCGCTGCCACGGCATCCCGAGCCATCTGCTGCCCCGGATCGTCGCGGGCGGTCTCCAGCCACAGCGGCGGCTTCCAGCCGGCGTGCAGCAGCGCGTATTCGACGCGGCGGCGGAACAGGTCGAAGTCGACCACCTTGATCGGGTTGTAGATGATGGCCGCCCGCTTGTCGACGGACTCCTGCGGCAAGTCGGAGGTCGCCCACGCGTGCAGGATCTCGTCGGCGCCGCACAGCCACAGCGCCCCGGTCGCCAGCGCCGCCCCGAGCAGTACCCCTCCGACGAGGTCGCTGAGCCAGTGCGCCCGCAGAATCCACTGATCGAAGAAGAGCACGCACACCACGACGACGCCGGCCACGCGAACCGCCGTGATCGAGGCGTTCGGTCGCCGTCGCGCGTGCGCCAACGTCACCGACACCCAGGTCAGCGCGGTCGCCGCGACCAGATGCCCCGCCGGATATGAGGCGCCGACGAACGACACCGAATCGGCGAACGGAGTGGGGGGCCGCGGCTCGTCGGACCAGAACGCCAGCAGCACCTCGATGGGCCAACCGAGGCAGGTGAGGAAGAGGGCCGACGCCAGCCGCCGCATGCGGCGCTGCAGCGCCCACAGCCCGTAGAGGGCGATCGCGCCGTACAGCGTGATCGGGTTGCTGACCAGCGCGATGGCCTCGGCGAACTGCCCGACCGGTGAGCGCGGGTCGATCCACGGAGCCAGCGTGGCCCGATCCAGCCCCTGAAAACGGCCGGTGACGGTGAATGCGGTCCACACCACGAACAGCGCGATGAGCGGCCAGAACAGTCGCAGCTCGAGTCGCGCCAGGCGTGCGTTCACCCCCTCACCCTACGAAGGCCAGACCGCTGACGCAGCCTTGGTGCGAGGGTTGGCGTGCGGGTTGGCGTGCGGGCCGGTCTCAGCCGCGCGGAGAGGGAGGCAACGGCTGGTCGCCGCCGGCAGTCACGGAGATCGTGTCGTGGGTGCGCGACTTACTGAGCCGCACGACCCCGAGCAGCAGCATGCCCAGCCCGATGGTCTCCACGAGCACGGCGAACGGGGTGGCCAGCAGGTGTTCGTTGAAGACGACCCGGCCGATGACGACGCTGAACAGCGGGTCGAGGGAGGCGATGACGGGCAGGGTCACGTGCAGCGGTGCCAGCGAGAAGACGTGCTGGTTGAGCACGAGGCCGATGCCGGCCAGCACGAGCAGCGTCCACAGCTGCCACGAGCCGAGCAGCACGTCGAGCCCCAGGTTGTCCATGACCCGGGTCGAGGACTTGATGAGGCCGGCCGTCGCAGCGTAGATGCCGGCCACCCCGGCGGCCTGCACCCGCGCGCGCACGGTGACCTTGGCCTTGCGGGTGGCCAGCAGCGCGACGAGCCAGATGACGAGCGCCAGCCCGCCGAGCACCAACCCGGCCGTGCGGTCGCCCAACTCGACCCCGCGCTTGGGGTCGGTGGCGCCGGAGGAGACGAGGAACAGCACGAGCCCGGCGACCAGGGTCGCGGCCCACACCATCTCGCCGCGGGTGATGCGGGTGCGCGAGACCGCGTGGTCCAGCCCGAGGCTGATGACGAGCGCCAGCGTGAGGATCGGTTGCACGGTGGACAGATCCCCGTAGCGCAGGGCGAACACCTGGAACGCCACCGCCGCCGCGTCGACCGCCAGCGCCGCGAGGAACAGCGGGTTGGCGATCATCCGGTCGAGCACCTGCGGCACGTGCCCGCCCAGGATCGGCTTGACCGGCTGGTTGGCACTGAGGTGCTTCAGCACGGTGGAGATCGCGGCGCAGGTCGTCGAGGCGAGCGCGAGCAGAACGACGGTAGTCACGATGAACTGTTCGCCACTCGACGCGGATTCGGCTGGGGATTCACCAGCTAATTTTAGGTCCGCGCCCGCCCCGCCGAGGCCGCCGCACCCGCGAGCCGCGTCCCGAACTGGTACTTTCGGCGACGAATCCGCCGTGCCAGGCACCCGAATGCCGGGTAAATGGCGCATTTCGAGCAGGGCGTGGGGAGTGGGGATGGCCAGCGACGACGAGCAGATCTACGCGTGGACCACGCAGCATCGCCTCCTGCTCGCCGACGTGTTGGCGAGCCTGGCACCGGGCCAGTGGCAGGCACCCACCCTGTGTGCGGGCTGGACCGTGCACGACCTGGCCGGCCATCTCGTGCAGCCGGTGTACGTCAGCTTCCGGCGATTCTTCGTCGTGTCGCTGCGCTACTGGGGCAACACCGACGCGACCGTTGCGCACTTCGCCCGCGAGCTCGCGCAGGCCGAACCCGCGCACCTCATCGAGTTGCTGCGTGCGCACGCCGCCGACCAGGTCAGCCCGCCGCGGGTCGGCCCGATGGGTCCGTTCGCCGACGCCTGCATCCACTTGCGGGACCTCGCCCGCCCGCTGGGGCTGAGTGCCGATGTGCCGGCCGAGCATTGGCAGACGCTGCTGGATTACCTGGTGAGCGACGAGGTCGCCCCGGCGCTCGTGCCGCCGGGTCGACTGGAGGGCGTGGGGCTGCGGGCCACCGACGCCGACTGGTCCGGCGGCATCGGCCCCGCTGCCGAGGGCACCCTGGAAGCGCTCGCCCTCGCCGCCACCGGTCGTTCCGTCGCCGCCGACGAGCTGACCGGGCCGGGCGCTGACCTCCTGCGCCACCGCCTCCGGCGCTGAGCCCCATGCCTTGCATCCGCTGCCCAGTCGCCTGAACTGGGGCTGGCTGGTCAGTGAGCCAGCAGGATCCCGCGGACGAAGGCGGCCTGCCCGACGTGCTGGGTGACGTCGTTGGCGACGCTGACGATCCGGGCCTGCAGGGTCACCGGCGGCGTCCACTGCTCGTCGACGATCGTGCTCCAGTCGTCCTCGCGCACGTGGCGCAGCATGGCGTCGGTCTTGGCGTGCACCGCGTCGTAGTAGGCCACGAGCAGATCACCGGGCGCCCGCACCTGCCCGACCTGCTCGGTCGTCATGCCGTAGCCGGTCTCGCGCGGCGCGAACGGCAGGTCGAACCGGTCGACGAAGCTCAGCCGCAGGTAGGCCTGGTCGGTGTACTCCGGGAGGGCCAACGCGGCGGCTGCGCCGCTGATGTGGTCGTCTTCGACCCGAGCCAGGTGCCAGATCAGCCAGGCAATGGTGTTGGCCTGCGGGGCGATTCGCTGGGTGAGCTGGGACTCGTCGAGGGAGTCGAGCGACTCGCGCACGAGGTCGGGCATGCGGTCGAACAGGTCGATGAAGGCGGCTGCGGTGCTCATCGCTCCACCGTAAAGCGGGCTCCGCCAGGTGTGGTGCCAGCGAAGATAGTGTTCGCTTTTGCCCGGTCCACCCTGTAAAAGCGAACACTATCTTCGGCCGAGGGCCCGCCGGCCTCAGACGTGGGCGTCGATGAAGGCGAGGACGTCGCCGAGCACCTCCTCCTTGTTCGTCTCGAAGAAGAGCTCGTGCCGGGCCCCGGGATAAGACCGTGCCTGCGCTCCGGCACCCTCGAGGGTCGCCCAGGCGGGCCGGTTGTACTCGAAGCGGACGATCTGGTCGTCCTCGCCCTGGATCCAGAGCACCGGGACGGCGAATCGTCCGCCGTCCGCGAGCGTCTGCGTCCCCGCCTTGACCGCCTCGAGGAGCTGCCGCCGGAACGGACCGTGGTAGACGAGCGGATCCGCACCGTGCGCCTCGCCGACCGCGGGGTCGCGGGACAGCGTCGACAGGTCGAGCGGCACATCGAGGATCTCCGGCTGCGCGAGGAGGGTGTCGATGATGCCGTCCGTCGTCAGGGCAGGCGCCGACAGCACACCGCACGCGAGCTCGTCGGGGTAGCGCTGCAGGTAGCGGGAGCCGATGAGCCCGCCCATCGAGTGGGCGACGACGACGACCGGCACCTGCGGCACCTCCGCACGGGCGCGCTCGGCGAGCAGGTGCACGTCGTCGACGATCTTCTCGATGTCGTCGAAGACGGCCCGCTCGCCCTCGGACCTGCCGTGGCCCATGTGGTCGACGGCGTAGACGCTGGCGCCGTCTGCGTTGAAGACGGCAGCGACGGGGTCGTACATGTGCACGTGCTGGCTGTAGCCGTGGACGATGAGCACGACATAGCGCGGCTCCGGGATGCGCCACGACGTCGCCTGTAGCGCACCGGCGTGGTCCGTCAAGGGTGAAGTCGGTCATCACGTCCACCTAGATCGCCTCGAGGATGCCCTTGATGAGGGCGGCGAGGCGCGGACCGGCGGCCTGGCCCATCTCGAGGACCTCGTGGTGGTCCAGCGGCTCGGGGGAGATGCCGGCCGCTTGGTTGGTGACCAGCGAGATGCCGAGCACCTCCATGCCGGCCTCGCGGGCGGCGATCGTCTCCAGCGTCGTCGACATGCCGACGAGCGTGCCGCCCATGATGCCGGCCATGCGCACCTCGGCCGGGGTCTCGTAGTCGGGGCCGGGGAACTGCACGTAGACGCCCTCGGTGAGGCTCGGGTCGACGCCGCGGGCGAGGTCGCGCAGGCGCGGGGAGTAGGCGTCGGTGAGGTCGACGAAGCGCGCCCCGACGAGCGGCGTCGCGCCGGTGAGGTTGATGTGGTCGCGCAGCAGCACCGGGGTGCCGGGCGCGATCTCGACGTCGAGCCCGCCGCAGCCGTTCGTGAGGACCATCGTCGTGGCGCCGGCGGCGGCGAGGGTGCGTACGCCGTGGGCCACGGCGTCGACGCCACGCTTCTCGTAGTAGTGCGTGCGGCCGGTGAGGATCGCGGCGATCTTGTCATTCGGGGTGCGGACGAGGATCAGCTTGCCGCCGTGGCCGGCGACGACGGGCGGCAGGAAGCCGGGGATCTCCTCGAGCGCGCACTCCGCGAGCGGCTCGCCGAGCTCGTCGACCCCGGACTTCCAGCCCGAGCCCAGGACCAGGCCGACATCGATGGAGTCGATGCCGAAGCGGTCGCGGATCGCGGTGGCGGCGACCTGGGCGGCGGCGTAGGGGTCGGTGCTCTCGTTCGTCTGGGTGGTGTCGTTCGTCATGGTGTTCATCCTTTTCGAGGGTGTGGGGTGTGGGGTGTGGGGTGTGGGGTGTGGGTGTGGGGTGTGGGTGTGGAGGCGGGTACGCGGTCCGGGGTCAGCTGCCCAGCGCGGACTCGCGTCCGGCGCGCTGGTCGTCCCGAGCCAAGACGGCTGCGGCGGCCCGGTAGATGATGAGCCCGATGAGCGCCACGACGGCGATGAGGAGGAGCGAGTTGGAGAAGCTCTTGCTGAAGCCCTCCGGGGCGGTGATGATCGCGTCGAACAGCGCCGGCTTGAGGTCCAGCAGCTTGGCGGTGTAGGCGATGCCGACCGAGACGGCGATGCTGATCATGAGGTTGTAGAAGCCGATGGCCACGCCGGAGCGCACGGGCGTGATGTCGCGGATCGCGGTGGCCACCAGCGGGGCGTAGAGCAGCGCGAAGCCCGAGGAGAAGACGACGAGCGAGAGCACGAAGGGGATCACCGAGGTCGTGACGAAGACGGCCGGGACAACGAGCGCGACGATGATGAGCCCGACGGCCAGCGTGATGGTGGCGCGCATCGAGAGGCGCTCACCGATCTTGCCGCTGAGGGACCCGACGATGACGGCACAGACGTAGCCGGGCACGGTCAGCAGCGAGATGGTGTCGAAGGACATGCCGTACAGCTCGGTGATGAGGAACGGGAACGCGAAGATGTAGGCGAACTGCACGGCGTACAGGAAGAACACGACGACCAGCGTGCTCGGGTAGCGCAGGTCGGCGAAGAAAGCCCGGTCGACCAGGGCGTCGTGGTGCGTGCGGATGTGCCACCACAGCAGACCGACTCCGACGGCGGCCGGCGCGAGGAACAGCCAGTTGAAGTCCTGCAGGAAGAGCATGGTGCCGGTCGCGACGATCGCGACGAGGACGATGCCGAAGACGTCGAGCCGGGAGCCGGCGAGCTGGTGGTCCGGGATCGTCTTGAGGACGGCTGGCACGGCAAGCAGGCACAGCAGGGGCACGAGGAAGAGCGCGGTCCAGCTGACGTAGGTCGAGATGAAGCCGGTCGTGACGATGCCGATGAGCATGGCCAGCTGGAAGGCGGCGGTGGAGAAGCCGAGGTAGGTGCGCTGGTCTTCCTTCGGCAGGTACTTCGTCACGTAGACGACGTAGAGGGTCTCCGCGGCTGCGAGCCCGCTGGTCTGGATGATTCGGCCGGTGAGGATCATCGGCCAGGAGGAGCTGAAGAAGAAGCCGATGAGTGAGCCGACGCAGATCATGCCGATGGCGCCGAGCAGCAGTTTCCGCATGCTGATGGAGTCCGACAGCGTCGCGAAGACGACGGCGCCGACCCCGATGATGATGCCGCCGAGGGTGGTCTGGAGGCTGACCGTGGTGACCGACAGGCCGAGGTCGTCGGCGATCGGCTTGGACGTGAAACGGAACGCCGAGTCGACGACGAGGCAGAAGATGAACATGCCCAGGAGCACGGGCACAGCGCGCTTGGGGTTGGGCACATCGGCGACGGGGACCGCGGTCGCGGCACCGTTGCCGGGGGCGGGCGAAGAAGACATGACGCGTAATCCGATCTGGTGAAAGTGGGCAGGGCGCATCGGCCCGGCAGCGGGAGCGATCCAGTCAGGGAAGGCTCCCGCCCCGCGCGAGTGACGTCCGGTGGGGTGGAAAGGCGGCTCAGAGAGGTGGGCTCAGAGCCCGAGCACGGCGGTGATGTCGGCGCCGAGGCGGCGTAGGCGCTCCTGCGCGACGCCGCGCGGAATGTCGGAGCCCGGCACGGGCACGACGACCTCGAGGTAGCACTTGAGCTTGGGCTCGGTGCCAGACGGGCGGACGATGACGCGGTCGTCGGCTTGGGTGGTGAGGATGATCGCGTCGGTGGCCGGCAGCTCGGGCGAGCCGTGGGCCAGGTCGGTGACGGAGGCGACCGGCGAACCGGCGAGCTCCGTGACGTCGGCGGCCCGGAGGCGGGCCATCGCGTCGGTGATGATCGACAGGTCATCGACGCGGAAGCTGAGCGGCGCCGTGGCGAAGAGTCCGTGGGTGCGGGCGAGGTCGTCGAGCGCGTCCGGGATCGTGCGCCCGTCGCGGGCCAGGTCGTCGACAAGCGTCGCGACGCGCAGCATCGCCGAGATGCCGTCCTTGTCCTTGACCGACTCGGGATCGGTGCAGTAGCCGATCGCCTCCTCGTAGCCGAACCGGATGCCGGGCGCGCGGGCGATCCACTTGAAGCCGGTGAGCGTCGTCGCGCCCCGCAGGCCGTGATGCTCGGCGATCCGCCCGAGGAGCCGGGAGGACACGAGGGAGCACGCGAGGGTGTCGCCGGAGCGGGTCGGGTCGGTCGCGGCCTGCTCGCCGAGCAGCCAGCCGACCTCGTCGCCGCTGAGCTGACGCCACGTGCCGTCGCGCTCCGGGATGGCGACCGAGCACCGGTCGGCGTCGGGGTCGAGGGCGATGACGACGTCGGCGTCGACGTCGCGGGCCAGGGCCAGGGCGAGGTCGATCGCGCCGGGTTCCTCGGGGTTCGGGAAGGGCACCGTCGAGAAGTCCGGGTCGGGCTGCTGCTGCTGAGCGACGACGTGGACGTCGCCGAAGCCGGCCGCGGCGAGCACCTGCAGGGCCGTCGCTCCGCCGACGCCATGCATCGGCGTGAGGACGATGCGGGTGTTCGAGGCCTCGGTGCGCCCGCGCAGGCCCGCGGTCCGCGCGACGTAGCGGTCGACGAGGTCGGCCGGGGCGGGGGTGACGTTCGCCGCGGAGCGGGCGACCTCGTCGGCCGGCGGGGCCGCCGCGATCTGGGCGGCGATGAGCCCGTCGACCGGCGGCACGATCTGCACGCCGACGCCGTCCTCGCCACCGAGGGCGCGACCCAGGTAGACCTTGTAGCCGTTGTCGGCCGGGGGGTTGTGCGAGGCCGTCACCATGACGCCGGCGTCCGCGTCGAGCGCGCGCACGGCATACGCGGTCAGGGGCGTCGGGAGCTGCCGGGGCAGGGCGATGACCTGCGCGCCGGCGCCCGAGAGCACCTGGGTCGTCGCGTCGTAGAAGGCGTCGGAGCCGTGCCGAGCGTCGCACCCGACGACGACCCGGGCCGGCTGGTCGAGGGCGCCGTCGAGGTAGGCGGCCAGCCCGGCGGTGGCGCGGGTGACGACCGCGACGTTCATCCGCGACTCGCCCGGGCCGACCGCGCCGCGCAGGCCCGCGGTGCCGAAGGTGAGCGGCCCGACGAAGCGGGAGGCGAGATCGGCGGCCGCGGCCTCATCGGCGGCGGCGGCGTCGACGAGGGCCAGCAGCTGCGTGCGCGAAGCCTCGTCGGGGTCGTGCGCGGCCCATTCGCGGGCCTGGGTCACGACGTCGGCGCTGACGTCGGTGTTCACTTCAGGCCCTCGAGCAGCGCGCGCGAGCCGGAGACGCCGAGGCGGGTGGCGCCCGCGGCGATCATCGCCTCGGCGTCTTCGCCGGTGCGGACGCCGCCGGAGGCCTTGACGCCGAGGCGGCCACCCACGGTCTGCGCCATGAGCTCGACGGCGTGGACGCTCGCGCCGCCGGCCGGGTTCATGCCGGTCGAGGTCTTGACGAAGTCGGCGCCCGCGGCCTCGCTCGCGCGGCAGGCCGCGACGATCTCGTCGTCGGTCAGGAGCGCGGACTCGATGATGACCTTGAGCACGGTCGGCGCGGGGGCGGCCTCGCGGACCGCGCGGATCTCGGCCTCGGTGCCGGCGACGTCGCCGGACTTCAGCTGCGCGATGTCGATGACCATGTCGATCTCGTCGGCGCCGTCGCGCACCGACTGCGCCGCCTCGGCCGCCTTGACCTGGGCCTTGTGAGCGCCGGAGGGAAAGCCGCACACGGTCGCGACCTTGAGGCCGCGGTTGTCGGTCAGCGGCAGCATGTTCGGCGAGACGCACACCGAGTAGGTGCCGAGCTCCGCGGCCTCGGCGACGAGTCGCTCGACGTCGGCGCGCGTGCTCTCGGGCTTGAGGAGGGTGTGGTCGATGAGCTGGGCGACGTCGGCGCGGCGAGACATGCAGGGATCCTTCCAGAGGGTGCGCGGCGAGGCGACGCTCCAAATCCGGAACGTTCGTTCCCTGCCGTGCGAACGAATGTGCCTTCACTCTAAGGGCGTCATGGCACGAACGTCAATGAGCTAGATTGACAAAAGTTCGAGAGGGGACCAATGGCCCGAAGGCGACCCCCTACCGCACCGGCCGACATCACGTGAGACCCGGCCGAATCGCCCCCGTGACGAAGGGACAGGACATGGAGCCGCGCCAGGAGCAGGCCCTCGACGCCGCCAAGCTCTACTACCTCGGCGGCCTGTCCCAGGGCGACGTCGCGCGCCGGCTCGGGGTCTCCCGGCCTACCGTCTCCAAGCTCATCCAGACGGCCAAGGACCTGCGGTACGTGACGATCGACGTGCACGACCCCCGCGAGGTGACCTCCGACCTCGGCGACCAGCTCGCCGAGCGCTTCGGTCTGGAGGAGGTGCGGGTCGCCTCCGGGCCCGCCGACCCGGTCGGGCCCCTGGAGGAACTCGGCCGCGTCGGCGCCGGGCTCCTCGAGGACCTCGTGCGCGACGGCGAACTCCTCGGACTCTCCTGGGGCGAGACGATGTGGGCCGTCGGCCGACACCTGCAGCCGACGACCCGCGACGACGTCGAGATCGTCGAGCTCAAGGGCGGAGTCCCGCTGCAGCCCAAGCGCACCCGCGAGTACGAGACGATGTCGCTCTTCTGCGCCGCCTTCAACGCCTACCCCCGCACGCTCCACCTGCCCGTCTACCTCGAGCGGGTCGAGACGATGCGCGCCCTGGAGGCCGAGCGCCAGGTCCAGGCCGTCCTCCAGCTCGGCCGGCGCACCTCGATGGCCGCCTTCACCGTCGGCCCCATCGCCCTCGACGCGACGCTCTTCACCCTCGACTACTTCAGCCCGGCCGAGCGCGAGCACCTGCTTCGCCGTGCCGCCGGCGACATCTGCTCCCGCTTCTACGACGACACCGGCCAGATCTGCCTGCCCGACCTCGACGCCCGCACCGTCGCCGTGCCGCTCGCCGATCTGCGCCGCACCGAGCGGCGGGTCTGCATCGCCGGCGGCCGCAGCAAGGTGCGCGCGCTCGCCGTCGCCCTCGCGGCCGGCTACGTCACCCACCTGGCCACCGACGCCGCCGCGGCCCAGGGGGTGCTCGAATACTCCGCACGGCACGGGCTCGGCGAAGGCTGAGCCGGCTGGCCCGGGCTGGCCCGGGGCAGTCACCGGGCCGTTACTACACCCGAGCGCCGCCGATCACTCCCGATTGCCGCCGATCAACCCGCGAGCACCGCAGATCACTGCCCGGCGACCGTGCGGTGGCGGGCGAGTGGCGGGCCGACGTAGCCTCGGGACGCATGAGCCAGCCGCCGATCCCGTTGCTGCCGGTGCACCTCGAGCAGGGCTATGCGCAGGCTGTCCCGGAGTTGAGCCTGGCGTGGCGGGCCGCGCCGGCGCCCGACCCGACGCTGCAGGTGCTCAACGACGACCTGGCCGTCGAAGTGGGCCTGGACCCGGCATGGCTGGCCGGCCCGGACGGCCTGGAGTTTCTGCTCGGGCAGGTGCCCCAGAGCGTGCCGACGGTCGCGCAGGTCTACGCCGGCCATCAGTTCGGCGGCTACTCCCCGCGACTGGGGGACGGGCGGGCGCTGCTGCTGGGGGAGCTGCTCGATACCGACGGTCAGCGCCGCGACCTGCACCTCAAGGGCTCCGGGCGCACCCCGTTCGCGCGGGGCGGCGACGGCAAGGCGGTGCTCGGGCCGATGCTGCGCGAATACCTCATGGGTGAGGCGATGCACGCCCTAGGCATCCCCACGACCCGCGCCCTGTCGGTCGTGGCCACCGGTGAGCGCGTCATGCGCGAGGAGGGCTACCTGCCCGGCGCCGTGCTCTGCCGGGTCGCCGCCAGCCACCTGCGCGTCGGCACTTTCCAATTCGCCGCCGCCAACGGCGGGCCCGACCTCGTGCGCCGCCTGGCCGACTATGCGATCGCCCGCCACTACCCGGCGATCACGACCGACGCGCACGGCCCCGACAACCTCGGCGATCCCGGCAACCCCTACCTCGCGCTCCTGGAGGCGGTGGCCGGCGCACAGGCGCAGCTGCTCGCCCAATGGATGTCGGTCGGTTTCATCCACGGCGTCATGAACACCGACAACATGACGATCAGCGGCCAGACCATCGACTACGGACCCTGCGCCTTTCTCGACGCCTACGATCCCGCCACCGTCTTCAGCTCCATCGACCACGGCGGCCGATACGCCTACGGCAACCAGCCCGGCATCGCCCAGTGGAACCTCGCCCGCTTCGCCGAGACCCTGCTGCCGCTGTTGCACCCCGACCCCGACACAGCCGTCGACCGGGCCACCGATGCGCTGTCGGGGTTCGCCCGCCGCTACGACGCGGCCGTCACCGCGATCCTGGCCGCCAAGCTGGGCCTCCCGGAGCCGGAGTCTGCGGCTGAGTCGGAGTCCGATGCCGATGCGGTGGCCGCGGCCGGAGCGGTGCAGCCGCGGGCGCTCATCGCGGACTGCCTGGAATTGCTGCGTGAGCAGCGCGTCGACTTCACCGGCTTCTTTCGCGCGCTGGCGGCCGGCACCGCCCGGGACCTGTTCGCCGAGCCGACCGCCTTCGACGCCTGGGCGCAGCGGCGGGCGGCCATGGTGGTGGGGGAGCCCGTGGAGGTCGCCGCCGCGATGAACCGGATCAACCCCGCCTACATCCCGCGCAACCACCGCGTCGAGGAGGCGCTGGCCGCCGCCACCGACGGCGACCTCGCCCTCTTCGAGCGACTGCTGAGCGCGGTGCGCCGCCCCTTCGACGAGCGAGCCGACCTGGCCGACCTGGCCGAGCCGGCTCCGGACGACGCGCCCGCGCACGTGACCTTCTGCGGGACCTGACCGACCCGCAGCCACGACTGGCCGGCGCCCCCTGCCAGTGATGGGTGCGGCGGCGCTTTCAGCCCCTTGCCCACAGCCGGGCAGGTGCGCGTCAGCCGGGCGGCATAACCTGCTGGCCATGAGCGACCCACGCCTGCTGCTCGGCCCGGTGCTGCGCTACGTGGACCGGCACGATGCGACGATCTGGGTCGAGACCGACCGGCCGTGCACCGTGACCGTCACCGTCGAGCCGGATCCGGCGACCGGTTCGGACGCCGGGGATGCCGAGGGCTCAGCGCGGGACCGGGTCGTCACCGAGAACACCTGGTCGGTGCACGGCCACCACTACGCGCTGGTGCAGATCCGCGGCCTGCCGGCGGCCAGCGTGCTGCCCTACCGGGTGCACCTCGACGAGACGCCCGTGTGGCCCGAGCCCGAGTCGAACCGCCCGCCCAGCGTCATCCGCACCCTCGTCGGCGGCAAGCTGCGCCTGGCGTTCGGCTCGTGCCGCCGCGTCGCGCCCTTCGACGAAGAGGGCCTGGCGGAGTTCGGTGCCGACGCGCTCGCGGCCCTGGCCGAGACCATGCGGCACACGCCGCACGAGCGCTGGCCCGACGCCCTGTTCATGGTGGGCGACCAGATCTACGCCGACGAACCGTCTCCGGAGCTCGTCGACCGCCTGCGCAGCGCGCACGATCCCGTGCCGAGCGGCTGGGAGGAGGTCGCCGGCGAGGTCTGGGACTTCGAGGAGTACACCTGGCTGTACCACGAGAGCTGGACCCCGGAGCCGGTGCGCTGGCTGCTCTCGACCGTGCCCTCGTGCATGCTGCTCGACGACCATGACCTGCGCGACGACTGGAACACCTCCGCGGCCTGGCGGGAGCGGGTGACGCAGGAGCCGTGGTGGCGCGACCGAGTCGTCGGGGCGTTCGGCTCGTACTGGATCTACCAGCACCTCGGCAATCTGTCGCCGACCTACCTGGACCGCGACGAACTGTTCGCGGCCCTGCGCGCCGGCGGCGACGAGGCGGCCCACACGGCAGAACTCGACGAGTTCGCCTGGGCGGCGGACGCGCAGATCGACTCGACCCGGTGGAGCTTCGTGCGCGACTTTCGCGACGCCGACGACGACGACGCCGGGATCGTGCGGCTCGTCGCCATCGACTGCCGCGCCTCTCGGCAACTGACCAACGGGCCGCGCGCGATGGTCGACGACCACGAGTGGGACTGGGTGCAGGCGCAGGCGCTGGGGCGCCGCGAGCACGGCACGATCACGCACCTGCTGCTGGGGTCCACGCTGCCGGTGCTGCTGCCGCGCGGCATCCACCACGTGGAGGGGTGGAACGAGGCGGTCGCCGAGGGCACTCACGGGCGGCTGGCGCCGATCCTCGGGGAGCGGCTGCGCCAGTTCATCGACCTCGAGCACTGGGCCGCCTTCCGCCGCTCGTTCGGCCACTTCGTCGAACTGCTGCGGCAGGTGGTCGCCTCGCCGCAGCCGCCGGCCGGGGTGCTCATCCTCTCCGGCGACGTGCACTGCTCGTATGTCGCGCGGGCCTACCTGGCCGACACCGAGCACCCGGGCACCGTTATCGAGCAGCTGACGATGTCGCCCTTTCGCAATCCGCTGCCGCGGGCGCTGCGTTGGGCCAACTCGATCGTCGACTACCGGCTGCCCCTGGGGGTGCTGCGCCGGATGTCGCGCTGGGTCGGCGTGCCCGACACGGGCCTGGACTGGAACATCGACTACGGCCCGAATTTCGCCAACGGCGTCATGACGCTGGTCTTCGACGGGCGCGACGCGAGGCTGGAGGTCGACCGGGCCGAGCACTCCCACGGCGTCCAACACCTGGCCCGGGTGGCCGATCTCCCGCTCTGCGGACGGGCCGTGACCGGGTCGGCAACGGGGCAGGGATAAGGGCAGCCTGGCGCGCGGCGGCCGGTCTCAGATCAAGACGCCGCCTGATCTTGATCTTATCCAGATTAGCCGCAAGACTCGTGTCGAACCACCCCCGGCTGGCTTCCGCTGGCCGCACGAATTGTCGTGTCTAGCCGCCGAGTGATGAACGGAAGGACCCCATGTCCGTCAACGAGTCCACCAACGCCGCCCACCAGTCGCCGGAGCAGAGCCCGGAGGTCGGTGAGGGCAGCCCGCAGAGCCGCGGCCAGGTTGAGTCCTGCCCGGTGATTCACACCGCCATCCACCCCACTCAGGGCGACGCCAACCAGGACTGGTGGCCCAACCGTCTCAACGTGCGGATCCTGGCCAAGAACCCGGCCGTCATCAACCCGCTCGGCGGCGACTTCGACTACGCCGCCGCGTTCGAGTCCCTCGACCTCGCCCAGGTCAAGCGCGACATCGAAGAGGTGCTGACCACCTCCCAGGAGTGGTGGCCCGCCGACTTCGGCCACTACGGCCCGCTGATGATCCGCATGGCCTGGCACTCCGCCGGCACCTACCGCCAGCAGGACGGTCGCGGTGGCGCCGGCGCCGCCCAGCAGCGGTTCGCCCCCCTCAACAGCTGGCCCGACAACGTCGGCCTCGACAAGGCCCGCCGCCTGCTGTGGCCGATCAAGAAGAAGTACGGCAAGAACCTCTCCTGGGCCGACCTGCTCGTGCTGTCCGGCAACGTGGCGCTGGAGTCGATGGGCTTCAAGACGTTCGGCTTCGCCGGTGGCCGCGTCGACGCCTGGGAGCCGGACGACGACGTCTACTGGGGCCCGGAGACCACCTGGCTCGGCGACGAGCGCTACTCCGGTGACCGCGAGCTGGAGAACCCGCTCGCGGCCGTGCAGATGGGCCTCATCTACGTCAACCCCGAGGGCCCCAACGGCAACCCGGACCCGGTCGCGGCGGCCCACGACATCCGGGACACGTTCGGCCGGATGGCGATGAACGACGAGGAGACCGTCGCCCTCATCGCCGGCGGGCACACCTTCGGCAAGACGCACGGTGCGGCCGACCCGGAGCAGTACGTCGGCCCGGATGTCGAGGCCGCCGGCCCGGAGCGACAGAACCTGGGCTGGGAGAACAGCTACGGCACCGGTAAGGGCAACGACCAGATCACCAGTGGTCTCGAGGTCATCTGGACCGACGCGCCGACCCGCTGGACCAACCGCTTCTTCGAGATCCTCTTCGAGCACGAGTGGGAGCTGACCAAGAGCCCCGCGGGCGCGCACCAGTGGACCCCCAAGGGCGGCGCCGGAGCCAACACGGTCATGGACCCGCACGGCACCGAGCGCACCCGCACCCCCGGCATGTTGACGACCGACCTGTCGCTCATTCAGGACCCGGCCTACGAGAAGATCTCGCGGCGCTTCCTGGAAAACCCCGACGAGTTCGCCGACGCCTTCGCGCGCGCCTGGTTCAAGCTGACGCACCGCGACATGGGCCCCGTCTCGCGGTACCTGGGCCCCGAGGTGCCCACCGAGGAGCTGCTGTGGCAGGACCCGATCCCGGCCCGCGAGGGTGACCTCGTCGACGCCGACGACCTGGCCGACCTCAAGGCGCGCATTCTCGACTCCGGGCTGAGCGTCTCCCAGCTGGTCAAGACGGCGTGGGCGTCGGCCGGCAGCTTCCGCGGCAGCGACAAGCGCGGCGGCGCCAACGGTGGCCGGGTGCGCCTGGAGCCGCAGCGCAGCTGGGCGGTCAACGACCCGGCCGAGCTGGCCACGGCGTTGGAGGCTCTCGAGGGCATCGCGTCGGCGTTCAACGAGTCGGGCACGCAGATCTCGCTGGCCGACCTCATTGTGTTCGCCGGCGGCGTCGGCGTGGAGGAGGCCGCGAAGGCGGCCGGCCACACCGTCACCGTGCCCTTCTCGCCGGGCCGCACCGACGCCAGCCAGGAGCAGACGGACCTCGAGACGTTCGCCTACCTCGAGCCCAAGGCCGACGGCTTCCGCAACTACGACCGGCGCGACAACGCGCTGCCGGCCGAGTACGCCCTCGTCGACCGCGCCAACCTGCTCAACCTGTCGGCGCCGCAGATGACCGCGCTGGTCGGTGGCCTGCGGGTGCTCGGCGCGAACGCCGGCGGCTCGACCGCGGGCGTGCTGACCGACCGCGTGGGGCAGCTGACGAACGACTTCTTCGTCAACCTGCTCGACCTGGGCACCACGTGGACCGGCGGCGCGGACGCCGACACGTTCAACGGCACCGGCGCCGACGGCCAGCAGTGGACCGGCACCCGCGCCGACCTGGTGTTCGGCTCGAACTCCGAGCTGCGCGCCGTCGCCGAGGTGTACGCCTCCGACGACGCCGAAGACAAGTTCGTCGAGGACTTCGTCGCCGCGTGGGCCAAGGTCATGAACAACGACCGGTACGACCTGTTGCGCGGCTGAGCATCGCCGCCTCCGCCTAGGCGTGACGAGGGGTCCGCAGCCGTTGGGTTGCGGGCCCCTCGTTCGTCGCCTTCGGCCGTAGGGTCGGGGGTGTGAGTGAACTCGTTCTCATCGCCACCGCCAAGAGCGACTCCATCATCGCGCTGCGCCTGCACCGCGGCGACCGGCCGCACCTGGAGCCGCTGACCGTCACCCAGGGCTTGACCGGCTGCGGCACCTTCGCCGTCGACGCCGAACGCGACCTCGTCTACGCGGCCTACAAGGGCGACCCTCCGGGCGTCGCGACGCTGCGCCTGGACCGGGCGACCGGCGCTTTGACGGAGGTCGGGCGGCGTGATGTCGAGGCGTCCCTGGCCTATCTGGCGCTGGCCTCCGGAGGGACGTTGCTGTTGGGTGCCTCGTACGGCGGCGGGTTCGGCGTGACGTGGCCCGTGGGCGGCGATCTTGGGGTGGGGGATCCGATCTCGCGCATCGAGTACCGCAATGTGCACTGTGTGGTTGCCGCGCCGTCCGGAGGGGGAGAGGTCGCCTACTTCGTGGCACTCGGCGACGATCTCGTGGCGCAGTACGCGCTGGCGGGCGACGGCACGTTGACGCCGCTGGACCCGCCGACCGTCGCTGCGCCGCAGGGTTCCGGCCCGCGGCATCTCATCGTCGACGGCCCGAACGCCTACCTGATCACCGAGTATTCGGGCGAGGTCATCCGGCTGACCCGCGGCGGCGCGGGCGCCTTGACCGTCGCCGAGTCGGTGGGGGTCGTCGACCCGCGGCACGGCCTGGGGCACAGCCGGTTCGGCGCCGATCCCACGCAGGAGCACCTCATCTGGGGCGCCGACCTGCACCGCGCCGGGTCGTGGCTCATCGCCTCCGAGCGCAGCTCCTCGGAGCTGGCGAGCGTGGCCGTGGACGCCGACGGTCGCCTCGGGCAGGTCGCTGGGTTCACGCCCACGCAGCGCCAGCCGCGCGGCTTCAACGTCACGGCCGACGGCGCCTACCTCATCGCCGTCGGCGAGAAGTCGACGGAGGCCGAGCTGTACGCGGTGGAGGCGGACGGGTCGCTCACCTCCCACGGCACCGCGCCCATCGGCAACGGCGCCAACTGGGTCCGCATCCTCGCTTAGCCCGTCGGCCGGCTGCCGGCGCCCGGGTCGACGGTTGCCCTCCCTGCCGAGTGTCGCGGTCGCAACAGCAACCGTCGGCAGGAACCGCAACAGTCGCGAGGGGGGTGGTTGGCGGTGGCCGCGGGCCGGGCCGACGGCTCCGCGGGGCCGGCTCGACGGTGGCGCTCCCTGCCGAGCGTTGCGGTCGCAACAGCAACGCTCGGCAGGAACCGCAACAGTCGCGGAGGTGGGGGCGGGGGCGGCTCACACGGCGGCGCGCAGCCGGTCCCAGAGGGCTTCGACGTCGGCGCGCTCGGTGGGCTCGGCGCCAATGGAGATCCGCACCATCCAGCGGTCGTCGAGAATGCTCGGGGAGACGAACGCCGCACCGGAGACGTTGAGGGCATTCGCCCACGACAGTGTGTGGTTGTCCAGCGCCTCGCCGGTCAGGCCCTCGGGCTCGTGCCGCACGCAGACCGTCTGCAGGTCGACCGGCGCGAGCACCCGCCAGCCCGGCGCCGCCTCGATCTGCGCGGCGAGCCAGCGGGCGTTCTCCAGGTCGCGGCGCAGCCGGGCGCGGATCGCTTCGGCGCCCTCCAGCCGCAGATGAAACCACAGCTTGAGCGCGCGGAACCGCCGACCCAGCGGGATCCCCCAGTCCTTGTACTGCACGACCTGCTCATCGGCGGCCGACTTCAGGTACGAGGGGGTCGTCGACATGCACGCCACGAGGTGGTCGACGTCCCGCACATAGAGCAGCGAGCAGTCGAGGATCGTCCCCATCCATTTATGGGGGTTCCACACCAGGGAGTCGGCCAGCTCGGTGCCGTCGAACAGGTGCCGCATCTCCGGTAGCAGCATCGCCGACCCGGCCATCGCGGCATCGACGTGCACCCACGCGCCGTACTCCCGCGCCACGTCGACGATCGCGCGCACCGGGTCCATCGCACAGGTGCCCGTGGTGCCGACCGCGGCGATCACCACCGCCGGCCGACGACCGGCGTCGACATCGGCCGCCATGGCCTCGGCCAGCGCCTCCGGGCGCATCGCGTAGGTCACGGGGTCGACGTCGACGAACCGCAGGTTCTCCCGCCCGAACCCGGCCAGCAGCACCGCCTTCGGCACCGAGGAGTGCGCATGCCCGGAGGTGTAGGCGACGAGCGGAGCGTCGACCGCCTGCAAGCCACCGCGATCCTCCGACAGCCCGGAGGCGCGCTCGCGGGCGGCGATCATCGCCACCAGCGTCCCCGTGGAGGCCGTGTCCTGAATCGCGCCGTGGAAGTCCGCCGGCAATCCGCACAGCTCCCGCAGCCAGGCGGTGACGACCTGCTCGACCTCCGTGAGCGCCGGCGCCGACTGCCACGTGATGCCCAGCGCCGCAACCCCGCTGCTCGCGATGTCGCCGAGTACCGAGGCCAGCGACGCGTTGCTGGGAAACCAGCCGTAGAACCCCGGGTGCTGGGTCTGGGTGATGCCGGGCACGACGATCTGCTCGAGGTCGGCGATGACGTCGGCCAGGGGCTCCGGTTGTTCGGGGGCGTGTTCGGGCAGGGCCGCGCGGATCTCACCGGGGCGGGTGCGCGCCTCGACCGGTAGCTCGGGGATGCGGGCGCGGTGGTCCGCGACCCAGTCGACCAACGTGTGCGCGGCGGTGCGGAACTCCTCGGGGGTCATGCGCGTCATTCTCGCCCGGCGCCCTCCAGGTACTCGGCGATACCGCTCACGAACCTGTCGAACGAGCGAATGAGCTGGTCTCGTTCGGCCTCTGTCCAGGTCGCGAGGATGTCGGTGATGACGGCCGCGGCGGCGGCTCGGTTGGCCTCGTGCGCCGCTCGACCCGCAGGCGTGGGGCGCACGATGACCGCGCGCCGGTCGTCGGGGTCGGTCTCGCGGGCCACGAGTTCGGCCCGCTCCAGGCGGCGGATTTCGGTGGTCATCGTCGAGCGGTCCACGCCCTGCCAGGCCGCCAGCTCCGACATCCGCGCCGGTCCGCGTTCGCACAGGTAGCGCATGAGCCAGGCGTCGGTCGGCGACAGCGCGCTGCCGTCGGCGACGAGCGAACGGCGCAGCCGCTCACGCGAGGCCAGGCGGGTCAGCGACGAGACAAGCTCCTCCAGTCGCCCGGAGGCGGTATCTGCGCTGAGACGTGATCCGTCGCCCCCCGCAGACGGTTGGGTTGATCCAATCATTTGCTTCCGCTCCAAGTAGTTGGTAGGCTCCAATCATAATCGTTGGAGCAATCCAAGCAACCCATCTGACCTGAAAGGACGCACCAATGGCTGCCACCCCGCACGCCGACGCCCACACCATCGCTCCCACCACGAACGTGCCGACCACCGACGCCCCGACCGACGGCTCGAACGTCGTCATCATCACCACGTACCCCACGTACGAGCAGGCGCAGCGGGCGGTCGACCGGCTCTCCGACGAGAAGTTCGACGTCGCCGCGGTGAAGATCGTCGGCCAGGGACTGCGCTCGGTCGAGCAGGTGACCGGCCGCATGACCAAGGGCCGCGCCGCGCTCTACGGCATGGGCTCCGGCGCCTGGTTCGGTCTGTTCATCGGCCTGCTGTTCGGGCTCTTCCTGCCCGCGGCCGGCTGGCTGTCGATGATCCTGACCGCCGTGCTCATCGGTGGTGTGTGGGGTGCCATCTTCGGCTTCTTCGGCCACCTGGCGACCGGCGGTCAGCGCGACTTCACCTCGGTCCGCTCGCTGCGCGCCGAGTTCTACGAGCTCAAGGTGCGCTCCGACCTGGCCGCCGACGCCGCCCGACTCCTCGGCATCTGAGCCGGGCGTCTGACGCTGTAGTTCACGAAAACGAATTCAACAACGAGTTCACCAACGCGGTGGGTGCCCCTCGGGGGAGGCGCCCACCGCGTCGTCATGTCCGCTCGCTGGAGCTCCTGCGATCACCTCGGCCAGCGACCTCGGCGGTCGTTGAATGAGGAGTTGCACGTCGGGGCTGACGCGGGCCACCTCACCCGCTGCGATCGCCGTGTACGTCGAGACCCAGGCGTCGACCTGCCAGTCGGGCGCGCCGAACGAGGCGCGGGAGGCGTAGGCCTGCTCCACGGTCTGCGGCTCGTACCGGATGGGGCGGCCCAGGGCGTCGGTCAGGATCGCGGCGATCTCGGTCAGGGTCAGCGACTCCGGGCCGGTCAGCGTGTAGAGCCGCTCCCGGTGGGCGACCGGGTCGGTGAGCACTGCGACGGCGCTGTCGGCGATGTCGTCCTGCGCGACCACCGCGACGCGTCCGTCCCCAGCCGGGCCCGCGATGACGCCGTCCTCGCCCGCCAGATCGGGCATGAAGTCGGCGTAGAAGTTGTCCCGCAGGAACGTGAACGCCAGGCCCGAATCGCGCAGGTGCTCCTCGGTCGCCGCGTGGTCCCACGACAACGTGAACATCGCCGTCGCCGACGCGCCGTAGAAGGACACGTACACCACGTGCTCGACCCCGGCGGCGGCCGCGGCGTCGATGAACGTGCGGTGCTGCGCGACCCGGTCCGTACTCTCGGAGGCCGAGATCAGCAGGGCCGTCGCCACCCCCTCCAAGCCGGCGCGCACCGCCTCGAAGTCGCCGTAGGAGGCCTGCATCACCTCGGTCTGCGGCAGGTCGGGCGCCCGGGAGGGGTCGCGGACCAGCAGCCGCTGCGGCACCCCCGCCGCGGCCAGGCGTGCCGCGATCCGCCCGCCTAGTTTCCCTGTCGATCCGGTCACTGCGATCGGTTGCATCTGTGCCTCCCGGCAGTTCGCTGGCTTTCCGGCACGCTATCGACAGAAGCGCGGCACCGAAACCGCAGGAGGCCCGCACGTCGCGTGACACAGGCGCGGCTCGGCCGGACAGGTAGGGGTGTGAACGGAAACGAGGAGCGTGAGGCCCGCTACCGGGTGGTGTTCGCGCACACCTACCCCGACGTGCTGGCGTTCGCACAGCGGCGCAGCGATCCGCACCGAGCCGAGGACGTCGTCGCGGAGGCGATGCTCACCGCCTGGCGCCGCATCGATGATCTGCCGTACGACCTCGGCGAGGCGCGCGCGTGGATCTTCGGCATCGCCCGCAACTGCCTGCTCAACGACGATCGGTCGCGCCGCCGGCAGAACGCGGTCGCCGTCCGAATCGCCGCCGCGCCCCGACCGGCCGACGAGCCGGATGCCGCGGACCGCGCCGCCGACCGAGTCGACTTGTCGGCCGCCTGGGCGGACCTGAGCGAGAGCGAACAGGAGACGCTCGCGCTCACGGCCCTCGACGGTCTCGATTCCACGCAGGCGGGCGCCGTGCTCGGCATCACCGCCACCGCTTACCGACTTCGCCTGTCCCGCGCCCGCCGCGCGCTGCGACGCCGCCTCGAGGGCGCCGCAACCGGCGACGCTCCCGAGCCCGAGGGGGTCCGCTCATGAACAACTACCGAGACGACACGATCAACGATGCCGCCGCCGACGACGCGTTGGACGTGCTGATCCGCCGCCACGACGTCGCCGACGCGACCATGACCGCCGAGGGGGCGGCCCGCCGCGACGCCCTGCTCGCGCAGATCCTCGCGGACGACGCAGTGACGGGCTCGACCCCGCCCACTGCGGCCACTGCGGCCACCGCGGCCACTGCGGCCGCCGGCGGAGGCAGCGCCGCGACGAATGCCGGGAGCCACAGCACCGTTACGCCCATTGCCCCCCGCCCCCCGCGACGCCGCTGGATCCGCGTGGCGCGCTGGGTGGTGCCCGCGACGGTCGCGGCCGCGCTCGCCGGGGTGTTCGCCATCAGTAACCTGCCGGGTTCGCAAGGTGTCGCCTACGCCTCGTGGACCCCGGACCCGACGCCCCTGAGCGGCCAGTCGTTGACCGACGCCGAGTCCGCCTGCCGGGCCAACCTCGCCGACTCGATCGGCGACCAGCAGGGCATCCCGGCTGACCAGCGCCCCACCGTGAACCCGGAGACGGCTCGCACCGTCATCGCGGAACAGCGCGGGGGCTTCGCCTTCCTGTCGATGGTTGCCGACGACTCGAGCACCGCCCAGTGCTTCTTCGACGCCGGAGACTTCTCGCGGGTGGTCGGCTCCACCGGCGGCCTCGCCACGGCGGCCTCGGTCAAGCCGCAGCCTGTGCCGCCGGGCGAGGTCGAGGCCAGCGGCGGGGGCGCCAGCAGCGGACCGCAGGGTTCGTATGTGTTCACTACCGGCCGCGTCGACCCCGGCACCCGCGCCGTGACGATCAACACCGCCGGGCAGACGATCAACGCCTCGGTCGCGGACGGCCACTTCGCGGCGTGGTGGCCGGAGCGCCTGATCGGTGCGAACGCCCCGACCGCGCCCGTCAGCTTCGACGTCACGCTGGCCGACGGCACGGTCGTCAAGGACGCCCCCGACCTCTTGGCCCCCAAGGCGCCCGGCCCCGAGCAGATCGGCGCCATCAGCACCGGTGGCGGGGTCGGCGAAGGCGGCGCGGTCGCCACTGTCGGCGGCGAAGCCGGAGAGCGGGTCGCCGCCGTGACGATCCGCATCGACGGGCGCACGATCGAGGCTCCGGTCACCGACGGGCTGTTCTACGCGCAGTGGCCCTCCGACGGCCCGGAGATGAAGGGCACCCCGACCTTCGACCTCCGGTTGGTGGACGGCACCGTGCTGCGCGACCAGCAGCCCGTCGCCCGCTGAGCCATCCGAGCCACCCCGGGGGTCACCCGCCGGCCGCAGCATCCGTCACAGGGGGCGGATGCCGCGGCCGGCACCCGTGCGGGCGGCCCCGAAGCCCGCTCGACGGTTGCGCCCGCTGCCCCGGGTTGCTGTTGCGACCGCAACGGTAGGCAGGGAGCGCAACGGTCGGCGCTGGTGGGGAGGCGCGTCCCGACCTCGGCCCGCTCGACGGTTGCGCCTGCTGCCCCGGGTTGCTGTTGCGACCGCAACGGTAGGCAGGGAGCGCAACGGTCGGCGCTGGTGGGGAGGCGGCGGCGTGGGGGCTGGCGCGGCTGCCGGTGCCCCGGGCGACCCAGCTGCGCGCGCGGCGCTCAGATGTACAGCGTGCCGCCGAGGATGACGGTGCGCTGCGGGGGCAGCCGGAAGGAGAGGACGCGGCTGCCGGCGACCCGCCCCAACAGCACGAACAGGTGCTTGCGCAGCCGCAGCACGGGGCTGCCCTGGCGACCCGCGTGCACGTCGAGCACCGACAGGAAGTACCGGGCGCGCTCGGCGTCGAACTCGAAGTCGCTGCATTGACCCTGGCTCCACCGCAGGTTGTGCGGCACGTCCTGGGAGTCGTTGAACCCCAGCTTGATGCGGATCGCGACGATGCCGTCGTCGGGTCGGCCGATGTCGGTGACCGTCACCCGGTCGACATGGCGCACGTGCGGCACGTTGCCGACCTCCACGGAGACGATCGCCACGTGCTCGTGCACGACGTGGTTGAAGCGCAGATTCTCCTTGAGCGCCAGCGGCACGGTGCTCTGGTTGGTGTGCAGGTAGATGGCGTGCCCCGGCACCCGTGTGATGCCCCGCTGGCCAGTGTCGACCTTGGCCAGCCACGCCGACAGCGGGCCCTCGATCTCCTCCCGCCGGGCGCGCACCAGCGCGGCCCCCCACACCCACGTCGTCATGACCGTGATGACGACGGATGCGATGACGATCGGCAGCCAGCCACCGTGGGCGATCTTCGTGAGGTTGGCGCCGAGGAAGGCGGCCTCCAACCCGCCGATGACCACCATGAAGATGGCGATGCGCCACAGCGGCCACTTCCACCCGCGGTGAGCCAGGCCGCCGAAGAGCACCGTGGTCAGCACGAGGGTGCCGGTCACCGACAGCCCGTAGGCGTTGGCCAGCGACGCAGAACTGCCGAACCCGACGATGAGCACGACGACTCCGGTGAACAGCGCCCAGTTGATGGCCGGCACGTAGATCTGGCCGCCGGCGTGGCGGGAGGTGTGCCGCACCGTCAGCCGCGGGATGAGCCCCAGGTGCAGCGCCTGCGCCGACACCGAGAACGCCCCGGAGATGACCGCTTGCGAGGCGATGACGGTCGCTGCCGTGGCGAGCACGACGATCGGGACGACGAGCGGCTCCGGGGCCAGTCGGAAGAACGGATTGTCCACCGCACTCGGGTCGTGCAGGATCAGCGCGCTCTGCCCCAGGTAGTTCAGGGTGAGCGCGGGGAAGACGACCCCGAACCAGGCGATGCGGATCGCCCGGGCGCCGAAATGCCCCATGTCCGCGTACAGCGCCTCGGCTCCGGTGATCGTCAGCACGATCGCACCCATCGCGATGAACGCGACGACCGGCCGCTGCACCGCGAATTCGACTGCGTACGTGGGGGAGAGGCCGAGCAGCACCTGCGGATGCCGCGCGATCGCAGGCAGGCCCAGGGCGGCGAGCGTGCCGAACCACAGGATCATCACCGGCCCGAAGGCTCGCCCCACGAGCTCGGTGCCGAACCGTTGGATGACGAACAGCAGTGCCAGGATCGTCAGTGAGACCGGCACGACGACCGAGCCTGCGTCGGGGTCGACGACCTGCAGCCCCTCGACCGCCGACATCACCGAGATCGCCGGGGTGATGACCGAGTCGCCGTAGAAGAGCGCGGCGCCGATGATGCCGAGCAGCGTGATGGTGGAGAAGGCGCGGCGGCCGCGCAGCCGCCGGCGCAGCAGGGCGGTGAGGGCCAGGATGCCGCCCTCGCCGTCGTTGTCGGCGCGCATGACGAGCACCACGTATTTGACGGTGACGATCGTCATCACCGACCAGAAGACGAGCGAGAGCACCCCGTAGACGTCCAGCGGGGTGGGTTCGACCGCGTTGTGGTCGACGCTGTAGACGGTCTGCAGCGCGTACAGCGGGCTGGTGCCGATGTCGCCGAACACCACCCCGAGGGCGGCCAGCAGCACCGGCGGCAACGGCCCCCGCCCGCGCGCGGCCAGCTCCTGCGACCCCGTCGGCGGCTCGTCCGACGGAGGGCTCGCCTCCTGCCCCGGAGCGGGATCGGGCGCCTTCGCGACAGCCGTCTCGGGGGTTGGTGGGCCTGCTTTTTCGGCGGGTTCCGCGGGCTCCTCGGGCTCCGGCTCGGGTCGCGGCGGGGTGCCCTCGCCGGCGGGATCGCCGGGCTGCCCGGTGCGGTCGATGTGCGACACAGCGTCAGCATGGCATCGCGGGCCAGTCACCGGGTGGCGCACTCAGCCTTCCCTCAGAGGGCTCGCGCCAGGGCGTTCCAGAGGGTGCGAGCCGAGTTACAGCGTGTCGATGAGCACGAGGGAGTTGCGGCCTGGGTCGTAGGTGGCGCGGCGTTCGGGCGGCAGGTCGGCGGCGCTGCCGCGCACGAAGCCGTGCTCGATGAACCAGTGCGGGGTCTGCGTCGTCAACGCGATCAACCGGGTGTATCCCAAGTCGCGGGCGCGTGCCCGGGCGCGACGCAGCAGCACGGCGGCCAGGTCCCGCCCGCGGTAGTGCGGATGCACCGCGACGCAGGCCAGCTCGGCGGCTCCGTGCTGCGGAAACTCGACGAGCGCGTTGCAGGCGATGACCGTGCCGTCGCGCACCAACACTGTGAACGCGGCGATGTCGAGCTCCAGCTGCTCCCGGCTGCGCGGCACGAGGGTGCCCGCCTGTTCCATCGGGGCGATGAGCGCCATGATCCCGGCGACATCGTCGATCGTGGCGATGCGGGTGGACTCGTAGTCGTCGTCCGCGGCGATCATCAGTCCGCAGCCGTCGCGCGAATACAGCTCCCGCAGTAGCGGGCTCGCTCCGTCGGTGCCGATGAGATGCACGCGGCGCACGCCGGCGCGCACCGCGGCCAGGCCGGCCCGCACGCAGTTGCGATCCTCGGGCGAGAGGTTGCGCTCGCGTAGCTCGGTGTCGAGCACTCCCTCCGCGGCGGTCAGCGACAGCTGCCCGGCGTCACCGGCTTGCAGCGCCATCCGCCACGTGCCCGGCTCGGACTCGATGACGAAGATCAACTTGTCGGCTCCGAGCCCCGTCGCCACGGCCTCCGCGACGTCGGCGTTGCGCAGATTGAACGCCTCGCCGGTGGGGGAGTAGCCGACGGGGGAGACGAGCACGATCCGCTCGTCGGAGAGCTGCGCGCGGATTTCGGCGATGTCGACGCCCCGCACGAGCCCGGTCTGCAGGTGGTCGACGCCGCCGCGCACTCCCACCGGACGGGCCGTCACCCAGTTGCCGCCGGCGACCTTGATCCGTGAGCCGGCCATCGGCGTGTTCGCGAGGCTGCAGCTCAAGCGCGCCTCGATGTCCATACGCAGCACCCCGACGGCAGCCTTGACCGCGTGCATCGAGGGGACATCGGTGATGCGCAGGTCGCCCTCGAATCGGGAGGGGATGCCGCGCACCGCGAGCTCGGCCTCGATCTGGGGGCGGGCGCCGTGGACCAGCACGACCCGCACTCCGAGCCGGCACAGCAGCGCGATGTCGGCGAGCAGCCGGTCGGTGTCGGCGCGCAGGCAGATCTCACCGGGAAACGCGATGACGAACGTCTTGCCGTGGTGCCCGTGCACGTACGGTGCGGCGCTGCGCAGGGCGCGGACGAACTCGGTGCCGCCCAGGGGGCTTTCCGTCGCGCTGATCGAGTCGTCGCTCACGTCTATCAATGGTAGTCAGCGCCTTCGGCTCACCTGCGGAGCGACGGTCGTGCCAGCTGATGAGCAGGGCAGGTTCCTTCTCGCCGCCTTGCCAGTGGGTCAGTCAGACGGCTGGAGGGGCGGGTCGCCCGAGCGGCCGGGGACGGGCGCGACCGGCGCCGTGTCGGACCAGGTAGAGGGCGCGAGGGCTCATCACACACTCTCCTGAGGCGTCACGCTGTCCTCGTTGCGGTGCCGACCGAGGCTGGAGAGCAGATCCTCGTGCAACTCGGCCCACACCGTGTGGCACGACAGCCGGCCGATCCCGGCGATCCACTCCGTCTCGCCCCGGCGGGCGCGGTCCAGGGCTGCGCTGAACTGCGTGGGGTAGCGCCCGAATCGGGGCAGCAGGGCGATCACCGGCGCCAGCAGGTCCGGTAGCACAGGCTCGGCGACTGCGAGGTCGGCGATGACCGGCTCGGGGTCCCAGAGGTGCTCCGGTGATCTGCTCAGCGTCGTCAGCTGCCACTGGCTGATCGCCCCGACGACCCAGCCGTTGATCTGTTCGAACCGCTCGAGGGCCGCAGTCAGCGCCGGGGCGGCGCCGACCCGCGCCACCTGCTCCTGCACCTGTTCGCGCTCGAAGTCGTAACCGTCGGCGGTTAAGACCCAGCCGTCGGCCTGGTCGAACTTCAGGCTGGTGATGTACTCGCTGGTCGCGAGCAGCATGATATACACGCTGGCCTGTGCCTTCTCCTGGCCAGTGCGCGCGGCCGCCGATTCGAAACTGCCGACGCCGCTGAGGCGGATGGCGCGCAGCACCTCCAGGGTCGCGTCCGAATACAGCGGGCCGTCGCGGTTCGCGCGCGCCCGCAGGAAGCGCGCCCGCGCATCGGTGTCACCGTCCCGATCGGAGCCGGTGCGGCGGCGGGCGGTCACGCCGACCGCCCCGGCGCGCGATCCTGCGTGTCCGACAAGGCTGCCCACTGACCGGCCGTGCCGGCGCCGGCCGCTATGTCATCGGCCGCTGTGTCATCGGCCGCCACCGAATCGGCTGAGCCCGTGCGCGCCTCCGCTCGCCGCAGGCGCTGCTGCGCGGCCTGCGGAGACCGCACCCTGAGCTCGTCGGCGATCTGCGGCCACGTCATCCCCTCCGTGCGGGCGACGAACAGCAGCGCGGTCTCCAGGGTCTCCAGGTCGCTGCGCGCGGCATCGAGCAGGCACAGCCCGGCCCGGATCTCCTCGATAGGGGCGGTCCCCGGGGAGGCGTTGGCGCGCCAGAGCGCGAACCGGGCCGACGTCACATCCTCCGGAACCGGAGCGGACCAGGGCATCCTCGGCAGCTCGCTCGCCCCGGACGCCAGTAACGTCCGGCGAGCCTGCGCCTGAGCCCGCTCGAAGCTTGTTGCGTCCATCCCCCCACTCTCGGGTATCAACGAGGTGTTGTCATCAGGTCGTTGATGCCCGGTCGGCGGGGCCGAGCGACGTTCAGGCCGGTGAGCAGGAGGGACTCCAAGTTTCGCCAGGACAGGACGACCTGCAAGGCCATCATGACCACCAGCGCCCACAGGAACAGGACCAACCACCGGGCACCCACGCGGGTGTCGTAGCGAATCTCCTCGACCTCCCCCATCGCACAAGTCTGACCGAAGGGCCCGTCCGCGTGGTCTGGCCAGGCGCCGCGGAGAGCACCGGCCCGGTCGTGTGGCCGCTGCTGGCTCTACTGCTCTACGCGACTTTCACCCTTGGCACCCGCAACTCCTTCATCGTGCTGCCGTTCGCCCTCTCGCTGCCGCCGGGTTGGGAGGTCGTAGCGATCGTCGTCGTCACCCAGTCCCTCGTCGAATCGTTCGGCATGGTCTTCTACGTCTGGTTCGTGCCCCGCCGCCTGTTCCCGGACGTCGCTCCACCGTGAAGGCGGGGTGTCAGTGTGAACTTGTGGCCACCTGCGGGGCGTCGCCGGTGCGGCTGAGGGTGTGCGCGGCGTCGATGAGCGCCAGATGTGAGAACGCCTGCGGGTAGTTGCCGGCGAACGTCCGGGTCGTCGGGTCGTACTCCTCGGCCAGCAGCCCCAGATCGGTGCGCACGGCGAGCAGGCGTTCCATCAGCGCCTGCGCGTCCTTCGCTCGACCGGTCAGCGCGTAGGCGCTGACCAGCCAGAACGAGCACGCGAGAAACGGATTCTCGGCTCCGCTGGGGCCGTCGACGCCGGAGTCGGTGCGGTAGCGGCGCACGAAGCCGTCCGGCATGAGATCGCGTTCGATGCGCGCGACCGTCGCCAGATAGCGCGGGTCGTCGGCCGCGACAAAACCGATCGGAGCCAGCAGCAACAGGGCCGCGTCCACCTCCTGCGTGTCGTCGTGCTGGGTGAAATGCCCCGCGGCGCTGACCCCGCGCGTCAACACGGCCTCGCGGATCTGGGTGCGCACCGCCCGCCACCGGTCCAGCGGCCCGGACAGCGGGTCCGCGGTGCCGGCGGTGGACTCCACCGCCTGTACGGCCCGGTCCAGGGCCGCCCACGCCATGGCCCCCGAATGGGTGAATCGGCGGGCCGGCCCGCGGATCTCCCACAGCCCCTGATCCGGCTCGTCCCAGGTGTCGGCCAGGTGATCGACGAGCGCGACCTGCAGCGCCCACGAGTCGGGGTCTTCGGGCAGGCCGCGCCGACGCGCCTCGTGCAGGGCGATCATCACCTCGCCGAGCACGTCCTTCTGCTGCTGGCCCGCCGCGGCGTTGCCGACACGGACCGGGGTGCTGGCGGCGTAGCCCGGCAGGTGCGTCAGCTCGACCTCGGGCAGGTCGCGGCGCCCGTCGATGCCGTACATGATCCGCATGTCGGCCGGGTCGCCCGCGATCGCCCGCAGCAGCCACTCCCGCCACACGCGGGTCTCGTGGCGATAACCCGACTCGAGGAAGGCGGTGAGGGTCAGCGCCGCGTCCCGCAGCCAGCAGTACCGGTAGTCCCAGTTGCGGGCGCCCCCGATCGCCTCGGGTAGCGACGTCGTCGGCGCGGCGACGATGCCGCCGGTCTCGGCGTCGGTCAGGGCCCGCAGCACCACCAGCGAGGTCGCGACCGCCTCCCGGTACGGGCCGGTGTAGGTGGAGCGGTGGCTCCAGGCCCGGAAGGCCTCCTGCGTCGCATGCAGCGAGCGGGCGACGTCCAGCGGTGCCGGCGGCGCCTGATGCGAGGGCCACCAGGTGAGGGTGAACGTCTGCTCCTGCCCGGCGCTCACGGGTACCTGGCTGACGTGTCGCCCGTCGAGCGGGTGCGGCAACACCGGACCGCGCAGGCCGAGCGCCTGCGGTCCGGCGACCGCGACGAGCATCTCGTCGCCGCCCAGGTCGCTGAAGTCGGGCACCCGGTGCATCCACGGCCGGTAACGCCCGTACCCGAAGCGCACAACGAACTCGTGCTCGAAGGTCACCGTTCCGCGCAGGCCCCGGACGCGCCGCACGACATCACGGCGACCGGCGGTGATCGGCATGAACTCGACCACCTCCGCGGCCCCGGTGGGAGTCTCGAAGGTCGTGACGAGCGTCAGCGTGCCCGGCACATAGCCGCGGCGGCTCGTGTACTCGCCCTGCGGGGCCAGCAGCCAGCGGCCGTTCGCGGGGTCGCCGAGCAGCGCCGCGAAGCAGGCCTCGCCGTCGAAACTCGGCAGGCACAGCCAGTCGATGGATCCGTCGCGCCCGATGAGGGCCGCCGTGCGGGTGTCGCCGATGAGGGCGTAGTGGGCGATGGGGGTGGTCATCGGCACATCCTGTCCTCACCAGCGGGGAAGAGCAGTTGGCGCTACAGCACCGGGAGGGCGGTACGACCGTGGCGGTCGGCCCACCAGCGGGTGGCGGCCATCAGCAGCACGGCGCCGGTGACCAGAACGACCGCGCCCACGACATCCGCGAAGTAGTGCGCGCCGATGTAGAGGCGAGAGGCCGCGAGGACGACCGTGGTGGCCACCCCGACGATCCACGCCCACCCGCTAGTTCGGCCGTTCATGCGCAGCACCAGCACCGTCGCGAGGGTCAGGGCGACGGCGAACGCGACGTGGCCGCTGGGGTAGCTGTCGTGGCCGGTCTCGGTGACGACCGCCGCGACCTGGGATGCCACCGGCCGGGGTCGGGCGACGAGGAGCTTGGTCGCACCGACCGAGAGCCAGCCGAGCACCGTCACGGCGCCGAGCACGATCGCCGTGTGCCGATCGCGGCGGTAGATGACGAGGCACCCCAGGAGGAGCAGCGCGGGGGCGACGACCGGGCCGAACAATAGGCCGAGTGCTTGGGCGAGCCACAGAAGCACGGCCTCGTGCCGACCGGCCAGCGCCTGGTCGACGCCGAGCTCGCCGGTGGCCACGGGGCCATCAGACGTCACGATCAGGCCGAGAGTCAGGCCGGCGAGCTCGAGCAACACTCCCCACATCGCCAGGGATCGCCAACGCAGCGATGCCCGGGAGGTCGTGGTGCGGATGAGCTGAACTGTCGACATGTGCACCAACCCTGAGCCGCCGCGCTGAGGGGCCGCTTAGCGGCGGGTGCCACATTCAGCATCCGCTCAGAGCACCGGGGCCAGGGTGGGGTCCGACGGACCACGGATACACCGCCAAGGAGCCAGAATGCCCACCCGCCCGACGCAACCACCGGCGAGCCCCATCGGTCCGGACCCTCGCGTCAGGCAAGCCCGAGCGCCGCGCCGCCCCCGCTACTGGCTGCGCCGCGCGGCCGTGGCCTTCGGTGTCGTCGTCGCCCTGCTGGCGGTGCTGTTGGCCGTGCCGACGACCCGCGACGCGTTGGCCACGGACGCCGGCCGCACGCTAGATATGGCCCTGGGCGACATCTCGGCCCCGGACGTGGCGACGCTCGTCGCGCAGGTCCCGCAGCGCAACCGCATCCTGGCCGCCGACGGCTCGCTCATCGCCACGACCTGGTGGCAGAACCGGCAGATCGTCGCGACGCAAGACGTGGCGCCGATCATGCGTCAGGCGCAGGTCGCCATCGAGGACGCGCGTTTCTACGAGCACGGCGGCGTCGATGCCACCGGCCTGGCGCGCGCCGTGTTCACGAACGTCACCAGCGGCGATGCCACCGGCCAGGGCGGCTCCACCATCGACATGCAACTGGCCAAGAACCTGCTGCAACTGCAGGCGCAGCTGTCCGGCAGCGACTCGGCGGTCGCCGCGAGCACCGACAAGACGGTCTCCCGCAAGCTCGACGACATGGTGCTCGCCGCGCACCTGGACTCCTCGCTGAGCAAGGAGCAGATCCTCACCGACTACCTCAACGTCGTCTACTACGGCGAGGGCGCCTACGGGGTGCAGGCGGCGGCGCAGCGGTTCTTCGGCGTCGACGCCGACAAGCTGTCCATCGCCCAATCCGCGCTGCTGGCCGGGCTCGTGCAGGCACCGACCGCCTACGATCCGCTGACGAATCCGGACGCCGCGCGCGCCCGCCGCGAGGTGGTGCTCACCGCCATGCGCGACCAGGGCATGATCGGCGCCGCCCGCTTCCGCACCGCGAACGCCGCCGCGCTGGGGCTGCACCCGGTGCAACCGACCCAGGGCTGCTCCGCCTCCGATCACCCACAGTTCTGTGACTTCGCGACGCGCCGGATGCTGGCCGCACCGCAACTCGGTCAGACCCAGGCCGAGCGCGACCGCGCCTGGCGGGTCGGCGGCTTCACCGTGACGACCACCCTGGACCCGGCCGTGCAGAAGTCCACCGATGCCGCCATCGCCCGGCAACGGCTGCCACGGTCGGCGTTCCGCGACGCCGCCGCCGTCGTTCGGCCAGGCACCGGCGCGGTGTTGGCCCTCGGGCAAGACGTGGCCTACGGCGCCCAGTCGGGGCAGTCGATGCAGTCGATGGCGCTGCCGGCCACCGACGGCGGCTCCGGCGCCTTTCAGGGCGGCTCGACGTTCAAGACGTTCACGCTCGCCGCGGCCCTGGCCGACGGCTACTCGCTGGACTCCACCATCGACGCTCCAGACAGCGGCACCCCGATGCCCCTGAGCGAGTTCAACTCCTGCGTGCCGCTCGGCAACGGCTCCTGGGCGCCCAAGAACGCGCCGGGCGACCCCTCCGGGACGATGACGCTGACGACGGCCCTGGCCAACAGCGTCAATACCGCGTTCGTCGCCCTCGAGGCCAAGGTCGGCATCTGCCAGGTGCGCGACGTGGCGCAGGCCCTGGGCGTGCGCCAGTCCGACGGTCAAGACCTGCAGCCGCTGCCGTCGCTGACGCTGGGGGCCAGCCCCACCGCCGCCCTGCCGCTGGCCGCCGCCTACGCGACCTTCGCCGCCGACGGCCGCTACTGCGAACCCACGCCGCTGGCCTCGGCGACCGGCCCCTCCGGCGCCCTGACCTTCGATCCGCAGTGCCGTCAGGTGCTCGACCCGGCGATCGCCGAGCAGGTTCGGCAGGCCCTGCGGGAGGTCGTGACCAGCGGCACCGGCACGTCGGCGTCGATACCCGGCACCTGGGTCGGCGGCAAGACGGGCACGACCGACACCTCCGCCTCCACGTGGTTCACCGGCATCACCACCGACCTTGCCGCGTCCGTCTGGGTCGGCGACCCCGCCGGCGGCAGCTACCGCTCGATCTACGGCGGCGACGTCGCGGCACCCCTGTGGCGGCGCATCATCGAACCGGTCGCGGGCTGAGCAGCGGGCAGCGCAGCGGCTAGCGCGCGAAGCGGAATTAGAAGGCGCCGAACAGCAGCACGATCCCGACGTTGGCCGCCAGCCGCTCCCAGAAATGGTCGCGGAAGAACGCCAGGTCGACGGCGACAATCACGGCGGCCATGGCCAGGACCCACACGAGCACCGGCACCTTGTTCACCGTTGCAGTGTGCGCCCGCCGACCTGAGCGGCCGATGAGGTGACCGTCGCCGGGGCGCAGTGGCTAGGGTTGGGGCATGAGTGATCCGAGGCCTCAGGACCTGTGCCAGTCGGTGCTCGCCCCGCCGGCACGGGTGTCGATTTTCATCACGCTGACGATCCGTGAGGGAGCGGAGGGTGCCGCCGTCGCGGCGCTGGCGCAGCTGCCCGCACTCAAGCGGTCGGTCGGTTTCCGTGAGCCGGAGCAGCAGCTCAGCTGTGTCGCCGGCATCGGCTCGCGGTTCTGGGACCGCGCCTACCCGCACCTGCCGCGCCCCGCCCACCTGCACCCGTTCATCCCGCTGGAAGGGTCGAAGCACTCGGCACCCTCGACCCCCGGTGACCTGCTGTTCCACGTGCGCGCCATGCGATTCGACCTGTGCTTCGAACTGGTCCGACAGCTGCGCCTGGCCCTCGGCGACGCCCTGGAGAGCGCCGATGAGGTGCACGGCTTTCGCTACTTCGACGAGCGCGACCTGCTGGGCTTCGTCGACGGCACCGAGAACCCCGAGCCGCCGGTCGACGACGTGGTGACCACCCTCGTCCCCGACGGCCCCTACACCGGCGCCAGCTACGTCATCGTGCAGAAATACCTGCACGACCTGACGGCCTGGAACGCACTGTCGGTCGAAGATCAGGAGCGGGTCATCGGCCGCACCAAGCTCGACGACATCGAGCTGCCCGACGACGTCAAGCCGAGCAACAGCCACGTCGCCCTCAACACCATCGAGGACGCCGACGGCACCCAGCGTCAGATCGTGCGCGACAACCTGCCCTTCGGCAACGTCGGGGAGGGGGAGTTCGGCACCTACTTCATCGGCTACGCAGCCGACCCCGACGTCACCGAAGAGATGCTGCGGCACATGTTCCTGGGTAACCCGCCCGGCAACTACGACCGCATCCTCGACTTCTCCACGGCGCACACCGGGTGCCTGTTCTTCGTGCCGCCGGCCGACCTGCTGGAGAACCCGCAGTCCTTCGCCGCGGCCCCCGACGACCCGTCCACCGCATCCGACACCGACCCAACACCCGCCGACGGCTCCCTGGGCATCGGCAGCCTGAGAAGGAGTGGCTCGAAGTGAACAATCTGCACCGCGACCTCGCCCCGATCACCGACGCCGCGTGGGAGGAGATCGAGCAGGAGGCGCGCCGCACGTTCAAGCGGTGGATCGCCGGGCGTCGCGTCGTCGACCTCGTCGGCCCCTCCGGCCCGCAGCTGGCGGCGGTCGGCACCGGGCACCTGAGCGACCTGACCAGCCCCGCCGACGGCGTCATCGCCCGGCAGCGCAAGGCCCAACTCATCGTCGAACTGCGGGTGCCCTTCCGGGTGAGCCGGGCCGCGGTCGACGATGTCGAGCGCGGGTCGCAGGACTCCGACTGGCAGCCGGTCAAAGACGCGGTCAAGCAGATCGCCCTCGCCGAAGACCGCGCGATCTTCCACGGCTCGCCCGAGGCCGGCATCACCGGCATCGTCGCCAGCAGCGACAACGAGCCCGTGTCGGTCCCCGCCGACGTGCGCGAGCTGCCGGAGGCCGTCGCCAAAGCCGTCTCCGAGCTGCGGCTGGCCGGGGTCGACGGGCCGTACAGCCTGCTGCTGTCGGCCGACCTGTACACCGCGGTCTCCGAGACCACCGACCACGGCTACCCGATCCGCGACCACCTGGCCCGGATGCTCGACGGTGAGATCATCTGGGCTCCGGCCCTCGACGGGGCGCTGCTGCTCACCACCCGCGGCGGGGATTACGCACTGCACCTGGGGCAGGACCTGTCGATCGGCTACCTGTCCCACGACGCCGAGAGCATCGAGCTGTACCACCAGGAGACGCTGACCTTCATGGCCTATACCGCCGAGGCCAGCGTCGTGCTCAGCCCGCTCGCCGCGGAGTGAGCGGGGTCGGCACGGCAGGGCCCGGCGAGGATTCGTCAGGCCTGGCGCCCGCCACCCGATGCGTCGCTCTCGGGCGCCCCGCACCCGTGGGGGGCGCGCCGGTCAACCCGCCGATCGTGCTCTCCTCGACGTTCCACCACGGCGGCGACCGCGTGTACGCCCGCGAGTCGACCCCCACGACCGAGGCGTTCGAGGCAGCGCTCGGGGGGCTCGAGGGTGGCCGGGCATTGGCTTTCGCCTCGGGGATGGCCGCGGCCGCTGCGACGTTGGCGCTCGTGCCCGTCGGTGGGGTCGTCGTGGCGCCGCGGTCGGCGTACATGGGCGTGCTGACACTGCTGCGCGAAGGGGCAGCGGAGGGTCGGTACACCGTCCGGGAGGTCGACCCGACCGACACCCAGGCCGTCGTCGCCGCGCTGCCCGGCGCCGACCTCGTCTGGCTGGAGTCGCCGAGCAACCCCCTCCTCGACGTCGCCGACTTGCCCGCGCTGCTGGCCGCGGCCCGCGAGCACGGGGTGACCAGCGTCGTCGACAACACCTTCCCGACGCCGCTGGGTGCTCGCCCGCTCGACCTGGGTGCCGACATCGTCATGCACTCGGCGACCAAGTACCTCGCCGGGCACAGCGACCTACTGCTGGGGGCGCTCGTCACCGCCGACCGAATCCCCGACGTGCACGACCGGTTGGCGCACCACCGGCACCTGCACGGCGCGACGGCCGGGGTCTTCGACGCGTGGCTGGCGCTGCGCGGCCTGCGCACGCTGGCAGTGCGCTTCGAGCGGGCCTGCGCCAACGCGGCCGACCTGGCGGGGCGCCTGGCCGACCACCCCGCGGTGCAGCGGGTCCGTTTTCCGGGCGCCGGGGCGATGCTGGCGATCGAGGTCCGCGGGGGCGCGCCGGCCGCGGAGGCCGTGTGTGCCGCCACCCGGCTCTGGGTGCACAGCACCAGCCTGGGCGGCGTCGAATCCCAACTGGAGCGCCGGCGCCGCTACGCCTCCGAGCCCGACGTCGTGCCCGACTCACTCGTGCGGCTCTCGGTCGGCATCGAAGACATCGAGGACCTGTGGGCCGACCTGGCTCAGGCCCTGGCACACGCTCATGACCGGACCGCCGCACCGGCGGCCGGCGACCGCCCTCAGGAGAGTGGACATGACCGACACCGTTGACCGCACTGGCTCGCCTGCCGACGCCGACGCGCTGCGCATCGCGACGATCGGCACGGGGGTAATCACGCGCGGGTTCGCGCGGGCGGTCACGATCTCCGGGCGGGCGCGCATCGTGCTCGCCCACTCGCGCGATGCGCAGCGGGCCGCGCAGTTCGCCGCCGAGATCGGCGCCGACGCCGGCGAATCCGATCTCGCGGCGATCCTGACCGACGACGGGGTCGACGCGGTCTACGTGGCCTCACCGAACGGCGTGCACGCCGAACAGGTACGGGCCGCCCTGACCGCGGGCAAGCACGTACTGTGCGAGAAGCCGCTGGTGCTGCACGCCGCGGAAGCCGAGGAGCTGTTCGCGCTGGCCGACGCCACCGGCGTGCTGCTCGTGGAGGCCATGCGGTCGGCCTACGACCCCGGCATGCAGCTGATTCGCGACCTGCTGCCGCAGCTGGGCCGGGTGCGCCGAGCCGGCCTGCGCTACACCCAGCGATCCTCACGCTACGACCGCGTGCTCGCTGGTGAGCGCGTCGCCGTCTTCGACCTCGCGGTGGGCGGCGGAGCCCTCAACGATCTGGGCGTGTACACCGTCCACCCGCTCGTCGACCTCTTCGGGGAGCCGCAGCAGGTGGTCGGCGCCCCCGTGCTGGTCGGCCCCGACGCCGAGGGCGCGGGCCTCATCGTCGCCACCTACGACGGCTTCGTCGCCGATCTGAGCTACTCCAAGATCACCGCGTCGGACCTCCCCAGTGAGATCCAGGGGGAGAAGGGCACGATGACCTTCGACCACATCGCCATGCCCCGGCGCATCGTCGTCACGCCGGTCGGTGGGGAACCCGTCGAGCACCTCATCGACGGGCCGCTGGACGACCCCCAGCGCGGCACCGACGGCAACCTCTCCTACGAGATCGACGCCTTCGCCGACGCCGTGGCCGCCGGGGTGGAGCCGGCCGGCTCCAGGGAGCGGTCGCTGGCGGCCGCCCGGGTCATCGACGCGGCCCGGGGCGCCTGAATCGGTGCCTCGCGACGGCTGCCGCCACGCACAAACTGGGCATAGCGGGTGAACTGACTCGGGGCAGGGCGCCGCAGCCAGCCCCGTCGCGAAAGATAGTGTTCGCTTTTGCCCGGTCAGGGGTGTAAAAGCGAACACTATCTTTTCGGTCAGGGGCGATCCGGCTCGGCCAACGCCTCCGCGGTCGCCTTCCCGGCTTGTTTGGCGCGCACCTCGGTGTTCGGAGACCCCGGGCGCTGCGCCCCGGGCGAGCCCGCTGCGCGAGCAGCGCCGAAGCCGTTGGTGGCACCGGACTCGGGCTGGCTGGCGGCGACGATCTGGCTGGCCTCGGTCTCGGCGGCCGCCGAGACCTCGTAACGCTGGCTGTAGATATCGAAGAGCGCCATGATCGTTGCCGCCAGCGGCACGCCGAGCAGGGCGCCCGCAACCCCGAACAACGACGCACCCAGTAGCGCTGCGACGAACGAGACCGCGGGGTGCAGGTTCACCGCGCGGGCGCTGATGCGGGGCTCGATCGTCACATTCTCGATCTGCTGGTAGACGATGGCGAACAGCAGCATCCACACGCCGTCCATCGGTTCGCTGCTGGCCAGGCCGACGATGACCGGCAGAGCGATGGCGATGTAGGTGCCGACGGTGGGCACGAACTGCGCGACGAGGCCGGTCCACAGGCCCAACGGCAGCCAGTACGGCATGTCGATGAGGAACATGAACACGCCCGCCGCGGTCCCGCTGATGACGGCCAGGGTCAGGCGGGCGGCGACGTAGCCACCCACCTTGATGACCATGAGCTGCCACACCGTGTGAAAGACGACCTGCCCCCGCGGCGTCAACAGCCCGGCGATCCACGAGCGCAGGCTCGGCAGGCCGGCGGAGAGGAAGAACGAGAGGAACACGAAGGAGAACGCGCTGAGGGCAAAACCCAGGGTGTTGTTCAGCACGCCGATGAGCCCACCGGCGATCGTGGTCGCCAGGGAGGCGGCCTCCTCGTTGCTCATGCCGAGCTCGCCCATGATGGTGTCAGTGGTGTAGGCGGTGCCGAACCGTTGGTTGGCGGAGTCGAGCACCGTGGTCACCACCTGCGGCACGCTGCGCACCAGGGCCGAGAGCTGCTCGGTGAGCATCGCCCCGAAGGCCGCGAAGAAGGCGGTCGTGAAGACCGCCAGTGCCACGAACGTCAGCGCGGTCGCCGCCACCCGCGGCATCCACCGGGAGAGCCAGCGCACCGCCGGCTCGATCGCCAGGGCGAAGAAGAACGCCAGCGCCAGGCTGAAGAAGATCGAGCCGCCGTCGGAGAACACGAACCGCACGAACAGAGCCAGCGCCACCACCGCGGCCAGGCACCAGGCGGCCAGCCAGACCGAGCGCAAGTCGAGTTTGACCAGGACCACGCGCTCCTGCGCCGGGTCTGTCTCCGGTCGGCGACGTGCGCCGGCGGACGTACGGTCGGGGGCCAGTGCCCGGCGACGGAGCCACACCACGGCCAACTCGCTTTCTCTGCTGCGCGTGCGGGGCCGGAGCGTCCGCGCGCGCCTCGGCATCACGTCTGCACAGCTTGGCATGCGGACGCGCCGCATCGGCCGACGGTTGCTAGCGCGCCGCGCAGGAGAGCCGCGCATGAGAAGGGCGCTCGCACCGACTGATCGGTGCGAGCGCCCTTGGCGATGCCTCTGCTCAGGGGCCGGCGGGGGCCGGGTCCTGGTCGCCCTGGCCGGGGTTCTGCTGGCCGGAGCCGGTGTCGCCACTGCCCGAGTCGGCCGTCTGGCCGGGATCGGCCGTCTGCGCCGGGTCGGGCTGCTGCGTGTTGTCAGGCACGGACTCCGGCTGGCCGGGGGCCTGCGTGGTGTCGGGGACCGGCTGGCCGTCCGGCTGGGTCGCTCCGTCGGTCGGGAGCGTCGCGCCGTCGGTCGGCGTGGTCCCGTCCGTGGGGGAGACCTCGTCGACGGGCGTCGCCTCGTCGGTCGGGGTCTCGTCCGTGGTGCCCGACCCGCCGCTGCCGGGGTCGACCACCGAACTGATCGTCGTCCCGGATGAGGAGGTGTTGCCGGTGACGGTCGCCGAGACCGGCTTACCGGTGGCGAGTTCGAAGCCCGTGATCGCGACGATCGCCATGAGGAAGACCGCTGCCGTGCCGACCCAGGCTCGGGTGCTGACGCGGCCGACCGCCGAGCTCAGGCGCGCCCACAGGCTGGGCCGGGTGTCGACCTCCAGGGCGTCGTTCTCCCACGCTTGGCCGCTGGCCGACGCGGTGGGCCGGCCAGCGGTCGGGTCGGTGCGATCGGGGCCGCCGCGGCGGCGGTCGCCGAGGCTCGACAGGCCGCTGGCGATGCGGCCTTGGGCGGCGTTCATCGACTGGGTGTAGACGGCGGCGCCGACGGTGGACATGACCGAGGCGACGGCCGCGCCGATCAGCGTTCCGGCCACGCCGAGATATGAGGTGGCGACCGCGGTGGTGATGGCTGCGAGGGCGCCGCCGATGAGTTGCAGCGGCGAGAGGCCGAGGAACGGCTCGCGTTTGGGCTTCTCGTCGATCTCCGGGTCTGAGCCGGGCCGGGTGATGGTGTCGGTCATTCAAGTCCTTGCCGGTGGTGCATGGGCGAAGGGCGCCGCCCACCGCGGCGCCCACTGGCAGGTGCGCATCATCGACGCACGGCTGACGGCTACGCTAGGGGGCCCACATCGACCTCTTCAACCGGGGCATTTCACCTAAATCAGGCTGCCTTGCGACGCCGGCCGGACTGACCAGCGGTTTCCGGCAGGCCCGTGATACCTGGCCGTCAGCTGTGAGTTGCTGGCTGAGACACGGCCGTGTCACATGGCGACCCCGCCCCAACGCCCCGGCCGCGAGGGCGCGGAATAACTGAGCGATACAGACGTTATAGGTGACGTATCACCAACACGGTGAATCAGGGACCTAGGGAGTACACCATGCAGTTCGGCATCTTCACCGTCGGCGACATGACGACCGACCCCACGACCGGCCGCACGCCGACCGAGAACGAGCGGATCAAGGCCACCGTCGCCATCGCCAAGAAGGCGGAGGAGGTCGGGCTCGACGTCTTCGCGACCGGTGAACACCACAACCCTCCGTTCGCGGCGCCCGCCAGCCCCCCGGTGCTGCTGTCGCACATCGCGGCCGCGACCGAGAAGATCGTGCTGTCCACGGCCACGACGCTCATCACGACCAACGACCCGGTTCGCCTCGCGCAGGACTACGCCTACCTGCAGCACCTGTCCGACGGCCGGATGGACGTCGTGCTCGGCCGCGGTAACACCGGCCCGGTGTATCCGTGGTTCGGCAAGGACATCCGCGACGGCATCGAATTGGCAGTGGAGAACTACGCGTTGCTGCACCAGCTGTGGCGCGAAGAGTCCGTGAGGTGGCAGGGCAAGCACCGCGCGCCGCTGCAGGGCTTCACCTCGACCCCGCGCCCGCTGGACGGCGTGCCGCCGTTCGTGTGGCACGGCTCGATCCGCAGCCCGGAGATCGCCGAGCAGGCCGCGTACTACGGTGACGGCTTCTTCGCGAACCACATCTTCTGGCCCAAGGAGCACACCGCCTCGATGGTCGACCTCTACCGGCGGCGCTTCGAGCACTACGGGCACGGCAGCGCCGACCAGGCGATCGTCGGACTCGGTGGGCAGGTCTTCATGAACCGCAACAGCCAGGAGGCGGTGCGCCAGTTCCGGCCGTACTTCGACCGGGCGCCGGTCTACGGAGGTGGCATGAGCCTGGAGGGCTTCATGCGGGAGACGCCGCTGACCGTGGGCAGCCCGCAGCAGGTCATCGAGCGGACGCTGAGCTTCCGCGACTACGTCGGGGACTACCAGCGCCAGCTGTTCCTCATCGACCACGCGGGCCTGCCGCTACACACGGTGCTTGAGCAGCTCGAGCTGCTCGGTGGCGAGGTCGTGCCGACGCTGCGTAAGGAGTTCGCCGCGCTCAAGCCCGCGCACGTGCCCGACGGCCCGACCCACGCCGCTCGTCTGGCCGCGCTCGGTGCTCCCGAGCCGGTGACCGGTACCGCCGCCACCGACCTGTGGACCGGCACCCGCGCCGAAGACGAGAACCGCCGCGCCAGCTGACCCTCCTGCGCGCCCGGGTGCCCCGGGCGCGCACCACCCCTCGCCGGGGCCGAACCTTCGATAGGAAAGATCGTCATGACCGTGCTCACCGTCATCAGCGCCGGGCTGCGCGTGCCCAGCTCGACGCGCAATGTCGCCGACCAGCTCGCCGCAGCGGCGCGCACCTCGTTCGAGGCCGCCGGCCGGGTGGTCGACGTGCGCTTCATCGACGTGCGCGATCACGCGCACGAGATCGCCGACGCGCTGCTCACCGGATTCCCGTCCGGCTCGCTGCGCACGGCCCTCGACGACGTCGCCGCCGCGGACGCGCTCATCGTGGTGACCCCGACGTTCCAGGGCTCCTACAGCGGGTTGTTCAAGTCGTTCGCCGACCTGTTCGAGGTCGACTCCGTGCGCGGCACCCCGGTGCTGCTGGCCGCCACCGGCGGCAGCGAGCGCCACAGTCTGGTCATCGAGCACGCGCTGCGGCCGTTGTTCGCCTACCTGGGCGCCCTGGCGGTGCCGACCGGCGTGTACGCCGCGACCTCCGACTTCGGCGGGCCCGGCGCAAGCGCTTTGACCGACCGCATCGCTCGCGCCGCCCGCGAGCTGAGCGCCATCACGGCAGGTCCTGCGGCTGCGGTCCCACCGCCGGGCGCGGCTGTGCTCGCCCCGCCGGAGGCGGCTGTGGTCGCCACGCCGGGCGCGAGTCGGGGTGCGACGCCGGGTGCGGCCGCGAGTGTGCCGCCGCGGCTCGCCTCTGTTCCGCCGGCATCCGCTGTCCCTGACTTCCCCGAGGTCACCCCGTTCGAGCAGCTGCTGGCTCGCGCCGGCCACTGACCCGCGCCCTGGGTAGCCGCGTCAGCGAGGCCCGCCTCGAGCGGCCAGCCCCCTTCGACCCAACACCCCCCATCGACGCTTAGGCTCGACCGCGAGGGCACGGCCACCCACCTGCGGGCAGGTGGGTGACCGCGCGCGCCGACGGAGCCGCCTGCCCGCATCCCCGTCGCTGCGGGACTCGCGTTCAGCACAACAGCACCCACGACCAGCACATCGACCAGCACCACCGGGCCTCCGCAGCGCACACGTCTCGCACAGGAGGACTCGCATGGCTGCCAAGACCGTCGCTGATCAACTCGTCGAGTTCCTCACGGGCCTGGGTGTCGAACGCATCTATGGGCTCGTGGGCGACAGCCTCAACCCGGTCTCCGACTCGCTGCGCCGACAGAGCGCGATCGAATGGGTCGACGTGCACAACGAGGAGGCCGCCGCGTTCGCCGCCGCCGCGGAGGCGCGGCTCACGGGCAAGCTCGCGGTGTGCGCGGGCTCGTGCGGGCCGGGCAACACCCACCTCATCCAGGGCTTGTACGACGCCAACCGCTCGGGCTCCAAGGTGCTGGCGATCGCCTCGCACATCCCCTCCGGACAGATCGGCACCTCGTTCTTTCAGGAGACCCACCCGGAGGCGTTGTTCGCCGAGGCCAGCGTCTACGCCGAGTTGGCCAACAGCCCGCGCCAGGCCGCGCGCATCCTGCACATCGCGACGCAGACGGCCATCGCCCGTTCGGGCGTCGGGGTGCTCGTGCTGCCCGGTGACATCGCCGCCGCCCCGGCCGTCGACGCTCCCGCGTTGGGGGCGGTCTCGACGACGCCGCCGGCGCATGTGCCGGCCCCTGCCGCGGTGGCGGACCTCGCCCAACGACTCAACGCGGCGCAGAAGGTGACGCTCTTCGTCGGGGCCGGTGTGGCCGGGGCGCACGGGCAGGTCATGGCGCTGGCGGAGAAGCTCAAGGCTCCGGTCGGGCACGCGCTCGGCGGCAAGGAGTGGATCCAGTACGACAATCCGTACGAGGTCGGCATGAGTGGCCTGCTGGGGTACGGCGCCGCGTACGACGCCTGCCACGAGGCCGACCTGCTGCTGCTGTTGGGCACCGACTTTCCCTACGACCAGTTCTTGCCCGAGAAGGTGCAGATCGTGCAGGTCGACCGGAATGGTGAGCGGCTGGGTCGGCGGGCCAAGCTCGACCAAGCGGTCGAGGGCGATGTGGCCGCGACGGTCGAGGCGCTGCTGCCGCTGCTTGCCGAGAAGCGAGACCGGAGTTTTCTCGACAAGATGCTCTCCGAGCACTGCAAGAAGCTGGAGAAGGTCGTCGACGCCTACACCAAGAACGTGGAGAAGCACACGCCGATCCACCCGGAGTACGTGGCCTCGGTGCTGGACCAGTTGGCCGACGACGATGCGATCTTCACGGTCGACACCGGGATGTGCAATGTGTGGGCGGCGCGGTACATCACGCCCAACGGGCGGCGGCGGATCATCGGCTCGTGGCACCACGGCACGATGGCCAACGCGTTGCCGCACGCCATCGGCGCCTCGTGCGCCTACCCGGACCGGCAGGTCATCTCGATGTCCGGAGACGGCGGGCTGGCGATGCTGCTCGGCGAGCTGCTCACGGTCGTCGAGCACCAGCTGAACACCAAGGTCATCGTGTTCAACAACTCGACGCTGGGCATGGTGCGCCTGGAGATGCTCGTCGACGCCATGCCGGCGTGGGGTACCGACCGGCCCGCGACTGACTACGCCGCGATCGCCGCCGCGGCCGGCATGCCGTCGGTGCGCATCACCGATCCCGCGACCCTGGCCGACCAGTTGCGCGAGGCGTTGGCCGCCGACGGGCCGAGGCTCATCGACATCGTCACCGATCCCAACGCCCTGTCGATCCCACCGCACATCACGGGCGCGCAGTTGCAGGGCTTCGCGATGGCCGCGACCCGCATCGTCCTGGATGGCGGCGTCGGCGACATGCTCAAGCTCGCCCGCTCCAACCTGCGCAACATCCCGCGCTGACGGCCGCAGGCCTAGGCGGATCGAGGCAACGCGACCTCCGACTGGGCAACGCTCCACTCCACTGGACAACGCTGGGCTCCACTGGACAGCGCTGGGCTCCACTGGACAACTGCTCGAGCGGTAGTCCAGTGGAGAACGCGTTGTCCAGTGCCGCTTGCGGCAGTCCAGTCGACGTGCCGAGCGGGCGCCGAGGCCTAGCCGGTGCTGCCCGACCAGGGCCCGACCTGCAGGAAGGGCCCTTGACGGAGGTCAACGTGCGGCGCACGCTGAGCGCGGGCGGACCGTTGGGGGCGTCCGCGGGCAGTGGGCTCGAGGCGGGACTGCCGCCAGCCACGAAGGGGAGAACGGATGTCACTCGACGCCACGCGAGAGGCCGCACCGCGACCACCTGATGGGCAGTTGGACCGTGTGGGCCTCTGGTGCGCTCGAGGTGCGACGGCAGCGGTGCTGGTACTCGCACTCATCGTCTGGGCCTCGCTTGCCGGCGTCTACCTCGGCGAGCATCTCGCGCGATTCGCCGTTTACCTGCTCGTCGTCGGATTCGCGCTCGGTCTGCTGTCTTTCGGCCTGGGCCTGGCGGGGCGTCGCGCTGTGATCGCGGCGTGTGGGCTGGCGGTCGTTGGCTGCCTTGCCCTGGGGACCGGCGCCTACGCGTACATGGTCGCGTCGACCGCGCACGAGTTCTGCAAGGAAGGGGCGGGATTGTCGCCGACCGCGGACGGCGCAACCGAATACGCCGTGGACCCCGCTGCCGGGACGATCGTGTGCGGATACCAGTCTGAGGGCACCACCTTGGCGGTGGTGTCCGACGTGCTTGAGCCGATCCGCTTCATGGGCAATCGATGGGGAATCGGCTGACGAGCCGGCCGGCCGTCTGATGCGACAGGCCGGCAGCGCGCGACCCTGACTCACGAGGCCCCGGGTCGGCTCAGGAAGGTCAGTTGGGAGCCGTCCTCCTCGATGAGCTGGTTGAGCCGCTCGTTGAACACCGCGCCGTAGCCGGCATTGATGTGATCGGCGAACGCCTGCTCGTCGCGGTACACCTCGTAGACGAAGTAGCGATTGGGCCGGTCGCGCTCGACGTGGGCCTCGAAGGTGACATTGCCCGGCTCGGCCCGCACATCGCGGGTGAGCCCGGCCATGAGATCGGCGACCTCTTGCTCGTGGCCGGGCAGGACGGTGAACTCGGCGTACAGGGTGACCATGCTTCATCGTGGCGCGTCCGGCGGGCCGGTGGTGGGTCGCGCCCGCAGACATCGCTGCCCGAGGGCGGTGGGCTCGGCGGACCGGTCGGTCAGCGTGCGGGTGCGACGATCGGAGCATGAGCGGCGGGCCGGTCGTGTTGTTGCACGGCACGAATGACACGAGCGCGACGCTGCGGCCGCTGGGGGAGGCCCTGGTGGCCGCGGGGCGATCGGTGGTCTACCTCGACTACGGACGGCACATCGGCAGCATCCGCGGCCGGTTCGTCGGAGGGGGTGGGCTGGCACCCCTGGCGGCCTCCACGCAGGAGGTGGTCGCGGCGCTGGACGAGCTGGCGCGCGAGGGCGCCGGAGCGCTGGATCTGGTCGGACACTCCCAGGGTGGCCTGCACGCCCTGGCTGCGGCGCGGCTGCGGCCGGGGTTGGTCGATCATGTGGTGACCTTGTCGGCCCCGCTCTGGGGAGCCCGGCCGCTCGGGCGCTGGTCGGCGGCACTGCATACCCCGGGTATTCGGCACGCCCTCGACGCCGTGCTCGGGCCCTCGGCGCGCACGATGGTGCCGGGACGCGAGTCGGCCGCGGTGCGTGAGTTGCCGGGAGGAGCTGAGGCGCCGGGAGCTGAGGCGCCGGACGAGGTGGCGTCGTCAGGTGTCGGTGAGCCAACGGTGGCCAGCGAGTCGAAGGCGGCGGAGGGGGCGGCGGCCGAGGCCGCGGGTGGCTCCGTGCACTCCCCCGATCGCCCGTGGCTGCCGCAGGCCATCCCCGGGATTCGGCACCTGACGCTGGTCAGTGACGAGGATCCGATGCTCGCGCCACCGCCGGGGGCGGTGCACGACCCCGCGCTCAACGTCGTCCGGCTCCAGGCACTGCACCCCGGCCATCAGGTGCGGCACGAACAGCTCCCGACCGACCCCGCCGTCATCGAACTGATCGTCAAGGCCTTGACCCCAGCCCACTGACGCATCCCACTGACCCAGCCCGCCGAACTACTCTCAGCGCCGACCGACGGCGTCGATGATCGGGTCCAACTCTGCCTCCGATCGTTCGTCGCCGAGCACCGCGGCCCAGGCGGGCACCATGTCGGCGCCGTAGTAACGGTGGCCGAAGCCGCCGGGCACCTCGTTGGAGACGAGCATGTCGGCGGACAGTTGGTAGAAGGTGACGATCGGGGTCCAGGACATCTGCGCCATCGGGTTGTCCAGGCGGGTCTCCTGCAACCACGGTGGGGTTTCGAACAGCAGGCTGGGGCTCCACCACGCCACCGGATCCGAAGGATGCTGCAGGTAGGCGACCCGCGGGAACGACCACTGGCCCAGTGGCCGCCCGAACTGGTCGGCGGTCAACTGCGCCGGCGCGCCGACGAACCGAAAGTGCTCGCCGTTGTCGACGACGGGCGCCACCTGGGTCGACCCCGGATTGCGCTGCGCGGTCAGCTCGATGCGGTTGGGGGCGAAGGCGGGCGTGCCGCTCCACACCGCGCCGTCGGCCTGCGCCAGCATCTGCGCCGGCGAGTCGAACGCCGCGCCGTCGGCCTGCGCCAGCATCTGCGCCGGCGAGTCGAACGCCGCGTCGCCGCCGTAGGCGCCCAGCGACTCACCGGTCAGGTACAGCGTGGGCCGCCGATCGGCCGGCATCGCGTCGAGGCGGGACCGCACCGCATCCAACAAAGCCCGCGCAGCGGTGGGCGGCTCCTCGTGCCCCCACAGCAGACCGAACGCCGAGGGGAGGTCGGAGTAGGCCAAGGAGGCGATGGCCGTGTCGCCGTCGAGCAGGTGCTCGAACGTGGAACAGGCCCACAGATTGAGGTAGCCGGTGCTCGTCGCGGAGGCGAGCAGGATCGCGCGCCGGTCCCACGCGCCGGTGCGGTCGAGTTCCGCGAGCACCTTGTCGACCGTCGCCGGGATGGGGTCGTGGTTACCGGCGAACACCCGGATCGGCTCCTTGGCCGACCGGCCGGTAACCCTCGCGATGGCGGCGGCGTCGGGGCCGCTGGCCACGTAGATCGCGCCGTCCTGGCCGAGGCTGTCCCACGCCTGCGGCGACCCCGGCCCGCCGCTACGAAGCGGTGAGGTGGGCGCCGACATCCCGGCGGGCTGGGTGCGGTTGACGCGGTCGGCGCTCGTGTCGACGATGATCTCCACGGCGGGCACCACGACGTAGTTCGTCACCGCGACCACGGTGAGCACCGTCAGCCCGGAGGCGAGCAGGCGGGCCAGGGCGTCGGCGATGAAGCGCGACCGCAGGCGCGCCAGAAACCAGTCGGCGACGTCGGCGATGAGCCGCCAGATGCTGATGAGCAGCGCGAACGTGACGACCGCGACGAGGGTGCTGCCGACCGGATACCACCAGCCGGCGGGGGGTTGTCCCACGTACTGGCGGACGTAGTGCTGCCACTCGACCGTCGCGAACGGAAAGGCGAGAAGCGCAACGACCTCGACCGCGACGAGCAGCCACAACAGCGCGCGGGCCCGTCGCGGTGCGATGGTGATCCGCAGCCCCAGCCAGCGGGCCAGCCACTTCCACAGCACGCCGACGAGGTAGCCGACCGCATATCCCAGCACCGCGCACACCGCGGCGATCAGCCCCTGCAGCCACCAGGGCCGCGGCAGCAGCGACGGGGTGTAGGCGGCGATATACCAGAGCACCGCCAGCACCAGCCCCGGCAGCGACAACCCGCCCAGGTGCGCGCGGCGCCACTGCAGCAGCCGTTCGAGCACGCGCGTGGGCCGGTGGGAGGGTCAGTCGTTGAGCGGCGGACGGTCGAGGAACTTCAGCCGCGAGGCGTCCTCCTCGATGACGTCGCCGAGCTGCTCGTTGAACTGCACGCCGTGCGGGGAGGCGACGTGGTCCGCGAACGCCTGGTCGTCCTCGTAGACCTCGTAGATGAAGTAGCGGCGCGGGCGGTCGCGCTCGACGTAGGGCTCGAACACCACGCAGCCTTCTTCGGCGCGCGTGGCCTGCGTGTAGTCGGCGACCAGCCGGGCGCAGTCGTCTTCGCGTCCCGCGGCGGCCGTGAACTCGGCGTAGAAGCTCGTCATGGCCCCATCCTCTCCCGCCCGACTCTCGCGCGGTGGGTCCGAGGTCCCCTTGCGGCCACCGATATGCGCAAGATGCTCGCGGAGGCGCTCCAGCGGCCGATGGGGCATCAGGCGCCCCGGTGGCGGCCGCTCAGTAGCACAGGAGCAGCGATGCGCATCAAACGAATTCGTGGGCCACACCCGTGGCGGGAGTCGGTCCAGGGGGCGTTCGGCGCGCCGGTCTGCGCCCTGTTCGGCCACGCGACGCCCGTGCTGGGGGAGGTGCACTACGAGGTGCGCCCCAGCGTGCTCATCGGCTCCATCGAACTGCCCGTGCCCGCCCCAACCCGCCACGTCGACCGCGCCGTTCTGTGTTGGCGCTGCGGCGCGCGCGTCGGGGATTGACCCGGCGCGTGCGCCGCGCGGCCCTTCGAGGAGCGCTCGCCACCGGCAGTGCGCTCGCCCTCGCCATCCCGTTGGCGGCTGCGCCCGCACAGGCGGCGCCCTCGCCGAGG
>NZ_BAHD01000030.1 GCF_000298215.1 Kineosphaera limosa NBRC 100340 | reverse complement strand
CCGCGCGTCGGCGGCGAGCGCGAGTTGTTCGGCGCGAGCCTTGCTGCGGGCGTAGTTGCCGCGCGCGTGCTGCGGGTCGGCCGGCCCGGCGCCCGCGCCCACCAGCGAGGCGCCGGCGTGCGCGACCGAGGGGGAGGAGACGTGGACCAGCCGGGTGACCCCCGCGGCCTCGCAGGCAGCCAGCGTCGTGGCGGTGCCGCCGATGTTCACCCGCTCGTAGTCCGACCACGGCCCGATGACGTCGACCTTGGCCGCCAGGTGCACGACGGCGTCCTGCCCCGCGACGGCCGCAGCCACCGCACCGGGGTCGGTGATATCGCCCAGGCGCTCCCGCAGCCCCAGCCCACCGGGACGGCGCTGCATGATCGTCACATCGTCACCGCGCTGGGCCAACGCCCGCGCCACGGCGCCGCCGAGCATCCCGGAAGCGCCGGTGACCAGCACCTTCATCCCGCTCACGGCGTACCAACCGCCCCGCCGGAGAGCACCATTTCGGCCCAGCGACCCAACCGGGTGCGGTCGATCTTGCTCTGGTGCCGGATGTCGACCGGCATCGCGGCCACCTGCAGCACGGCAGCCACCGGCCGCGCCGTGCAGGCCCGCACCGCCGCGGCCACCTCCGGATCCGCCAACACGGGCATCGCACGCTGTTGTGTGCCAATTCTGGGGAGGCGGCGCCCCGGCGTGCTGCTGCCCCGCTGGTCGTCGTCGGGGTTCGGCACGATGACGACGACGACCCCCTGGGTGCCGGCCGGTCCGACTCCGGTGACGGCGGCGGAGTCGACCTGCGGCAGCGCTTCGACGCGCTGCTCGAGGCCGACGGGGGTGAACGGACCCTCGGCGGTGTGCACGACGTGCGCCCGGCGCCCCTGCACCCACAGCCGGCCCTGCCCGTCGAGGTGTCCGACGTCGCCCGTGCGATGCCACCCCGGCGGCTGGTCGGCGCTGGCGTGCTGGGTGGCCCACAGCTGGTCGTAGCGATCCTTGACATGGGCCGCTCGCACGCAGATCTCCCCGGTGACCTCCGGTTCGCTCGTCAGCGCCCCGTCCGGCGCCCCAACGTCGTCGGGCAGCGGCGCGACGGCCAGCTCGACCCCGGCCAGCGGCGCTCCGACGCAGACCCCCTCGCCCTCGATCAGCGTCTCGATCTGCGCGAGCGTGATGTCGGAGACCGGCAGGCACTCGGTCATCCCGTACGGCGTGTGCAGATCGGCCTGCGGGAACAGCTCGAGCAGCGCCCGGAGCAGGGCGGCGGGCACGGGGGCCCCGGCCGACATCACGACCCGCACGCCGGCCAGCGCCGCGCGCTGCTGCTGCGTCAGGTCGTCGCGGGTGCGTTGCACATTGCGCAGGGCCGCGGGGGACGCGAACACGCTGGTCGCATCGGCCGCCAGCACCGCCTCAGCGAGCGCGGCGGCGGTCAGCGTCGAGGGGGCGGTGACCTTCATGTCCGGCACGACCGCCCCGATGCCCAGAGCGGGACCGTACAGCGCGAACGGGGCGAACGCGGCGACGAGCCGGTCGCCTGCCGTCAGGCCGTAGATGTGCCCGAAGCCGCCGATCTGGGCCCGCAGCTGATCGACGCGGTAGACGACGCCCTTGCTCGGTCCTGTTGCGCCGGAGGTGAACAGCACCGCCGCGTCGGCGTCGCCGGTGACCACCTCGGGCAGGGTCGCACCCTGGCTGCGCAACCGGGCGCCGCAGGCGCGCAGCTCATCGAGGGTTGCCCGCACCGTCAAGGCTCTACGGGCGGGAGCCGGCAGCTCCCCGGCTAGGAACCGCGCACCGGGGATCCGCAGCGCGGGCAGCGCCGCGATGCCCTTGGGGATGCCGATGATGTGATCGGTGCCTGCGCCGCGCAACGCCCGCCCCATCGCCGCGGCGCCCAGGCCCGCGTCGGCGACGACGACCACGGCGCCCAGACGCCAGGCGGCGTAGATGACGACCGTGAGGTCGATGCCCGGCTCGACGAGCACCCCGACCCGCTGTCCCGGTCGCACACCCTCCTGGGCCAGGCCCAGCGCCACCGCCTGCACGTCGTCTTCGACCTGCGCGTAGGTGGCCTGCCGACCGGTGGCGACCTCCGCGACGCAGAGCCGGTCGGGATCCTCGCGGGCCGCCCGAGTCAGCTCCGCCCACGGATGCGTGGAGGTGCCGACCGCCCACGGCGGCAGCTCGGGCCTCGTGGACTCGGCCGCCGAGGCCCGCCCCTCGACGTCCTTCGTGCTGTCGTCCGTGGTGTCGTCGCGCGTGCTGCCGTTGGCGTGGCCCTCGACCCGCGTCCGAATCCACGCCGCGATGTCCTGCGCCGAGCGGGGCGCATCCTCCAGCACCAGATGAGAGGCGCCCTCGTACCGATGCACGTCGGCGTGCGGCAGGCGCGCGCGCAGATCCCGCAGGTGAGCCTCGCTGAAGACGGGGTCCTTGGGGCCGCGCAGCAGCAGCGCCGGCACGTCCAGCGAGCCGAGCCCGTCGGCCAACTCCAGAAAGGTCACGCCGGTCGGGTGGCCCGGCCGGGCCGGGATGTCGGCGACGAACTGGCCGACGAACGACCGCGATTGCGCATCCGGATAAGGGGCCGCGTAGGCCGCGCGCACGTCCGCCTCGGGGCGGGGGCTGCTGATGGCGGTAGCCGCTGCCACGAACGCCGGGGTGCTCACGCAGGCCGCGCGCAGCAGCCCCGGGCGGGTCGCGAAGCGCAGCGGCAGCGGCAGCCCTTGGGAGAAGTCGTGTTGCACAGTCGTGTTCGCCAGAACGAGGCCGGACAGTCGCTCTCGATGGGCCAGGGCCCAGCCGGCCGCGACGAGGCCGCCCCAGTCATGGCCGGCGACGACGACAGAGGGTCCGAGGTCGAGCGCCTCCGTCAGAGCGGTCAGGTCGTCGATCCGCTGCCGCAGCGTGCGGGGGTGGGTCAGGTCGCCCCGAGGATCCTCGGAGAAGCCCATGCCGAGCTGATCGACCGCCACGACCCGCCAACCCGGCGGCGGGGCCGCCAGCAGGTGGCGCCACAGATACGACCACGTCGGATTGCCGTGCACCGCCAGGATCGTCCCGCCCGCCGCAGGTGCGGCGCGTTCAGATTCGGCGTGCGCGGATTCGGCCCGCGCAGGCTGTGCCGCGCCGGTGTCGAGCACATGCCAGGCCCGCGGCACCCCGTCGGCGTCGGGCGCCCGCACCACCCGGGACCACGCCGGATCCAGCCCGGGCATCCCGGTCAGCCGCCGCCGGATCGCCTCCGGCCGCGACACCGCCTCCGGCCCTGGCATCGGCTTCGTCGCCCGCGCCGTCGTCGAAGCTGGCATCGGCTGCGCGTCGCCCGCCCGGTCGGTGGCTGCCGCCGTCACCAAGCGACCTCGGTCATCGAGGTGTTCAGGCCCGAACCGATGCCCATGAGCAGCACCCGCTGCCCGCGCTCGATGTTGTCCTGGTGAAAGGCCAGGGTGTAGGGCATGGCGACCGGCCCGATGTTGCCGTAGGTGGGCAGCGTCATGGGGAAGCGCTCCTGCGGCAGCCCGAGGGTCTTGCACAGCGCCTCGATGTGGATCGTCGAGGTCTGGTGCGCCACATACCAATCCATGTCGTCCCAGTCGAAGTCGCCGCGGGCGTCCTTCCACGCCTCCGTCGCCAGGGTCAGGCCCTCGCGAAACAGCCGGCTGCTGTCGGTGCGCATGCCGTCCATGCCGCCCACACACAGGGTGTGGTGCTCGCTGCCGGCGCGGGTCACACCGCCGATGACGCGGTGGCCGTCGGGGCGAGCGTCGCTGCGCCCCAGCACCAGACCGACGGCGCCCGAACCGAGCGTCATCGTCGCGAACGCCTCCTTGACGTCTTCTCGCGTCGAGTCGTCCGAGAGCAGGTACTTGATCGAGGACTCCTGCATCTGTCGCGAGCCTTCGGAGGCGACGATTAGCGCGTTGTCGATCTGCCCCGCGTCGATCATCGTGCCGGCGACGTGCATGGCGTTGGCCACGCCCAGGCAGGCGTTGGTCAGGTCGAAGGCGATGGCCCGGCGAGGCAGACCCAACTCGTGATGCACGCGCGCCGAGATGCCCGGCTCGAGGTAGGGGCGGGTGACGGAGGCGTTGATGACCAGCCCGATCTCGCCGGCCTCCACGCCCGCATCGGCCATGGCCGCTCGGCCGACGTCGACGGCGCCGTCGGTGTAATCGGCCTCCGGTGGGTACCACCGCCGCTGCACGACCCCAGCGAGTCGTTCGATCTGCCCGGCCTTCACCCCGTGGCGCGCGTACGCCGGCGCCAGGCTCTCGTCGAGTTCGGCCGAGCTGACGACCTGAGGTGCCTCGAGCGCGCTCACCGACAAGATGGTGGTGTTGGCGAGGCGATACGTGGCGTTCTCGCTCACAGGGTGGGGTCCTTCCACAGGCGGCGGCCATTTGGTCCAGGTCGCGCGGTGCCGTGATCGTACCCACGGCGCGCCGTCCCCACCCATCTGCGTCTGGGGCACCGCTCGCCCCGGCGTTGTGACCAGCAGACTTGCGCGAGGACTTGGGAACGGGTGCGCGAGCACCCCATGGCGCGGCACGCGGGGCCTGCGCACAGGTACGTTGGCCGGGATGAACACGCCCAGTCTTCGCCCCGACGCCGACCCGGTGCTGCGCTACCTGTTCGTGCACGCGCACCCCGACGACGAGACTCTGGCTACCGGAGTCGCTCTGGCCACCCTGGCCCGCGCCGGTCACGAGGTGCACGTGCTCACCTGCACCCTGGGGGAGGAGGGCGAGGTGATCCCGCCCGAGCTCGCGCACCTGGCCGCCGACGCCGACGACACCCTCGGCCCGTACCGGCGCGGCGAGCTGCGCGCCGCCATGAGTCACCTCGGGGTGCGCGAGCACGTGCTGGGCGAGGATCCTGCGACGCACACGGGCTCGGCCTACCGCGACTCCGGCATGGCCGACACCCCGGCCAACGCCGACCCGCGGTCGTGGGTGGCCGCCGATGAGGCCGAGGCGGTCGCCGCCCTTCGCGAGCACATGTCGGACCTGGCCCCCGACGTCGTCGTGACCTACGACGAGCACGGCGGCTACCTGCATCCGGACCATGTGACGACCCACCGCCGCACCCGCGCGGCCGTTGCCGCCCTGCCCGCGCAGCAGCGGCCCCGGCTGTATGTCGTGCTGTCGGCGCAGGACGAGGCGGCGGCCGACCGCGCCTGGCTGCCGGACGTCGTCGACGCGGCGCACGGGCTGACGTTGTTGGCGGCCGGCGAGGCCTACCCGCCCTCGGTCGTCGACCCGGCGCTGGTGACGCACGAGATCGTCGGCGACCCGGCCGATCTCGCGGCCCGCGACGCCGCGCTGCGCGAGCACCGCACCCAGGTGAGCGTGTACGACGGCGGCTACTACGCCCTCTCCAACGACATCGCCGCGCGGTTGGCGCGGGCCGACCGCTTCGCCGCCCTCGACCCGGACACCGGCGCGCTGCTGCCCGCACCGATGGCCGCCGAAGGCGCCGCGACGCTGTGCGAAGGGCGGATCGTCGGTCTACCGGCGGAGGGTGGCCGGTGACCTGGTCGCAAGCCCCGGGCGGTCCGGATGTCGATCGGTTCCGCCACGCGATGGGCCGCTTCGCCACCGGCGTCACCGTCGTGACGACCCACGACGCCGGGCAGGACCACGCGATGACGGCCAACTCGTTGACCTCGGTGTCGCTGGATCCGCTGCTCGTGCTCGTCTGCGTGGAGACCGAGTCCCGCTTTCACGACGCGGTGCTGGCGGCCGGGGTGTGGGGGGTGTCGGTGCTGGCGCACGACGGCCGCGCCGCCGCGACGTGGCTGGCCACCCGGGGGCGGCCGCTGCACGGGCAACTCGACCGCATCCCGCACCACCGCGGCCCGCTCACCGGGGTGCCGCTGTTGACGCAGGCGCTGGCGACCCTGGAGTGCCGAACCCGGCAGGCGGTGCCCGCCGGCGACCACGTCGTGCTCATCGCCGACGTGCTCGCGGCCGATCTGAGCGAACACGCCGGGGACGCTCTGCTGTATTACCGCGGTCGGTACCGCACCCTGGACTAAGGGGGGTTGGCCGTGGGCCGAGCGTGGGGGATGTCGGGGTAGCAGCCGGCCCGCCCGGGCCGCGGCAGGAGGTGTCGACAGGTGGAGCGAGTGCGCACGATCGCCGCCATCCTCGCCCCCGCGATCCTGCTCGGCGCCCTCTACCTCGGCGTCGCGTGGCTCGTCGGCCGGCAACTGCCCTCGCAGGCCAGCGTCGCCGGGGTGCACATCGGCGGCATGACTCCGCAGGCGGCCACCGACCGCCTGGCGGGCAAGCTGAGCAACCTGGGCGAGCAGGAGATCGTCATCGACCTGCCCGGTCGAACTGTGCGCACGAAGGCCGTCACGCTCGGGCTGGCCCCCGACCTGCCGGCGACCCTGGCGCAGGAGACCGGGCTGTCGTTCGACCCGCGGCAGGTGTGGCACCGGCTCACCGGCGGCGGCCCGATCCCGCTGCGCTCGAGCCTGGATGCCGGCCGGGCGGTGGCGGCCCTGGCCGACGACGTGGCAGCGGTCGACCAGCCCGTCGTGCAGCCGCAGATCACCCTCACCTCGGGCACGGTCGAGGTGGTGCGCCCCGGCCCCGGCCGGCACGTCGACGTGGCCGCCACGCTCGCCGCGGTGCAAGCCGACTGGCCGCAGACCCGGCACGTGCAGGCGGTCGTGCAGACGGAAGAGCCACAGGTCTCGCCGGAGTCGTTCGACGAGGCGGTGGAGCAGGTGGCCAAGCCCGCCGTGGCCGGGCCGCTGAACGTGGTGCTGGGTCGGCGCGACAATCCGCTGACCGTCGCGCAGTTCGCGCCGACACTGCGGATGGTGGCCGCCGACGCCACGATGCAGCTGCGGGTCGACACCCCCACCCTGGCGGCAGTGCTGCGCGAACACGTTCCCGCCCTGGAGGTCGCGCCGGTCGACGCCGACGTGCGACTCGCCTCCGGTCGGCCGCAGGTGGTACCCGACCAGCCCGGTCGGTCCCTCGACGAGGGGGCCACCGCGGAGCGGGTGCGCTCCGCCCTGTCCGCGCGCGACGGTGATCCGCCCAGTCGCCGCGCCGGCATCGTCACCGATGAGCAGGCGGCCGCGATCACCACCGCCGACGCGACCCAGTGGGGCGTGCAGCACGAGCTGGCCAGCGTGGAGTTGCCCGCCGCCGTGGCCGATCTGCCCGACCCGGGCGCCCAGATCGCCAATGTCACCACCGGGGCCGACACGATCGCCGGTCCGGCCGGACGGCTGCTGCGCCCCGGGGAGTCGCTCTCGCTCGTGCAGCTCATCGGCGATCCGACCGGGCGCTATCCAGACGCCCCCGAGCCCACCGTGGCGGGGCCGGCGTGGCGGCCCGGCGGCGGGCTGTCGCAGCTGGCCAGCGCCCTCTACGCGGCCGGGTGGCAGGCCGGGGTCGACCTCGGCCCGCGCCGCGCCCACGACATCTACCTGCCCGACTATCCGCTGGGTCTGGACGCGACCTACTCCTGGCCCGACGCCGACGTCACCCTGACCAATCCCGGCCCCGGCGCGCTGCTGGTGGGCGCCCGGGTCAGCGGGCAGCAGGTGCAGGTCGAGCTGTGGGGGCGGCGCGACACGGCCGTGCAGGAGCAGATCGGCCCCCGCCGGGATGTGCTCGAGCCGACGCCGCAGGGCAGCAGCGACCCGTGGTCGTGCGTCGAGCAGCCGCTGGCCGCACCCGGATTCGCCGTTCAGGTGCGCCGCGACGTCGTCCGGGGGCGCACCGCCGCCCCCGCGCACGTCGAGGAGATCCGCTACGAGCCACTGCACCCCATCCGCTGCGACGGGGCGCCACCTACTCCCTGAGGATTCGCCCGGAACGAAGGCCGACCGCAGCCGCGGACCCCCGGCCGCCCGACCCGGGACCGGAGCGGGGCATACTGGGGTCCACCCAAACGTGCCGTCCTGTCACAGGAGGACCTCCCGCAATGACCTACGTGATCGCTCAGCCTTGCGTCGACCTCAAGGACAAGGCGTGCATCGAGGAGTGTCCGGTCGACTGCATCTACGAGGGCGAGCGGATGTTGTACATCCACCCCGACGAGTGCGTGGACTGCGGCGCCTGCGAGCCCGTCTGCCCGGTCGAGGCGATCTACTACGAGGACGACGTGCCCGAGGAGTGGACCGACTACTACAAGGCCAACGTCGAGTTCTTCGACGACCTCGGCAGCCCTGGTGGCGCCGCCAAGCTCGGCCTCATCAACAAGGACCACTCGCTGGTCTCCGCCCTGCCGCCGCAGGAACACGACGAGTGAGTCACGGCCGGCCGGCCGCGGCGCGACCGCCGCGGGCGCTGCCCGACTTTCCCTGGGACCGGCTCGCGCCCTACAAGGCGCGGGCCGGGGCCCATCCCGACGGACTCGTCGACCTGTCGGTCGGCACGCCCGTGGACCCCACCCCGCCGGTCGTGCAGCAGGCGTTGGCGGCCGCCACCGACGCCCCCGGCTACCCGCAGACGTGGGGCACACCCGCCCTGCGCGAGGCCGTCAGCGACTGGTTCGCCCGGCGTCGCGGGGTGCCCGAGGTGGACCCCGACGCGGTACTGCCGACGATCGGCAGCAAGGAGCTCGTGGCCTGGTTGCCCACGCTCCTGGGACTGGGCCCCGGCGATGTCGTCGGCTTTCCCCCGGTCGCCTACCCGACCTACGACGTGGGCGCCCGCCTCGCCGGCGCCACGCCGCTGCCGATCGACGGGCTGGCCGCCTTCGGCCCGCCGACCGCAGCGACCACCCCCAAGCTGCTGTGGCTCAACAGCCCCGGCAATCCGACCGGCAAGGTGCTCGGGGTCCCGCACCTGCGCAAGGTCGTGGCCTGGGCGCGCGAACACGGCGTCATCGTGGCCTCCGACGAGTGCTATGCCCAGCTCGACTGGCGCGCCCCGGCAGATCGCGACGAGGGCGACGACGGCACCTACGGCACGCCGAGCATCCTCGACCCGCGGGTCTGCGACGGCGACCACACGGGCCTGCTGTGCGTGTACTCCCTCAGCAAACAAAGCAACCTCGCCGGCTACCGCGCCGCCTTCGTCGCCGGCGACCGCGCGCTCGTCGCGGCCCTGCTGGAGGTGCGTAAGCACGCCGGCATGATGATGCCGTTTCCGGTGCAGCAGGCGATGATCGCGGCCCTGGGCGACGACGCCGGGGTCGCGGCGCAGCGACAGATCTACCGACACCGCCGAGAGGTGCTGCTGCCGGTGGTGCAACGGGCCGGCTGGCAGGTCGAAGACTCCCAGGCCGGGCTGTATCTATGGGCCACGCGCGGCCAGGACGCCTGGGCCGACGTCGAGTACCTCGCGAGGCTCGGTATTCTCGTGGCTCCAGGGACCTTTTACGGCCAGGCCGGCCGCGCCCACGTGCGGGTCGCCCTGACCGCCGACAACTCATCCATCGAGGCAGCGGCCCGTCGGCTGGAGACAGCCCGGGCGGACTGACCGTCCGCCTCGCTGGAACGGAAATTCGGCCGCGGGCCGATTGAGATACCGTGCAGAAGACACTCTTGTGAACGGATGTCTGTTCCTCGCCTCCCCTCATCGTGGCGGTGGCGGCGACCATCCACGAAAGGAATCGACTTCGATGGCGAACGAGGCACAGCTGACCATCGGCGAGAAGCAGGTGACCCTGCCGATCGTCGAGTCCACCGAAGGTAACAACGGCGTCGACGTCTCCTCCCTGCTCAAGGACACCGGAGACACCACCTTCGACGTGGGTTTTGCGAACACGGCAGCGTGCCGGTCGGCGATCACGTATATCGACGGCGACGAGGGCATCCTGCGCTACCGCGGCTACCCGATCGAGCAGCTGGCGGAGAAGTCCACCTTCCTCGAGGTCGCCTACCTGGTGCTCTACGGCGAGCTGCCGACCCGCGACCAGGCCGACGAGTTCGAGGACCGCATCAAGCGATCCTCCCTGCTCGACGAGCGCATGCGTGACCTCTTCCGCTGCTTCCCCCGCCGTTCGCACCCGATGCCGGTGCTGTCCGCGGGCATCATGGCGCTGTCGACGTTCAACAGCGACAGCACCTCGGTGAGCGACCCCGACCAGATCGAGACGGCGACGATCAACCTGCTCGGCAAGGCGCCGACGTTCGCGGCCTACGGGTACAAGAACTCCATGGGCCAGCCGATGCTCTACCCCAAGAACGACCTGAGCTACATCGAGAACTTCATGCGGCTCTCCTTCGGCCTGCCGACCGAAATGTACGAGCCCGACCCCAAGGTCACCCGCGCCCTCGACACGCTGTTCATCCTGCACGCCGACCACGAGCAGAACTGTTCGACGTCGACCGTGCGGCTCGTCGGCTCCAGCCAGGCGGACATCTACACGTCGGTCGCCTCCGGCGTCAACGCCCTCTCCGGCCCCCGCCACGGCGGCGCCAACCAGCAGGTGCTGGAGATGCTGCAGCGCATCCAGGCCGACGGCGGCGACGCCGACAAGTTCGTCGAGCGGATCAAGAACCGCGAGGAGGGGGCCCGACTCATGGGCTTCGGCCACCGGGTCTACAAGAACTACGACCCTCGCGCCGCGATCGTCAAGCAGCACGCCGACCAGATCCTCTCCGAATCCGAGCACCACGACGCCCTGCTGGACATCGCCCTGCGGCTCGAGGAGATCGCCCTCTCGGACGACTTCTTCAAGGAGCGTCGTCTCTACCCGAACGTCGACTTCTACACCGGCCTGCTCTACCAGGCGATCGGCTTCCCGACGAACATGTTCACCGTGCTGTTCGCCCTCGGCCGCCTGCCCGGCTGGATCGCCCACTGGCGGGAGCAGAACGCCGACCCGGCCAGCAAGATCGGTCGCCCCCGACAGATCTACATCGGTGAGACCGAGCGCGACTTCGTCGACATCGACAAGCGCTGAGCGCGATTGGCGCGCAGGTGGCGCCGGCGGACCCTCACGGGTTCGCCGGCGCCACCTTTTGGTCTCGCGCCGTGTTGGTCTCGCTTTGGTCTCGCGCTGACCGCAGCTCAGTTGTGGGCGTGCAGCTGCGAGTTCAGTACGACTCCCTCTCCGGTGCGCGAGCGAGCCTGCACCTGCCCGGACACCGAATCCCGTAGGAACAGCAGGCCGTTGCTGCCCGAGAGCTCCCGGGCCTTGACGACCCGGCCGTCCGCCAGCGTCACCTTCGTGCCGGCCGTGAGGTACAGCCCGGCCTCCACGACGCAGTCGTCTCCGAGAGCGATGCCCAGGCCCGACTCCGCGCCGAGCAGGCAGCGCTTACCGATGCGCACCCGCTGGGTGCCGCCGCCCGAGAGCGTGCCCATGGTCGAGGCGCCCCCGCCGATGTCGGAGCCGTCGTCGACGACGACGCCCTGGCTGATCCGGCCCTCGACCATGGAGGTGCCCAGCGTGCCCGCGTTGAAGTTCACGAAGCCTTCGTGCATCACCGTCGTACCCTCGGCCAGGTGCGCGCCCAGCCGCACCCGGTCGGCGTCACCGATGCGCACGCCCGTGGGCACCACGTAGTCGGTCATCCGGGGAAACTTGTCGACCCCGAAGACCTGCACGCCGCCGGAGTTGCGTAGCCGTGCCCGCGTCATCTCGAAGTCCGCCGGCGCGCAGGGGCCCACGTTCGTCCAGACCACATTGGGCAGCGCCGCGAAGATGCCGTCGAGGTTCAGCTCGTTGGGCGCGACCAGCCGGTGCGAGAGCAGATGCAGGCGCAGGTAGGCGTCCCGCGTATCCGCCGGAGCGGCGTCCAGATCGATGCTCGTCAGGTCGAGCACGAGGCGCACCCCACGCCGCGGGTCCTGCCCCTCCAGGCTGGCCAGCTCGACGGGCTTGCCATACGGATCGTCGGCCGGAGCCGGTCCCAACTCCGGGCGTGGATACCAGGTGTCCAGCACCTGGCCCTCGTCGGTCACGGTGGCCAATCCCCATCCCCAAGCGGGTCGCGTCGTCATGAGGCCAGCCTATGCGGCGCATTAGGTTGGTCCCGTGCCCGACTCCACGCCCGACTCCACGCCTGCCTCGACGCCACCCCTAACGCCCCCGTTGGACCTGGCCGCCGACATCGTCACGCTCACCGCGGCGATCTGCGACATCGCCTCGGTCAGCGGCGACGAGGCGACGCTCGCCGACGCGGTCGAGGCTGCCCTGCGCACGGGCACCGCGTTGCAGGTCGAGCGGCACGGCAATGTGGTCGTCGCCCGCACCGACCTGGGGCGGGCCGAACGAGTGCTGCTGGCCGGGCACCTCGACACGGTCCCGCTGACCGACCCGCCCAACCTGCCCACCCGCCTGGACGGCGACCAGTTGTGGGGCCGGGGGACCGTCGACATGAAAGGTGGCGTCGCCGTCCAGCTGCGCCTCGCCGCGACCGTGGCGCAACCGCGCCGCGACGTCACCTACGTCTTCTACGACAACGAGGAGGTCGAGTCGAGCAAGAACGGCCTGGGGCACCTGGCCCGCAGCCACCCGCACCTGCTGGCCGCCGACTTCGCCGTCCTCCTCGAACCGACGAACGCACAGGTCGAGGGTGGCTGCAAAGGCACTCTGCGAGTGGAGGTCGAGGTGCCCGGCAAGGCGGCCCACTCCGGTCGCCCCTGGGCCGGCGACAATGCCGTGCACAAGACCGGAGCCCTGCTGACCAAGCTCGCCGAACACCAGGCGCGGGTGGTCGACGTCGACGGGCTGACCTACCACGAGGGGCTCTCCGCCGTGGGCATCCGCGGCGGCACCGCCGGCAACGTCATCCCCGACCGCTGCGTGCTCACCGTCAACTACAGGTTTGCCCCCGACCGCAGCGAGCAGGAGGCGCTGGCGTTCGTGCGGGACTTCTTCGCCGGGTACCCCGTGACCGTCACCGACAGCGCCCCCGGCGCCCGACCGGGCCTGGACCGGCAGGCGGCCCGCGACTTCATCCGCGACCTCGACGTGCCGGTCACCGCCAAGGAAGGCTGGACCGACGTGGCCCGATTCGCCCAATTCGGGGTGCCCGCCGTGAACTTCGGCCCCGGCGACCCGATGCTCGCGCACAAGGAGGACGAACGGGTGCCGATCACCCAGTTGCGCGACGCCGAGGCCGCCCTGCTGCGCTGGCTGGGGTGATCCGTTTTACGGTTGCTGGGTGACGAACACTTCCGGCTACCAGCGCGGCCCTGTGACCCTGAGGGGACGCTACGTGCCCCAGACGACCACCGACCAGCGGCTCCTCGACGACCGCGGCCAGGCCGCGTGGCTGCATACCGACCCCTGGCGGATCATGCGCATCCAGGCCGAGTTCGTTGAGGGCTTCGGCACGTTGGCCGAAGTCGGTCCCGCGGTCTCGGTCTTCGGTTCGGCCCGCACCGGCCCCGACGACCCCAACTACGCCCTCGGCGAGCAGGTCGGCGCGGCCTTGGTCAAGGCCGGGTACGCGGTGATCACGGGCGGCGGACCGGGCTCCATGGAGGCCGCGAACAAGGGCGCGGCCGAGGCCGGCGGCACCTCCGTCGGGCTCGGCATCGAGTTGCCGTTCGAGCAGGGCCTCAACGAGTACGTGCACATCGGCGTCAACTTCCGCTACTTCTTCATCCGCAAGACGATGTTCGTCAAGTACGCCCAAGGCTTCATCGTGCTGCCCGGCGGTTTCGGCACCTTCGACGAACTGTTCGAGGCGATGACCCTCGTGCAGACCCGTAAGGTGACCCGCTTTCCCATCGTCCTCATCGGCTCCGACTACTGGGCGGGCCTCATCGACTGGCTGCGCACCACCGTGCTCGACCGCGGCACCATTTCCCCGCACGACCTCGATCTGCTGCACGTCACCGACGACGTCGACCACGCCGTGCAGCTCATCAAGGACGCCGGCTCCGAACTGGCCGACCAGGCCGCCGCGCAGGAGCGCGCCGAAGAGGTGGCAGCCCAGGAGTACGCCGAAGACGTCATCGAGGCCGACCGGCTGGGTGAGGGGGAGGGCGACCTCGAGGGGGAGCGCTCCGGTGAGCGTTCAGACGACCGTGGCACGATACGGCGATGATCGTCCTCCTGGTGGTCACCGTCATCCTGCTCGTCGGCTTGGCCTGCGCGGGCTTCCTGCTGCGCGACCGGATCAGCCTGCACCCGGCCGCCCCGACCAGCTCGATGGGCGGGGGGTTGCCGGCGGGCCCGCTGGTCGGCGACGACATCGCCGGCGTCCGCTTCGACACCGTGCTGCGTGGCTACCGCATGGACCAGGTCGACGACGTGCTGGCCCGGCTGCGTGACGAACTGGCCCGCCGCGACGCCGATATCGAGTTGCTGCGCGAGCTCGAATCGACGGCGCTGCGCACGGTGCCCCCTGGGCAAGCCCAACTCGACGACGGCTTTTTCGGCCCCGCCGAGCCCCCCACCGTGGATCGGTAATGTGGGGCGCCGGAGGCCGCCCAGCGGTCGCCGATCCGATAGTGCGAGCGAACGACCCTGAAGGAGTCTGCCGGTGACGAGTCCGCATCCCGGGGAAGGGACCCCCGGGGCCACCGCTGACGACCTCGTAGAGAGCCCATCGGACTCGCCGCCCGCGGGGCCACGCTGGTACGAGCGCCCGTTGACGTTCTTCGCCGCCGTACTCGGCATCTACCTGCTCGCGCGGCTCTTCTCCGGCATCGTCCTCTACGTCACCGGACTGCACCAGGTCGACGTCGTCTGGTTCGAGCAGGAGACCGGCTACCTGCGCATGACCGTGCTGTGGGACGCGTTCTGGTATCGCCAGATCGTCGAAGACGGCTATCCGAGCATCCTGCCGGTCGACCCCGACACCGGGCGTCTGTGGCAGAACCCGTGGGCGTTCTACCCGATGTTCCCCATGACGACGCGGTTCCTCATGGCGCTCACCGGAGGCGGGTTCGCCCTCGTCGGCTCCACGATCAGCCTCGTGCTAGGCGGCGTCGCCGCCCTGCTCATGGCCGTCCTGCTGCGCGAGAAGGTCGGCCCTCGCGTCGCCCTGTGCGGTGTCGCCGTGTGGGCCTGCATCGTCAGCTCCTCGGTGCTGCAGGTCGCTTACACCGAGTCCATGGCCATGGTGATGCTCTGCGGCGTCCTCCTCGCACTGACTCACCGGCGCTGGTGGATCGCCGCAGGCATCGCCCTCCTGACCGGCCTCTCCCGCCCCATCGCCATCCCCCTGGGCATCGTGGCCCTCGTCTCCTGCTTCTTGCGCTGGCGCCGACGCCACGAAGAACCCATCCCGGTGCGCGAGTACGTCGCGATGCTCGCCGCCCTCGGCGCCTGTGGCCTCTCCGGCGGCATCTGGCCCCTCATCGTGTGGCTCGGCACGGGCAACCCGCAGGGGTACACCGAGTCGATGACGGCCTGGCGGGCCTACGACGAGATCCAGCCCTTCATGCCCTGGTGGTACAGCGCCAACTGGGTCGTCGGCTCCGCGGCCGGGGCCGCCCTGTTGCTCCTGGTGATCATCGCCCTCGTCATGGCCGTCACCGCCGGGCCCTGGGCGCGCTCCCTCGGGCCGCAGCTGCGCGCCTGGTCGCTGGCCTATCCCGCCTACCTCTTTGCGGTGATGGACCCCACGACCAGCATCTACCGCTACCTCATTCCCCTCTTTCCTTGGGTCGTCGTCATGATCGGCGCCGGCTGGGGTAAACCCGGGCAAGACCCCCTCGAGAACGGCACCGACGAACGCGGCGGCGCCCACCTACCGGGCGAACAACGTCTCCGGCGGCGCCTGACCAGCCGAAAACTGGTGCGGCTCACGATCTTCTGGGTGCTGGTGGGTCTGCTGTCGCAGGTCTGGTGGATCTGGGAGATCTGGCAGTTCACCCCGCCGGCCGACAACCCGCCGTGATCCGCCGCTCAGCTGCGGAGGCAGGCGTCGACGTAGGTGTCGGCGGCCGGGGCTAGGCGGGTGGCTAGGTCGCGGAAGCGGGCGGCCACTGCTGGGCGGGGCCAGTCCTGGGGGAGTACTTGGGCTGGGAGGCCCGGGTCGTCGAAGAGGAACAGCCGCCAACGGTGCACCAGGCGGGCGCGGCGGGCGAACGCCGCGGCCGGGCCCTCCTTGGCGATCCAGGCTTCGGCCGAAGGCTCATGGTCGGTCGTCAGCTCGTCGTCGAACTGCAGGTAGCCGCGGGCAAGCGCTGGCAGATCCCACAGGTCGGTGGCCAGCGCGTGGTCGTCACCGTCGAAGCGGGAGGCGAAGCCGCGCCAGTCCACGTCCTCCCGCTCCAGCCGAGCCGCCAGATCGGGATGGCGCCGCGCTCCCACCCACGTGGAGCCCGCCAGGGGGGCGTAGCCCAGGTAGCGCAGGCCCCCGGCGACCCGCTCCCGGGCCGCGCGACCCTCCGGCGGCTCCAGGACCACGACATCCCAGGCACCTGACCAGGCCGGTTCCGCCTCGTCGTAGATGCGTCGGCGTGCGTCCGCGAGCTGTCGCGTGGCCCGGGCCGTCTGCGCGTAGCCGCGGGCGCCCTCGTGGACACTCGGCGTCAGCCACCCCTCCCGCACCATCCTCGAGACGGCGGTGCGGGTCGCGGGGCCCGCGATGTCCAACGCCTCGAGCGCCCGGACCAGGCCGCCGACCGGCGCCCAACCGCCACGGCGCGCGACATGGTCGCCGTACAGGTCGAAGAGAGCCGAGCGGGCGCGCATGGCATCTAGTCTCGCGGACACCCGATTTCGCGCTTGCGCGGGCACGCGCGATAATGAGAAGTACATGTGCGTTCGCGGTGATGCGCCGCTCCCGGCCTACGGGTGCTGCCCGTGGACCACCACGTAAGGTCCATGGCTCGATGGAAGGGGTACGAATGGCCGCAATGAAGCCTCGCACCGGCGACGGTCCGCTGGAAGTGACCAAGGAGGGCCGTGGCATCGTGCTGCGGATGCCGATCGAGGGTGGTGGCCGGTTGGTCGTCGAGATGACGCCGGATGAGGCCGCGAACCTCGGCAAGGCCATCGAGTCCTGTGAGGCCGTCCCTAGCAACTGACGACTCCGCCCTCGCGGCGTAGCCTCGACCCCCGCACCGCACCGCCGGTGACGGGGGTTCGTCGTGCCCGCCCCGACCTGCCCTCAGCGCTTGACGGCCGCCAACAGGCCGTCGCCCACCGGCAGCAGGGTCGCCTGAAACGCGTCGTGATCCCGCAGCGCCTTGCCCAGGTCGCGCAGCGTTGTCGTCGTCGCGTCTCGGGCCACCGGGTCGGCCACCTTGTCGTGCCACAGCATGTTGTCGAGTGCCAGCACCCCACCGCTGCGCAGCAACCGGCTCGCCTGCTCGACGTACGCCGGATACTCCTCCTTGCGGCCATCGACGAAGACCATGTCGTAGGCGCGGTCCGCCAACCTGGGCAAGACCGACAGCGCGTTGCCCATGATGACGCGGGTGCGTTGCGGCGCCATGCCGGCCTCGCGGAAGGCGGTGCGGGCGGCCCGCTGGTGCGCCGGCTCGATGTCGATGGTCGTCAGCACGCCTTCGGGTGCCATGCCGTCGAGCAGCCACAGGCCCGAGACCCCGGCGCCGGTGCCGATCTCACAGACCGTGCGGGCCCGCAACGCCCCCGCCAGCAGCCGCAGGGCCGCACCCACACCGACGCCCAGCGGGGTGCAGCCGAGCTCCTCGCCGCGGCGGCGGGCGGCCTCCACCGCGGGGGGCTCGGTGAGAAACTCCTCGGTGTACGACCAGCTGGCCGGCTTCTGCACGCTCATTCTCCGGCTCCTCGTCGTCGGCTCGCGGGCGCTGACCAGCCTAGACCGCCGACGGCGGACTGCTGGACATAACTTCTTGTGCACAAACGCCCAGCCGTTGTCCAGGCTCTGCGGGCATCATGTCGCTACGCCCGGGTAACCGCACAGGGGAGCAGCCGCGGGGCACCCGACCGCAAGGGAGAGAAGGACTACCGTGACCATCACCGAGCAGAGCCTCACCGATGCTGCATCTGCGGAGTCGACTCAGCCCGACTGGGCCCCCCCGACGTGGGAAGAGGTCGTCGAGCAGCACTCCGCGCGGGTCTACCGTCTCGCGTACCGCCTCACCGGCAATGTGCACGACGCCGAAGATCTGACCCACGACGTCTTCATCCGCGTCTTCCGGTCCCTGGACTCCTACCGGCCCGGCACCTTCGAAGGCTGGCTGCACCGCATCACCACCAACCTCTTCCTCGACCGCATGCGCCGCCGCCAGCGCATCCGCTTCGACGCGCTCTCCGACGACGCCGCGGCCCGGTTGCCCTCGCGCACCGTCAGCCCCGCGCAGCACTACGAAGACACGCACTTCGACGACGACGTGCAGCGGGCGCTCGACGCCCTGGCCCCCGACTTCCGCGCGGCCGTCGTGCTGTGCGACATCGAGGGGCTGACCTACGAAGAGATCGCCGAGGTGCTCGACATCAAGCTCGGCACCGTGCGATCGCGCATCCACCGCGGCCGTGCTCAACTGCGCGAGGCCCTGGCGCACCGGGCGCCGACCTCGCAGCGTTCCCGGGCCACCCGCCCGCCGGTGCGGCTCCCCTCGGCGAGCTTCGCCCTTCCGCGCGTCGCGCCCTCTCTCTGACCTTCCACCTCAGGTGCCGGGGGCCAGCCGCACCTGACAGGATGGCCGCAGGCGTCCGCGCGGGCGTCGACAGGCAGTGGGCAGGCACGGGACGCGAAGGGCGGCAAGGTGTTCGGCATCAACGGCTGGGAGCTGGTCATCCTCGTCGTCGTCGCCCTGCTCGTCATCGGCCCGGAGCGGCTGCCGGAGTACGTCGCCAAGCTGCGGCAGACGATCCGAGACCTGAAGCGGCTCGCCGACGGGGCCCGTACGCAGCTGCGCGATCAGATGGGTCCGGAGTTCGACAACGTCGACTGGACCGCCTACGACATCCGCCAGTACGACCCGCGTCGCATCGTGCGCGAGGCCATCACCGACGCGTGGAACGAGGACACGGGGGCGACCGACGCCGACGCCAAGGAGCCGCAGGACCGGGTCCCTGGCGCAGGCGCTCAGGGCGTTTCGGGCGTTTCGGGCACAGACACGACGGCTGGGGCGGGGGAGTCGACGCCCGCGCGCCGGATGACCCCGGACTACACGGCCGTGCACGACCCATCCCGCCCCGTGCCCTTCGACGACGACGCCACCTGAGGGCGGTCGATCCGGATGCCGGTCAGCGCAGCGACACTTTGCGGTCCCACGAGTACGCGGTGCGCCACGCCAAGAGCGCGCTGACCAGCAGCATCGGCACCAGGAAGCCGAGAGGGAAGCCCTGCGGCGGCGGCTGGTTGGCGACCAGGGCACCCCACAGGTCCATCGGCACGAAGCCCAACGAGCCGCCGGACATCCCGACGCCGACCGGCACCGCGAACAGGCCCACCCCGGCTAGCACCTGCATGAGCAGGTAGACGCAGAACCACACCAGAACCGGGCCCGCCGGGCCCATCGCCCCGAGGCGACCCTCGCTGCCGATCGAGGCCGCGAAGTAGTACTGCGCGAGGTAGCTGACGATGAGCGCGACACCCAGCGCCGCGAAGAAGAGCCACCACAGCGCGCCGACCGGGGCGATCACCTCCCGGACGTTCTTGACGAGGAAGGCGACCGCGCCCTGGCCCGGGTCGGCGGCCTCCCTGGCGGCGGCGAGCGCCGGCAGCAGGGCCAGTGCCAGGGCCCACACCGTGGCCGCGACGCCGACGAGTGATCCGTACAGCAGGCGGGCGGCGTAGATCCTCGAGCCCCGCAGCGGCAGGCTCTGCGTCAGATAGCCGGTGCGCCCGTAGGCCGACAGCCAGTAGTCGATGGCCAGCACGATGAGGGCGATCGGCGGGAGGGCGCCGGCGGCACCGAAGCCGAGGATGAGGCCCAGGTTCGCCAGGACGTAGATCGGAGTCGTGGCGATGAGGGCGCCCACGACCGCGAAGAGGCTGGTCCCGAGCACGACGACGCCGAGCGGGCCGCGGGTGCGGGCGACCTCATGGCGCAGGAGCGTGCGGATCGTGGGGCCGCTGTGACGCTCGGGCGACGCGGGGGTCGCCGTGTTGGCGGCGGTGGCGGTGTTCATCGGTGGACCTCCCGAAAGATCTGGTCGAGGCTGGCGCCGTGCTCGGCCCGCAGGTCGTCGACGTCGCCGGAGAGCGTGATCCGCCCGTGGCGCATGAAGACGACGGAGTCGAGCACCGGCTCGAGGTCGTGCACGAGATGGGTGGAGATGAAGACGAGGGCCTCTGGATGCAGGTCGCGCACGATCGCCTCGAGCAGTACCTCGCGCGCGGCGGGGTCGACACCGGAGATCGGCTCGTCGAGCAGGTAGACGGCGGCCCGACGGCTCATGGCGAGCGCGATCTGGATCTTCTCCCGCATGCCCTTGGACGCCTCCTTGAGGCGCAGGCCCTCGTCGAAGCCGAAGTGGGCCAGACGGTCTGCGGCCAGTTCGGCGTCGAAATCGGTGAAGAAGTCGCGGTAGATGTTCACGCAGTCGCGCACCCGAGCCCGGTCGGGCAGAAACGAGGTGTCGGGCAGGAAGCTCACCCGCGCCTTGGACGCGGGCCCCGGCGTGTGGCCGGCGATACGCACCTGCCCGGTGTAGTCGCTGACCACACCGGCCAGCACCTTGAGCAGCGTCGTCTTACCGCAGCCGTTCTCGCCGAGCAGGCCGACGATCCGGCCTGGCGTCAGCTGCAGCTCGACGCCGTCGAGGGCGTGCACCGGGCCGTAGTGCTTACGCAGGCCACGGATGTCGATGGCGGCCCCGCCGCTGGTCTGATCCTCGGTGGTGGACATCGGGTCAGGCTCCCTTCGGCTCGTCGGTGTCTGTGTCGGTGTCTGTGTCTGCGTCTGCGTCGGTGTCGGTGTCGGGGCGGCTGGTGCGCGGGTCATGGGCGGTCCACCTTTGCGTGAGCAGGGATATCGCGTCGGGCAGGTCGAGGCCGAGCCCGTGCGCGCGTTGGATGAAGTCGTCGGCGGCGCCGGCGGCCACGTGGTGGCGCAGGTCGCGGATGCGCGCCTGGTCGTCGGTGACGAAGCGGCCGGCGGTGCGTTCGGAGCGGCACAGGCCCTCGCGTTCGAGCTCGGCCAGCGCGCGCTGCACGGTGTTGGGGTTGACGCCCAGGTCGCCGGCCAGTTCGCGCACGCCGCCGATGCGTTGTCCGGGGGCCCAGTCGCCGACGGCGATGCGGCGGCAGAACTCGTCGATGAGCTGGTGCCAGATCGGCCGCGAGGGGTCGAAGTCCATCGCTCGCCTCCTGTCGTCCTACTGTATTAGGTACTTAATACAGTAGGACGTGGACGTCAAAAAGTACAGCCCTGCGGCCAAAGACCGCAGGGCTGTAGGGGAGTGGGGTGTCGAGTGGTTTACCGCCCCGTGGGCGTGAGGCCGAGTTTGCGCCCCGCCAGGCCGCGCGAGCGCGAGCCCAGGCCGCGCGCGATGCCGCGCAAGGCGACTCCGGCCGGGCCGTCGGGCGCCGAACGCACCACGGGGTCACCGGCGTCCGAACCCTCGCGCAGCGCGACATCGAGGGGAATCTGGCCCAGCAGCGGCACCTCGTGCCCCATGAGCCGACTGAGGGAGTCGGCGACGTGCTGGCCACCGCCGGAGCCGAAGATCTCCTGACGGGAGCCGTCGGGCAGCTCCAGCCACGACATGTTCTCGATGACGCCGACGACCCGCTGGTGGGTCTGCGCCGCGATCGACCCGGCGCGCTCGGCGACCTCCGCGGCCGCCTGCTGCGGGGTCGTCACGACGATGATCTCGGTGCCGGGGATGAGTTGGGCCACGGAGATCGCGACGTCGCCGGTGCCCGGAGGCAGATCGAGCAGGAGTACATCGAGGTCGCCCCAGAAGACGTCGGAGAGAAACTGCTGCAGGGCCCGGTGCAACATCGGTCCGCGCCACACGACGGGCTGGTTGCCGGGCACGAACATCCCGACCGAAATGACCCGAACGCCCTGGGCCTCGGGCGGCATGATCATGTCGTCGACCTGCGTCGGCGCGCGGTCGACCCCCAGCATGCGGGGGATGGAGAAGCCGTAGATGTCGGCGTCGACGACCCCGACGGTCAGGCCCTGGTCGGCGAGCGCGACGGCGAGATTGCTGGTCACCGACGACTTGCCGACGCCGCCCTTGCCGGAGGCCACGGCGTACACGCGGGTCAGCGAGTCGGGCCGCGCGAACGGGATCTCCCGCTCGGCCTGCCCGCCGCGCAGGTGCTCGCGCAGGGCCGCGCGCTGCTCGTCGCTCATCACTCCCAGGCGCACGTCGACGCTGGTCACGCCCTCGACGGACTCGCACGCCTGCCGGGTGTCGTGCTCGAGTTTCGATTTCAGCGGGCAGCCGGAGACGGTGAGCAGGATGGTGACGAGCACTGCGCCGGACTCGCTGATCTGCAGGTCGCCGACCATGCCCAGATCGGTGATCGGGCGGTGGATCTCGGGGTCCTCGACGCCCGAAAGGGCCTGCAGCAGTGCATCGCGAGTGGGGGCAACCATGCCCGCCACTCTATCGACGGCTCAGCTCGGCTGCCCGGGCCCCTTCGTCGCGGGGGGATTGTCGGTCGGGTGGTCGGCTGTGGTGTCGCTGGCTTTGGGCTTGGAGGCGCGCTCGGTCGCGGCGCCGTGCTCCTGGATGACGGGGATGGCCGACGTGTCGGTCGAGCGGCGCTTCTTGCGTTTGGGTTTGGCGGGGGCTGCGCCCTGGTCAGCGGGCCGGTCGTCGCTGCGCAGGTCCTCCCGGAGCTCGTCGAGCAGCTCGCGCAGTTCGGAGCGCACGTAGTCGCGGGTGGCCACGTCGCGCATGGCGATCCGCAGGGCGGCGACCTCGCGGGTCAGGTACTCGGTGTCGGCGAGGTTGCGTTCGTCGCGGCCGCGGTCCTGCTCGAGGCCGACGCGATCGCGGTCGTCCTGGCGGTTCTGGGCCAGCAGGATGAGCGGCGCGGCGTAGGAGGCCTGCAGCGACAGGATGAGCGTGAGCAGGGTGTAGTTCAGCGACCGCGGGTCGAACTGGAACGGCTCGGGCATCAGCGTGTTCCACATCAGCCAGGCGGTGACGAAACACGTCATGTAGAAGAGGAACTGGGCGGTGCCCATCCACCGGGCGAAGGCCTCGGCGATGATGCCGAAGCGCTCCTGATCGACGCCTTTGCCCGGCCAACTCAGGCGGCGGGACTCGCGGGGTTGGTCGAGCCGGCCGAACCGGCTGTCCTCAGTCATCGGTCACCTCGTGCCGCTCCTCGCGCCAGTCTTCGGGCAGCAGATGGTCGAGCACGTCGTCGACCGTCACCGCGCCGAGCAGGTGGTTGTCCTCGTCGACGATGGGTACCGAGACGAGGTTGTAGGTGGCCAGGCTGCGGGCGACCTTGCCGATGGAGGCGTCCGGGCCGAGCACCTCGATGCCCTTGTCGAGAATGGCGCCGACCACCCCGTGCGGCGGCTCGCGCAGCAGCCGTTGGATGTGCACGACGCCCAGATAGCGCCCGGTCGGGGTCTCCAGCGGTGCGCGGCACACGTAGACGGTGGCCGCCATGGCGGTGGAGATCTCGGCGCGTCGCACGAGGGCCAGCGCCTCGGCGATCGTCGCCTCCGGCGGCAGGATGACCGGCTCGGTCGTCATGAGGCCACCGGCAGTGTCCTCTTCGTACGTCAGCAGTCGACGGATGTCGGCGGCCTCGTCGGGCTCCATGAGCTGCAGGTAGCGCTCCTGGGCCTCCGGCGGCAGCTCGGAGAGCAGGTCGGCGGCGTCGTCGGGCTGCATGGCCTCGAGCACGTCGGCGGCCCGGTCGGAGGCGAGCGCGGCCAGGATCGGCACCTGGTCGTCCTCGGGGAGCTCTTCGAGGACGTCGGCCAGCTTCTCGTCGTCGAGGGCTGCGGCGACCTGGATGCGCCGGTCGGGACGCAGGTCGCGGATGAGTTCGGCCAGGTCGGCGGCCTTGAGGTCGTCGTAGCTGGCGAGCAGGCTCGCGGCGCCCTGGCCGGCGTCGACGGTCAGGAGGCCGACGACGTCCTCGATCGGCACGACCGCGGTCTCGCCGCGGCGCCGGCCGAGACCGCCGAAGGTGCGGGCGCCATCGCCCTTGCGAACGAAGGCCTTGACCACGGACCAGTCGCGCAGCCGCTCCTTCTCGATGGCGAGGTCTTCGACGAGGGCCTCGTACGTGCCGGTGGGCTCGTCGGGATCGCGCACGGTGACCGAGCGGTCGAAGACTTCGCCGATGACCAGCGTCTCGTTGGGTCGCTGCTCGAACCGGCGCATGTTGACCAGGCCAGTCGTGATGACCTGACCGGCGTCGATGTTCGTGACCCGAGTCATCGGCACGAACACGCGACGTTTGCCGGGCACCTCGACGGCCAGGCCGATGACCCGCGGCCGGTGGCGGCGCGGGGAGACGGTGACGATGACGTCGCGCACTCGACCCACCTGATCACCAAGGGGGTCGAAGACGGACAGGCTCGCCAACCGCGAGACGAAGACGCGCGAGCTCACGGGCCCAGGCTACCTGTGGCTTTGCCGTGCCCCGGCCATCGCGCGGCCTTCGGTCGAGTTGTCGTTTCTCGGATCGAGGCGTCCCTGCGTCGCCTCGATTGGCGGCCCGAAACGACGACTCGACGTCACCATGCCCGGGGCGCAACTGCGCCGATTGGGGTAACGGCGCGGGTGGGCGTGATTAGAGTCGTGGGTGGGATCCCAGTCGCCGTTTGTCGACCCGCCCGCGATGCCTTAAGGAGGCCCTATCCCGATGCGCAGCGCCAAGGACTTCTTCGCCCCACTGGCCGTGGGGGCACCCCAACCCGTGCGTGAGGTGCCGGCCCGGCCGACCCGCATGATCCACTTCTTCGACCCGAGCAACCCCAAGATGGCGGCCAAGGTGCCGGACATGATCGGCACGGTCGACGTGCTGCTGGGCAACCTCGAGGATGCGGTGAAGGCCGACAACAAGCTGGCCGCCCGGCAGGGGCTCGTCGACATCGCCAAGGCCACCGACTTCGGCCCGACGCAGCTGTGGACGCGGATCAACGCGCTCGACAGCCCGTGGGTGCTGGACGACCTGACGACGCTGGTGACCGAGATCGGCGACAAGCTCGACGTCATCATGGTGCCCAAGGTGCAGGGCGCCGAGGACATCCACTACATCGACCGGCTGCTAGCGCAGTTGGAGGCCAAGGCGGGGCTGACCAGGCCGATCCTCGTGCACGCGATCCTGGAGACGGCGCGCGGCATGGTCAACGTCGAGGAGATCTGCGGCGCTAGCCCGCGCATGCAGGGCATCTCGCTCGGCCCGGCCGACCTGGCCGCGGACCGCAAGATGAAGACGACGCGCGTGGGCGGCGGGCACCCCGGGTACCTCGTGCGGCAGGACCCGGTCGACGGCGACATCCAGGGGCAGCGCAGCACCTACCAGCAGGATCTGTGGCACTACACGGTCGCGCGGATGGTCGACGCGTGCGCGATGCACGGCATCTACGCCTACTACGGCCCGTTCGGCGACATCAAGGATGTCGTGGCGTGCGAGGACCAGTTCCGCAACGCCTTCCTGCTGGGGTGCGTGGGCACGTGGACGCTGCACCCGGCGCAGATCGCGATCGCCCGCAAGGTGTTCAGCCCCGACCCGGCCGACGTGGCGCACGCCTACCGGGTCAAGGCGGCGATGGGCGACGGCACGGGCGCGGTGATGCTCGACGGCAAGATGGAGGACGACGCCTCCCTCAAGCAGTGCCTCGTGATGGTGGAGTTGGCGCAGCAGCTCGGCGCGATCGATCCGGAGCTGGGCGAGCAGTACGAGGCCGCCCGGGCGTCCGTCGCGGACCAGGAGGCGTGATCATGACACAGCAGACGACCTTCCGGCCCCGCCGTTCGGTGCTCTACATGCCGGCTTCGAACGAGCGGGCGCTGGCCAAGGCGGCGACCCTGCCGTGCGACGGGCTGATCCTCGACCTCGAGGACGCCGTGGCACCCGACGCCAAGGACGTCGCCCGCGAGCAGGCGTGCGCCGCGGCGCAAACGGGCGACTACGGGCGCCGCGAGGTGACGATCCGCATCAACGCGATCGGCACCCAGTGGCACGAGGCGGACCTGGCGGCGGCGGCCAAGGCCGGCCCGGACGCCATCGCCGTGCCCAAGGTCAACTCGGCGGCCGAGGTGCTGGCGCTGGTCGAGGCCATGGAGCGGGCTGGCGCGCCGGATCACACAACGTTGTGGGCGATGGTCGAGACGCCGATCGCGATGCTGCGCTGCCACGAGATCGCGTCGGCCTCACCGCGCCTGTCGGTGTTGGTGATGGGCACGAACGACCTGGTCAAGGAGCTGTACGCCGAGCACGTGCCCGGCCGCGAGCCGCTGCTGGCTGCGCTCGGCACCGCGCTACTCGGGGCCCGCGCGGCGGGTAAGGCGATTCTCGACGGCGTCTACAACGACGTGAAGAACACCGAGGGCTTCCTCGCCGAGTGCGCCCAGGGACGCCAGATGGGCTTCGACGGCAAGACGCTCATCCACCCCGGCCAGGTCGCCGGCGCCAATGAGGCCTTCGCCCCCAGCGAGCAGGCCATCACCGACGCCCGCGGCGTGCTGGAGGCGTGGGAGGCGGGCGGCAGCGGCGGCGTCGTCACGTACAACGGCCGCCTCATCGAGAACCTGCACGTCGAGTCCGCCCAGCGCATCCTCACCATGCATGAGGCCATCCAGGCGCTCGAGGAGGCCTGAGTCCGGGTTGTACGTAAATCTGCACAAGGGCGGTGTTGTGCAGATTTACGCACATCCGCGATGTCGATGTCGGAAGGCCCAATGGAGTCTCTGGCAGTTCACCTCTGCGGGACGCACGTTGCCGACATCACCCGTGGACGTGCACCCAATCGGCTCCACTGGTCGTGGACACCGTTGGCGGCCGACCGTTGGGGGCTCGGTGCGCGAGTTGTCTCACATGGGTTCGCGATCGGGCAGCCGGTCCACGACCTGCTAGTCGGAGCATTCGTCGAGGGGCTGCTACCTGAGGGCGCCGCCCGCATCCACTACGCCGTCAACGCAGGAATCGAGCCCGGGGATCTGTTCGCCCTGCTGGATCGGTATGGGTGGGACACTCCTGGGGCTCTCGTGATTGGACCCGACCCGGCGGGACTCGCGAGTTCGGCCGGCTACGTGTCGATCCGGCTCAACGACAGCGACGTGCGTTCGCTACTCGATAAGGCCGACTCGTCGAATGCAGGCGGGACGACCTCGCCTATCCTGCCCGGGTTCGTGCCCAAGATCGCTTTGTCGCGCGCGGACGACGGCACCTGGCTGCTTCCCCCGGCGGGGGTGCCGTCCACGTGGATTCTCAAGGTGGCCCATCCCGCGGACAGTGTTGCGGCCGACGTTGTGGATACCGAAGCACTCTGCCTCGATCTGGGTCGGCGGATCGGTGTGACCACCGTTCAGGCGTCGGTGCTCGACTTCGATGGCCGCCGAGCTATCGCCGTCTCTCGCTACGACCGCGTGCTCGTCGATGGCCGCGTGCAGCGGATCCATGAGGAGGACCTGGCGCAAGTCTTCGGGTTGAACACGGCTGATCCGGCGCGCAAATTCCAGCGTGGCCGGACATTGCCGTCCTGGCGAGAGGGCGCGCGTGCGCTCGGCCAGGACGGAGGGCGGATCGGCCCGATGGCGCGCCTTGTGACGTTCTAGTACCTCGTGGGCAACGCCGATCACCATGCCAAGAACACCTCGATCCTGCGGCTTCCCGATGGCACAGTGTCGGTCGCCCCCGCATACGACGTGGCCGTGCATCTGCATCATCCCGGGGGCTATCGGACGGCGTTGGATCTGGCCGGTGAGTCGGACTTCGCCCAGCTGTCGATCCAGAGTGTGGTCGAGGAGATCAGGACATGGGGCGTGTCCCGGGAGCGCGCGGAGCCTGTCGTTCACGATGTCGTGACGCAGTTGGGGCGGGCCCTAGAGGAGGTCGACCGGACGGCGCATCCGGGAGTCACCCCGGAGGTCTGGCGGCTGCTCGCCGACCGAGTGGCCCAGGCGCGCTCGGCGTTCGACGCGGCTGGTTGGTTGCGTTTGAGGGCCAAACCGACCCAGCGCGACTGACTGGGCAACGGCTGCCCGCACTGGACAATCGCTGACCCCACTGGGCAACTGCTCGAGCAGTAGTCCAGTCGGTTGGCGGGTGCCCAGTCGCGGTTGCGGTTGTCCAGTGGGCCGGGCGCCGCCCGCCGGGAAGGCGGGGGCAGTGGCCGGGCAAATCGTTGCGCAGACGTGAGGGAATCGTGAACGGTCTGTGAGTTCGGACGACTATTCTGAACGCGTGTCCTGCACAAGGGCGCTGGTCGAGGCGATTCGCGCGCGGCCGGGGGTCCGCACCGGGGGTGCGGCGAGAAAGTACCGGGGGGTACCTCATGCGTAAGTCATCAGTTCTGTCCATCGCCGTCGGCTCGGCCGTCGCGCTCGTTCCCTTTGTCGCGGTAGCGCCCGCGCAGGCCGCGGCGCCGACGAGGGCACCGGCAGTCACTGCGCCCGCAGCCGTGCAGGCGGCCGTGCACACTGCCAGCTCGCCCGAACGCAAGCCCGGGAGCACGAAGGCGACGCCGCGCGTGAACCCGCCGCTGCTGCGCCTCGGGGCCACCGGGCCCGCAGTGACGTCGCTGCAGACGGAGCTCGGCACGAAGGGGTACTGGTCCGGCAAACCCTCGGGGCGCTACGACCACTCCACCGCGCAGGCCGTCATGGCGGTCCAGAAGGTCGCCGGGTTGGGCCGCGACGGGGTGGCCGGGCCGGCGACCCGCGCCGCGCTCGACAAGGGGGTCATGCCGAAGGCCCGGAGCACGAAGGGTCGCGTGCTCGAGATCGACCTGCAGCGCCAGATCATGCTGCTGGTCGTCGACGGCAAGGTGACGTCGGTCATCAACACGAGCACCGGCACCAAAGCCACCCCCACGCCCAAGGGCACCTACCGCGTGTTCCGGCAGATCAACCGCTGGCACACCGCGCCGCTCGGCAAGCTCTACCGCCCCAAGTACTTCTTCCGCGGCTACGCCGTGCACGGTGTCGCCGACGGCAGCATCCCCGGCCGGCCCGCCTCCCACGGCTGCGCCCGCGTCAGCACCAAGGCCATGGACATGCTGTGGAACGGTGGCCTGCGAATCGGCGATCAGGTCCGCGTCTACTGACGTGCGGTGAGTCAGTCCGTCGACCTGTCGCAGTGGGACCCCAGTGACGCCTAGCCCCTTGTCCAACTCAGTCGCACCGCCTATTGTCGTGTTTGTAGTGCGACATTAAGCGAGGTGGTGGCGGTGCAGGAGACGTCGCTTGTGGCGGTGGCCGTCTTCATGCTGGTGATCGCCGTGGTCGACGCCTGGCGGATCCCCGACCGGGAGCGAGTCGCCGTGCTTCGTCTCGTGCGTCGCGGCATGCCCGAGCCGACCGATCCAGAGGCTCTCGTGGCGCGGCGAGCTCGGCAGCGTCGGTGGCTTTCGCTCGGTTCGGCGGCCGGTCTGTCGGGATACCTGCTGGTCGCGGCGCTGGTCGGTATCGAGGCTCCGATCGTCCCCTGGGCTCTGCTCGCTGCGGCGCTGTGGTTCGCGATGCTCAGCGCCGGGTGCGCGCTGCTGGCCAAGCCCCCAGGAGCCGAGCCTCGAGTGGCGCGTCTCGTGTCGCGTCGGCTGCGTGACTACGTGCCGTGGTGGCTCGGTGCTCCGGCTGACCTCCTCGTGCTGGCGCCCATGGCCCTCGGTGGCCTCGCCCTGGCCTCGGGAGGTCAGCGCCCAGCTCCCTGGTGGTTCGCCCTGGGGTGCTTGCCCACTGTGCTCGTCCTGGCAGGGCTCGCGGCCTGGACCCGTCGCCTCGTCACCGTCCCCACCAGCAGCGCCGACAGCGCCACGCTGCTCTGGACCGAACTGGAGCGGGCACGCGGTATACGTGACGTCGTCACGGCGCGCATCATGACGGCGGTCCTGGCGACCATGACCCTCTTCAATGCCTGGTACGGGGCTGCGGGCTTCGAGCTGCCAGCGGCGATGGTGCCCATCGCCTGGGCCGCCGGCCTCACCGGCCTGGCACTGGTCGTCCTGGCCGTGGTCTCCACCTGGGTCGAGGAGTCGTCGATAGGCCCCACCGCGCAAGGACCGCGAGCGAGCCTGCGGCAAGGTGGTGTCTCGTGATCATCGAGTTGGACCGGGCGAGCGGAGCGGCGCCCTACGAACAGATCCGCGACCAGATCGTCGCGGGCATCGTCTCCGGGGAGCTGGCGACCGGGGCCCGGTTGCCGACCGTGCGTCAACTCGCCGCCGACCTCGGGGTCGCCGTCAACACCGTCGCCAAGGCCTACAAGCAGTTGGAGAGTGAGGGGCACGTCGCCGCGCGCAGCCGGGCCGGCACGGTGGTGCTGGGCGCGAAAGACGGACCCCGCGCCGACGAGACGCAAGCCGCGGCGCTGCTGTTCGCCTCCGCTGCCCGTCGGGGCGGCCTCGACCTCGACCAGGCCGTGGGCGTGCTCCGGCGGGCCTGGTCGTAGCGGGCTGGTCACAGGCAGTGAATCTCGCGCACGTCTGAGTGGTTCGACCGCGCACCCTCCCGGCGTTCGGCATACTGAGCGAAGTACGCATCGACCACGCAGTGAAGGGTGGCTCCATGTCCCGCCTCCAGCAGACCGACGGCCTGACCGAAGAGCAGGCCGAGCTCATCAAACTCGTCCGCGAGTTCGTCGACGAGCAGATCATCCCCGTCGCCACGCAGCTGGAGCACAAGGACGAGTACCCCACCGACATCGTCGAGGGCATGAAGGAGATGGGGATCTTCGGCCTGATGATCCCCGAGGAGTACGGCGGGCTGGGGGAGTCGCTGCTCACCTACGCGCTGTGCGTCGAGGAGATCGCGCGCGGCTGGATGAGCGTCTCCGGCATCATCAACACCCACTTCATCGTCGCCTACATGCTGCTGCAGCACGGCACCGACGAGCAGAAGCAGCGGTACCTGCCGAAGATGGCGACCGGGGAGATCCGCGGCGCGTTCAGCATGAGCGAGCCGGGCTGCGGCTCCGACGTCTCCGGGATCAAGACCAAGGCCGTCGCCGGCGAGGGCGACGAGTGGACGATCAACGGCCAGAAGATGTGGCTGACCAACGGCGGCAGCGCGAACCTCGTCGCGGTCCTCGTCAAGACCGACACCGGCGCCGACTCCGTCTACCGCAACATGACGACCTTCCTCATCGACAAGGAGCCCGGCTTCGGGCAGACCGCCCAGGGCGTCACGGTGCCCGGCAAGATCGAGAAGATGGGCTACAAGGGCGTCGACACCACCGAGCTCGTGTTCGAGGGCCACCAGACGAGCACCGCGCAGATCCTCGGCGGAGTGCCCGGCAAGGGTTTTTACCAGATGATGGACGGCGTCGAGGTCGGCCGCGTCAACGTCGCCGCCCGCGCGTGCGGACTGTCGCGGCGCGCGTTCGAGCTCGGCATCGCCTACGCCCAGCAGCGCGAGACCTTCGGCAAGAAGATTGCCGAGCACCAGGCCGTGATGTTCCGCCTCGCCGACATGGCGACCAAGGTCGAGGCCGCCCACCAGATGATGGTCAAGGCCGCCCGCATGAAGGACAAGGGCGAGCGCAACGACCTCGAGGCCGGTATGGCCAAGTACCTGGCCAGCGAGTACTGCGCGGAGGTCGTCGAGGACTCCTTCCGCATTCACGGCGGCTACGGCTACTCCAAGGAGTACGAGATCGAGCGGCTCTACCGCGAGGCCCCGATGCTGCTCATCGGTGAGGGCACCGCCGACATCCAGCGGATGATCATCGGGCGACGCCTGCTGGAGGACTACAAGCTGCGCTGACCCCACGCTCTTGTGTGCGATGACCATCGCGGCCCCCGGAGAACTCCAGGGGCCGTGAGGTGTTTCCCGCGCTAGAACAGCAGGTGGGCCACCGGGATGGTGATGATGAGGCTGACGACGACGCGGGCGAACCAGATGGCCATGAGGCGGGGAATCGAGAACGGGATCTGGGTGCCGACGATGCTGGGCACCATCGCGGAGAAGAAGATGATCTGCGAGACGCAGACGACGGCCACGACGTACTTGACCTTCACCACCGAATCCACGACGAGCGCGGCGGGCAGGAACATCTCCGAGACGCCGAGCGCGGCGGCCTTGGCCACGAGCATCGGGTCGGGGATCGCCAGCAGAGCCGTGATCGGGTAGAAGAGGTAGGCCATGACGTCGAACAGCGGCGTGTACGTGGCCAGCACGAGGCCCAGCAGACCGATCGACAGGATCGAGGGCAGCACGGCCATCGCCATGAGGACGCCGTCGCGCAAGTTCGTCAGGATCGTGCGGCCCACGCCGGGGTCGGCGGCCACCGTCGCCCGGGCCTGCTGCCACGCGGCGGCCAGCTTGCTGCCCTGCACGTCTTCCTCCGGCTGCGGCGTGGTGCCGGGCGCGTAGTCCTCCGGCTCCCGCGACAGCGGCCACAGGCGCACGGTGACGGCCGTGACGAGGAACGTGATGACGAGCGTGGACCAGAAGTACAGGCTCCAGTGCTGCATCAGGTCGAGCGCGTTGGCCACCACGATCATGAACGTCGCGGAGACGGTGGAGAAGCCCGTCGCGATGATCATCGCCTCACGCTGGTTGTACTTGCCCTCGAGGTAGACGCGGTTGGTGATGAGCAGCGCCAGGGAGTACGAGCCGACGAAGCTGGCCACCGCGTCGATCGCCGAGCGTCCCGGGGTGCGGAACAACGGCATCATGATCGGGCGCACCAGCACGCCGACGAACTCCATGAGGCCGTAGCCGACGAGCAGCGCCAGGAACACCGCGCCGATCGGCACGAGCAGCCCGACGGGGATGACCAGGGAGTTGAGCAGGAACGGGCCCATCCCCTCCTCGAACAGCCAGGCCGGGCCGATCCCGAACACGAGCATGATGCCGACGACGAGACCCACGACCCGCGCTATGGTGAACACGAGTTCGGTGGTCGTGCGCCGCCAGCGACCCGCGACGAACGGGTAGATCGCGCCGGCGGCGATGAGCAGCAACGCGTACGCGGGCAGCAGGTCGGGCACGGCCCGGCGGACGGCACCCACGATGTGGTCCAGCGGAATCGTGCTGCGCTCGCCGAGCGTGATGGGGACGAAGAACATGAAGATGCCGATGGCCGACAGGACGAAGAACTTCCACATCGGCACGGACGCCGGGGTGGTGGCCTCGTCGGCTGGGGTCGGTTGCGGGCCCATGGTGCTCCTTGGTTCGGGCTGGGTGATCAGGCAGGTGGGCGGCGGCGCTCGAGGCGGGCCTCGATGGTGGCGGCGGTGCGCCGCACCTGCTCGGCAACCCTCTCGATCTCGGGCTCGCCGGTGCCCAGGGGAAAGGTGACGGCCACCGAGGCGGCCGGATGCCCGGCGCTGTCGAGGACCGGGGCCGCGACCGAGCCGAGACCCGTGGAGACCAGTTCGGTCTCGCGGGCGTAGCCGCGGGCGCGGATGGAAGCCAGTTCGCGGCGCAACTCGCTGACCGTCGCCGGGCCGTTGTCGTTGCGGTCGACCAGCGCCTCCTTCGACGGATACAGCGCGCTGATCTGCGCCGACGTCAGCCGGGAGAGCATCGCGCAGCCGCTCGCGGTCAGCTCGGCGGGCAGCCGCACCCCGACATCGGTGATGAGCCGGGGCCGGCCTTTGACCCGCTCCTCGATGACGTACAGCACGTCCTTGCCGTGCAGCACAGAAAGATGTGCGTTATGGCCCAGAGCATCGGCCAGCGCTGCGAGCAGCGGCCCCGCGACGCGCTGGAGGGGGGCCTGCCGCTGGTACGCCCACGACAGCTCGTGGGCGGCCGGGCCCAGGGCGTACCCCAGGTCGGGAACGTGTACGACGTAACCGTGCGCGGCCATGGTCGACAGCACCCGATAGGTGGTCGAGCGCGGAATGGACAACTCCCGCCCCAACGCGACAGCCGAGCGGGGGCCTGCCGCCCGCGCCAGGGCGTCCAGGATCCGCAGGGCGTGCGCGACCGCGGGGCTGGCGTCCATCTGCTCAGGCTCCGGCGACTCGGTGACCCGACCGCCACACGCCCCACGTCAGCGGCATCCCCGGCCGGTAGGCCAGGTGAGTCGCCGACGGGGCGTCGAGCACGTGCAGGTCGGCGCGGGCGCCGACTGCCAGCGTGCCGACGGGAGTCCGATCGTCGCCCTGGGCGGCGACGCTGCGCACATCCCGGCGCAGCGCCCGGGCGCCGCCGTAGGTCGCCGCGAGCACCGTCTCCTCGACGGTGAGCCGCATCTGCAGCACTGCGGTCGCGACACAGAAGTTCATCGACGAGGTGTAGCTCGTGCCGGGATTGCAGTTCGAGGCGATGGCCACGGTCGCGCCGGCGTCGAGCAGCGCCCGCCCGGGAGCCAGCGGCGCCCGGGTCGACAGGTCGCACGCCGGGAGGATCGTGGCCACCGTGTCGGAGGAAGCCAGCGCCTCGATGTCGGTGTCCGTGACGTAGTTGACGTGGTCGACGCTCGCCGCGCCCAACTCGACCGCCAACGCGACCCCGCCGCTGTGCCCCAACTGGTTGCCGTGCACGCGCAGGCCCAAACCGGCCTCTGCGCACGCCTGCAGCACCCGGCGGGACTGCTCGGGGGTGAACGCGCCCTCCTCGCAGAAGACGTCGGCCCAGGTCACGTACGGCCGCACGGCCTGCAGCATCGCGCCGCACACCAGGTCGACGTACTCGTCGGCGTCGACCGGCTGCCCGTCCGGCCCGGTGGGCACCAGGTGCGCCCCGAGGTAGGTGACCTCGTCGACCAGCCCGGCGGCGAGGCGCGCGGCCCGCGCCTCCTGCTCGACGTTCAAGCCGTAACCGGTCTTGGTCTCCAGGTAGGTCGTGCCGCCGGCCGTCGCGTCGCGCACCCGCCCGGCGACGAGTGCGGCCAGCTCCTCGTCACTGGCCTCGCGGGTGGCCGCGGTCGTCACCCCGATGCCGCCCGCGGCGTAGGCCTGCCCGGCCATGCGGGCGGCGAACTCGGCCGCCCGATCGCCCGCGAACACCAGGTGGCTGTGCGAGTCGACCCAGCCGGGGAGCACGGCCCGACCCTCGACATCCGTCCGGCGATCGGCCTCCGGGGCCTGTGCGGCGGGCCCGAGCCAGGCGATGCGGCCGTCGTCGACCACGAGGGTGGCGTCGGGCACGAAGGCCCGCTCCTCGTCGGGGTCGGCGGTCCACAGCTCGCCGATCCCGACGAGCAGCTCGCTGCTCATCAGCCCTCCTGCATCGGGATGCGTACCCCGCGCTCGCGGGCGACCTCGTCGGCGCGCTCGTAGCCGGCGTCGACGTGCCGAATGACGCCCATGCCCGGGTCGTTGGTCAGCAGCCGGGAGAGCTTCTCGGCCGCGAGCTCGGTGCCGTCGGCGACGCCGACCTGCCCGGCGTGGATCGAGCGGCCGATGCCGACGCCGCCGCCGTGGTGGATCGAGACCCATGTGGCGCCCGAGCTCGTGGCGGTCAGCGCGTTGAGCAGCGGCCAATCGGCGATAGCGTCCGATCCGTCCTTCATCGCCTCGGTCTCGCGGTAGGGCGAGGCGACCGAGCCGCAGTCCAGGTGGTCGCGGCCGATGACGATCGGCGCCTTGACCTTGCCGCTTGCGACAAGCTCGTTGAACAGCTGTCCGGCGCGGTGGCGCTCGCCGTAGCCCAGCCAGCAGATGCGGGCCGGCAGGCCCTCGAACTCCACGTACTCACCGGCCGCGTCGAGCCAGCGGTGCAGGTGCTCGTTGTCGGGGAACAGCTCCTTGATGGCCTCGTCGGTCACGCGGATGTCCTCGGGGTCGCCCGAGAGCGCGACCCAGCGGAACGGGCCCATCCCCTCACAGAACAGTGGGCGAATGTAGGCCGGCACGAAGCCGGGGAAGCCGAACGCGCGGTCGTAGCCGGCGTGCCGGGCCTCGTCGCGGATCGAGTTGCCGTAGTCGAACACCTCGGCACCCTCGTCGCCGAACTCGACCATCGCCTGCACCTGCGCGGCCATCGACTCGCGGGCCTTCTTCGTGAAGCCCTCTTCGTCGGCCTGGGCCTCGCGCTCCCACTCCTGCATCGTGTACTCCACCGGCAGGTAGGAGAGGGGGTCGTGGGCGCTGGTCTGGTCGGTGACGACGTCGACGAAGAACTCACCGGCGCGCTGGCGGCGCAGCAGCTCGGGGAAGACCTGCGCCGCGTTGCCGACGAGGCCCACCGACAGGGCGCGCCGCTCCCGCTTGGCCGCCAACACCTTCTCCAGGGCGGCGTCGAGGTCGGTCTCGACCTCGTCGAGGTAGCGCTTGGCGCGCCGGCGCTCGAGCCGCGTCTGGTCGACGTCGACGATGAGCACGGCACCGCCGTTGAGCGTCACGGCCAGCGGCTGCGCGCCACCCATGCCGCCGCACCCGCCGGTCAGGGTCAAGGTGCCGGCCAGCGTCGGCTCGCTGATGCGGCCGTCGCGGTGCATGGCGGCGGCGACCGCGGCGAACGTCTCGTAGGTGCCCTGCAGAATGCCCTGGGTCGCGATGTAGATCCACGAACCGGCGGTCATCTGGCCGTACATCATGAGGCCTTCGGCCTCGAGCTTGCGGAACTCCGGCCACGTCGCCCAGTCGCCGACCAGGTTGGAGTTGGCCAGCAGAACCCTTGGGGCCCAACGGTTCGTGCGGAAGATGCCGACGGGCTTGCCGGACTGTACGAGCAGCGTCTCGTCGTCCTCCAGGTCGCGCAGCGAGCGCACGATGGCGTCGAACGCATCCCACGAGCGGGCGGCGCGGCCGGTGCCGCCGTAGACGACCAGGTCGTCGGGGCGCTCGGCGACCTCGGGGTCGAGGTTGTTCATGAGCATCCGCAGCGGGGCTTCGGTCTGCCAGGACTTGGCGGACAACTGCGTGCCGCGGGGGGCACGGACTTCACGGGCGCCGGGGAGGGCCATGGGGACTCCTTCGTCTCGTCGTTGTGGCGGGGAGCTCGCGGTGACGGTCACCGCGTTCGGCTCTTGCCTCTCATCTCAGCGTGTGTCGGCGGGCGGGAACAGACGTGGAACCACCGCATCGTCCCAAATATGGGATGCCCGTGGTGGGCCGGTGCTGCATGTCGGCCGCTGTGATCGACAGGATGGTGTGGGAGACGAGCGCACGTCGCTGAGCACCGACGCAGGGAGAACGGCATGACCATCCCGACCGACCCGACGCTGTGGACCGGACGAATCGACGGCGAGGGGCCCGAGCACGCGCGCTGGCACCAGCGCGTGTCGCTCATCGACCCGACCGATACGACCTCGGGCGATGTGGCCCTCGTGGGCTTCGCCTCACAGGAGGGGGTGCGCCGCAACAAGGGTCGCCCGGGTGCGGCCGCCGGCCCCGATGCGCTGCGGCGGGCGCTCGCATCGCTGCCCCTCCACACCGACGCGGCCATCGATGACCTGGGCACCGTGACCCTCGACGGGGAAGACCTTGAGGGTGCCCAGCAAGCGCTAGGGGAGGCGGTGGCGCGGGCCCTGCGCACCCATCGACTCGTCGTGGTGCTCGGCGGTGGCCACGAGACGGCCTTCGGTAGCTATCTGGGCTGGTCGGCGGCCATGGGCGAGCAGCGGGTGGGCATCCTGAACCTCGATGCGCACTTCGACCTGCGGGAGGCGCCGCGCGCCAGCTCGGGCACCCCGTTTCTGCAGGCCGCGCGGGCGCAGGCCGCGGCGGGCCGCGACTTTCGGTACGCCGTGCTCGGCATCAGCGAGGCCGCCAACACCGCCGCCCTGTTCGACACGGCCCGGGCCCTGAACGTGCCGTGGCTGCTGGACCACGACTGCCAGCCGGGCCGGTCGGCGCAGATCGCCGAGTTCGTGGCGCGGTTCATGGCCGATCTCGACGTCGTGCACCTGACGATCGACCTCGACGTGCTGCCCGCCGCGGTGGCGCCCGGCGTCAGCGCTCCCGCGGCCTACGGCGTGCCGGTGGAGACGATTGTGCAGGTGTGCCGACAGGTCGCCGGCAGCGGCAAACTCGCCCTCGTCGACGTCGTCGAACTGTGCCCGCCGCTAGATCAGGATTCCCGGACGGCCCGAACGGCGGCCCGGCTCGTCCACGAGATCGTGCACGGCCTGGCTCCGATACCTGACGCGGCCCTCTGACTCGGGACTCCCGAGCCGAATAGCGTGGTCAGTCGCGGGGGTTCGGGGGCGCGCTCGGCCCGCCCTCGCCGCGCCGCTCGCCCTGCGGCGGTGGGGTGCCCTCGGGCAACCGGACGCCGTACTGGGGCTGGTCGGAGCGCTGCGGTTCGGTCTCGCGCGCGCCGCCTGGCTCGCCGGCGGCGCCCCCGGCAGCGGAAGTCGCCGCCGACGCGGAGCCCCCCGCGCCGTCCGTACGCATGGCCCCGTACAGCCCTGCATAGGGGTTGGGCTGGTTGCTGGGCGCCGACGAGCCGGCCGCCAAGCCGGAGGTCAGGCCCCCCTCGGTGAGCAAAGAACGGGCCTGGTCGAAGAGTCTGTGCTCGACGAGCACCTCGTACTTGGTGGCGATGACCGAGGTGACGGACGTGAAGTCGCGCCGACCGCCGGTGAACCGGTAGCCGATCGCGGCCCAGACCGCGCCGAAGATCGCGCCGGTGAGCACCGCGGAGAGGATCGTGGCCAGCGAGCCGGCGGCGTTGGGGGAGAACAGCGACATGATGAGCCCGACGAACAGGCCGAGCCACATGCCGGTCAGCACCCCGCCGGTGAGCACCTTGGTCCACGTCAGGCGGCCCATGACCCGCTCCACCTGCTTGAGGTCGGTGCCGACGATCAGCACGTTCTCGACCGCGAACTGGTGGTCGGAAAGGTAGTCGACCGCCTTCTGGGCATCGGTGTAGGAGTTGTACACGGCCAGGCTGCGCGGAAACTCCAGCGCGAGTCGTTCGAGGGGAACGCGGGCTGCGCCGGGGGAGGCGGGAGTGCTCATGTCGCCATTCTGTCCGATCCTGCTGAGCCCGCGATGGCAGCGTCCTGAACAGCCGACCCAGCCGGTGGTAGCAGCCCCGTACGCCGTTGGCCTGGCGGGGACCTACGTCCCCAGTGTGGTCGTGAGCCTCGTCTGAGCCTTGCCAAGCCGCTCCGTGAGGGGCTAATGTCTGGGGCAGCTTCTCGATCCGGGCTTGTTACTCACACGAGGCAAAAACCCGAGGTGCAGCGCTTCGCTCCCTTGGTAGCCGTGTGTCCTCCCGGGCATTTCCTGCTCCTGGTTCTGCGATGACTCATCTCGCGAGCAGCCCCGATCACCCGTCCCGCCCGGTGTGGCCCTTTCGCCACACCCGCTGGCGCCGCGATCGGATCGAATGCCCGCTCAACCGGTCGAAGCCGGTTGCCAGACAACGGAGTCCCACTCATGGCTGCGCAAGTCCGCAACTATCCCAAACTCGCCGCCGACATTCTTGAACTCGTCGGTGGAGAGAAGAACATCGCCAATGCCAGTCGCTGCGCCACTCGCCTGCGGCTCGTGTTGAAGAACACCCCAGACCAGGCCAAGGAGCAGGTCTCCCGCCTTCCCGGGGTCATCACGGTCGTCGAGAACTCCGGCCAATTCCAGGTCGTCATCGGCCCGCACGTCGGGGAGGTGCACGAAGAGCTGCTGCGTATCGCCGACGTCGAAGCCGCCGAGGGCGGCGAGCACAAGGCGTCGGTGGTCAGCCGGGTCATCGCGACGATGTCCGCCGTCTTCGCACCGTTCGTCTACATTCTGGCCGCGGCCGGCATTCTGCAGGGAGCGCTGATCCTGACCACGATGGTCTGGCCCGCCTTCGAAGAGACCGGCACCCACGCGGTGCTCTCGTTCATGTCGTGGACGCCGTTCACCTTCCTGCCGATCTTCATCGCGATCACCGCCAGCAAGCACTTCAAGGTCAACACCTTCGTCGCCGTGCTGTGCTGCGCGGCCATCATGAACCCGACCTGGAACGAGATCGCCGGCCGGATCGCGCAGGGCGAGTCGGTGTCGCTCTTCGGCATCCCGCTGTCCCAGACCGTCTACACCAGCACCGTGCTGCCGCCGCTGCTGCTCGTGTGGCTGCTCTCCTACCTGGAGAAGGCCCTGTCGCGACGGCTGACCGGCGCGGCCCAGCAGATCTTCGTCCCGCTCGTCTCCCTGCTCGTCATGGTGCCGCTGACCCTGCTCGTCGTCGGGCCGGTGGCCGCCGGCGCCGCCAACGGCCTGTCCGACGGCTTCAACTACCTCGTCCAGAACGTCCCGGTCGTGGCTGCGCTGTTGTACGGCGGCCTCATCCAGGTGGCCGTGATCTTCGGCATCCACTGGGGCTTCCTGCCCGTCGCCCTGGCCAACCACGCCCAGTACGGTTTCGACGCCTCGCAGGCCTACCAGTCCGCCGCCGTCATCGCGCAGGTCGGCGCCGTCATCGGGGTCTTCCTCAAGACCCGCAACCGCGAACTCAAGGGCATCGCCGGCTCGGCCGCCATCCCCGGCTTCTTCGGGATCACCGAGCCGACGATCTACGGCGTCACCCTGCGCCTGAAGCGGCCGTTCATCTACGGCTGCCTCTCCGGCGCGATCGGCGCGGCCGTCATGACGTTCTTCGGCACCGTCTACTATGCGTTCGCGGGCCTGCCCGGGTTCTTGACCATCGTCAACGCCGAATCGCCCGGCACGCCCTCCCTGCTCGGGGCCATCGTCGGCTGCGCCGTCGCCTTCATCCTCGCCATGGCGCTGACCTACTTCGTCGGCTTCAACGACCCCGTCGAGGAGCTCGGTGCCGACGTCACCGCTCCTGGCACGCAGGCAGCCGCCGAGGTCACGGTCGCCGCACCGGCCGCCCCCGGCAGCGCCGCCGCCACTCTGACCGCTGCCGGCACGCAGGTGGCCACGGTCACCGCCCCCCTGGGCGGGCGAGTCGTGGCGATGTCCGACGTGCCCGACCCGGTCTTCGCCTCCGGCGCGATGGGCGGCGGCGTCGCCATCGACCCGACCGACACTCGCGTCTACGCACCCTTCGACGGCACGGTCGTCACGGTGCTGAAGTCCAAGCACGCCATCGGCCTGCGCGGCGACAACGGCATGGAGTTGCTCATCCACGTCGGCCTCGACACCGTGGCCCTGGAGGGCCGCGGCTTCACCCAGCACGTCAACGCCAAAGACAAGGTCAAGGCCGGTGACCTGCTGCTGGAGTTCGACCCGGCGGTCATCCGCGAGGCGGGTTACTCCCTCATCACCCCGGTGGTCGTCACCAACTCCAAGAAGTACGGCCAGGTCGTCGGCGAGGTCGGCGCCATGGTCAACCCCGGCGAGGTCGTCGCCCGAGTACTGGCCAAGGACTCCGACGCATGACCGCGGCCTCGAACACGACATCCACTGCAGCCACGAACGGAGCACAGCGCATGAGCGCCACGACGGCACTGCCGAAGGACTTCTTGTGGGGTGGCGCGGTCGCCGCGCACCAACTCGAGGGCGGCTGGGACGCCGGTGGCAAGGGCCCCAGCGTCGTCGACGTCCTGACCGCCGGCGCCCACGGCGTGCCGCGCCGGATCACCGCCGACGTCGACCCCGGCGAGTTCTACCCCAACCAGGTCGCCGCTGACTTCTACCACCGATTCCGCGAGGACATCGCGCTGTTTGCCGAGATGGGCCTGAAGTGCTTCCGCACCTCCATCGCGTGGACCCGCATCTTTCCCCGCGGCGACGAGGCCGAGCCGAACGAGGAGGGCCTGCGGTTCTACGACGAGCTGTTCGACGAACTGCTGGCCCACGGCATCGAGCCGGTCATCACGCTGTCGCACTTCGAAATGCCCCTGCACCTGGCCCGCGAATACGGGGGCTTTCGCAGCCGCGAGGTCGTCGGCCTCTTCGAGCGCTTCGCCCGGGTGTGCTTCGAGCGGTACCACACCAAGGTCAAGTACTGGATGACCTTCAACGAGATCAACAACCAGATGGACACCAATGCGCTGTTTCTTTGGACGAACTCCGGGGTCACCATCGCGCCGGGGGAGAATCCGACCGAAGTCATGTACCGGGCCGGTCACCACGAGCTGCTGGCCAGCGCCCGCGCCGTTGCGATCGGTCACGAGATCGACCCGAGCCTGCAGATCGGGGCGATGATCTCGCACGTACCGATCTACCCGTTCTCGTGCGATCCGGCCGACATGATGGCCGCGGTCGTCGCCAACCGGGCGCGCTTCTTCTTTCCCGACGTGCACGTGCGCGGCGAATACCCGCGGTACGCCCTCAAGGAATTCGAACGCAACGGCTGGGACGTCGGCATCCTTGAGGGTGACGCCGCAATTCTCGCTGCGGGCAAGGTCGACTACGTCGGCTTCAGCTACTACATGTCGGTGACGGTCAAGGCCGACGCCGCCAAGGAGGCCGACGCGGCGGATGTCGTCACCGGCGGCCTGCCCGGTGCCGTGCCCAATCCGCACATCGAGGCGACCGAATGGGGTTGGCCGATCGACCCCGTCGGCCTGCGGTACACCCTCAACGTGCTCTACGACCGCTACCAGGTGCGGCTGTTCATCGTGGAGAACGGCTTCGGCGCCGTCGACACGATCGCGGCGGACGGCGCGATCCACGACCCCGAGCGCATCACCTACCTGCGTGAACACATCGAGCAGATGGCGCTGGCCGTCACCCAGGACGGCGTCGAACTGCTGGGCTACACGCCCTGGGGCATCATCGACCTCGTCTCGTTCACGACCGGGGAGATGAAGAAGCGGTACGGCATGATCTACGTCGATCGCGACAACGAGGGCAACGGCACGCTGGAGCGCCGCCGCAAGGACTCGTTCGAGTGGTTCCGGCGGGTCATCGCCTCCGGCGGGGCGCACCTGTAGCGCTGCGGGGTCGGCTCGGCGCGCCGTTGTGGTGCGCCGAGCTGGCGCTGCCTGCGATAGACCTGCAGGACCGATGAGAGTCGCCGTCGAGTACAAGGAGGTGCGAAGTGAAGGTCGTCCGGGCCTTGAACAACAACGCGGTGCTCGCCCAGGACGAGGCCGGCGGTCGCGTCGTGCTGATGGGGCGCGGCATCGGTTTCGGCAGCCGGCTCGGCGATGCCGTCGACGCGGCGGCTGTCACCCACCGCTTCGTTCCCGACGTCACGCATCCGATCGGCACCTTGACGAACCTCGTCGACGAACTGCCGCTGGAGGTCGCCCAGGCAGCGGCCGCCATCACCCACGCGGCCGGGGAGCGGTTGCGGGTGACCCCTTCCCAGGGGTTGCTGCTCTGCGTGGCCGACCACCTGCGGTTCGCGCTCATCCGACTGGAGCGGGGTGGGCTGGGCGCCTACCCCCTCCAGTGGGAGGTCGCGCAGTTGTACCCCGACGAACTGAGCGTGGGGCAGAGCGCCGTCGACATCGCCTCCCGGGAGTTGGGTGTCGAGCTGCCCCGGGAGGAGGCGGTGGCGTTCGCGTTGCACTTCGTCAACGCGGCCTTCGCCACCGAAGACCTCGAACGCACCGTCGCGATGACGCAGCGGATCAAACTCATCCTTGTCGTCGTGCGGGCCGCCCTGGGAATGGACGTCGACGACGAGTCGATGAGCACGGCGCGGTTCGTCACCCACCTGCGCTACCTGTTCGTGCGGATCTCCTCCGGGCGCCAGATCGCGGAGGCACCCGAGCTGCTCGGGCTGGCCGTGGAGCGCACGCATCCGCTGGCGCACCGGACCGCGCTGCGAGTCGCCGAGATCTTCGAACTCGACAGCACGGCGCTGACCGCCGACGAGGTCACCTACCTGGCGCTGCACATCGCGCGGCTGGCCCGCGAACGGCAGACCGCGTAGCCGGGGCGCGACGGTCTGGGTCAGTTCAGCTCGTGGCCGAGCGCGCCTTCCGCCGCGCCGACTACGGCGCCGGAGCCGACGAGGTCGACGGCCACCTCGATCTCCGGGGACAGCCAGCGGTCGACACCCGGGCCTGGCCAGCCGGCCGCTTGCAGGGCGGCGACGACGGCGCCGATCGCGGGGCTCGGGCGCAGCGGGGCGCGCAACTCGATGGCGCGGGCCGCCGTGAGCACCTCGATGGCCAGCACCCGGCGCAGTCCGTCGACGGCCCGACGCAACTTGCGGGCGCCCGACCAGCCCATCGACACGTGGTCCTCCTGCATGGCGCTGCTCGGGATCGAGTCGACGCTGGCCGGGACGGCGAGCCGCTTGAGTTCGGAGACGATGGCCGCCTGCGTGTACTGGGCGATCATGTGGCCGCTGTCGACGCCCGGGTCGTCGGCCAGGAACGGCGGGAGGCCGTTGCTGCGGGCCTTGTCGAGCATTCGGTCGGTGCGGCGCTCGCTGATGCTCGCCAGGTCGGCGACGACGATCGCGAGGAAGTCCAGCACGTAGGCGACCGGGGCGCCGTGGAAGTTGCCATTGCTCTCGACGCGGCCGTCGTCGGTGATGACGGGGTTGTCGACGACCGAGGCCAGCTCCAGCTCGGCGACGCGGGTGGCGTGCGCGACCGTGTCCCGGCAGCCGCCTGCGACCTGCGGCGCGCAGCGCAGCGAGTAGGCGTCCTGCACACGGGTGCATGCGTCGGGGTCGCGGTGCGAATCGCGGATCCCGCTGCCCGCCATGAGGTCTCGTAGGTTGGCCGCCGACCGGCCCTGCCCGACCTGCGGCCGCAGGGCCTGCAGGTCGGCCGCGAAGACCTCGTCGCTGCCCAGCAGGCCGTCGATGGACATCGCCGCGGAGATGTCCGCCACCTTCAGCAGCTCACCCAGGTCGACCAGCGCCAGGCACAGCATGCCGAGCATGCCGTCGGTGCCGTTGATGAGCGCCAGCCCCTCCTTCTCCTGCAGCTCGACGGGCGCGATGCCCGCGGCCTGCAGCGCCTGGGCGGTCGGCATGATCTGCCCGTTGGCGTCGCTGACCTCACCCTCGCCCATGAGGGCCAGCGCGCAGTGTGACAGCGGGGCCAGGTCGCCGGAGCAGCCCAGCGAGCCGTACTCGTGCACCACCGGGGTGATGCCGGAGTTGAGCAGCGCGACATAGGTGCGCAGGGTCTCTTCGCGGATGCCGGTGTGCCCCGTGGCCAGGGTCTGGATGCGCAGCAGCATGAGGGCGCGCACCACCTCGGTCTCGACCTGCGGCCCGCTGCCGGCGGCGTGGCTGCGGATGAGGGAGCGCTGCAGGCGGGCGCGCATGTCGACCGGGATGTGGCGGGTCGCCAAAGCCCCGAAGCCGGTCGAGATGCCGTAGTGCGCGATGTCGTCGTCGACCAGCGCATCGACGACCTCTCGGCCGCGGCGCACGGCCAGCCACGCGGACTCGGCGATCTCGACACGGGCGCCGTTGCGCGCCACGGACACCACTTGCGCCACCGACAAGGGGCGGTCGCCGACGGTCACGGTGGGCAGCAGTTCAGGGCTCGTCATGCGTCCCATTGCACCGGCGCGGATCGGCCTGACGCGACCGCCGGGACCGACTTCTTGTCCCAAATATGGGATGCGCCCGAGGGGGGAGTGCGCGCGATGACTCCCGGGGCCGACGGTTCCCCACCGGAGCGCGCCACACGATGGTGTCGGCATTGCGCGAGATCGGGGCCTTCGTCAAGGATAAGTTGGACCCGAACACCGCCCGTGACGCCTCAATCCGCCCGTCGGCCTACCTGATCCGGAGAATTGACCATGCGCCAGCCTCGTCGTCGTCTCGCTCTTCCCGCGCTCGCCGTCGCCGGGATGTTCGCCCTGTCCGCGTGCGGCGACGTCGGCTACACGGCGACGTATGTCGAGAACCGGCCGACGCTCGGCGCCTTCGGGCACGGCGGGGAGGACCATGGCCCCACCGGCCCGACCTCCACCGGTATCGGTGTCGGGCAACTCGCCGACGCGCAGGGCACGCAGGTCGGCACGGTCGAGCTGTCTCAGACCGACAAGGGCGTCGAGGTCACCGTCGAGGCCCACGGGCTGCAGCCTGGTTTCCACGGCCTGCACGTGCACGCGGTCGGCCAGTGCGAGGCGCCCTCGGCCAACCCCGCCGACGCGACCGACACGGGGCCCTTCTTGTCCGCCGGGCCGCACCTGGCGGGGCCTGGCGCCGACCACCCCGCGCACGCCGGCGACCTGCCCCCGCTGCTGGTCAACACCGACGGCACCGCCTATCTGCAGGTCGTCACCGAGCGCCTCACCTCTGAGCTGCTCTTCGACGCCGACGGCTCCGCGGTGATCCTGCACGGCAGCCCCGACAACTTCGCCAACATCCCCACCCGCTATGCGGCCGGCGGTGCCGACGAGGAGACCCGCAAGGCCGGTGACGCCGGCCAGCGCGTCGCCTGCGCCGTCATCGAGCAGTCCGACACCGGCGACGAGCCCGCCGGCGCAGGGCACTGACGCCGAGAAGCCCGACCGGCCCCAGCCACTGACCTCGGTCAGTGGCTGCCGGGCCGTGTCGTTGTTGGCGCGCTCATGGGCCCGCGGGCCGGCCAGGGCGCGGCGAACGTAGCGGATTCTGGACGTACCGGGGATTTTCGCCGAACACGGCACACCGCTCTGACCTGCGGTGATACGACGGGCTCTGGTCAAGGGGTGCTCCCGAGTACGTCGAGAATCCGCTACGTCGGCCGGCACGGTGCGTGCGACCGCGCCGCTGGGTCGGCGAGTTCGGCGCCCAGGCAAGAATCGGCGGAGCGTCGATGCAACCTGCGGCCGGTGTCAGGTGCTTCTGTAGGTATGTGGCGGGGTCGGTGCCGGGGGCGGTGGATTTCGAGGCGTTCGTGCGGGCGCGCTCGGGCGCTCTCGTGCGCACCGGCTACCTGCTGACCGGCGACGCGGCGCTCGCGCACGACCTGGTGCAGGAGGCGCTCGTGCGGACCTGGCCACACTGGGCGCGGATCAGCACCGGGGCGCCCGAGGCGTATGTGCGCACGGTCATGACGCGGCTGCAGATCTCGTGGCGGCGCCGCAAATGGCGCGGGGAGATCCCTACCGAACGGTTACCCGAGCGGGCGTTGGGACAGGAGGTGGATGCCGATGTCGACGGTGAACTGGCCTGGGCGCTGGCGCATCTGCCCGTGCGGCAACGGCAGGTCGTCGTGCTGCGGTACGCCGAGGACCTGCCCGTCGAGCAGGTCGCACAGATCCTCGGGTGCTCGGCGGGCACGGTCAAGAGCCAGGCCTCCCGCGGCCTGGCGTCGCTGCGGGCAGCCTTGACGCCGGCCGGGGGTCGAGCGGCTGGGGACCGGCCGGCACCGGGGTCGCGGGCTGGGGATCGAGCGACCAGGGATCCGGGCGCCGGCGACAGGTCGACTGGGGAGCACACGGACACGGCCCGCGCTGGAGGTGGGACATGAGCGACACGGATGAGCTGGTCACGAGGCTGCAGGCAACCGCCGGGCCGCCCGCGGCCCTCGATGCCGGCGAAGTCGTCGAGATCGCCGGCCGCCGGCGTCGTCGGCGGGTCGCGGCGGCCTCGTCGCTGGCGGCCCTGGTGGTGGTCGCCGGATCGGTGGGGGTCGCTTCCCAGGTGCTGCCCAATGGCCTTGTCGGCACGGGGGCTTCGTCCTCGCAGGAGCAGGCCGGCGCCCCGGCCGCAGCGCAGGCCGGCGGCGGCGCGGTGGCGGACCAACAGGTACCGGCCGCCACCGTCTGCCCGCCCTCGCTCGCGTGGGGGGCCACCAAACGGATGGCTCCGCCGGTCCCCGTCAACCCGTGGCTCCCGGAGGCCTCCGCGGGGGACCGATTGGTCCCCGAGACCGTGCCGACTGCGGCGATCGTGTGCCGGTACGAATCCGACGAGGAGGCGCTCCGCGATCGACCCGGGCCGACGCACCCTCCTGCACCGGACGCCCTCGTCGCGATACCCGACTCCACGCTCACCGGCTCGGCCACCCTGACAGGGGCGCTCGACACCATACCGGCTGAGCTGGCCGGGCTGCCGCCTGCGACCCCGGGCTCGACTCCCATCTGCCGCGCAGTAGCAGGCCCTTCCGTCCCCTATCTGCTCGGCCTGAGCTACGGCGACGGCGGCCACCTGTGGGTGTCGACGTTTCTCAACCCCGGCAACTGCAGTGAGGCCACCAACGGGGTCTTCACTTCACGCGCACCGCTCGGGCCCTCGATGGCGGAGGCGCTGGAGTCGCAGGTCTGGCCCGCGACACCGACGGCGCCCACCCATTAGTGCCGGTTCGGCTCCTGCCGGATCGAAGGGCTTGTCGGCTCCGGACGGCCGCGTGAGGTCGGCTTCTCAGGCTTGGGCAGCCCAGAGCTTGGCCATCCAGGCCTCGACGTCGGTGGAGGTGCGGGGGAGGGCGGCGGAGAGGTTCTCGCAGCCGTCGGCGGTGATGAGGATGTCGTCCTCGATGCGCACGCCGATACCGCGCAGCTCGTCAGGGACCAGCTCGTCGTCGGCCTTGAAGTACAGGCCCGGCTCGACGGTGAGCACCATGCCGGGGGTCAGCTCGCCCTCCATGTAGTCCTCGCGCAGCGCCAGGGTGCAGTCGTGCACGTCGAGGCCGAGGTGGTGGCTGGTGCCGTGCACCATCCAGCGGCGGTGCCACTGACCCTCCTTGTCGAGGGTCGCCTCGACGTCGACGCCGTCGGGCAGCAGGCCCCAATCGTAGAGGTGCTCGGCGATGACGCGGATGGCCGCGGCGTGCACGTCCTCGAACTTGTTGCCCGGGCGGCACGCCTCGATGCCCGCGACCTGGGCCGCGTAGACCGCGTCGTACACCCGTCGCTGCGCGTCGCTGAACCGGCCGTTGATCGGCAGCGTGCGGGTGACGTCGGCCGTGAACAGCGAGTCGATCTCCACCCCGGCGTCGATGAGGATGAGGTCGCCGGGGCGCACATCGCCGGTGTTCTTGATCCAGTGCAGCGTGTTCGCGTGATCGCCCGACGCGCAGATCGAGTCGTAACCGACCCCGTTGCCGGCGTGCCGGGCGTGCAGCCCGAACATCCCCTCGACCCAACGCTCCCCGCGGCCCCGCCGCACCGCCTCCGGGAGGTCGGCGACGACTGCCTCGAAGGCCCGGGCGGTCGCCGCGCACGCCTCCCGCATCTGGTCGGCCTCCCAGTCGTCCTTGACCATCCGCATCGTCGAGAGCGCCCGCGCCAGCGCCGTGTCCGACTCCACTGCCTCCTCCTGGCTCTCGACGGACTGCACGAGGCCGCTCTCGGAGCGGATCTGGTCGACCATCGCGCTGACCTGCGCGTCGGCATCCCGCACCACCCGCAGCGGCACCAGTCCGGCGTCCTTGGCGAGGGCGTCGCGCAGGTTCTCCACCGGCTGGGTGGCCACGCCGATCTCGGCGGCCATGCTCTCCAGCGTCGGGCGCGCGCCGACCCAGAATTCCCCGACGCGGGCGTCGGCGAAGAACTCCTCGCTGTCCCGCGGCGCCAGCGGCATGAAGTAGAGCACCGGCTCGTGCCCGCCCTCGGGTAGCGGCTCCAGCACCAACACCGCGTCCGGCTCGCGGTCGCTGCCCAACCCGGTGAGGTGCGCGAACGCCGTGTGCGGGCGGAACACGTAGTCGGTGTCGTTGCTGCGCACCTTCAGGCCGCCGGCCGGGATCACCAGCCGCTCCCCGGCGAACTGCGCCGACAGCGCGTCACGGCGCGGCGCCGCCCATCGGGAACTCTCCGCGAGCTGCGGCAAGGTCTCGTCCCGGGGTGCCCAGCCCGTGGCGATGAAGTCCTTGAAGTTCTGGGACGTCGGCCGGCTCCGGTGCTCGGCCTTGGCCTGCTTCTCGCTCATGGCGACATGCTTGCACGGACCGGCCCCGGTCCGCAGCGCCCGCGCGCCGCAGGTGGTTTGCCCCCCCGGGGGGCGGCGTCGCACAGTGGAGGGCGTGTCCTCTCCGTCGTCACACAGCCCTAGCGGCAAACCGGCCAACGAACCCCTGACCGACGCGACGGCCGCGATCCCCGTGATCTCCGACGACGCCACCGGCGCCATCGTCGTCGCCGAGAACCCCAAGCTCACGTGGCTCGACCGCGCCCAGCGGGTGGTCGCCAGCGACAAGGCCCCGACGTGGAGCCTGGACCTGCGGGCCATTCAGGACGGCGTCGAGGAAAAGCGCGCCCGCAACGTCGTCGACCTGTCGATGCGGATTGCCGAGGCGTTGCTGTCGACCGGGGCGTCGGCGGCGGAGGTGACCGCCAGCGTCTTGCGGATCACCACGGTGTATGGGCTCAAGTCTGTGCATGTCGACGTCACCTTCACCTCCATCGACGTCTGCCACTACCGCGGCACCGAGGCGCCGATCTACGCGATGCGCACCGTGCGGGTGCGCTCGGCCGACTACGAGCGCCTCGCGCGGCTGCAGCGGCTCGTCAACGAGATCGAGGACGAGCGCGGGCTCAGCGTGGCCGCTGCCCGCCGCCGGTTCGAGCGGATCGCGGCGATGCCGCGGCGATACCGCCGCTCCGTCGTCACCGCCGCAACCGCCGTGCTCGGCACCGCCGTGTGCGTGCTGCTCGACGGATCCACCATCGAGGTGCTCATCGCGCTGGCCAATGCCGTCATCGTGGACCGCACCCAGCTCTGGTTGGCCCGCCGCAAGCTGCCCGCATTCTTCGCTCAGATGGTCGGCGGGATGGTCCCCACCATCGGTGCGGTCGCCCTCATCTACGCCCGCGCCAGCGTGCCGGGGCTGGAGGACATCTCGCCCTCGGCGGTCGTGGCGACCGGGATCGTCGTGCTGCTGGCCGGGTTGTCGGTCGTGGGGGCGGCGCAGGACGCCATCGACGGCTACTACCTCACCGCCACCGCCCGCTCGGCCGAGGTCGTCGTGCTGACGTTGGGCATCGTCGTCGGAGTGATGGTGGTGCTGACCATCAGCACCACCATCGGGGCACCCATGTCGCTGGCCGCCTACTCGCGGCTCACCGGCAACTTCGCGATGCAGGTGCTCGCGTCGGCGGTGATCGCCGGGATGTTCGCCATCAGCTCCTACGCCGGCCCCCGCACTGCCCTCCTGTCCGTGCTGACCGGCGCTCTCGGCTGGAGCTCCTACGCCCTCATGATCGCTGGCGGCTTTGGGGTCGCCGCCGCCAGCGGCGTGGCGGCCCTGGTCGTCGGTGCCGTCGCCCAACTCCTGGGCCGCCGCTGGCAGGTGCCCTCGCTGGCGCTGAGCACCGCTGGCATCGTGCCGCTGTTGCCAGGCCTGTCCGTCTATCGCGGGCTTTATCACCTGGCGACGGCCGGGGCCGAGCAGGGTTACGGGCAGGCCTTCGACTCGCTCGGTACCGCCATGTCCATCGGGCTCGCGCTCGCCGCCGGTGTCAGCCTCGGCGCCTACTTGGGCCGCGCCACACAACCCAACCGCGGCGCCATCCGCGACCGGGCGCGCGACCGGGCCTTGCATCGCTCGCGCGCCGACGCCAAGGAGTAGTCGCTGACGGCTCCTGTGGCGAACGAAGTACGTCATCAGTGCCCCCGCCGCCAGCCAGGTCGTTGACCAGCGGCGTTGTCAGCGCCTGGGCAGCCTCAGGCGGTTGATGTACTCAGTTCGCCCCGAGCTTCGCTGGGAGCCTGCCCATGGCGCCCACGGCCGATGAACTGCAACGCGATGAGGGCGACGCACACGGCGGTGCCACCCCAGACGAACGCCTGCGAGCCCGGCGAGAAGCCGAACAACGCCTGACTCCAGCCGTCCCACTCCGGCGCGATCATCACCATGACCGCGGCGATCGCGAGCAGCACCCGCTCGATGACGGTCGTCCGGCGGAACAGGTAGCCCTCGATGGCCATCGCCACCCCGACCAGCGCGATCATGCCGGTCACGGCCGCTATGACGACTTGCGTCGCCGGCCCCGTCAGCAACAACGCGGAGTAGGCCATCATCAGCGGGATGAAGTAGAGGCCTTTGGCGAAGATCCACGCCGAGACGGCCGAGCGCATCGGTTTGGCGCCCGCGATGCCGGCGGCGACGAACGCGGCCAGGGCGACCGGCGGGGTGACATTTGAGTCCTGGCTGTACCAGTAGACGATCAGGTGCGTGACGATGACGGCCAGGCCGAGCTGCTCCAACGCCGGCCCGGCCAGGATGATGAGCACGACATAGGAGGCCGTGACGGGCAGCCCGACGCCGAGGATCAGCGAGGCGAGCGCCACCATGAGCAGCGTCAGCAGCAGGCTGCCGGCGAACGCGGTGACGAGTGTGTCGGAGATGACCAGGCCCAGGCCGGTGAGGCCGACGACGCCGATGATCACCCCGGCGATCGCGCAGGCCGCCGACACCGGCAGGGTGTTGCGGGCGGCGATGACGAAGACCTCGAGCAGGTCCTGCAGGCTGAGCCGGCTGCCGGCCCGCAGCATCGCCACGACGAGCAGCGCGGCGGTGGCGAACAGGCCCGCTCGGCCCGGCGGCACGTACTGCAGCAGCAGCACCACGAGCAGCACGAGCGGCGCGAGGAAGTGCCAGCCGTGCTTCATCACCTCACCGAACTTGGGCAGCATGTCGCGGCTCATGCCCGAGATGCCCCGCTTGCGCGCCTTGATGTCGACGAACAGGTAGACGGTCGCGAAGTACATGAGCGCCGGGATGATCGAGACCTTGACGATCTCGGCGTAGGGGATGCCGGTGCGCTCGGCCATGAGGAAGGCCCCGGCGCCCATGATCGGCGGCAGGATCTGCCCCCCGGTCGACGCGGCCGCCTCGACGCCGGCCGCCTCGTTCGGCTTGTAGCCGACCTTCTTCATCATCGGGATCGTGAACGGGCCGGTCGTCGCGACGTTGCCGATCGCCGTGCCCGAGACCGAGCCCATGAGGGCGCTGCCGACGACTGCGCCCTTGGCCGGGCCGCCGGGGGAGCGGCCGGTCAGCACGAACGCCAAACCGATGAAGAAGTTGCCGCCGCCGGTCTTCTGCAACAGCGCGCCGAAGAGCACGAAGATGAAGACGAACGTGACGACGACGCCCAAGGTCAGCCCGAGGATGCCGTCGTTGCCCAGGTAGACATAGCTGGAGAGCCGCTCGATCGTCACGCCGCGGTGGCGGAAGTCACCGGGAAACCACGGCCCGGCCCACGCGTAGAACATGAACGCGAGCACGAGCACGGACATGAACCAGCCGACGGTGCGCCGCGTCGCCTCCAGCAGCAGCAGGGTCATGACGAGGCCGAGGACCCAGTCGGTGGTCTCGTAGGCGCCGGCCCGCTGCGCCAGCGCGCGGGCGTTGACGATCGGGTAGATGCTGACGACGACGGCGGCAAGGACGGCCAGCAGGTCGACGCCGAGCATGAGCCGCGATCGTCCCCAGGGCTTCTTGGAGGCCGGGACCATGAGGAAGATCAGCGCGAGGATCAGCAGCAGGTGGGTCAGGCGCTGCTGGCGGGCGTCGAGGCTGAACGTGATGCCGATGTAGAGCTGGAAGGCGCCCAGCAGCAGCGCCAGAGCCAGAATGACGACGCCCAGGATCCGCACGCCCGGGACGTCCCCGAGCCGGGCCGCCGCCAGGCGTTGCCACAGCGGGCCCTCGCCGGCGGGAGTGTCGTCCTCCTCCTGCAGCTGCGCTCCCTCCTTGAGGGAGTCTGGCAGCATGTCGGAGCCGTGCTCCTCGATGATGTCGCGGCGGGCCTGGCTCATGGTTTCTCGCTCTCCGCCGCCGGGGGCGGCTCGCAGGCAGGCGGGTCGCCGGGGTCGTCGCCGGCGGCGGGGGCGCTGGTGGCCCGGTGACGTAGCAGGGAGGCGGCGGACACGCGGTCCGCGCTGATGGTCACGCGCTGCCCGGCCAGGCAGTTCGAGAGCCGAAGTTCGGTGTCGCCGAGGCGGATGCGGTGATCGACCCGGGGGGCGCCGACCCGCAGCAGCAGCTGGGGCCCGATGGGTCGGGCGAGGTCGTCGACGACCCACCACTCACCGTCGGCACGGCCGTTGCCCTGCCCCGCGATGTGTCCCATCCCGGCGCCGAACTCACGCAAGCGCGTGCGTTCGACGATCAGCTGGTCACCCTCGCGACGCAGGTCCTCCTCGATGGGCAGGCGATCGATCGAGTGGACGTAGGCGATCGTCAGGTGCCGCTGGGTCGCGGTGGCCAGCACCTGCTCGCCGTGGGCGACGCGCGTCGCGGGCCACACTGGCGCCAGAGCGACCAGTGTGACCAGCGCGAGGAGCGCGGCACCGACGGCGAGCCGGGGCATCGGCTCAGGACGCCTTGACCTCGGCGGGCAGGTCGACCCCGACCTCCTCGTAGTACCGCACCGCGCCCGGGTGCAGCGGCACGGGTGCGTTGACCGCAGTCTCCGGCTTGAGGTACTCCGCGGCCGGTGCGTAGACGCCGACGACCGTGTCGACGTTCTCGAAGATCGCCTTCGTCAGGTCGTAGGCCTGCTGCTCGTTGAAGTCCTTGGGCACGACGAGGGCGTTCCACACGGCGATCGTCTTGGTGTCGTCGGCGACGCCTGGGTAGGTGCCGCCGGGGATGGTGTGCTCGGTGTAACCGCCGTACCCGTCGGTGATCTTGGTGATCTCCTCGTCACACATCGGCACGAGCGCGATGTCGGCGGTGGCCGCCAGCTCGCTGATGCCGCCGTGTCCCTGCCCGACCACCCACGAGCCTGCGTCGAGCCCGCCGCTGGTCAGCGCGTTGGTCGTCTCGGCGTACCCGAGCTGGCGGCGCTGGATGTCCGACGCCGGGTTCATGCCGAGGGAGCTGAAGACCTGGTTGGTCGTGGCCTCGTTGCCGCTGCCCACGTCGCCGACCGAGTAGCGGTGGCCCTTGAGGTCGGCGAAGCAGTTGAGGCCGAGGTTGTTCTTGATCGAGGCCAGCGTGACCGTGTGGTAGACGTTCGGGTACAGCACGGCGATGGTCTTGGTCTCGACCGGGCTGCCCTCGAACTCGGCCATGCCGTTCTTGGCCTGGTCGGCGGCGTCGCCCTGGGTGATCGCCAGGTCGGCCGAGCCGGAGTTGATGAGCCGGATGTTCTCGACGGAGGCACCGGTCGCCTCGACGGAGGCGGTGCTGCCCTCGACGTGGTCGCCGATTATGCTGCGCAGCGCGCCGCCGATCGGGTAGTAGACCCCGGCCGTGCCGCCGGTGACGATCGTCAGCGCCGAGGCCCGCTGCTGCTCCTGCCCGTCGGCGGCCCCCGATTCGGCCGGTTGGGAACAGCCGGCCAGAACGAGTCCGAGGGTGGCGGCGGCGGCGAGGGCGGTCGTGTGTCGGGAGGTGCGCATGGGTGCGTCCTTTCACGTCAGGCAGCGTCGTCGGTGTCGTCCGTGCTTCGTTCACCGTAGGGAGGGGCCGGTCTCCCGGCGTGCTGCGCGGGCCAGACTTGAGGAAAGCCTGAGCTTGGGCGGGCGCGGTCGGACGGTGCTCCATTTGTCTTTGTGGTGAACTAATGACGTGCTCCGTCTGGAGCGCTCCAGGCCTGGAGCATTGCCGCAGGTCAGGGCTGTGAGCTCGCGCGAGGCCCAGGAGCATGTCATTAGTTCACCCCCACAACATTCCCGTGCGGGCTCCGACCACCCTGGGCCCGCCTACCGTGGGGAGCGATGGCGCGCGTGAATCTTGGGCAGCGGGCCGGTCGCCGACGCTGGCTGCCGGCTGCGCTGCTCGTCGTGCTCGCGCTGGTCGCGGCCGGTGCCTGGGGTGTGCTGCACCGTCCGGCGCCGGCGCCCGCGCCGCTGACCGTCGCGACGGGGCTGCCCGGTGGCGTCTATTACGCATTCGGGCAGGCGCTGCAGGAGGCGACCCCCGATTCGGCGACACCGCTGACGGCCCGCTCGTCGGCGGCCTCGGTGGAGAACCTGCGGCTCGTCGCGGCCGGTGAGGTCGACGCGGGATTCACGCTGGCCGACGTCGCCGCGCTCGCGGTGGCCGGGCAGGCGCCCTTCGATGAGCCGCTGCCCGTGCAGGCCGTCGCGCGGCTCTATGACAACCACACCCACCTCGTGGTGCTCGACGCCTCGCGGGTCACCGACCTGCGCGACCTGGCCGGCGCGCGGGTCTCCCTCGGCGCCGACGGCTCGGGCACCGAGATGATCGCCGAGCGGCTCCTGACCCAGGCGTCTCTCGTGCCGGGCGCTGACGTGCAGGTGGTGCGGCTCGATCTGACCGAGTCGGTCGCGCAACTGCAGGCCGGGACGATCGACGCGTTCTTCTGGTCCGGCGGATTGCCCACCGAGGCCCTTTCGCGGCTCGCGGCCACCGGCAGCATGCGGCTCATCGACCTGGGGGAGTGGGTCGGACCGCTGACCAGCGCCTATGGCGACCACTTCAGCGAACTGCCGATCCCCGCCGGCACCTATCCCGGGGTCGAGGGCGTGCGGACCGTCGGCGTCCCCAGCCTGCTGGTCGTGCACGCCGACCTACCGGTCCCGGTCGGTCAGGCGCTCACCGCGACGCTCTTCCACACGCGGGCTGCCGTCGGCCGGGAGGTGCCCGCCGCGCTGCAACTGTCCCAGCGGTCGGCCATCGCAACCGGGTCGGTGCCGCTGCACCCCGGAGCGCGGCGGTACTACCAAGAGGTCAAGATCGCTAACGATCCGGCGGGATGATCCGCGGGTCGGCGCTTGGCCCATCAGGTCGCGGGGCCGGTGATCAGGTCACCGCGGCGGCGAACTCGGCAGGGTGATGCGGGCCAACACGCCGTGCGGTCGGGACGGCTGCAGCTCGAGTCGACCACCGTCCAGGTGCAGCAGGGTCACGACGATCGACAGGCCCAGCCCGGACCCTCCGGACTCCTTGAGGGGATCGAGGCGGTCGCGGCGATCGTCCGGCGTCGGTGGCCCCGGCCGACCGAAGGGTTCGCCGGGCTGCTCGCCGTAGGCCCCGCTCAGCCGGGCACCCAGGCCAGCGGGGAGTCCGGGACCGTCGTCGCTGACCTGCACGACGATGCTCCCGTCTGCGGCTGCCTCGGCGGCCAGCGTGACCTCGACCCCCTCGCCCCCGAACTTCAGCGCGTTGTCGATCAGGGCATCGAGGGCCTGGTCCAAGGTGCCGTCGATGAGCCGCACCCACAGCCCCGGTTCGCTGCGGTCCACGAGCCGCGCGCCGGTGCGGCGGGCGATCGGCTCCCAGGCGCGGACGCGATCGGCGACGACGACGGCGACGTCGACCTCGCTGCGATCCAGGTGCTCCTCGTCGGTTTCGGCGAGGGCCAGCAATCCGTCGCAGGTGCGGGCGAGGCGATCGAGTTCATCGAGGGTGGTGCGGTGCATCGGCTGGTCCTCGGGCGGCAGCCGCAGCCCTAGCCCTTCGAGGCGAATCCGTAGGGCCGCCAACGGGTTACGGATCTGGTGGCCCGCGTAGGCGACCACAGTGCGTTGGCGCTCCAGCAGCGCGTTGACGGTCGCGACCATGTCGTTGAACGACCCCGCGAGGTGCTGCAGTTCGTCGGGCCCGGCGACCCCCTCCACACGGGTGCGCAGGCTGCCGGAGCCGACGGCCTGCGCGGCGGCGTCGAGCTCGGCCACCGGGCGCAGCACCCACCGGGTCAGCGGCCCCGCCGCCGCGAATCCGGCCGCGAGCACGAGCAACACCCCGGCGACGACGAGCGTCCACTGAGCGGCGAGGCCGGCGCGCAGCGCACTCGTTGGGGAGGCGGTGACGACGACGCCGACGATCTCACCCGCGCTGCCGACGGGTTCGAGAACGACGAGCGGGTGACTGGTCCACGGATAGACCGTGTGCTCCGAGCCGCCACGGGTGCCCGCCATGGCCGCCTGCACCGGCTCCGGGAGGCCGCCCGCTCCGCCGGCGCCGAGCGCGTCGGGTCGCGGCAGCGTCGACGCCAGGTCGTCGAGGGTGAACCCCGGACGGCCGCGCGCGACGATCCCGCCCTCGCGGTCTACCACCAGCGCGTCGATGCCGAACAGCTCGTGATAGGAGCCCAGTTCGGCCGTCATCAGCCCGGATCGCCCGGAGACTACCGATGCCTCGGCGAGGGAGGCGAAGCGGGCGGCGTCGGCGGTGCGGTCGAGGACGACGGCGGTTGTCGCGCGCTGCGCCAGGGCAATCCCGAGCGGGACGGCGAGGCCGATGCAGGTCAGGACGAGCAGCGTGAGGTAGACCGTCATCACCCGGCGTCTCACGGCGGCTCCTGCACCAGGCGGTAGCCGACGCCGCGGACGGTCTCGATGAGGCTAGGGTCGCCGAGTTTGGCTCGCAGTGTCGCGACGTGCACTTCGAGGGTCCGTTGGGTGCCGGGCCACACGGTCTGCCACACCTGCAACGTGAGGCGGTCGCGGGAGACGGCCTCACCGGGTTCGCGGGCCAGGGCGAGCAGGAGGTCGAATTCCTTGGCCGTGAGGCCGCCGTCGACCCCGTCGCGGGTGGCCTGCCGGGAGGTGAGGTCGAGGTCGAGCGGGCCGACGCCGAGGTGGGCTTGGGCGCTGGGGTTGGTGCGCCGGGCGACCGCTTCGATGCGGGCGAACAGCTCACCGAGGGCGATGGGTTTGGTGACGTAGTCGTCGGCGCCGGCCCGCAGACCGGCCACCCGATCGGCCTCCCGGCCGCGGGCGGTGACGACGATGATCCCGGCGCCGCCCATGTCGAACCGGGCCCGCAGCGCCGCCAACACGTCGAGCCCGTCGCCGTCGGGCAGCCCCAGGTCGAGCAACACGACGTCGGCCACCGGCGCCTCGAGCGCCGCCGCGCCGGTCGTCACGTGCCGCACCTCGAGGCCCCCGGCGCTCAGCGCGTCCCCGAGCGCCGCAGCCAGCCGCACGTCGTCCTCGACGAGCAGCACGCGGATCATGCTCGTGCTCCCATCACGCCTCTTGTCCCGGATGTCGGTCGTGTGCGGCATCGTAAGCCGACCGGGAGACAACTGGCCGTTGACGTGGTGCTCGCGCACTTGCTCCCCGAGCTGGGCCGCAGGAACATACACGCTCTGTAAGATACGTCGGCCGTATGTTAGGCAGACCTAACCTGCGCCCGGCTCGTCGGAATCAAGACCCCCACTCAGGGAGGGTTTTGTGCTGCAGCCACGGGTCGAACCAGTCGGGGGCGATGCCGAGGTCGGCGGCGGCCTCGGCGACGAAGGCGGGCGTGGTGATGGTGCCGTAGCGGTAACGCTCGCACCAGGTGCGCAGGAACGCGAAGAAGGCGCCGTCGCCGACGTGCTCGCGCAGCGCCTGCAGCAGCACGCCGCCTCGCTTGTACACGCGGTCGTCGAACATCAGCTGCGGGGTCGGGTCGACCAAGTAGAGGTCTTGCGGTTTGTCGGCCAGCCCGCGGTAGTGCTCGCGGGCCAGGTCGGCGGCGCGCCGGCCACCGGAGCGCTCGGACCAGAGCCACTCGCTCCAACAGGCGAACCCCTCGTGCAGCCAGATGTCGCGCCACTGCCCCAACGTCAGCGAGTTGCCGAACCACTGGTGCGCCAGCTCGTGCGCGATGAGCCGCTCCTGCTGCCACCCCGGCCGCGCGAAGTTGCTGCCGAAGATCGACAGCGTCTGCGCCTCCAGCGGGATCTCCAAAACGTCGGGGGTGATGACGACGTCGTAGCGGGCGAACGGATACGGCCCGAATGCCTCCGTGAACGTGTTGAGCATCGCCCGGTGGCGCATCATCGGGCCCGCCGCGACCTGCCGCGTTAACGCTGCCGGATAGTGCAGGCGGATCGGCACGAGTCCGTCGGGGCCGGGTCCGGGCTCGAGGTCGAGGGTGTCGTAGCGCCCCACCTGCACGGTCGCCAGGTAGGTGGCCATCGGCTCGGGCTGCTCGTACACCCACGTCGTGCGGCTGCTGCGGCGGCGAGTCTCCACCAGCGAGCCGTTGGCGACCACCCGATATCCGGAGTCGGTGGTGACGGCGATGCGGTACGCGGCCTTGTCGTCGGGCCGGTCGTTGCAGGGGAACCACGACGGCGCCCCGTGCGGTTGGGACGCGACGATGAGCCCGTCGTCGAGCTCCTCCCAGCCGGCCAGCCCGTCGAGCCCGCGCACCTGGCTCGGGTTGCCCGAGTAGTGCACGACGAGCAGGGACTCTTGGCCGCCCTTCAGCGGCTGGCGCGGTGTGACGGTCAGTCGGTCGCCGCGGCGGCTGTGCTTAGCAGGGCGACCGTCGACGGTCACGCTCGTGACCTTCAGCCCGTGCAGGTCGAGCTGCAGGCGCGGCAGGGGGTCGACGAGTGGCTCGATGAGCAGCTCGGCGCGACCCTGTACGTGGTTGCCGGCGAGCTTGAGGGTCAGGTCGAGGTCGTAGGAGCGCACGGCGTAGCTGGGGTCGCCGTGGCCGGGCACGTAGGCCTCGTTGTCGGCCAGCGGGCCCAGGTCGCGGCGCGCCGGGTCCGGCTCGTCCGCCAGCCCGGGCAGGATCCGCCGCAACGCCCTTTTGACCACCGACTCATCCTCCTGTCACCGTCGCGCCGACCGTCCCGGCGTCGTCCCTCAGCCTTGCCCATTCTGCGCCGTCGTGGTGCACCGGGGTGGGCCCGGCGCACCGGCCGAGCCAGACGTCACAGCCAGCTCGTTCGCCGGCTCACTGCCAAGGCCCGATGGGGTTGCCGATCCACCGGGTGCGTTCGGGCACCGACTCGCCGCGCATGACGAGTGAGACCGGCCCCACGGTCGAGTTCCGCCCGATGTCGGCGGCGGGCAGAATGACCGAATTGGGGCCGAGGGTGGCGCCGGCATGCAGCGTCACCGAGTCCATCGAGAGCACGCGGTCGTGAAACAGGTGGGTCTGCACGACGCAGCCACGGCCGACGGTGGCGCCGTCGCCGAGCGCGACCAGGTCGGCCTCCGGCAGCCAGTACGTCTCGCACCAGACTCCAGAGCCGATGCGCGCACCCATCGCGCGGAACCACGCGGTGAGGATCGGGGTGCCGGTCGCCGCGCGCAGCAGCCACGGTGCGGCCAGCTGCTCGACGAACGTGTCGGCGAGCTCGTTGCGCCACACGAAGGAGGTCCACAGCGGGTGGTCGGTGCGCCGGATGCGACCCACGAGCAGCCACTTGACGGCGACGGCCAGCGCCCCGGCGGCCAGGGCGCCGAGGGCGAGCACCGGTCCGGCGAGTAGTGCGGCGGCCGGCCAGACCCACGAGGTTCCGATGAGCACGATGACCCCGGCGGCCGCGGCGAACCACAGGCCTTGAGCCATGAGCGAGGTCAGGCGGCACGTCTCGACGAACGCGCGGGCGACGCGCAACCCCTGGGTGGGCTCGTAGGTGCGCTCGTCCTGGTTCTCGGTGACGGCGCGCCGCACGGGGGCCGGCGGGCTGCCCAGCCACGAGGTGCCGCGCTTGGCCCGGCCCCTTCGCGGCGCCGCGGAGAGCACCGCGACCAGCGCGCCCTTGGGTACCTTGCGTCCCGGAGCGGCCATTCCGGAGTTGCCGATGAACGCCCGCTTGCCGATCTTGACTCGCTCGATGCGCAGCCAGCCGCCGCCCAGCTCGTAGCCGCCGATGAGGGTGTCGTCGGCGAGGAAGGCGGCGTCGCCGATCGTCACCAGGTGGGGGATCATCAGGGCCGTCGAGGACTCCACGTCTTTGCCGACCTTGGCGCCCAGCAGCCGCCACCAGCGGGCCGTCAGCGCCCCGGAGTACAGCGGGAACAGCCAGGTACGGGCCTCGTCGAGCAGCCGGATCGTCATCCACGCCTGCCACGCCAGCCGCCCCTGCACCGGGTAGTGGCCGGGCACTAGACCCACGGCCAACACCCGCACGAGCCCCAGCACGGCACCCGTGAGCAGCGCGAACGCGACGAGCGCGGCCAGCGGCGACCAGGCGAGGGCGGCACCCACAGCCCCGGAGACGGAGCTGGCCGTTGCCGGGGTGGCGACACCGAGGAGCCGCCCGAGGCCCTCGACGATCAGCGCGGCGAGCGTGATGCACAGGGCCGGCAACAGGGCCAGCAGCTGCCCGCCGGCGGTGTAGGCCAGCAGCCAGACGGGCTTGTTGACGGGTTTGGCGTCGGCCCACGGGCCGCGCGCCGGGCCGAAGCGGGTGGCCGGGGCACCCGACCAGTACTCGCCTTCAGGAACAGGGCCGAAGACCGCGGCGCCGGGGGCGATCTCGGCGTCGGTGCCGATGTCCGCGCCGGGTAGCAGGGTGCTGCGCATCCCGACGCGGGCGCGGCGCCCCACGGCGACCCGCCCGAGCACGAACTCGTCGCCGTCGAGCCAGTGACCGGCCAGGTCGACCTCGGTCTCGACGGACGCGCCGTTGCCCAGGGTGAGGAAGCCGGTGACCGGCGGCACCGAATGGAGGTCGACGTGCCGGCCGACCGTGGCGCCGAGCATTCGGGCGTACCAGCGGTTGAGGGCGGCGCCGCCGAGGCCGGTGGGGCCGATCTCGTCGGTGATGCGCTCGGCGAACCAGACGCGCAGATGCACGGACCCGCCGCGCGGGTACGTTCCGGGGGTTACGCCCAGGAGGATGAGGCGTGCCAGAGCCGCCGCGACCAGCATCCGACCTGGCGGGGTCAACAGCAGCGCCCAGCCGAGCGCGACCGGGGCCCAGAACCGCGGGTCGCTCCAGGCGGGCAGCCCGAGGGCGGCGGCCGCGCCGAGACCGAGCGTCGCGTCGGCGAGCCAGAGCCCGAGCATGATCCAGGTGAGCCAGCGCAGTCCGGTCAGGGCGCGGGCCAGCAGCAGTCCGGCGCACTGCCACGCGCCGGCGCGGCGGCGCACGGGGTCGATCTCCCGGTCGTCGTCGGTGGTCGCGGGGGCCTCCTGGCCGTCGAGTTCGGCGGCCAGGGCGCGCAGCGAGGGGTTGTCGTAGATGTGCGCGACGCGCACGCCGGGAAAGCGAGCGCGCAACGCGGAGACGAGGTGGGCGGCGGACAGGCTGGAGCCGCCGAGGTCGAAGAAGTCGTCGTCGGCACTGCGCACGCTCGCGCCGAGCACATCGCGCCAGGCGCCGGCGAGCCAGGCCTGGGTGTCGGTGAGGTCGGACAGGTCGACGTCGGCGTCGTCGTCAGAGGTCTGCGCGAGCGGCCACGGCAGGGCGTCGCGGTCGATCTTGCCGGAGGTGCGGGTCGGCAGGTCGTCGACGACGGCGAGGCGGGGGACCAGGGCGGCGGGGAGGTCGGCGCGAAGCCGCTCGAGCGCGCCGTCCTGGTCGTAGCTGTCGTCGACCTTGAGGTAGCCGACGAGGATCTTGGTGCCGGAGGCGGTCTGGCGGACGGCGGCGGCACCGCCCAGCACACCGGGCAGGTCGAGGAGGCGGGCGTCGAGTTCGCCGAGCTCGATGCGCCGGCCACCGACCTTGACCTGGTCGTCGGCGCGGCCGTGGAACACCAGCCCTTCACCGTCGAACACGACGAGGTCGCCGCTGCGGTAGGCGCGCTCCCAGCCCAGGCTCGGCATCGGCGCGTACTTCTCGGCGTCCTTGGCGGGGTCGAGGTAGCGGGCGAGTCCGACTCCGCCGATGACGAGTTCGCCTTCTTGGCCGTCGGGCACCGGCTGACCCTGATCGTCGACGACGGCCAGGTCCCAGCCGTCCAGCGGCAGGCCGATGCGCACGGGCAGCGACCCGTCGACCTGGGCGCCGCAGGCGACGACGGTGGCCTCGGTGGGGCCGTAGGTGTTCCACACCTCGCGCTCTGGCGTGGCGTAGCGGGCGCCGAGTTCGGGTGGGCAGGCCTCGCCGCCGACGATGAGCAGCCGCACGTCGGCCAGAGCGTCGTCGGGCCACATGGCGACAAGGGTCGGCACGGTGGAGACGATCGTGACGCGGTTGGCCACCAGCCAGGGCCCCAGGTCCATGCCGGAGCGCACGAGCGAGCGCGGCGCGGGCACGAGGGCGGCCCCGTGTGCCCAGGCGAGCCACATCTCCTCGCAGGAGGCGTCGAACCCGACGGACAGGCCCGCCATGACGCGGTCCTGCGGGCCGATGGGTTTGCGCTGCAGGAACATCCGCGATTCGGCGTCGACGAAGGCGGCTGCATTGCGGTGGGTGACCGCGACGCCCTTGGGCGTGCCGGTGGAGCCGGAGGTGAAGATGATCCAGGCGTCGTCCTCGGGCTCGACGGGGCGCAGGGCCTCGGCCGGGTCGGTGGCCGTGGCGGGTGTGGCGCCGGGGCCGGCCTCGATGGTCAGGTCGCTGCCGACGATCGCGGCTACGCCGGCCTCGCCGAACACGAGTCGGGCGCGCTCCTTCGGGTCGTCGCGGTCGACGGGCACGTAGGCGGCGCCGGCCAGCAGGATGCCCATGATCGCCACGTACAGATCGGTGGTGCCGGAGGCGATACGCACCCCGACCCGCGCACCCGGCCCGACCCCGGCCGCGGCGAGCCGATCGCCCAGTTCGGCTGCCGCTTCACGAAACTCGCTGTAGGAGAGCTGCTCGGCGCCGTTGTCCAGCGCCACGGAATCTGGATATTCGGTGCAAATCTCCTCGAAGATGTCGACGAGGGTGCGTGGTGGAGCAGCAGCTCCGGACCGAAGCAGAGGCGACACGGAAGTCCTTTGTCCCGGGGTCGAATGGCGCGCAGTATCGCAGGCCTAGGTGAACGGCGCCCTTCCGCGGCCCACCCTGCCCCACGGTCCGGGCGGTCTCATCGCAGACGTAGCGGATTCTCGACGTACTGCGGCGCCCCCACGTCGGGAGGCCGCGAGCAACTGTGCAGGTCAGCGGCCTGACCCTGCGGCGCCCGGTTTCGCGAGTACGTCAAGAATCCGCTACGTCCCACCAGAGTCGGGCCGGGACGCCGACGCAGAAGCTGCGGTGACCCTGCGGGTCGGTGCCGGATAGGTCACTAGGCGGTAAGCCAGGCTCGCAGTTCGTCGTCGGTCGCGGCGGCGATGAACTGCACCAGCATGTCGTTCTGTTCGTGATTGGGGGCCAGTCGCAGGCGCTCGGTCCAGGCGTGGGCGTAGTCGCGCAGCGCCAGCACTGTGTCGTCGAGGGCTTCCTGCAGTGAGTCGCCGTCGCCGTGGATGGGTAGCCCGGGAAGGATGATCGAGTAGCCGCCATCCTCCGGCGCGATCTCGGCCCGCGCTGGGCAGGTCGCTCCGTAGAAGCGCACCAAACGTTTGCCGTCGATGATTGCCACGAGGTGGTCGGCTCCCCGCTGCACCGACGCCGGCCGCCCCTCCGTCGCCGCGCGCAAGAGGTCGGCGAGCCCATCGCGCGCCGCGCGCATGGCCTCGAAGTGAACAAATGACATGGCACCTCCCAGTTCGTGTACCCGGTGCACGCGCTGTCTGAACAGCCGCTTCACCGTCTCACGCGACGGCTCCGGGGTCAGGCACGTGCTGAGGCTTGGACGTAGGTTGGACGGCGTGCCGAACGATACGGCGGCTGCTTCGCGGCTCACGCGGGCCTTTCCCGGAGACCCGGCGGTCCACGACTATGCCGGGTCGTTCTCCAGGAGGTCACTGGGGCGATGCCAGCGCAGTTCGGGGAACCGCCCGAAGTTGGCGTCATACGACACGACATCGGCGCGATGCTCTATGGCTACTGCGGCCAGGTGCGCGTCACTGACCAGGTTGCCGCCCGTGCCGACCTGCCGCAGGAGGCGCTCCAAGACGGCCACATGTTGCCCGGTGGGCTCAACGACCGCCGCGCCCGGCGCGTCGAGCCAACCACGGACCTGGTCCATCGCCTCAGCGGCAGTCAAGGGAGCCGGAAAGAGGCCGACCTTGGTCGATATGCGGACGAAGGCCGTGAGGGCGAGCCAGGTGAAGCCGACGGTGTCGGCGCCGCGCAGGGAGCGATCCAGCCAGCGCCGGGAGTCGACATGGTGAGCGCTATCGGCGTTGATCGCATACAGCAGCACGTTGGCGTCGACAACCTTCACTGCCCTGTCCGCATCCGCCGGATGATCTCCTCGTCTTCGAGATCCCCGGCCAGCTGCAGAGCCTTTTCGAGAGCGACGGTCGGAACGCCCATGTGACGCACCTGCGTGCGAAACGGCGCCGGGGAGCTGCCGGAGCTGCCGACGCCCGAGCGAATGAGGTCGTTGAGCGCCTGCTTGAACGACAGTCCCCGACGCTCCATGAGGCGTCGGATGGCCGACTCATTCTCAGGGTCCAAGGTCACCGTGGTCCGCATCGTGACAGCATAGCATCACCTCTCATGATGCGTGCGCATCTATGGGGGCGGTGGGGTCGGCTCAGGCGACCTCACAACAGCCCTTGGTCGTAGGCGGCGCGCACGGCGGCGGCGCGGTCGGTGACGCCGAGCTTGTCGAAGACGCGGGACAGGTGGGTCTTGAAAGTGGCCTCGCTGATGAACAGGCGGCCCGCGGCGTCGCGGTTGGTGCCGCCGGCGGCGACCTCGCGCAGCACGTCGCGCTCGCGCGCAGTGAGGGCCGGCGAGTCCGGCCGCGTGGGTGCTGGGGCGGTCATGACGCGCAGCACCTCCGGGGTGAGCACGGGGTGGCCGGCCGCGAGCTGGTGGACGGCGGCGAGGAGTTCGGGGCGTGGGGTGTCCTTGAGCAGGTAGCCGTCGGCACCGGCGGCCAGGGCTCGGCGGATGTCGTCGTCAGTGTCGTAAGTCGTCAGCACAAGGATGCGCGGGGTCTCGCGCGAGGTCGCTCGCAACGCGGCGATCGCCTCGACTCCGTCGCCTGCGGGCATGCGCAGGTCCATGAGGACGACGTCCGGGCGTAACCGTTGGGCCAGTGTGATCGCCTCCCGGCCGCCGCTCGCCTCGCCGACCACCTCGACGTCGGGGTCGGAGGCGAGCAGGGCGATCAGACCGTCGCGAACGATCGGGTGATCGTCGGCGATGAGGATGCGGATCATCGTCGGCTCCCGTGTTGCCGCGTGGTCCCTGTTGGGCACTCAGGCCTTGGCAGGCGCGCCGAGACGTGAGTGCCCTGACCGGGAATGGACACGAGGCGCAGCGCGCCGCCGGCCTGCTCGACGCGCTGGCGCATCCCCGGGAGGCCGTGACCGGTGGCCGTGGCAGCCAGATCGAATCCGGCTCCAGTATCGGCGATCTCGACCTCAAGGGCGTCGGTCTCGTACGTGAGGATGACGTCGACCGCGCGAGCGCCCGCATGGCGCGCGGCATTGGCCAGCGCCTCCTGGATGACGCGCAACGCGACCCCGTCCGGCTCGACGGGGACGGCGGGGCCACGGACCGCGAGGCGCGCGGTCGCACCGGTGGTCTGCGCCCAGGCGTCGAGCAGTCGCTGCACCGCTGCAGGCAGGTCGTCGCTGTCCAGCCGCGGAGAGGACAGCGCGCGCACCGAGCGCCGCGCCTCGGCCAGGGCTTCCCGAGCGGTCCGCTCGGCCAGGTCCAGGCGCCGGGCAAGCTCGTCGTCGATACCCGCGAGAGGTTGTCCCGACGACTCAGCAGCCGGTTGTCCGTTCGGTCGTGCGTGCGCCGCCTGGGATGCCGCCGACAGCTGAGCAATGATCGCCACCAGGTCTTGTGCGATGGTGTCGTGGATCTCGCGGGCCAGGCGAGCGCGCTCCTGAGTCACTCCGGCGTCTCGAGCCTGCTCCAAGAGCTGCTCCTGCAGCGCCTCATTGCGCGACTGCTCGGCGCGCAGCCGGGCGTTGGCCTGCGTCAACTCGTCGCTGACGCGTTGTCGTTGCCGGTCGAACAGCGCCATCGATCCGGCCACCACGAGGTTGACCAGCAGGAATAGCCCCACGAACAGGGGCGTGAAGATCGGCGAGTTGGGGCCGCCGGTCTGGGCCAGCGAGCACACCACCGCGACCGCCCCGAGGCCGAGGCGGGCTTGCACGCCGTGCAGCAGCCGCGTGCCGTCCGGGTAGAAGATGAACGCATACAGCCCGAATGCCGGGTTCAACAGCACGAGCGCCAGCGTGACGCCCAGCCCGAGCCAGAACGCCAGCCGCGCCCGCGCGGGGCCAGCGGGCGCCGCACCCCACGCCCGGACAGCGGCGGCCAGCACGGCCAGCGCCACGAACCACGGCATGGTCCACGCGGGAAACATCGCCGGTAGGGCGTTGACGAGCCCGAACGCTGCGGCCAGCGCGACCGCGAGGAGCGCATAGGGCGCCACTTGCACGTGCGGGTCGCGAGCCCGCCCGGCCTCCGGCGCGCCGGCGTGGCCCCCGGTGCGGCCGGTTGCGCCCGATCTGGCAGCCATGCCTGCCATCGTCGCTCACTCCCACCGGAACGTGCGCACCGCCACCGTGGCGCCCACTGCGCACCACACCACACAGACGCCGACGGCCAACCACGACATGGCGGCACCGACCATCGCATCGGTCATCAGCCGAACCGCCGCTCCACCCGGGGTCGCATCGGCGATGCCGGCGAGCCACGCCGGAAACTGCGCCCGCGGAAACCACAGGCCGGCGCAGAACCACATGAGTGCCGCCACGACATTCCCGACGCCCGTCGCCACCCGCGGATTCGGGATCACTGCACACAAGAGCGTGCCGACAGCCAAGAAGGCTGCAACGCACAGCAGCACCCCGACGGCAAAGGTGACCGGCCGCATCGGCGCCGGCACCCCGAACAGCAGCGGCACCCCGGCGATGACGAGCGCGGTCATCAGGCTCACCACGGTCATGAAGACGAGGAACGCGGCGAGCAGCATCGCCGGAGAGACGGGCGTGGTCCGCAGTCGGCGCAAAAACCCCAGCTCGCGATAGCCGCCCAGGATCGAGGGCAGCACGACGAGCGTCGCCATGCTCACCGCGAAGATGATCAGCGTCGGCGTGTAGGCCTGCGCGACGCTCAAGCCCCCGAACGGCTCGGCCGGGCGTCGCGCCGCCGGGACCGCCGCGATGACGGCGGTCGCCACGATCGGCATGAGCACCGGCAGGACGACGGCCGCCGGGGTTCGAGCAAACAACCGGACCTCGTTGCCCAGCAAGGCCCTCGTGGCCCGCCACCCGGCGCGCAGGCCGTGGCCGGTCTGGTGGTGGCCGGTCTGGTCGTGGCCGGTGTGGTTGTGGCCGCTCGGGTCGGAGAGGGTGTCGGCCGTCGTCATGATGCCTCCGTCAGCCGTAGGTAGGCGTCGTCGAGGGTGGGCGCGGCGACGCGCAGCCGCGCCGGGCGGACACCGCCCTCGATGAGGGCCGTCAGTACCGTTTGGGGGCTGTCGTCATCCCCGTCGATGACGATCCGAGCGCCGTCGCGCCGCACCGCCCGCACACCTGGCAGCTCAGCGAGGCGGGCGAGCATCGCCTCCGGCAGGTCGGCTTCGAAGGAGGTCTGCTGCGCCTGCGCCGCGGTGGTCAGGTCGGCGGGGGAGCCGTGGGCTACGACCCGGCCACCGTCGATGATCGCCACCCGATCACACAGGTGCGCGGCCTCCTCCATCGAGTGCGTGACGAGCAGCATCGTGACCCCCTGGGCCCGCAGGTCGCTCAGGTAGCCCCAGATCTCTCGTCGCGCCGCGGGGTCCAGCTCGGTCGTCAGTTCGTCGAGGATCGCGATGCGGGGGCGCCCGACGAGCGCCAACGCCACCGACAGCCGTTGCTGCTGCCCGCCGGAGAGCCGCTCGAATCGAGCCCCGGCCTGGGCCGCCAGGCCGAACCGCCCTAGGAGGTCAGTCGCCGGCAGGGGGTCGGGATAGAAGGAGGCGAACAGCTCCAGGGCCTCGAGCGGCGTGATCCGGGCCGGCAGTCGACATTCCTGTAGCTGCATGCCGAGCAGCTGGCGCAAGGCCGCCGCCTCACTCTGGGGATCGAGTCCCGCGACCGCGATCGTGCCGGCGTCGGGCGTCCGTAGGCCGCCGATGCACTCGACGGCCGTCGTCTTGCCGGCGCCATTGGGTCCGAGTATCCCGACGATCTGCCCTGCCTCGACCTGCAGGTCGACACCGCGCAGCACCCGCTTCTCGCCGTAGCTCTTGCGCAGTCCGCGCACCTCGATCAGGGCCATGCCCCCAGCCTCGCCCCACGACCCGGATCGCCGGATCGACCGATCGGCTCGACAGACCTCCTCCGATCGGATGACCCGGCCTCGTTGCGGTGAGGCGCCCGGGCAGCTCAACGTGCTGCGCCTCGCGTGCCTCCGCGAGCGTCCTGGGGAGGGGTCAAACCCGTCTCTGCTCAGTCGTCGAGGTCGAATGCGTGATGAAAGGCCCGCGTCAGGGCAGCCTCCTGATCCTGCAGAAGCGCACCTACGGGTCGAATCAAGTCGGCGCGGGGGATGGTCGTGATCGAATCGAGCAACGCCACGCATTCGTGGTCGAGGCCGTTCCGGGAGCCGATGGCTACCTCGCTGGACAGCCCTCGGACCGTAGTCGTGATGGGCGCCACCGTGACCAGGCGCCGCACTGCCCGCACCTCTTCTCGGGTGAGAATCAGAACGGGCCGGGTCTTGTCGAGGTGCGCCAGCCAGATGGGGTGCATGTCAGTCGAGGTCTCGCCCGACGATGTCGGCGTTGGCCCGTGTCCAGGCTTCGTAGGCGTCCGACTCGAGGTCGGGGTCTGCGTTCTCGGCGTAGATCGCAGCGTCGGCGATAGCGAGGCGGCGGCGCATCTCACGCTGCAGGGCTCGGTTGATCACGTCAGCTCGACTGCCCTCGCCCGCTTTGCTTGCGCGGTCCACGAACGCGGCGGCTTCATCGTCGACCCGGATCGTCATCTGCTGCGCCATACCGTCAGCATACCGCCGTGGTATGACACCGGGCAGGCGTCACGGGTGTCGCTGAGCAGGGTGACCCCCTGTTCGCGCGCAGTTGCACCGGATCATCGCGGGCGGTGGCGGCGGGCAGCACAAGGCCCGCGTCCCCAGGTGGAAACGCGGGCCTTGTGTCAAGCAGGTGCTACTAGAAGTTGATCATGTGCCCGGAGATGCCGTGCACGGCCTCCTTGACGGCCTCGCCGAGGGTCGGGTGGGCGAAGACGTTGCGGGAGACCTCGTCGGCGGTCAGGTCCCACTGCTTGGCCAGGTTCATCACCGGCAGCAGCTCGGTGACGTCGGGGCCGATCATGTGACAGCCGAGGATCTCGTTGTACTTGGCGTCTGCAACAACCTTGACGAAGCCGACGGCATCACCGAGACCCTGGGCCTTGCCGTTGGCCGTGAACGGGAAGGTCGCCGTCTTGACGTCGTAGCCCTTCTCCTTGGCCTGAGCCTCGCTGTAGCCCATCGAGCCGATCTGCGGCTGGCAGTAGGTGGCTCGCGGGATGAAGTCGTAGTCGATCGGCATCGTCTCGGCGCCGGCGATGGTCTCGGCGGCGACGATGCCCTGGGCCTCGGCCACGTGCGCCAGCATCAGCTTGGCGGTGACGTCACCGATGGCGTAGACGTGCTCGACGTTCGTGCGGCCGAACTCGTCGATCTTGATCGCGCCGCGCTCGGTGAGCTCGACGCCGAGCTTGTCGAGCCCGTAGCCCTCGACGCGGGGGGCGAAGCCGATGGCCGAGAGCAGCTTGTCGGCCTTGAGCGTCTCCTCCTTGCCGTTCTTGGAGACGGTGACCTCGACGCCCGAGCCGGTGTCCTTGACCTTCTCGACCTTCGTGCCGAGCAGCACGTTCACGCCGAGCTTCTTGTAGTGCTTGGCCAGCTCCTTGGAGACGTCGGCGTCCTCGGTCGGCACCATCCGGTCGAGGAACTCCACGATCGTCACGTCGACGCCGAAGTTCTTCATGACGTAGGCGAACTCGACCCCGATCGCGCCGGACCCGGCGATGATGATGGAGTCCGGCAGGTTCTCGTCGAGAATCTGCTCCTCGTAGGTCACGACGTTCTCCGAGACCTGCACGCCCGGGATCATTCGCGTCACCGAGCCGGTGGCGATGATGAGGTCGTCGTAGGTGAGCTCGCGGGTTTCGCCCTTGTCGGTCTCGACGGAGAGCTTGCCCTTGTCGCCGAGGGTGCCCCAGCCGTCGATCTCGGTGATCTTGTTCTTCTTCATGAGGAAGTGGACGCCCTTGACGATGCCGGCGCTGACCTGCCGGCTGCGCTTGTGCGTCGGGCCGAACGACATCGTGGCGTCACCCTCGATGCCGAACTTCTTCTTCTCGTGCGTCAGGATGTGCGCGAGCTCGGCGTTCTTCAGGAGCGCCTTGCTGGGGATGCAGCCGACGTTGAGGCAGACCCCGCCCCAATACTTCTTCTCCACGACCGCGACGGACTTGCCGAGTTGAGCGGCGCGAATGGCCGCGACGTACCCGCCGGGGCCGGCACCGAGGACGACGACGTCAAAGTGATCTGCCATGGCGACACCTTATGACGTTCGCGACCCCCGCCGCCCCGGGAGCCTCAGCTGGCGTCGCGAGCGGCACGGCGAGCTGCGTCGGCGGACTCGTCGTCCGGCAGGGTCTGCGACGCCCGCTCCGCGGCCACCCGCTCGCGGTACAACTCGACCTCCCGCTGTTGTTGCGGCTCGCCCCACGCCAGGATCGGCGCCATGACCTGCGCGGCAGCGGGAGCGGCGCCCACCCCGCGATCCCACACCTCGATGGAGATACGGGTGCGACGCGCGAGCACATCCTCCAGATGCCGAGCCCCCTCGTGGCTGACCGCATAGGCGACCTCGACCCGCAGGTAGTCCTCGGCGCCCGGCAACGGCTGGGCCAGCGTCGGGTCGGCGTCGATGAGGTCCAACACTTCACGAATCTGCGAGCCGTAGCGGCCCAACAAGTGCTCGATCCGCGCCGGATGCAGTCCGCTGCGGGCCGCCAACTGGTCGCGCTGGTTGTGGATCGCCCGGTACCCCTGCGCCCCCAGGAGAGGGAGTTGATGGGTGGTCGACGGCGGCACCTTGCGCGCCAACCCGTTGACGACCTCGTCGACGGCGTCCTTGGCCATGACCCGATACGTCGTGTACTTGCCGCCCGCCACGACGACGAGCCCGGGCGCGGTATGCGCCACGATGTGCTCGCGCGAGAGCTGGCTCGTGCTGTCCGACTCCCCGGAGAGCAGCGGCCGCAGACCCGCGTACACGCCTTCGACATCCGCGGGAGTCAGCGGCACCGACAGCACGGCGTTGACGTGGTCGAGCAGGTATTCGATGTCGACCGACGTCGCCGCCGGGTGCGCCTTGTCCAGCTCCCAGTCGGTGTCGGTCGTGCCGATGATCCAGTGCCGGCCCCACGGGATGACGAAGAGCACCGACTTCTCGGTGCGCAGGATGAGGCCGGACTTGGCGTGGATGCGGTCCTTGGGCACGACGATGTGCACGCCCTTGGACGCCCGCACCTTGAACGTGCCGCGCTCGTTGAGCATCCGCTGGGTGTCGTCGGTCCACACCCCGGTCGCGTTGATGACCTGCTTGGCCTTGATCTCGATCGTTCGCCCGCTCGCCTTGTCGGCCGCCACCACTCCGGTGACCCGCTCGCCCTGGCGCAGGAAGCCGGTGATCTCGACACGATTGGCCACGAGCGCGCCGAACGAGGCTGCGGTGCGGACCAGTTCGACCACGAAGCGGGCGTCGTCGACCTGCGCGTCGTAGTACTGCAGCGCGCCGGTCAGCGCGTGCGGCTTGAGGCCCGGAAAGACCTTCAACGCCTGACGCCGCGTCAGTTGGCGCTGCAGCGGCAGACCCGCCGCCGTGCCGCCCAGGCGGGCCATCGCGTCGTACATCGCCACCCCCGAGCCGATGTAGGCGCGCTCCCAGCTGCGGGTGAACGGAAAGAGAAAGGGAACCGGGCGCACGAGGTGCGGGGCGATATCGGTGAGCAGCCGACCGCGCTCGGTCAGCGCCTCGGCGACCAGCCGGAAGTCGAGCATCTCCAGGTAGCGCAGCCCGCCGTGGATCAACTTCGAACTGCGACTGGAGGTGCCCGATGAGTAGTCGCGCGCCTCCAGCAGCCCCGTGGTCAGGCCGCGGGTCACGGCATCCAGGGCCGCTCCGGCTCCGGTGACCCCGCCACCCACGACGAGCACATCGACTTCGGCGCCGCCCGCGAGGGTCTCGATCGCGGCGGCGCGCTGCTGCGGCGACAGAGCCGAGGACATCACCCACCCCCTCCTCCCGGTGGCGCTCGAGCCCCGGGCTCTCGTCAGCTGATCGCCCCCCGCGGCTGCGAGCAGGCCCCTGTCAGCGAAGGTACCCGTTTACCCGCGGATCGGCAGGCGTGAGCGCCCGCGACTGGCAGGATCGGGAGGGGATCAGAGCGCACGGCATTCGCGAGAGGACGGTCATGGCCGGAAAGACCTACAGCGGCAACTACTTCGAGGACTTCACGATCGGTCGGCAGATCGTGCACGCGACGCCGCGCACGGTGACGCAGGGGGATATCGCCCTCTACCTCGCGCTGTACGGCTCCCGGTTCGCGGCCACGAGCGCCTCGACGTTCGCCCGCGACCTCGGCTATCCGCAGCTGCCGATCGACTCGCTGCTCGCGTTCCACCTGGTGTTCGGCAAGACGGTGCCCGACATCTCGCTCAACGCGGTGGCCAACCTCGGTTACGCGGGCGGCCGCTTCGGGGTGCCGGTCTATCCCGGCGACACGCTGACCACGACCTCGACGGTCATCGGGCTGAAACCGAACTCCTCGGGCCGCAACGGCAACGTCTACGTGCGCTCGGTGGGCGTGAATCAGGACGGGCAGATGGTGCTCGACTACGTGCGGTGGGTCATGGTGAACCGCCGCGAGGCTGTCTCGGAGGTGGGCGAGAGCGTCATCCCGCCCTTGCCCGGAGCCGTCGCCGTCGAGGACCTCGTCGTGCCCTATGAGCCCGGCGCCCCCTACGACGAGCGGATGCAGGCCCTCGCGGGCAGCACCCACCTGTGGGACGACTACGAGGTGGGGGAGCGGATCGACCACGTCGACGGCATGACGATCGAGGAGTCCGATCACATGCTCGCGACGCGGCTCTACCAGAACACCGCCAAGGTGCACTTCAACCAGTTCGCGCAGAACGACACGAAGATCGGGCGGCGGCTCATCTACGGCGGCCACATCATCAGCCTCGCGCGAGCGCTCTCGTTCAACGGACTGGCCAACGCGCAGGCGGTCGCGGCGATCAACGCCGGCTCACATGCCAATCCGACATTCGCCGGCGACACCATCTACGCCTGGAGCGAAGTGCTCGACCGGATGGAGGTGCCGGGCCGGGCCGATGTCGGCGCCCTGCGGTTGCGCACGGTCGCGACGAAGGATTTGCCCTGCGCCGGCTTCCCCTACCGGGACGAGGCCGGCAAGTACCTGCCCGGGGTCGTGCTCGACCTCGACTACACCGTGCTCATGCCGCGTCGAGCTGGAGCTTGACGAGCCCGCCTAAACTGCCGGTCGTGCGCATCGACCTCCACACCCACAGTGACGCCTCCGACGGAACGGGCTCGCCGGGCCAGGTCGTCGCCGAAGCCGCGGCCGCCGGATTGGATGTCGTGGCGCTCACCGATCACGACTCGACCCGCGGTTGGGATGAGGCGAGCCGGGCGGCCCGCGAGCACGGCATCGACCTGCTGCCCGGCATGGAGATTTCGTGCACGTACTACGGCACGAGCATCCACCTGCTCTCCTACCTGCACGACCCGCAGTTCGAACCGCTGCTCGCACAGCTGGAGCACGCGCGCGCCAGCCGGGACACGCGAGCGCAGCGGATCGTCGATCGGCTTGCCACGGTCGTTCCGTTGACTTGGGACCAGGTGCGCGCGCAGGTCAGCGACGGCGCCACGGTCGGCCGCCCACACATCGCCGACGCGCTCGTCGCGAGCGGAGCCGTCGCGGACCGGACCGAGGCGTTCGACCGCTACCTGTACAACGGCTCGCCGTACTACGCCTCCCACTACGCCATCGACGTGTTGGAGGCGATCGAGCTCGTGCGGGCCGCCGGGGGAGTGCCGGTCTTCGCGCACCCTTTCGCGCAGAAGCGGGGGCGAATCGTCGACGAGTCGGTCATCGCGCAGATGAGGGATGCGGGGCTGGTCGGAATCGAGGTCAACCATCCCGATCACGATCCAGCGCAGACGCGCCGGGCCCTTGAGGCGGCGCGCACCTTCGGGTTGCTCGTCACCGGCTCCAGCGACTACCACGGCGACGGCAAGCCGAACCGGCTCGGCGAACAACTGACCTCCCCGCAGGTGTTGGCGCAGATTCTCGCGCGAGCATCCGGTAGCGAGCCGGTGTTGGCCCGGGGATGACATTCTTCTCCCGCCCAACAGCGTTCGCGCCCTAGCTGATTCATCCCGGACGCGCCGCGGCGCCCCGCACCCGGGAGGAGTATGGGTGCGGGGCGCCGTGCGTTCGACGCCCGGAGGGAGGTTGGGCGTCGGGCCGTCCGTCCGCCTCACAGAGGGGAGGAGGCGGGACGGCGGCCGACCGGTCGGAGGGGACCAGGCCGGGCCGGACGCAGAACGACGGACTCAGCAGACCATCAGCCAGGTGAGTGATCCGCCGGCCGATCGCTCGAGCCGATCGGTGTGCCTTGTGATCAGTACAGGTCGGTGCGGCGCTGAGTGCGACCGGCACGGGCCGCGAGGGCCGACACGCCGACGGCCACGCCACCGGCGACCGCGATCACGACGGTCGGCACGCTGACGGCCTGCAGCAGCCCCGGCATCGCCAGCACGAGAAGAAGCGCCCCCACCAGGGCGAAGATCGCGTGACGGACAGCGCGCACAGGCGCCTGCGTCGCAACGTCGGTAAGCATATGAATCCCCCAATTCAGTAATCCCCAGATCGCACGATTCCCCGTCGTGCGGTGCGGCCCCCCAGCCGCTCTCTGGCGTCTTGGACGATCGTATGGCATCTACTGAACGCGCGTCCAGTAGGCCTCCGGATCTGAGATACAAGGGCTCGGGGCTGCTCTGAACCGCCCTCGAAAGACGTTGGGCCCGAGCATCGCTCGGGCCCAACGTCTCGATTATTGCCAGCGCTGCGGCGGGCTGCTCAGGCGCCCTGGCGCGCCTGGCGTGGGTGTGGGTCAGCTCTCCTGGTCGGAGCGCGCGGCGGGACGGCCGCCGCGGGTGCGTCGGCGGTTGCGGCGCCGTGCGGTGCCGGACTCCTCGCCGCCACCTGAACCGCTGCCTCCTGACCCCGTGGCGCCCGAGCCGGCGGCGCGTGCCCCGCTCTGCCCGGAGCCCGAAGCCGACTCGCCGCGGGGGCCGCTGCGGCGTCGGGAC
>NZ_BAHD01000031.1 GCF_000298215.1 Kineosphaera limosa NBRC 100340 | reverse complement strand
CCGTCGCGGCGGCGAGCGTCCGGCACGCGGTGGCCGCACCGACGAGCAGGCGCCGGCTGCCAGCGAGCAGTCGCCGGCTGCAAGCGAGCCGGCGACCGTCACGGCGGGCGCCGCCAACCAGGGAGAGCAGTCCTGATGTTGATTCCCCGTCGAGTCAAGCACCGTAAGCAGCACCACCCCAAGCGGTCGGGTGCTGCCAAGGGCGGCACCACGATCGCGTTCGGCGACTACGGCATCCAGGCCCTCGAGCCCGCCTACGTCACCAACCGTCAGATCGAGTCCGCTCGTATCGCGATGACCCGCTACATCAAGCGTGGCGGAAAGGTCTGGATCAACATCTACCCGGACCGTCCGCTGACCAAGAAGCCGGCCGAGACCCGCATGGGCTCCGGTAAGGGTTCGCCCGAGTGGTGGGTCGCCAACGTCAAGCCCGGTCGTGTCATGTTCGAGCTTTCCGGTGTCTCCGAAGAGGTGGCCCGAGAGGCGATGCGTCTGGCGATGCACAAGCTGCCGATGAAGTGCCGCTTCATTCAGCGTGAAGGAGGGGACGTCTGATGGCCGTTGGAAGCAAGGACCTCGCGCCGCAGAAGCTGCGTGAGCTGTCCGACGAGAACCTCGTCGACGAGCTCGGCAAGGCCAAGGCGGAGCTGTTCAACCTCCGGTTCCAGTCGGCCACCGGCCAGCTGCAGAACAGCTCGCGCCTCAAGGCGGTCCGCAAGGACATCGCGCGGATCTACACGATCATGCGCGAGCGCGAACTGAACATCGGCGGCCAGAAGTCGGTGAAGTGACGATGAGCGAGCAGGAGCAGAGCGTGAGCACGCAGACCGAGCGCAACTTCCGCAAGACCGCGCGCGGCTATGTCGTGTCCGACAAGATGGACAAGACGGTCGTGGTCGAGGTCGAGGACCGCGTCAAGCACGCGCTCTACGGCAAGGTCATGCGCCGCACGAGCCGACTCAAGGCCCACGACGAGAACAACGCCGCCGGCGTCGGCGACCGCGTCCTCATCATGGAGACCCGCCCGCTGTCGGCCGGCAAGCGCTGGCGCATCGTCGAGATCCTCGAGAAGGCTAAGTAGTCGGCTGCGCCGACCGGCACGCTTCGCGTGCCGCGCGGTCGCCGCTTCGCGGCGGCGACTGGTGGTTCCGAGAATTCAGGCTCGCTTCGCTCGCGAATTCTCGGGCTGCTGACGCAGCCGCAGTCGGTCGCCCGCTTAGGCGGGCACCACCCAAATCTAGTAATTGCGGGGCCTTCGGGTTTCGCCTAGTTCCGCAAGGCTCGCTTGGCGAGAACCAGCGTGACGACAGGAGTAACTAGTGATTCAGCAGGAGTCGCGGCTTCGGGTCGCCGACAACACCGGTGCCAAGGAGATCTTGTGCATCCGGGTGCTCGGTGGCTCGGGTCGCCGCTACGCCGGTATCGGTGACGTCATCGTCGCCACCGTCAAGGACGCCATTCCCGGCGGCAACGTCAAGAAGGGCGATGTCGTCAAGGCCGTCATCGTGCGGACCAAGAAGGAGCGTCGCCGCGGCGACGGTTCCTACATCAAGTTCGACGAGAACGCCGCCGTCATCCTCAAGGGCGACGGCGACCCCCGCGGCACCCGAATCTTCGGCCCCGTGGGACGCGAGCTGCGCGAGAAGAAGTTCATGAAGATCATCTCGCTTGCGCCGGAGGTGCTGTAACTCATGGCAAAGATGAGGATCAAGAAGGGTGACCTCGTGCAGGTCATCACCGGTCGCAAGCAGGACAAGGGCGGCGACCGCGGCAAGCAGGGCAAGGTCATCGAGGTGTTCCCCGAGACCGGCCGTGTGCTCGTCGAGGGCATCAACCGGGTGACCAAGCACACCCGCCCCGGCCAGAGCGGTGGCGAGGCCCGCGCCGGCGGAATCGTCGTCGTCGAGGCGCCGATCCACGTCAGCAACGTGGCCATCGTCGACCCCGAGACCAAGAAGCCGACCCGCGTGCGCGTGCGCACCGAGCAGGTCGAGCGTGGCGGACGCACCAAGACCGCGCGCATCCGCGTGGCCGTGCGCTCCGGGAAGGACATCTGATGAGCGTCGAGACGCAGGGGCCGACCCCGCGCCTGAAGACCAAGTACCGCCAGGACATCAAGCCGGCGCTGCGCGAGCAGTTCGGCTACGCCAACGTCATGCAGGTTCCCGGCGTCACCAAAGTCGTCGTGAACATGGGTGTCGGCGAGGCCGCGCGTGACTCCAAGCGGATCGAGGGCGCGGTGCGCGACCTCACCGCGATCACCGGCCAGAAGCCGGTCGTCACCCGCGCGCGCAAGTCCATCGCGCAGTTCAAGCTGCGTGAGGGCATGCCGATCGGTGCGCACACCACGCTGCGCGGCGACCGCATGTGGGAGTTCCTCGACCGGCTCGTGTCGGTCGCGCTGCCCCGCATCCGCGACTTCCGCGGCCTCTCGCCCAAGCAGTTCGACGGGCGCGGCAACTACACGTTCGGTCTCAACGAGCAGTCGATGTTCTACGAGATCGACCAGGACCGCATCGACTTCGTGCGCGGTATGGACATCACGGTCGTGACCACCGCGACCAACGACGACGAGGGCCGTGCGCTGCTGCGCCAGCTCGGATTCCCGTTCAAGGAGAACTGATCGTGGCCAAGACCGCACTGATCAACAAGGCCAACCGCAAGCCGAAGTTCAAGGTCCGTGGCTACACGCGCTGCCAGCGCTGCGGCCGGCCCCACTCGGTCTACCGCAAGTTCGGCCTGTGCCGTGTGTGCCTTCGTGAGATGGCCCACCGAGGCGAGCTGCCCGGCGTCACCAAGAGCAGCTGGTAACGCCCGGGGGGCTGCGCCCCCCGGGGACCCCCCCAGGAAGGCGTGGGGCTCGCTTTGCTCGCGCGTTCCTTTACCGGGAAACCCAGCTCGCTTCGCTCGCGGGTTTCCCGGGCCGGCATTCGCCGGCGGGACTACTCGCCGCAGCACTCAGCGGTACACGCAGTTAGAACCAGAAACCTCTACACCGAAGGTCGCCCGCCAGTTGGCGGGAAGGAAACCCCGGTGAGGAAGGGCGGAGAGCCCACATGACGATGACAGACCCGATCGCGGACATGTTGACCCGCGTGCGTAACGCCAACTCGGCGCACCACGACGTGGTGTCCATGCCGTTCTCGAAGCTGAAGTCCAATATTGCGGACATCCTGACCGCCGAGGGCTACATCAGCGGATGGCGTGTCGAAGACGCCGAGGTCGGCAAGACGCTGACCATCGACTTGAAGTACGGCCCGAACCGGGAGCGTTCGATCTCCGGTGTGCGCCGCGTGTCCAAGCCCGGACTACGCGTGTACGCCAAGTCGACGAACCTGCCCAAGGTCCTCGGCGGCCTGGGCGTGGCGATCATCTCCACGTCCTCCGGTCTGCTGACCGACCGCCAGGCCGCTGAGAAGGGCGTAGGTGGGGAAGTCCTCGCCTACGTCTGGTAACCCGAAACACACGGCAGAAGGAGGAGAGAGAGCATGTCCCGTATCGGACGACTCCCCGTCACCGTGCCTTCGGGCGTCGACGTGACGATCGACGGTCAGAGCGTCAAGGTCAAGGGCCCCAAGGGCGAACTTGCGCTGACCGTTACCGCCCCGATCACCGTTGATCGCGGCGACGAGGGCGCCATCGAGGTCTCTCGGCCCAACGACGAGCGCGAGTCGCGTTCGCTGCACGGCCTGACCCGTTCGCTCATCGCCAACATGGTGCAGGGCGTCACTGCGGGCTTCGAGAAGAAGCTCGAGATCTACGGCACCGGTTACCGCGTGCAGAACAAGGGCGGCAACCTGGAGTTCGCGCTCGGCTACAGCCACCCGATCACCGTGGAGCCCCCCGTGGGCATCACGTTCACGGTCGAAGGCCCCACCCGGTTCGCCGTCCAGGGCATCGACAAGCAGCTCGTCGGCGAGGTCGCTGCGAACATCCGCAAGCTGCGCAAGCCCGACCCCTACAAGGGCAAGGGCGTGCGCTACGCCGGCGAGCAGATCCGCCGCAAGGTCGGAAAGGCTGGTAAGTAACCGATGGCACTCACGATTAAGCGCGGCAAGTCCAAGACCGCTGCCCGCACCCGCCGCCACTTCCGGCTGCGTAAGAAGGTCACCGGCACCACGAGCCGTCCGCGCCTGGTCGTCTCCCGCAGCAGCCGCCACATCGTCGCCCAGGTGGTCGACGACACAGTGGGCAAGACGCTGGCCAGCGCCTCCTCCATGGAGGCCGACCTGCGTAGCTTCGAGGGCGACAAGACCGCCAAGGCCCGCAAGGTCGGCGAACTGCTCGCCGCCCGCGCCAAGGAGGCCGGGGTGGAGGCCGTCGTGTTCGACCGCGGCGGCAACAAGTACCACGGCCGCATCGCCGCCATCGCTGATGGCGCCCGCGAGGGGGGCCTGAGCCTGTGAGCACGCACGCCGACAACTTCGGAAAGAGGAACCACTGATGGCTGGACCCCAGCGTCGAGGCACCGGTGCCGCCGAGGGCGGCGGCGCCGAGCGGGGCGGCGGTCGTGACCGTCGTGACCGCGACAACCGTCGGGGCGGCGCCGCCACCGACGAGCGCAACCAGTACCTGGAGCGGGTCGTCACGATCAACCGCGTCTCCAAGGTCGTCCAGGGTGGGCGTCGCTTCAGCTTCACCGCCCTGGTCGTCGTAGGCGACGGTGACGGCACGGTCGGTGTCGGCTACGGCAAGGCCAAGGAGGTGCCCGCGGCGATTGCCAAGGGCGTCGAGGCCGCCAAGAAGGCCTTCTTCAAGGTGCCGCGCATCCAGGGCACGATCCCGCACCCGGTGCAGGGTGAGGCCGCGGCGGGCGTCGTCCTGCTGCGTCCGGCGTCCCCCGGTACCGGTGTCATCGCCGGTGGCCCGGTGCGCGCCGTGCTCGAGTGCGCCGGCATCCACGACGTGCTGTCCAAGTCCTTGGGCTCGGACAACGCGATCAACATCGTCCACGCGACCGTCCAGGCCCTCAAGGACCTGGAGCGTCCGGAGGCTGTTGCGGCTCGCCGCGGCAAGCCGCTGGAGGACGTCGCCCCGGCCGCGATGCTGCGCGCTCGCGCCGCAGGGGTTGGTGCGTGATGGCACGTCTGAAAGTGACCCAGACCAAGGGCAAGATCGGGACCAAGCACATGCACCGCGAGACGCTGCGCACGCTGGGCCTCAAGCGCATCGGCGACACCGTCGTGCGCGAGGACTCGCCGGCGACCCGCGGCATGGTCCGCACGGTGGCTCACCTGGTCGCCGTCGAGGAGGTTGACTGACCATGGCTGAGAACGCCAGCAACGAGGCCAAGCCGCTGAAGGTGCACCACCTGCGCCCGGCGCCCGGGGCCAAGACCGCCAAGACCCGCGTCGGTCGCGGTGAGGGCAGCAAGGGCAAGACCGCCGGCCGCGGCACCAAGGGAACGAAGGCCCGTTACCAGGTGCCGGAGCGCTTCGAGGGTGGCCAGATGCCCCTGCACATGCGTCTGCCGAAGCTGCGCGGGTTCACCAACCCGTTCCGCACCGAGTACCGGGTGGTCAACCTCGACCGCCTCGCCACCCTGTACCCCGACGGCGGCGACGTCACCGTCGAGGACCTGGTCGCCAAGGGTGCGGTCCGCAAGGGCCAGCCCGTCAAGGTGCTCGGCGACGGCGACATCTCCGTGGCGCTCACCGTGAGCGTGCACAAGGTGTCCGGCTCCGCCAAGGAGAAGATCGAGTCCGCCGGCGGCACCGTCACGGTGCTTTGAGTCGCACTCCGCGACATCAGGCAGACTTGAAATTGCACGTTGAAATAGCCGTTGACCTGCGCTGATGCGCCAGGTCCGCGGTGCCGGGTGACACCCCGGGCGCAGAAGGAACTGCGCCCGGGGTGTTATCGTTTTCTTGGGGGTTCAGGCGGGGTGAATCCCTCACTCCGTCACTACGATCGGGGCCGGCGGTCGATCCGCGCCAGTGCCCGCAGCAAGCTCGTGTCCTCCCCGTTCAGGGGTGGTGCGGCGCGCATCAGGAGGACCAGTGCTGACCGCATTCGGCCGGGCTTTCACAACGCCCGAACTGCGAAAGAAGCTGTTGTTCACGATTTTCGTGATGACGCTCTTCCGCCTCGGCTCCCACATTCCGACCCCCGGCGTCAGCTATGTCGCCGTGCAGGAATGCCGGCCCGCCGCCGGTCAGGCCAACCAACTGTTGGGCCTGGCCAACCTCTTCAGCGGTGGCGCGCTGCTGCAGCTGTCGATCTTCGCGCTCGGCATCATGCCGTACATCACCGCCAGCATCATCGTGCAGCTGCTGACCGTCGTCATTCCCCGGTTCGAAACCCTCAAGAAGGAGGGGCAGACCGGGCAGGCCAAGCTCACTCAGTACACCCGGTACCTGACGATCGGACTTGCCGTGCTGCAGTCCTCGACGTTCGTCACGTTCGCGCGTAACCCCGCGCAACTGTTCCCCGGCAGCAACTGCGAGCAGATCCTGGTCGACGACGGCTTCGTCACCGTGGCAATCATGGTGCTGACGATGACCGCCGGCACCGGCCTCATCATGTGGATGGGTGAGCTCATCACCGAGCGCGGCGTCGGCAACGGCATGTCGCTGCTCATCTTCACCTCGATCGCCGCCGGCTTCCCGAGCTCGCTCTGGGCGATCAAGCAGCGCGACGGACGCTGGGACACCTTCATCCTGGTGATCCTCATGGGCCTGGCGCTCATTGCGGTCGTTGTCTTCGTTGAGCAGTGCCAGCGGCGCATCCCGGTGCAGTACGCCAAGCGGATGGTCGGGCGACGCATGTACGGCGGCACGACCACCTACATCCCGCTGAAGGTCAACCAGGCCAACGTCATCCCGATCATCTTCGCCGCCTCTCTGCTGGCGATCCCCGGCCTGGTCGTGCAGTTCTACCAAGGCCGCCCGGAGGTGCCCGTCTGGGTGGAGTGGATCCAGGCGCACCTGGTGCGCGGTGACCACCCCTGGTACATGGCGATCTACGTGCTGCTCATCGTGTTCTTCACGTTCTTCTACGTCTCGATCTCGTTCAACCCGCAAGACGTCGCGGACAACATGAAGAAGTACGGCGGCTTCATCCCCGGCATCCGCGCCGGGCGCCCGACCGCGCAGTACCTGTCGTACGTGCTCAACCGCATCACGGTCGTCGGCGCGCTCTATCTGGCGATCGTCTCGCTGATCCCGCTGGTCGCGCTCGTGCTCATCGACGCCAACCAGAATTTTCCGTTCGGAGGCACCTCCCTGCTCATCATCGTTGGTGTAGGACTGGAGACGGTCAAACAGATCGAGTCCCGTCTCAAGCAACACCACTACGAAGGGTTCCTCCGCTGATGCGTCTCCTCATCCTCGGCCCGCCCGGCGCAGGCAAGGGCACCCAAGCCGCCCGGATCGCGCAGAGTCTGTCCATCCCCGCCATCTCCACCGGCGACATCTTCCGCGCAAACATCAAGGGCGGCACCGAACTCGGCAAGAAGGTGCAGGACATCCTCGCCGCCGGCCAGTACGTGCCCGATGAGGTGACCAACGAGATCGTCGCCGACCGCTTGTCTGCGGACGACGCCGCCGACGGCTTCCTGCTCGACGGCTACCCCCGCACGCTCGCGCAGGTCGAGGCACTGGATGCGATGCTCGCCGAGTCCGGCACCGGTCTGGACGCCGTGCTGGAGTTGACGGTGCCCACCGAAGAGGTCGTGCAACGACTGCTCAAGCGCGCCTCCATCGAGGGCCGCGCCGACGACACCGAGGAGGTCATCCGCGAGCGGATGGCGGTGTACACCAAGGAGACCTCACCGCTGGCGCAGACCTACTCGCAGCGTGGTCTGCTGCGTTCCGTCGACGGCACCGGCGACATGGACGAGGTGTTCGCGCGGCTGGAGGGTGCGTTGAAGGAGACCTCCGACTCATGATCTTGAGCCGCCCATGATCTTCGGACGAAGCGAGCGGCTGGCGGCATTGGCCCCGCACGAGGTGCAAGCGATGCGCCGTGCGGGGCTCGTCGTTGCCGCGGCCCTGGCCGCCGTGCGAGCCGCTGCGGTCCCCGGCGTGAGCACCCTCGAGCTCGACACCGTCGCGCGGGAGGCGATCCTCGCGCAGGGCGCCCGGCCATCTTTCCCGGAGGTGCCCGGTTACCGGCACACCCTGTGCATCAGCGTCAACGAGGCCGTCGTCCACGGCATCCCCGACGAGCGGGTGCTGGCCTCCGGCGACCTCGTCTCCTTCGACTGCGGCGCGATCCTGGACGGCTGGCACGGCGACAGCGCGATCACGGTGCACGTCGGCGGCCACGAGGCGGCCGACCCGGCGGACATCGCCCTGTCGAGCGCGACCCGGGAGGCACTCTGGGCCGGCATCGGTGCCCTGCGGATCGGCGGGCGCATCGGCGAGGTGGGCGCTGCCGTGCAGGCCAGCATCGAGCGCTCCGGCGCCACCGCCACGCCGGGGCCCATCGACTTCGGCATCGTGACCGGCTACGAAGGCCACGGCATCGGCCGCGAACTGCACATGGATCCCAGCGTTCCCAACATCGGGGGCCACCGCGGGCCCAAGGTGCGAGCGGGAGCGGTCGTGGCCATCGAACCGATGATCACCCTGGGCACTGCGCAGACGCACGAGCTGGCCGACGACTGGACGGTCGTGACTGACGACGGCTCGCGGGCCGCGCACTGGGAACACACCGTCGCCGTCACGTCACGCGGTCTGTGGGTGTTGACCGCCGACGACGGGGGAGCGGCCGAGCTGGCCGCCCGCGGACTGCCGTTCGGTGGGCTGGACTAGCTGCAAGGCCCGAGCGCGGCCCGCGTGGCCGAAGATCGGCACCGATTTCCCCTCAACCGGCGAACGGACTAGACTGGTGTGCTGGCTCAGCAACACCTACACTGCCGCGCGGCCTTGGCCCGCGGCATCACTGTGACTGCGGGGCCTGACCAGGTGGGACGGCAGGACGCCGCCCGCACGACATTTTCGACGGATTGTGGAGGACATGGCTAAGAAGGACGGTGTCATCGAGATCGAGGGCACGATCGTCGAAGCTCTGCCGAACGCGATGTTCCGCGTGGAGTTGACCAACGGTCACAAGGTTCTCGCTCACATCTCGGGCAAGATGCGTCAGCACTACATCCGGATCCTCCCCGAGGACCGGGTGGTCGTGGAGCTCAGCCCGTATGACCTCTCCCGCGGCCGCATCGTTTTCCGCTACCGCTGAGCATGCGACTCCCGGCACCGGCAAACGCCGGTGCCACTCCATCACCTTCGGGGCAGAGCGACTCATCGAGCCGCCCTGCGTCCGGAGCCGATCCGAAGACGGCAGGCAGATGAAGGTTCAGCCGAGCGTCAAGAAGATCTGCGACAAGTGCAAGGTGATCCGCCGTAACGGCCGGGTCATGGTGATCTGCGAGAACCTGCGCCACAAGCAGCGCCAGGGCTGAGCCAGACCACACTGCACGAGTCGCCGGTCCTTCCGGCGCGCACGTAATGCACGACGCAACACCCGGCCCCGAGGCAGCGCCTCGGACGTCACCCCCGGCACGGAGGCCGGGGACCGCCGCAGCTTTGCTGACTGGCGGAACGGTGTTGCTCCAGACCTCCGTGAAGTGAAATCAGGAGAACGAACAAGATGGCACGTCTTGTCGGAGTCGACCTCCCGCGCGAAAAGCGCGTCGAGATCGCACTCACCTACATCTTCGGCGTGGGCCGTACCCGCGCGAAGGAGGCCGTCGCGGCCGCCCAGATCCCCGACTCCACGCGAGTGCGGGATCTCAGTGACGAGCAGCTGGTCGCGCTGCGCGACTACCTCGAGGGCAACTACAAGCTCGAGGGTGACCTGCGCCGCGAGGTCGCGGCCGACATCCGCCGCAAGGTGGAGATCGGCAGCTACCAAGGTCTGCGGCACCGCCGCGGTCTGCCGGTGCGCGGTCAGCGCACCAAGACCAACGCGCGTACCCGCAAGGGCCCCAAGCGCACCGTCGCGGGGAAGAAGAAGGCCGGTAAGTAGACGCCCGCTGCGCGGGTCGGTGGCTTGGCCACCGGGGTGTCGCCGCTTCGCGGCGGCGCTTGTTGGTTCCGAGAAATCAGGCTCGCTTCGCTCGCGATTTCTCGGGCTGCTTTCGCAGCCGCAGTCGGTTGCCTCGGTCTTTTAGGCCACACACACGCTTTCAGATGTAGGAAGAGAAGGGTTTATGCCTCCCAAGAGCCGTCAGGCTGCGGGCGCCAAGAAGGTGCGCCGCAAGGAGAAGAAGAACGTCGCCCACGGGCACGCTCACATCAAGAGCACGTTCAACAACACGATCGTCTCGATCACCGACCCCACCGGGGCCGTGATCTCGTGGGCCAGCGCCGGCCAGGTCGGCTTCAAGGGCTCGCGCAAGTCCACCCCGTTCGCCGCGCAGATGGCCGCCGAGGCCGCCGCCCGCCGCGCTATGGAGCACGGCATGCGCAAGGTCGACGTATTCGTCAAGGGCCCCGGCTCCGGCCGGGAGACCGCGATCCGTTCGCTGACCGCCACCGGCCTCGAGGTCGGCGCCATCAGCGACGTCACGCCCACGCCGCACAATGGCGTCCGCCCGCCCAAGCGCCGCCGCGTCTGACCGGTAGAGCGAGAGGAGACACACAATGGCTCGTTACACCGGCCCCATCACCAAGAAGTCGCGCCGCCTGAAGACCGACCTCGTCGGCGGCGACAAGAACTTCGAGAACCGCCCCTTCCCTCCCGGGCAGCACGGCCGCGGCCGCATCCAGGAGAAGGAATACCTGCACCAGCTGCAGGAGAAGCAGAAGGCGCGCTTCACGTACGGCGTCATGGAGAAGCAGTTCCGTGGCTACTACGAAGAGGCCGTGCGCCGCACCGGCAAGACCGGTGAGGTGCTGCTGCAGATCCTCGAGTCCCGCCTCGACAACGTCGTCTACCGCGCCGGCCTGGCCCGCACCCGCCGCGCCGCTCGCCAGCTGGTGTCCCACGGGCACTTCCTGGTCAACGGCAAGCGCGTCGACGTCCCGTCCTACCGGGTCAGCCAGTACGACATCATCGACATCCGCCCCAAGTCGCGCGACACGTTCCCGATGGAGCTGGCTCGCCAGACCTACGGCGAGCGGCCCGTGCCGGCGTGGATGAAGGTCGTGCCCGGCACGCTGCAGATCCTGATCCACAGCCTGCCCGTGCGCGAGCAGATCGACACGGTGCTCACCGAGCAGCTGATCGTGGAGTTGTACTCCAAGAACTGACGGCGGGCGCTTCGCGCCCGACGTCAGTTCCCGGGCCCCTTGGGGGCCCGGGCGGGCGCCGCTTCGCGGCGGCGCTTGATTTACCAGCGGCAGGCGACTCGGATTGCCTTGTGGCGCTGCGCGCCACTTTGGCAATGCGAGTCGCGCCGCTGGTGCTCGCTTGCGAGCGGGGTCATTGCCCTTCGGGGTAGTGGTCGCCCGCCGCAGGCGTGTGGTGCTTCCCTCTTGTGGACAGAGGCTTGGGGGAGAATCGGTCGGAAGGCCGAGAAATCATGGGGCGTCATATAGCGGTCGCCTTGTGGGAAGGAAAATCCGTGCTCATTGCACAGCGTCCGATCCTCTCTGAGGACGTCATCTCCAGCTCCCGGTCGCGGTTCGTCATCGAGCCGCTGGAGCCCGGCTTCGGCTACACCCTGGGCAACTCGCTGCGTCGCACGCTCCTGTCGAGCATTCCCGGCGCCGCCGTCACCAGCATCCGCATCGACGGGGTGCTGCACGAGTTCTCCACGATCGCCGGAGTCAAGGAAGACGTCACCGAGCTGATCCTCAACATCAAGGGCCTCGTCGTCTCCAGCGAGCACGACGAGCCCGTGGTCATGTACCTGCGCAAGCAGGGTCCCGGGGTCGTCACGGCTGCCGACATCGCGCCGCCGGCCGGGGTCGAGGTGCACAACCCCGACCTGCACATCGCGACCCTGAACGACAAGGGCAAGGTCGAGATGGAGCTGACGGTCGAGCGCGGCCGCGGCTACGTCTCCGCTGCGCAGAACAAGTCCGCCGACGCCGAGATCGGCCGCATCCCGGTCGACTCCATCTACTCGCCGGTGCTGGCCGTGACCTACAAGGTCGAGGCCACCCGAGTCGAGCAGCGCACGGACTTCGACAAGCTCGTCGTCGACGTCGAGACCAAGAACGCGATCGCCCCGCGCGACGCGCTCGCCTCGGCAGGCAAGACGCTCGTCGAACTGTTCGGCCTGGCCCGTGAGCTCAACGTCGAGGCCGAGGGCATCGACATGGGCCCGTCGCCGACGGACGCCGCGCTGGCCGCCGACCTGGCCCTGCCGATCGAGGAGCTCGACCTGACGGTGCGCTCCTACAACTGCCTCAAGCGTGAGGGCATCCACACGGTCGGCGAGCTCGTCGGCCGCAGCGAGGCCGACCTGCTCGACATCCGCAACTTCGGTGCGAAGTCGATCGACGAGGTCAAAGCCAAGCTCGTCGGAATGGGCCTGCAGCTCAAGGACAGCCCGCCCGGGTTCGACCCGAGCGCGATGGCCGAGCGCTACGACGACGAGGACGACTCGGCCTTCGCCGAGGACGAGCAGTACTGACCGAACCGGCGACTGAACCGCCCGCTGACTGCGGCGCCGGATCGGTTGCGAGAACCTAGGAGAACACCATGCCCACTCCCACCAAGGGACCTCGTCTCGGTGGCGGCCCGGCTCACCAGCGGCTCATCCTCGCCAACCTGGCCACCGCCTTGTTCGAGCACGACCGCATCACGACGACGGAGGCCAAGGCCAAGCGCCTGCGCCCCTACGCCGAGCGGCTCATCACGTTCGCCAAGCGCGGTGACCTGCACGCGCGCCGCCGGGTCATGACCGTGATCCGCGACAAGGGCGTCGTACACCGCCTCTTCACCGAGATCGCCCCCGACGTCGCGCAGCGTCCGGGCGGTTACACCCGCATCACCAAGATCGCCCCGCGCAAGGGCGACAACGCCCCCATGGCCGTGATCGAGCTCGTCCGCGAGCCGTTCTCGCCGAAGCAGGCGACGGTCAAGGAGGCCGAGGCCGCCACCAAGCGCGCCGCCGCGCCCGCCCCGGCCGCCGAGCCGGAGCAGGAGCAGGCTGCGGAAGAGACGGTAGAGGCACCCGAGGCTGCGGCCGAGAGCGAGGCTCCGGCCGAGGCTGAGGCGCCCGCCGAGGGCGACGAAAAGGCCTGAACCTAGCCCGTTCGGTCTGACCGATCCATCCTGACGCCGCCCGATTCCCTTGGGAATCGGGCGGCGTCAGGCATTTCTTCATCAGCCTGTGCCCTTAAGTCCACCCCTTGTGGGGTCGATAAGTACAAGGACGAGCGGTAATCTGACGGATACGTCTGGACGACCGTCTTGGACGAGGACCCGGGCGCATCCGGTAACAATTCCTCGCAGCTTGTGGGGAAGTCCGGATGGATCGGTCAGGAGCAGGAATGGTCAAGGGTGTCGGCGAGCCGCGTCGCGGCGCCGCAACAGGGCGAGTTGCCGCCTCATATCGTGCTGTCGCCGGCATCGGGGCAGTCGCTCTCGTCGGAGCCCTCCTGACCGGCGCCCCGGCCGCGGCCGCCGCGCCGGTCGGCACCTTGAATCCTGCGACCTCCACCGCCTCTGCCGGTGAGTCCAGCGATAGCGAGGCCGCGGCCAAACGCCTGGCTGACCGGATTCGTGCGACCCTCGGTTCGCGTGCCGGTCAAGTGTCGGTCGTCGTGCACGACCGCAAGAGCGGCACGACCGTGACGCACAACGGATCGCTGCGCGTCGAGACGGCCAGCATCGTCAAGGTGATGATTCTCGTGGCCGTCATCGACCACCGCCGCGCCAACGGCAGCGGGTTGACCAGCTCGGATCGCGCGCTGGCCCGCAAGATGATCAGGGTCAGCGACAACGCCGCCGCCTCCACCCTGTTGGGCCGTGCCGGTGGCAAGCCCGCCCTGGATCGGCTCGCCAAGCGGCTCGGCATGAAGCACACCGCCACTTCGTGGTCGTGGGGATTGACGCGCACCTCCGCGGCCGACCAGGTGCGGCTGGTGGACGCGATCCTCGACGGCAAGGCGCTGCCGCGCGACTCCGACCGTGACTACGTGCTAGGCCTCATGGGTGATGTCGTCGAGGAGCAGGCCTGGGGGGTCGGCTCCGTGCCGGCGTCGGCGAGTGCACAGGTCAAGAACGGCTGGTTGCCGCGCGGCTCCACCGGGTGGCGGATCAACAGCATCGGCCACGTCTCCGGCTCCGGGCGGGACTACACCATGGCGATGCTGTCGACCCGAGGGCGCTCGATGGGCTCCGGGGTCGCCACGCTCGACCGCGTCAGCGAGGTCGTCTTCGCCGGGGTGACCGCGCTCGGCTCCGAGCAGGGCGGCACCGCCACCAACGCCAGTGCCCCCATGCACGCCACCGCACTCGCCGACGGCGAGCAGCCCAGCGCGATTCCGGCCGGCGCCCCCGCCTGGTTCGACCGTCCCGGCACCGCCTTCCGGCCGTACCCCACCCGCTGACACGACACAGCGGCAGGGTCGGTGATCATGACGCCTTCAGGTAGCCCTGAAGGCCGTCTGGTGGAATGGCGTGGTGCGGCTACGCCTTGACTTCGCCTACGACGGCACGGACTTCAGCGGTTGGGCGGCCCAGCCGGGGCGGCGCACGGTCGAGGGGGAGTTGACGGCCGGGCTGGCGCGCGTGTTGCGGGCCGACCCCGCACCGCGGCTCACGGTGGCCGGGCGCACCGACGCCGGGGTGCATGCGCGGGGGGCGGTCGCCCACGTGGATGTCGAGCCGCACGCCTGGGCGGCCCTGCCCGGCCGCTCGACCCGGAGCCCGCAGCAGGCGGCCCCCATCCGGTTGGCCGGGGTGCTGCCCGACGACATCGTCGTGCGGTCCGTCCGGCCCGCGCCGCCGGGCTTCGACGCGCGCTTCTCCGCGACGTCGCGGCACTACCGCTATCTGCTGTGCGACAGCCCGCACCGGCTGGACCCGCTCCGTCGCCGAGAGGTCGTCGCGCATCGCCGCGGCTTGAATGTCGAGGCCATGGACGCCGCCGCCGGCCGGTTGCTCGGGCTGCGCGACTTCGCGGCGTTCTGCAAGCGGCGCGAGGGTGCGGGGACCGTGCGGACCTTGCTGGGGTACTCGTGGCGGCGCACCGGCGACCTCATCGAGGGCCTCGTCGACGCCGACGCCTTCTGTCACTCGATGGTGCGCTCGCTCGTCGGGGCCGTCATCGCGGTGGGGGAGGGCCGTCGCGAGGTCGACTGGCCCCTGGCCGTGCTGACCGCCGGCCGCCGTGACCCGGCGGTCGCCGTCATGCCCGCCCACGGGCTCTGCCTCGAGCGCGTCACCTACCCCCCGGACGATCAACTCGCCGACCGCGCCCGCCAGGCCCGCGCCATCCGAGTCCTCCCAGGCACCCCCCACCACGGAGCGGATCGAGTGTGATGCGGATCACGTCAATGAACCGGACGCCCGACTCATACGGTCGTCCGACCTGTCGATGGGATGGGTGCCGGAGAGACCACCTCGGGGGAGGGGGACCGGCCGCCGGGTTCGCGAACGTCGCAGAGACGGTGTCACGGATGAATAGAGGGGATGGGGACATGGACATGTCGAATCGCACGCAGGAGCTTCGCCGCCCGGACGACCAGACGCAGACGCAGCAGACTCTGGGTCTGCGACGGGGCCTGGGACACGGCCCCCGGACGGGTGCGAACGGCGCTCGCTGACGCGAGCGCACGACCCTCCGGCCCGCTGGACACGGGCCGGGAACGGTGACCCGAGAAGGTCACGGGGCATCGCCAGGGACGATGTGCGGGAGGGGGTGGGCGCAAGGGACGGCGCTCGCCCAGTCGGCCGGGAGGCTGCGGTTGCGCAAGGGACGGCGCACCGCGGCTCCCGGCCGACTTAGTTCTGCGCAGCCGAACGGCGTGTGTTCCGCGACCGGCTTGGGTGCGGCCCGGCTCGCCGATCGGCAGCTCAGTCGCGCCGACGCGGGGGGCGGGGAGGATCGACCGGCAGGGGGCACGTGTAGTACGTCACCCGGCGGGCGCTGGGGTTGCCGGCACCCACCCGCCGGTAGCGCGCGAGCAGCTCACCGATCTCCGCCTGCAGACTCTCCAACTGCTCGTCGGTGACGAGCACGAGGTGATCCTCCAGGCCGCAGGCCTCCTGCCACGACAGTGGCCACTCCGGCTGTGCCGACAGCCACGCCTGGGCCTTGCCGGCGAAGTGCTGGATGTAGTCGCGGGCCAGCCAGTCGATGGCGGCGTCGTTGTCCTCGTCGGGGTCGTCGAGGTCGATGGCCCGCTCGCCGGCGGCCGCCCAGACGCGTCGCCGACCCGTGCCGGTGCCGGTGTCGCGGATGAGGCCGGCCTCCTCCAGACGGCGCAGGTGATACGACGTGGCGCCGGAGTTGGTGTCGAGAGCGGTGGCCAGGTCGCTGGCCGTGGCGGCGCCGACCGTGCGCAACTCCGCGAGCAGCCGCGAGCGCAGCGGATGGGCCAGGGTGCGCAGGGCCTCACGGTCGACCGGATACGGCTCGGGAGGTGCCTCCGGAAGGGCGAGGTTGTCGGGGCCACCGGGGTGCGTCATGCAGAATAGTTTTGCACACTTCGCGTGCATGGTCCTCCCGGTCGCCTGGCTCACGGGCCGTCTGTGCAGGTCACAGTTTTGTCTCGCGGATTTTCCCGGTCATCGCCACCTCGGTAGACTGGAGAACAGTTCGCGGCCACGCCCTGCGTGCCCACCGACCGCAGTCGTGCGGGCCCGCGACACCCCATCCCTGACGGCACGCCGGCACCTGTGTGCGCGCCGTTCATGACGACAGCAAGGCAGGTTCTGGTGCGTACCTTCACCCCCAAGCCGGGCGAGATCGAGCGCAAGTGGCACGTCATCGACGCCACTGACGTCGTGCTCGGCCGCCTCGCCTCGCAGGCGGCTCAGCTGCTGCGCGGCAAGCACAAGACGATCTTCGCGCCCCACGTCGACACCGGTGACTTCGTCATCATCGTCAACGCCGACAAGGTCGCCCTCACCGGCGCCAAGTTGGAGCAGAAGAAGGCCTACCGCCACTCCGGTTACCCGGGTGGTCTGCGGGCGACCTCCTACACCCAGCTCATGGCCAAGAGCCCCGAGAAGGCCGTCGAGAAGGCCATCCGCGGCATGCTGCCCAAGAACTCGCTGGGCCGCCAGCAGCTGAGCAAGCTGAAGATCTACGCGGGCGCCGAGCACCCGCACCAGGCGCAGCAGCCGCAGCCGTTCGAGATCTCGCAGGTCGCGCAGTAAGCGCGGCGCCGCCACCGACACCGCGCCGACCGCGCCTAGCAACCTGACATCACGAGGAGAACCGTGAGCGATTACACCGTCGCCGAGACGCTCGAGGAGAACGAGCCGGCGCTGTCCGAGTACACCAGCGAATCCGAGCAGGGCACGACCGAGGCCGTGCGCCGCCCGTCCGCCTCCGCGCCGGGCGCAGCCACCGGTCGCCGCAAGCAGGCGATCGCCCGCGTGCGCATCGTCCCCGGCTCGGGCGACTGGAAGATCAACGGGCGCACGCTCGAGGAGTACTTCCCGAACAAGGTCCACCAGCAGATCGTCAACGAGCCCCTGAAGGTGCTCGAACTCGACGGCGCCTACGACGTGCTCGTGCGCGTCCACGGCGGTGGCCCCTCCGGGCAGGCCGGGGCCGTGCGCCTGGGTGTCGCCCGCTCCCTCAACGAGGTCGACTCCGAGCTCAACCGCCCCGCCCTGAAGAAGGCCGGCTTCCTGACCCGCGACGCGCGGGTCCCCGAGCGCAAGAAGGCGGGTCTGAAGAAGGCCCGCAAGGCGCCGCAGTACAGCAAGCGCTGACGCGCTACCGCCAGGCGGCCCGCACCGACGTGCATCGACACGCGGCGCGGGCCGCCTTCGCGGCATCCGGGCCCCTCCGGGAACCCGATCTCCGATGGACCGCACGCGTCACGGCCTGTGGCGCCCGACGCGAGGACTGACCATGGCACGACTCTTCGGCACCGACGGGGTGCGCGGACTTGCCAACCGAGACATCACCGCCGAACTGGCGCTCGACCTGTCTGTCGCCGCAGCCCACGTGCTCGGCGACCGGGGCGACTTCGTCGGCCACCGCCCCCGGGCCGTCGTCGGCCGCGACCCGCGCGCCTCCGGGGAGTTTCTCTCCGCCGCCGTCATCGCCGGGCTTGCCTCCGCCGGCGTCGACGTCTACGACGCCGGTGTGCTGCCCACTCCGGCCATCGCTTTTCTCACCGCCGAACTGGGCGCCGACCTGGGCGTCGTACTCTCCGCCTCGCACAACGCGATGCCCGACAACGGCATCAAGTTCTTCGCCCGCGGCGGGCACAAGCTCGAGGACTCCGTCGAGAACGCCATCGAGGGCCGCCTCGACGAGGCGTGGGACCGCCCGACCGGCGCCGACGTCGGCCGGGTGCTGCCGCTGACCGACGGCGCCGACCGTTATGTCGCGCACCTGCTGTCGGCGCTGCCCAACCGGCTCGACGACCTGCACGTCGTGATCGACGCAGCGCACGGTGCCGCCAGCATCGTCTCGCCGCGCGCCTTCCGCAGCGCCGGCGCCCGCGTGGAGGTCATCGGCGCCGAGCCCGACGGCCTCAACATCAACGACGGCTACGGTTCGACGCACCTGTGCATGCTGCAGCAGGCCGTCGTCGAGCGCGGCGCCGATCTGGGCATCGCCCACGACGGTGACGCCGATCGTTGCCTGGCGGTCGACCACACGGGCGCACCGATCGACGGCGACCAGATCATGGCGATCCTCGCCCTGGCGATGCGCGAGCAGGGAACCCTGGCTCACGACACCCTCGTCGCGACCGTCATGAGCAACCTCGGCATGCTGCTGGCGATGCGGGATGCCGGAATCACCGTGCGCCAGACCGGAGTTGGCGACCGGTACGTGCTCGAAGACATGAAGGCCGGGGGCTACTCCCTCGGCGGTGAACAGTCCGGGCACGTCGTGCTGTCCGAGCACGCCACCACCGGCGACGGCACCCTCACGGGGCTCCTGCTCGCTGCCCGCGTCGTCGCCACCGGCGAAAGCCTGCGCGACCTCGCCGCCGTGATGACCCGCCTGCCGCAGAAGATGATGAACGTCAAGGGCGTCGACAAGGACGCGGCCGACAGCAATGAGGCTGTGCAGGCCGCCGTCGCGCGGGCCGAGGCCGAGCTGGCCGACACCGGCCGCGTGCTGCTGCGCAAGTCGGGCACCGAGCCCCTCGTGCGCGTCATGGTCGAGGCCAAGACGCCGGAGCAGGCCAGCGCGATCTGCCACCACCTGGCCGACGTGGTGCGCGAGCAGCTGGCCCTCTGAGCTGGATCTCCCAGTCACTGAGCCGCCGCCAGGCCGCCGGACGCGACAGACCCGCTGACCGATCATGCTCCGGTCAGCGGGTCTGCGGCTGTAGGGATCTGGGTCAGCCGGCCATCGGGGAGGCGACGCGCTGACGCAGGGCGTCGGCGGCGTACGTGGCGCGCTCGGCCTGCACGGACACGACGTCGACGAGGTCGATGCGGCCCAGGTCGCCGATCGCGTCGACGATGTCGGTCTCGCCGGAGCTCAGCGAGTAGACGAACCCGACGATCGCCAGCTCGCCGGCGTCGATCTTGCCGCCGATGACGTCGGAGACCTCGACGAGCTCGCGCACGGTGCGGCGCACGTTCTCGGCGACGACCTCGTGCAACTCGGTGCGGCCGGAGCGGTTGGCGGCCTCGACGCTGGGCAGCACCCGCTGCACCAGCTCACCGATGAAGCCGTTCGGCAAGTCGTTGCTCTGCCGCGCCTCGATGGCGGCGGCGATCGACCCACAGCTGGAGTGGCCGACGACGGCCAGCACCTTCGTCGGGCAGGCCGCAACGCCGTACTCGATGGTGCCCACCACCCCGGGGTCCGTGGAGTGGCCGGCGGTGCGCACGGTGAACAGGTCGCCGAGGCCGCGGTCGAAGATCAGCTCCGGCGGCACGCGGGAGTCGGCGCAGGAAAAGATGACCGCGAACGGCTCCTGCCCCTGCGTCAGAGCGGACCGGCGCCACGAACCCTGGTTCGGGTAGTGCTGCGAGTTCGCCGCGAACCGGCGGTTGCCCGCCAGCAGCAGGTCGAAGGCCTCCCGAGGAGTCTGGGGGGCGGCAGCGGACGAGGAAGAGGACATGGGCTCAAATCCTTAGGACTCACGGGGCCTGTACGCCGTTACCCATCGGCCCCGCGAATCCCGTTCTGAGAACTGTCTACCCGGCCCGCCGCCCGCATTGCCCAAGCTGCGCTGGCGGCCGGACGCCTCACTCCACGTCGCCGATGCTGGCCACCTTCCGCGCGCGCCCTTCGGCCAGGGCGTACGTCAGTCCGACGATGCCGACGTGGCCGGAGGCGATGCGCTGGGCGAGCAGTTGCGAACGCTCGCTGATGAGCTTGACCGTGTGCCGCACGTGCTCGGCCTCCACCTCGTCGGGGCGAGAGGACCCGGCGCGGTAGGCGGCCATGACGCTCGGGGTGACCCGTTCGACGAGTTCACGCATGAATCCCGGTGGCATCGTGCCGGTTTCGTGGGCCGACATCGCGGCTTTGACCGCGCCGCACGAGTCGTGCCCGAGCACCACGATGAGCGGGATGTTGAGCACGACCGCGCCGAACTCCAGGGAGCCGAGGGCTGTCGCGCCGAGCACGTGCCCGGCGGTGCGCACGACGAAGAGGTCACCCAGGCCCTGGTCGAAGATCACCTCCGCGGCCACCCGGGAGTCGGCGCAGCCGAAGAACGTTGCGAACGGCGCCTGCCCGCCGACCAGTTCGCCGCGGTACTCCACGCTCTGGTTGGGGTGGGCGGGGTGCCCGGAGACGAACCGGTCGTTGCCGGCCTGCAGCGCCGCCCAGGCCTGCGCCGGCGTCTGCGGCCGCTGCTCGACCGCGGAGGCCTTGTGCCGTTTCTCGCTCGCGGGCTTGGACTCGGCCTCGGGCTGGGACTCGCTCACAGTCCTGGCCGTTTCGGGATGGTGCGCGCCACGGGGGTGCCGCCGACGGAGGCGAAGAAGTCGTTGCCCTTGTCATCGACGACGATGAATGCCGGGAAGTCCTTGACCTCGATCTTCCACACGGCTTCCATGCCCAGCTCGGGGTACTCCAGCACCTCGACCTTGGTGATGCAGTCCTGGGCCAGGCGCGCGGCGGGGCCGCCGATCGAACCGAGGTAGAAGCCACCGTGGGAGGCGCACGCATCGGTGACCTGCTGGCTGCGGTTGCCCTTGGCCAGCATGATCATCGACCCGCCCTTGGCCTGGAACTCATCGACGTAGGAGTCCATGCGCCCGGCCGTCGTCGGACCGAACGAGCCGCTGGCCATGCCCTGGGGTGTCTTGGCCGGACCCGCGTAGTAGACCGGGTGGTCCTTGAGGTACTGCGGCATGTCGTCGCCGGCCTCGAGCCGCTCGCGGATCTTGGCGTGGGCGATATCGCGGGCCACGACGAGCGTTCCGGTCAACGACAGGCGCGTCTTGACCGGGTGCCTGGTCAGCTCCGCGAGAATGTCGGGCATCGGTCGGGTCAGGTCGATCTTGACCACCCCACCGGCGCCCGTGGAGGCGGCGCCCACCGCCTCATCGGCGTGCTCACCCAGGTTCTCGTGCGTGGTCTCGGGCAGGTACTGGGCCGGGTCCGTCTCCAACTGCTCGATGAACACACCCTCGGGGGTGATCTTGGCGAGGGCCTGCCGGTCGGCCGAGCAGGAGACGGCGATCGCGACCGGCAGGCTGGCGCCGTGCCGGGGCAGGCGAATGACCCGCACGTCGTGGCAGAAGTACTTGCCGCCGAACTGGGCTCCGATGCCCAACTCGCGGGTCAACTCGTGGACCTTCTCCTCCATCTCCACGTCGCGGAAGCCGTGACCGGTGGCCGCGTCGCCGCTGGTGGGCAGCGGGTCGAGGTAGCGGGCGGAGGCGTACTTGGCGGTCTTGAGCGCGAACTCGGCGCTCGTGCCGCCGATGACGATGGCCAGGTGGTACGGCGGGCAGGCGGCGGTGCCCAGGGAGGCGATCTTCTCGCGCAGGAAGTCCATCATCCGGCTCGGCGACAGGATCGCCTTGGTCTCTTGGAAGAGGAAGGACTTGTTGGCGCTACCGCCGCCCTTGGCCATGAAGAGGAACTTGTAGGTCGTCTCGTGCCCGGGCAGGGTGTCGGCGTACAGCTCGATCTGCGCCGGCAGGTTGGAGCCGGTGTTCTTCTCCTCCCACATGGTCACCGGGGCCATCTGCGAGTAGCGCAGGTTGAGCCGGGTGTAGGCGTCGTAGACGCCCTCGCTGATCGGCCGCTCGTCGGTGCCTTGCGTGAGCACGTGCTGCCCGCGCTTGCCCATGACGATCGCCGTGCCGGTGTCCTGACACATCGGCAGGACTCCACCGGCGGCGATATTGGCGTTCTTGAGCAGGTCGAGGGCGACGAACTTGTCGTTGTCGCTGGCTTGCGGGTCATCGAGGATCTTGCGCAGCTGGGCCAGGTGGCCGGGGCGCAGGTAGTGGGCGATGTCGTGCATCGCGGTCTCGGTGAGCAGCCGCAGCGCCTCCGGTTCGACCCGCAGGAACGTCATCCCGTCGGGACCCTGCACCGTACTGACCCCTTCGCTGGTCAACAACCGGTACGGGGTCTCGTCCTGCCCCAGAGGCAGCAGGTCTTCGTAAGCGAACTCGGCCATCGCGCGCTCCTTCATCACCGGCTCCTGGGCTCGCGTCGCGGGCCCGGAGGTTGCTGGGCTCAGCCTAGCCAGCGACGATTCGGGCGTTCAGGCCGTAGGTCCGCGGATGACGCCGTACGGTCGGCCTCATGGCTGGGGGACGCGTCGGAGTGCGGCGGCGTCAGTCGGCGAGTTCGACGCGGCGGGGCGGGTTGGCGCCGGCGCGGGCCACGGTGATCGCGGCGCACGCCAGGCCGCGGGCCACGCACGGCTGGATCTGGGGCCAGTCGGCGGCGCGCAGCCGCTCCCGGGCGTCCGGACCGCCCAGCAGGCCCTCGTCGAGCAGGCCCGACAGGATGCCGGACATGAACGAGTCGCCGGCGCCGACGGTGTCGACCACCTCGACCTCCGGCAGGCTCACCGAGTGCAGCTGGTTCTGCACGAGCACGAGCGCGCCCTTGCCGCCGCGGGTCGCGACGGCGACGGACACGCCGAGATCCGACCACTTGTGCAGCACGTCCTCGAGCTGCTCGCCGGGGTAGATCCACTCGATGTCTTCGTCGCTGGCCTTGACCACGTCGCTGAGCGAGACCAACTCGTCGACGCGGGCCTGCACGTCCTCGGGGTGGCCCATGAGCTGCGGCCGGGCGTTGGGGTCGTAGGAGATCGTCGATTCGTCGTGGATGCGCGCGATGACGTCGCGTACCCCGTCGCCGCCCGGCTGCAGCACGGCGGCGATGGAGCCGGTGTGGAAGTGCACGCCCGCCGGCACATTGAGCTGCGGATCGAACTCCCAGGTGATCTTGAAGGCATAGGTGGCGGCGCCGTCGGGGCCCAGGAGCGCGGTCGCCGTCGGAGTGCGCTCGGCGTTGGTGCTGCCGGGGAAGAGCCCCACGTTCTCGCCCGCCAGGTGCTTCTCGATGCGCTGGCCGCGCTCGTCGGTGCCGATGTGGCAGGCCAATTGCGCCGGGTGGTCGAGGCGGGACAGACCGATGGCGACGTTGGCGGGGCTGCCACCGACGTGTTCCGCCTCTCCGGTGCGGGAGACGACGATGTCGATGAGGGCCTCTCCGGCGACGATCACGGGCGCGTGCATGACCCACACCGTAGTGCTCCGGCGGACGTGGATGGGTGGCAGGCGGCGAGATCCTGCGCGGCGCTGCCGGGTGGTGTGCGGGTGGGGCGGTATTCGTGCGTCGGGCCGGGGAGCGGGGATGCAGCCGAGTCGGGGAGGATAGGGCCGTGAGTTCGACGCCCTCCGATCCGACGCCTCCCGCGACCCCGACGTCCGCGCCCGCCTCTACGCCGCCCGCAGGGGAGGGGTCGGGCCAGCCCCCCGCAGCCACCCGTCCGGGTCCGCCGCCGCGGCGCGCGCACGGGCGGGGCAACTGGCGCAGCCTCGTGCTCTCGATGGTCGTCGTGCTCGCGGTCGTGACGGTGTGGCTCGCGCTCCTGCCGCGCCCCTCGCGGATCGACCGCCCGGCGGTCGATGTCGTGGCGTCCGCGCAGTACGTCTCCAGCCAGACCGGCCTCACGTTGTTCGTGCCGCAGGTGCCGGCGCCCTGGCGTCCGACCAGCGTGCGGCAGACCAGCGAGCAGGGGCTGACCGGCTGGCACGCCGGCTGGACCCACGGCCAGGACGAATCCGCCTACCTGGGCACCGAGCAGGCGGGGGCGAAGGACGAACAGACCGACCAGGCGTGGATCGCGGCCCGCACGCAGCACGGCGCTGCGGGGCAGCCGGTCGACATCGCCGGGCGGCAGTGGGCGAGCTACGCGACCTCCGGCGATCCGGTGCGCACCAGCTATGTAGCCACCATCGACGGCACTATCGTCGTCGTCACCGGCCTCACCGACTCCGAGGCCCTGCAGCAGGCCGCCGCTTCCCTGCGTCCCGCCGCCGAGCTCACTGTTGGCGTACCCACGCCCACCGGCTCCTGAGCGCGCCAGCCGATAGCCCTTCCGCTCGCGCTGGGCGCGACCTAGGGTCGGTCGACAACGCTGGGGAAACCCGGCGCCATCATCGAACAAGGGAGTTTGAGGATGACGACCGACGCCCACCACGTCGCCCGGGAGTGGCTCGACCGCTTCGCCGCAGCCGTGACCTCCGGCGACGCGCAGCAGGTAGCCGATCTGTTCGACGCCCAAGAGTGCTACTGGCGCGATCTGATCGCCATGACCTGGAACCTGCACACGGCCGAAGGCCGCGACGCGATCGCTGCCATGCTCGGCGCCGTCGACCCCGGTAGCTGGCCGCGCGATATCGCAGTCACCGCGGCCGAGGTCGCCGACGGAGTGACGACCGTGCAGTTCACCTTCGAGAACGACACCTTCACCGGCAAGGGGATCGCCCGACTGCGCGAGGGCGGCTGCTGGACGTTCCTGACCAGCGCGCAGGAGCTGCTCGAGCACCGCGAGCCGCGCGGGCGGCGCCGCATCCTCGGTGCCGAGCACGGCATCAACGTCAACGCCGACAACTGGCTGGACCGCCGCACCAAGCGGCTGGAGAGTTTCGGGCTCGACGAGCAGCCGTACGTGCTCATCGTCGGGGGCGGGCAGGGCGGCATCTCGCTGGCGTCTCGGCTGCGCCGCCTCGGCGTGCCGGCCCTCGTCATCGACAAGCACCCGCGGCCCGGCGACCAGTGGCGCAACCGCTACCACTCGCTGTGCCTGCACGACCCGGTCTGGTACGACCACCTGCCGTACCTGCCGTTCCCCGACGACTGGCCCGTGTTCTCGCCCAAGGACAAGATCGGTGACTGGCTCGAGAGCTACGTCAAGATCATGGAGTTGGACTACTGGAGCAACACAAGCGCCACCGATGCAGTCTTCGACGAGCCGACTGGCACGTGGCGGGTGACCGTCGAACGCGAAGGGCAGGAGCGGGTGCTGCGCCCGACGCACCTGGTGCTGGCCACGGGGATGTCCGGCATCCCGAACATGCCCGATATCCCTGGTGCCGACGTCTTCACCGGCGACCTGCACCACAGCTCGGCCCACCCCGGCGGTGAGAGGTACCGCGGCAAGAAGGCGGTGGTCATCGGCTCGAACAACTCCGCCCACGACATCTGCGCCGACCTCTGGGAGAACGGCGCCGACGTGACGATGCTGCAGCGATCGACGACGCACATCGTGCGCTCCGATTCGCTGATGGAGCACGTGCTAGGCCCGCTGTATTCGGAGGAGGCGGTCGAGGCCGGTGTCGATCACGACACCGCGGACCTCATCTTCGCCTCGATCCCGTATCGCATCCTGCCCGACTTCCAGCGGCCGGCGTTCGACGCCATCCGCGAGCAGGACCAGGAGTTCTACGACGCACTGGAGCAGGCCGGGTTCATGCTCGACTTCGGTGCCGACGACTCCGGGCTCTTCCTGAAGTACCTGCGCCGCGGCTCCGGCTACTACATCGACATCGGCGCCTCCGACCTGGTCGCCAAGGGTGAGATCAAACTTGTGTCACCCGCGCGGGTCAAGGAACTGCGGGCGCGCAGCGTCGTGCTGGACGACGGCACGGAGCTGGAGGCCGACCTCGTCGTGGCCGCCACCGGCTACGGGTCGATGAACGGCTGGGCTGCGCAACTCATCAGCCAGGACGTCGCCGACGCGGTCGGCAAGTGCTGGGGTCTGGGCTCGGACACCCCCAAGGACCCCGGCCCCTGGGAGGGCGAACTGCGCAACATGTGGAAGCCGACGCAGGTGCCCAACCTGTGGTTCATGGGCGGAAACCTGCACCAGGCGCGGCACTACTCGCGCTACCTGTCCCTGCAGCTCAAGGCGCGCCTCGAGGGGCTGGACACGCCTGTCTACGAGTTGGCACCAAGCCACCACAAGGAGTGAGCCGCGTCGTCGTAGGGCGCCTTGAGTCTCAGCCTTCGTCGGTGTCGGAATCGGCCGGTGGCCGTGAACCGGCCGATTGCTCGTCGTCCGGGGCCTCGCCCTGGAGTTGGGCTTGGGCGCCGTCGAGCCAGCGGGTGCAGTGGTCGGCCAGACTCTCGCCGCGCTGCCACAGGGCCATCGACGCCTCGAGGTCGAGTTGGCCGCTCTCCAGTCGCGCGACGATCGCGACGAGTTCGTCGCGGGCCTGCTCGTAGGTGAGGGTCGAGACGGCCGCGAGCTCGGCCTCGCTGCGGTCGGTGCTGGGGTCGGTCATGTCGTCACGCCTTCGCGTCGGTGGGCTCGGAGGATTTCGTGGACTTCTCGGTGACGGCCGGTGGGGTTCTGGCCCGCGTGGCCGCTTTGGCTCTCGGGGCGGGCCTGGCGCTCGTTGTGCTCTTGTTCCTGGTCGACCGCGACGTGGTCTTGGTTGCCGTAGCGGTCTTTGCTGCCTGGGTGCTGCTCGGCTCCGGCTCGCCGGAGCGGGCTGTCACGGGGGTGACCGCGAAGTCGCCGCGGGCGACCCGCACCCGCAGCACTTCTCGCGCCTCGACCTCCAGTCGGTCGGTGACCGTGCGGCCGTCGGCGTGCGAAACAACCGCGTAGCCGCGGTCCAGGGTCGACTGGGGCGACAAGGCGCGGGCGCGGGCGCGCAGGTGCACGATCTCGTCGGCGCCGCGGTCGACGCGGGCGCTCACGACTTGTCGCGCGCGCAGCCGCAGGGCCTGGATCTGCCGCAGGTGCGGCTCGATCATCGCGGCGGGGGAGGCCAGCACTGGGCGGGAACGCAGCGTGCGTAACCGGTCGGCTTCCCCGTGTAGTCGGCGCTGTTGGGCGGCGCGGATGCGGCCGCGGGCACGGTCGAGGCCGGCCAGCTCGGAGGCCGCGTCGGGCACGATGCGCTTGGCCGCGTCGGTCGGGGTGGAGGCGCGCAGGTCGGCGACGAAGTCGAGCAGGGGAGTGTCGATGTCGTGGCCGATGGCGCTGACAACCGGAGTGCGGGCGTCGGCGACCGCGCGGATCAGCGCCTCGTTGCTGAACGGCAACAGGTCTTCGAAGGAGCCGCCGCCGCGGGCCACGACGATGACGTCGACGTGCGTTTGAGCGTCGAGGTCGACCAGCGCTGCGCGGACCGCGCTCACCGCATCCGTGCCCTGCACCGGCACCTGCCGGATCTCGAACCGCAGTGCCGGCCAGCGGCGCCGGGCGTTCTCGACGACATCCCGTTCGGCGGCGGAATTGCGCCCGCAGATGAGCCCGACGCAGCCGGGCAGGAACGGCAGGCGGCGTTTGCGCTCGGCCGCGAACAGGCCCTCGGCGGCAAGGATGCGTTTGAGCTGTTCCAGCCGGGCGAGCAGTTCACCCTCGCCGACGGGCCGGATCGCCCGACCCTCCATCTGCAGGGTGCCGCGCTTGGGCCAGAAGCCCGGCTTGATGTGCGCGACGACCCGCGCGCCTTGGCTCATCGGCATGCCGGCCACGTCGAAGGCCCGCACCGGCATCGACACGGACAGCGACACGTCGGCGTCGGGGTCTCGCAGCGTCAGGTAGCAGTACTGCGCCGCACCGCGATGGTTGAGCTCGACGATCTGCCCCTCGACCCACACGGCCGACATCTTGGCGATGTACTCGCCCATCTTGGCCGAGAGCAGCCGCACCGGCCACGGCTGCTCCGCCGTGGTGTCGGCCGCCCTCTCCGGCAGAGGCGCTCGGGCTGGTTGAGTCACGCGCGCCAGTATTCAACAGAGCACCGACAACGCCGCCCCGCCGCCGTCCGCATCGGCGCGTCGCTGCTCCGGCGCTCGTGCTGGCCCTGCTGTTCGACAATCAGCGATCGGTGAGCAGGGCGCCGAAGATCAGGGTGTCGGTCCATTCACCCTTGCTCCACCAGTTGGCCCGCAAGTGTGCCTCACGGCGCATCCCGACCGCCTCCGCGAGGCGTGCGGAGGCGGTGTTGCGGGCGTCCATTTGAGCGGCGACCCGGTGCAGTCCGTAGTGCTCGAACGCGAGCGTCAGCAGGGCCGAGACAGCCTCGCGGGCGTAGCCGTGACCGCCGTGCGCCGGGTCGAGCACCCAGCCGATTTCGGCCAGGCGCGCATCAGGCCCCGTGCGCCACAGCACGACATCGCCGATCGCCTCACCGTCACGTTCCACTGCGAGAGCCAGCCCGCGGGATTCCCCGTCCAGATCGACGCGCGCGATGCGCTCGCTCACCTTGACGGCTGCCAGCTCGGCAGTCCACGGCTCGTCCAGCAGGTAGAGCGCGACATCCGGGCGCCCGTACACGCGCTGCAGCCAGCCGGCGTCGGCCGCCGTGTGGGCGCGCAGCCGCAGCCGCTCGGTGGTGATGGGCAAGAGCGAACTCGACACCCTCCCACCGTACGCACCGCAGGGCGTGCCCTTTACCGGCACCGCGCCGCTTGACCTTCACACTGTGGGATGGCCTGTCGTGGGAGCTGACATGTTGAGCATCGGAGAAATCGCACACCGCACCGGGGTATCGCGGCGAATGCTGCGGCACTGGGAGCAACAAGGGCTCATCGAGCCTGCCCGCACCGACCCCGCGACGGGGTATCGCCGCTACGAGCCGACCCAGGTCGGTCGCGTCAACGCCGTCGCGACCCTGCGCGATTCGGGCTTCGGGCTCGAGGACATCCGGGTGCTCCTCGATCCCGCGCTCGGACGCGGCGGGTTGGAGTCGGTGCTGCGCGCGCAGGAGCGTGACCTGGTGCAGCAGATCGACGAGGCCACAGTACGTCTGACCCGAGTCCGGCACCGGCTGGACACCCTGGAGACGAGAGCCCGTGAGGTAGCCATGAACATCACCCGTCAATCCCTACCCTCCCTGAGCCTGCGCGGGCTGCAAGCCAGCGTCCGTGACGAGACGGACATCCCCGCTGCCGTGACGCAACTGCGCGAACGGCTCGGTGGCGACATCGAAGGGGCCGCCGCGCTCGCGCTCGTCTTCGATGGGACCGACGACGACCAGATCACCGTCACCGTGGGTTTCGCGCACTCGGGTGAGACCGCAGAGGGCACTCGCGACGCAATCGTTGCCCCAATCACCATCGCTGGTGTCGAGGACGGGGTTTCCGTGCACTTCGTCGAGCGCCCCTCGGATGTGTCCGACGCCTGGGTCGTCATCGACTCTCACCTGGAGACTGTGGGCCTGCACAGCTACGGCGTCTACCGACAGCTCGTCGCCGCCGACGGCGCCGTCACTCTGCAGGCGGGGGTGCGGCCCCTGCCACCGGACTGCGCCTCGCCCGGTGCGTGACGTGACCCGCACAGTGCGCGTGGATGGCGCGTCCAGGCGGGCTCCCTAGGATGGCGGGGTGACTGTCGAGAAAAAGGTCCTGCTCGCGGCCCCGCGCGGCTACTGCGCCGGGGTCGACCGGGCTGTCGTCACCGTCGAGAAGGCGCTGGAGCTCTATGGTCCGCCGGTGTACGTCCGCAAGCAGATCGTGCACAACAAGCACGTCGTTTCCACGCTGGAGAAGCGCGGCGCGATCTTCGTCGAGGAGACCGACGAGGTTCCCGAGGGCGCCACCGTCGTGTTCTCCGCGCACGGTGTCGCACCGGTGGTGCACGAAGAGGCCAAGGCGCGCTCGCTGAAGTCGATCGACGCGACGTGCCCGCTGGTCACCAAGGTGCACCGCGAGGCCGTGCGCTTCGCCGACGACGCCTACGACATCCTGCTCATCGGCCACGAGGGCCACGAAGAGGTCGTCGGAACCTCGGGCGAGGCGCCCGACCACATCACGATCGTCGACGGCCCCGACGACGTCGACAACGTGCAGGTCCGCGACCCGGAGAAGGTCGTGTGGCTCTCCCAGACCACGCTGTCGGTGGACGAGACGATGGCGACGGTCGCGCGCCTTCGCGAACGCTTCCCCAAGCTGGAGAGCCCCCCGAGCGACGACATCTGCTACGCCACCCAGAACCGGCAACTCGCCGTCAAGGCGATGGCGCCCAAGACCGACCTCATGATCGTCGTCGGCTCGCGCAACTCCTCCAACTCCGTGCGGCTCGTCGAGGTCGCCCTCGAACACGGCGCCCGGGACGGACACCTGGTCGACTACGCCGAGGAGATCGACGAGGCCTGGCTCGACGGCGTCGCGACGGTCGGCGTCACAAGCGGGGCATCGGTGCCCGAGGTGCTCGTGCGCGACGTGCTGGACTGGCTGTCCGAGCGCGGGTACGACGATGTCGAGCCGGTCATCGCCGCCGAGGAGAGCCTGCTGTTCGCCCTGCCGAACGAGCTGCGGCGCGACCTGAAGGCCGCCGGCATCGCCGCCAAGACCGTGCGCCACGACGCCGCCACGCACCTGCACTGACCAGCTGCGGCCGCCCTCGGACTTCGGCGGCGACAGCCGGCCGCGGCTGGGCTTCGACTGTTGGGCTCCCTGCCCAGGGTTGCGGTCGGGGCAGCAACCTGGGCGGCGACCGCAACCGTCAAGACGCTCTCTTCGGGGGCTTGTCAGCGGCACTCGCTGGCGGTCTGCTCGATGATGGCGGTCAGCGTCCGTCGTAAGTCGGAGTGCTGGTCGAGCCCGAGTCGACGTGCCCAATCGGTCTCATCATCAGCGACGCTGCGCGGCAGTTGCCGCATTACGACGACGACCTCGACCGGCCAGAGTTGCTGCCGACCGCTGTTGCGGCGTTCCGGAGCGAGGTGGCCGCGGCGAACGCGGTGCTCGTGGTGACTCCGGAGTACAACGGGTCACTGCCGGGTGCCTTGAAGAACGCCATCGACTGGGCGTCGCGTCCCCGGGGGAACGCCCCGATCGACGGGCTCCCGACTGCGGTGCTCAGCGTGAGTCCGTCGCCGCGCGCTGCGCAGTGGGCGCGGGAGGATGCAGTCAAGGTGCTGACCGTCGCGGGTGCGGTCGTGGAGGATCGCTCCGCGGGTATCGGCCGGGTCCATGAGGTGTTGTCCGATGAGGACCACGTCGACCTCGTCGCGGTGGGCGCCCTGGTCGAGCGGTTGGTCGAAGACACCCTCGTTGCCGCCTGAATCACCCTGAGTCACCTCGAGTCACCCCGAGTCGCCCCGAGTCACTCGGTGCCGCCAGGTCATGCCGAGTCGGCTCGGCGACCGAGTGGCCGGGCGTCTGTGACGGTGTCGCGCACATGTCGGGCATCTCGCTCGAGGTCGCAGCCCTCCAGGGCCGTGTTCTCAAGCGCCGTGTTCTCAAGCGCGGTGTTCTCGATGAGCTCGGCCGCGGTCAGCGGCCGGGTCGGGAGGTCGACGGGCGGGGGAGCGGGCACGGCCTCGGGGGCCAGGTCCAGCTCGTGCAACTTCCGCGAGGTGACGAGCACGCGACTCTCCAACGTGCCGACCATGGCGTTGTAGGTCTCAACGCTGCGGCGCAGACTCGACCCCATCCGCGTCACGTGCGTCCCGAGGGTGGCCAGCCGTTCGTGCAACTCCCGACCGAGCACCAGCAGTTCGCGCGCGTTGCTGGTCAGCGCGTCCTGCTGCCAGGCATGCGCGCTCGTGCGCAGCACCGCCAGCAGGGTCGCCGGCGAGGCGATCGCCACATGCCGGCGCATCGCCGCCTCGAACAGCTCAGGGTCGTGCTCGACCGCAGCGGCCAGCACCGCCTCGTTGGGCACGAAGCACACCACCAGCCGGGGCGAGGTCTCGAACGCCGACCAGTAGTCCTTGTCGGCGAGCCCATAGACGTGTCGGCGAAAGGCCTTCGCGTGGGCCGCCATACGGGCCTGCCGGTCGGCCGGGGACAGGTCCGGCCGTTGGGCGTCGAGAAATGCCGACAGCGGCGCCTTGGCGTCGATGACCAGCACTTTCTCACCCGGTAGCCGGACAACGACATCCGGTCTGACCTGCGCCTCGTGGCGACTAACGGCGCGCACCTGCTCCTCGAAGTCGCAGCGGGCCAGCATCCCGGAGTGCTCCAACACCCGGCGCAGTTGAGTCTCCCCCCACAGGCCGCGGACGCTCGAGGCGTTGAGCGATCCGGCCAGCGTGGCCGTCTGCTCGCGCAAGGCGCGGGTCGAGGCGTTGACCTCGCCGAGGCGCTCACCGAGCACACCGAACTGCTCGGCGCGATCGCGCTCCAACACGCCTACCTGTCGCTCGACCCGGGCCAGCGCCGAAGTCAGCGGCGCGAGCGCCATCGCCGCCTCGTCTTCGTGGGCCACCCGGTCGGTGAGGTCCTGCAGGCGCTCCTTGAGCCCCTCGCGCTCGGCGTCGGCGGCGGCCAGGCGGGCCGCGTACCCGGCCCGCACGACGAGCCAGGTCAACAAGATGCCGAGGGTCGCGCCGATGATCAGCGCACCGACGAAAGTCACGATCGGGGTCATGAGGCAACGCTCGCATCGACCTACGACAAGATTCGGTGCCGCCACGCCGACCTGCGGTGATGCCGTGATAGGGACGACCTCGTGAGTGCATTCGACGAGGCGATGGCGCTGCGGGCGCAGGCGGACGGCGGGCGACTGGGGTACCTCGACGCGGGGTGGAACATCATCGACGCCATCAACGGCGGCGTGGTGATGTCGGTGGCCGCGACGGCGCTCCGCGACGAACTGGCGCGGTCAGAGGGTGCCGGCTCCGTCTCCCATCCCGATCCGTTGGCGTTGAGCGCCTACTTTCTCTCGGCGACTCGGCCCGGCGATGTGCGGGTGTTTCCGCAGGTCGCCAGTGTCGGGCGCTCGATGAGCACCGGGCAGGTGTCGGTCTACCAGGATGGCCCGGACGGGCCGATCGAGCGCGTGCGGGCGCTGGCGACGTTCGGTGACCTGGGTGCGGCGAGCGATGTCGCGCGAGCCCCGGCCATGCCCGACGTCCCGCCTCCGGGGGAGTGCCTCGACGCGCAGCTGGCACCCAAACATCTGCTGCCGCCGATGATGTCCCGACTCGAGCTGCGACTCGACCCCTCGTGCGTCGGCTGGGTATTCGGTGAGCCGGCGCGTCGCGGCGTCATTCGCGGGTGGATGCGGTTCTCCGACGGTCGGGACATGGATGCGATCTCGCTGCTCATGGCCGTCGACGCGATGCCTCCGGTGGCGTTCGACCTCGGCCTGGGCGGCTGGGTGCCCACCCTGGAGCTGACCGCCCACGTGCGGGCCCATCCGGCTCCGGGCTGGGTGTTCGTCGAACTGACCAGCGATACGCTGGCCGGTGGACTCATGGAAGAAGACGCTCGGGTCTGGGACTCCACGGGTCGCCTCGTAGTCCAATCGAGGCAGCTCGCCGCGGTGCGGACGCCGACGTGACCCACCTTCGGCGGCTCTTGGGCCCTGCGTTCGGTCAGGACTCCGACGGCACGATGGGCAGCTCCGGGCCCTGGTTCCACACGAGGATCGCGGGCTCCTCGCGGTAGAAGCCCAGAACGCTGACCGACCCCGCGTCGAGGGTAAGCGCCGCTCCGAATCGCGGGGCGAGCCGAAGGAAGACCGAGGCGAGAATCCGCAGGTAGTGGCCGTGGGCGACGAGGGCGACATCGCCGTCGACCATGGCGGGTAGGACCCGCGTTAACACCCGTGAGGCGCGTGCGGCGACCTCTTCGACCGTCTCGCCCGGGGTCTGTCCGCGGATCACGCCGTGGGTGAACGCGGTCCAGTTGTAGCCGAGCTCGGCGCGGATGTCCTTAGTCGTGCGGCCCTCGTAGCCGCCGTAGTCCCACTCGACGAGCAGCGGATCGATCTGTGGGGACAGGCCGGCGAGTTCGGCTGTCCGCCGGGCCCGCTCCAACGGCGAACTGAGCACGAGGGAGAAGTCGTAGCAGCCGACGAGCGAGCCGGCGTGCCGCGCCAACTCCTCACCGCGCGCAGTGAGGGGGATGTCGGTGCGGCCGGTGTGCTGGCCGGACTTCGACCACTCCGTCTCCCCGTGCCGCAGGAGTACGAGCTTGCCGGACGGATTGTCCGGTGCAGGCCGATCAGGCAACGGGTCGGTGATCACCGCCTCACCGTACGCCCGAGGTGATGCCGGGGAGGATCGCAGCGGGGTCTCGGCTGTGGGCGACGGCCACTAGACTCCTGTCCTCGTGGCCCTCACTATCGGAATCGTCGGTCTGCCCAACGTCGGCAAGTCGACCATGTTCAACGCCCTGACCAAAAACAACGTGCTCGCGGCGAACTACCCGTTCGCGACGATCGAGCCGAATGTCGGGGTGGTGCCCCTGCCGGACCCGCGCTTGAAGACGCTTGCCGGGATCTTCGGCAGTGAGAAGATCCTGCCCGCCACGGTCTCGTTCGTCGATATCGCCGGGATCGTCCGCGGCGCCTCCACCGGTGAGGGCCTGGGCAACAAGTTCCTCGCGAACATCCGTGAGGCCGACGCGATCTGCCAGGTCATCCGGGTCTTCGTCGACGACGATGTGACGCACGTCGACGGCAAGGTCGACCCGCGCGGCGACATGGAGACGATCAACACCGAGCTGATCCTGGCCGACCTGCAGACCCTGGAGCGGGCGATCCCGCGGTTGGAGAAGGAGGTCAAGGGCAAGAAGGTCGACAAGGCCGTGCTCGACGCGGCCGTCGCGGCCAATGCCGTCCTGGAGGCCGGTGACACGCTCTTCGCCAAGGGTGACGGCATCGATCTCGAGGCGATCCGCGAGCTCGGGCTCATGACGACCAAGCCGTTCCTCTACGTCTTCAACGTCGACGAGGACCAGTTGACGGACGAGGCGCTGCAGGCCGAGTTGCAGGCGCTCGTCGCGCCCGCCGAGGCGATCTTCCTCAACGCCAAACTCGAGATGGACCTCGCCGAACTGGACGACGCGGAGGCCGCCGAGCTGCTCGAGTCGGTGGGGGTGACCGAGCCAGGCCTGGAGCAGCTGGCGCACAAGGGTTTCCGCACCCTGGGCCTGCAGACCTACCTCACCGCCGGGCCCAAGGAGTCGCGCGCCTGGACGATCCGCCGGGGCTGGACCGCTCCCCAGGCCGCCGGCGTCATCCACACCGACTTCCAGAAGGGCTTCATCAAGGCCGAGATCGTCTCCTTCGACGACCTCGTCGCCGCCGGGTCCATGGCCGCCGCCAAGGCCGCCGGCAAGGTCCGCATGGAGGGCAAGGACTACGTCATGGCCGACGGAGACGTCGTCGAGTTCAGGTTTAACGTCTAGCGTTTCCGGCAAGGCGACGGTGACCGTTGGCAGATACCACTGATACCATCAAGCCATGGCGCGCACGCTGCGACTCCCGGAGCACATCGAGATCGAGTTGCGCCGCCGCGCCGCCGCGTCGGGGCTTTCTCAGCACGACGTCATCATCGACGCCCTCACCCGTAGCTTCGGGCTCGACACCGGCGGTGACCCACGGCTGGAAGACCCCGCGATTCGTCCGCCGCGGACCCCGTTTCGCCCAGCGACGAAGCTGGTGAGGCTCTCTGATGGCAGGACGACGCGAGACCTCCTCGACCGCGAGGACCGCCTGTGAGGTTGGCTTACATCGACTCGTCGGCACTGCTCAAACGCGTCGTCGAAGAGTCCGAGAGCGGGGGCTTGCGCTCCTGGCTGACCCAAGACCGGGCCGACGGCAACCGCTGGATCGCCAGCGATCTTGCCGATGTCGAGGTCGCCCGCAGCTGTCTGCGTGCTGGGCTCGGTGAGGACGACCAGGAATCGGCGATGTCGGGGGTCTCGTTGCGCGCGATCGACGAGCGCGTCATCACGCGAGCACGCAGCGTCGTTGGGCCGCAACTGCGCTCGTTGGATGCGATCCACCTGGCGACAGCGCTGATCGTCGGCGTCGACGCCATGATCACCTATGACGACCGGCTAACTGAAGCCGCCCGAAAGTCCGGTCTCGAGGTGTTGGCTCCCCGCTGACCGGCGTCTGTCGATCGATTCACGAGTCGACGCTCACGTCACCTGGCGGGATACTCGGGCATGGGTAGTTACCAGGGAACCGACGAGTTCGAGGGCGCGACGTTCCTTCGAACCAGCTTCAAGGGCGCCACGCTGCGCTTCTCCGATGTCAGCGGAGTCACCATGCGTGGCATGGACCTCGACGGGCTGGACATCGACGGTCACGACCTGTTTTTCGGCACGCTGCTGGTCAACGGCGTCGACGTGGTGCCGCTTGTGGATGCCGAACTCAACCGCCAGTTTCCCGGCCGCGAACTGCAGAAGGCGCAAACCCCGGAGGGGTTGCGCGAGGGCTGGCAGGCAGTCCAGGCCGCGTGGGAAGAGACGGTCTCGCAAACGCCGCGCGAGCAGGTGGACGCGCACGTCGAGGACGAGTGGTCGCTGGCCCAGACGCAGCGCCACCTCATCCTGGCCACCGACGCCTGGCTGCGTGGCGGAATCCAGGAGGAGCAGCAGCCGTTCCACGAGATCGGCCTGATCTTCACGGGTGCGGCGCAGATGGGCTTCGACATGTCGATCTTCCGTGACGAGCCGCCCGGCTTCGAGGAGGTGCTCGCGGTTCGCGAGCAGCGGCAGCAGATGGTCACCGACTTCCTTGCCGACGTGCGCCCCGAGACGCTGAACGAGGAGCGCAGCAACCCCTGGGGCGGCGACGACTGGCGGCCTACCGTCGGAGACTGCCTCCGGGTCATCCTGGAAGAGGAGTGGGCTCACTTGCGCTATATCCGCCGCGACCTGGCGATCCTGGCACAGACCGAGTCACAGGCACGCGTCGAGTGAGTAGGTCGCCCGCGGCGGTCCTCGGCGAGCGGATCACTGCCAGCCGAGCCTGATCGTTCGTGGCCTACTCTGCGACTGCTACCTGACATCGCCTGACTCACCGTCGCGTTGCCCCCCGCCCGCCCTGCGGGCAGTGACTGCACACGAAAGGGCATTCCCATGGCCATCGCACCCGGTTCCCCCGTCTGGATCGACCTCGGCACCACCGACCAAGAGACCTCCCGGGACTTCTATCGCGAGCTCTTCGGTTGGAACTTCACCTCCACCGGCCCCGACTTCGGCGGCTACGAGATGATCGACGCCGGGGTGCCGGTGGGCGGGCTCGGGCTGAATATGAACGCCGACGGCGAAGTCGACGAGAGCATGCCGGTCTGGTGGACCGTCTACCTCAAGGTGAACGATGTCGACGCCACCCTCGAGGCCGTCGGTGCGAACGGGGGGACGGTCTTCGTCCCGCCGATGGACATCGGTGACATGGGCCGGATGGCGATCGTCGCGGCCCCGTCGGGGGCGGCCTTCGGTCTGTGGGAGTCGGGCAGCTTCGACGGGTTCGACATCGGTGGCCGCCCCGGCACCCCGACCTGGTTCGAGACGCTGACCAAGGACTTCGACGCCGACGCCGCCTTCTACGCCGCCGTGCTCGGCTGGGAGAACGCCCTCATGGAAGGCGAGATTCGCTACGCCACCAACCACTCGGGCGACGGTGCGACCGCCGGCCTCTGCGAGGCCAACGCCTGGCTGCCCGACGAGGCGCCCTCGTTCTGGCGGGCGTACTTCGCGGTCGACGACACCGACGCCACGGTCGCTCGGATCCAGGAGTTGGGCGGATCGCTGCTCGACGGGCCGATGGACTCACCGTTCGGGCGCGTGGCGACCGTCGCGGACTCCCTCGGCGGGGCCTTCCAGATCATCCAGCCGCCGCGCAACTGAACCCCTGCCGAGGGGGGTCCGGCAACACGTCGGAAGGGCAGGAGTGGGTGTGACGAGCCTCGAGGCTTGGGCTCTTCAGCGATGCCCAAGCGATTCACCATCGGGCCGCTCGCCTTACGTAAGTAGTTGCGTAGAATGGTCGCATGGCGAAGACGATGCCGATGAGTCGCTTCATCCAGAACTACAACCAGCATCTGGTCGAGGCCGAGCGGACCGACGACACCTTGGTGCTCGAACAGCGCGGGGGTAGACCGTCGTGGGTGCTTGAGAGTGCCCGCCGCGCCGAGGCCACGTCTGAGGCAACTCGCCTGTTGTCCAACGCTCTTGCTGCTCTCGTGCATGATGAGATGCTGCTGAGCAGCTACGTCACCAGGCTTTTGGATGAGTTGCCGTGGGTGGGCTTCCTGCCGGAGGTCGACCGCGCGAGCTTCGTGACGGAGGCCGCCGAAGCTCTTCGCGCATGTGCCTCCGTCGGCCGATTCACGGCACTGGTGGTGCTGATCGAGGACTGGAGGAACACTGCCGACGTGTGGTCCGACCCGGAGCTTGCCGCGAATCTCCTCGAGGGCGTCCCAGACCCGCTGGACCAGCCTGTTTGATGGCGCGGCCCAAGCGCGGGGAGCAACTCCCACCCCCTCCGAAAGGCGATCAGTGGGAGTTGCGATACGCCACCAAGGAGTCGCTGGCGTTCGCAGAGCTGGAAAAGCGGTTCCCCGATAACGCGCAAGAAGCCAAGGAACGCCTGAGGACGGCGCCGACCACCAGAACCGACGTGCAGAAGCCGTTGCGCGGCGCGCTGGGGCGACGCGCAATCCGCGGCGTCGAGATGAGTCAGTGGCAGTACGACATCTCGGCAGGTGCCCGCCTGTGGTACTGCGTTGATTCCGAGTCGCGCGTCGTCTGGCTGACGCTCGCAGCAGCAGGTCACCCAAGGGCGACCGAGGCCAAGAGCAAACGCGCGCCTCGCAATCGCTGAGGTCGGGTCGCGTCGACAAGAACCCCCGCCGTCCCAGCTGGGACGGCAAGGTGTCGGCGGGCCGATGGACTCACCGTTCGACCGGGTGGCGACCGTCGCGGACTCCCTCGGCGGGGCCTTCCAGATCATCCAGCCGCCGCGCGATTGAACCTCGCGTCGCGCTGCCATCCTGCTGGCAGACATTTGACAGACACTGTGGGTAGCGTTGAGGCATGAGTATCGGGGCGGTCGATCCACGGGTAGCGGTCGGGATGCGGGACCTTGCGCGGCACACGCGGCGGGTTATCGACGAGGTTCATGACGATGGGGATGACCGGATCATCACCGACCAGGGGCGTCCGGTCGCGGTGCTGCGGGCCTATCAGCCGCAGCGGACGCAGCTGCCCGTGACGGCTTTCGACGCGATGGCGCAGGCCGCTGAGTTGGCCGGCGATCACCGTCGTTACGAGCTGATCCAAGGAGAGTTGTCCGTGTCGCCGTCGCCGAACCGCAACCATCAGCGGGCTGTCGGTCGGCTCATTCGAGTCATCAGCGCCGCCCTCGAGCAGTTCGGCTGGGAGGCGCAGCCGGGCAATGACCTGCGTACGGAAACCTCCGTGCTGTGCCCGGACGCCATGCTGGTGCCGATGGCCGACGACGATGTTGCGCCCACCCTCGTCATAGAGGTCACTTCGACGAACCGGGCCACCGATCTGGGCCCCAAGCGCGATGCGTATTCGTTCATGGGGATCGCGATGTATTGGGTGCTCGACCGCGAGCGTCGAGCGCTGCTCGTGTACACGCTCGACGCGACGACGGGCACCTACCCCAAGCCCGATGTCTACGGCGAGAGTACCGAGGCTGCCGTCCTCGTTCCGGTGGATGAGGAACTCGTCAAAGTGACCGTTGACGTGGCTAAGGTGCTCGGGCGATAAGGATGCCCCGGCAGCGGGGCGGATTTCAGGAGTGGGTGTGCCAAGCGTCGAGCAGTCATTGCGCGGGCGAGCGGCCGTCATCACGGGCGTGAGTCGCCGGAAGGGCATCGGGTTCGCCGTCGCTTCGCGGCTGGCCGCTCGCGGAGCGGACCTCTTCCTCACCCACCACCGTCCGCATGACCTCGACCAGCCGTGGGGCGCCGACGACCTCGGGGAACTGCTGACCGAACTGCGGGAGATCTGCGTTCGACCGGATCAGAAGGTGGTCGACGCGGCGGTCGATCTCGCCATAGGGGGCGCGCCGGAAGAGGTTCTGGAGCGCGCGGCCGGCGAGCTCGGCCACATCGACATCCTCGTCTGCAACCACGCGCGATCTGGTGGCGACGGCGCCCTCGGCGAACTCACCGCCGACATGCTCGACGCCCACTGGGCGGTCAACACGCGCTCGTCGCTGCTCCTCGTGCAGGCGTTCGCCGCCCAACACGACGGTCGTCCGGGAGGTCGCGTCGTGCTGCTGACCTCTGGCCAAGAGCTGGGACCCCTGCCCGGGGAGGTCGCCTACGCCGCCGCCAAGGCCGCCCTCGCCGGGATCACGGTGACCTTGGCAGATCAGTTGGCGGACGCGGGGATCACCCTCAACACGGTGAATCCGGGACCGGTCGACACCGGCTGGATGACACCGGAACTCGCCCGGTACCTGGCCCCCATGGTTCCGTTCGGCCGCGTCGGCGAGCCAGACGACCCGGCGCGCCTCATCGAGTGGCTGGTCAGCGACGAGGGCCGCTGGATGACGGGCCAGGTGTTGAACACCGAAGGTGGCTTCGCCCGCTGGCGTGCCCCGGCATCCGCTGACTACTCCGAGGGGTGACGTTGCCTCTGGCTCGCGGAGGCGGACATCGCTACAGGTGCGGCCCCACGCGGCCGGCGCGACCCAGGCGGCACACAACCTGCGGCTGCTATCGTGATATCAACAGGTGGAGGTGCGGCTCATGACGAACATTCTGATCCGTGGGCTCAGTGATGCGGCCGTCGAACGCATCGACGCCGAGGCGGCGGCGCCGAGGCGGCGGCGCCGAGGCGGCGGCGCTCGGCTTGTCTCGCAACGAGTTACTGCGCCGCCGACTAGAAGGGGAAGCTCTGCGGCCTGTCGGTGTCACCGTCACGGCCAGCGACTGGAGCCGCTCCGCCGCCGTGTTCGGCGATCTGGATGACCCCTCCGTGATGGATGCCGCGTGGCGGTGAAGGGCTGGCTCGTTGACAAGTCGGCCTATGTCCGCATGCAGGCGGGCGAGCGCCGATCAGATGGCCTTGGTGACGGCCTGGAGGCGCGGCTCGATCGACTCGGCCATCGTGGCGATCTCGTGCTCGCTGATGCGGTGTCGACGGGCCTGCTCGCGCCAGTCCAACAGGGCGCTCGCGACGCGGCGCATCCGCTCGGCTGCCTGGTCGGCGGTCAGGCTGCACTCCTGCGCCAAGGCTCGTAGGCCCTCGACCTCATCGGGGAGCGCATCGGCTCCCATGATCGAGGTCGAGCGGGGCCGCGACCGATCCGGATTCGGGTTCACGTCGAAGGCGGGGCTGAGGATCCACGAGCCACTCTCGGCGAGGAATCCGTGGTTGCGCAGGTGATCATCGGTGTTGCCCAGGGCCACGCTGACCACGACACGGTCGAACAGCTTGTGGTGGTCCTGCCTCGGCGACAGGGAGTGGTCGCGTATCGCCTCAGCGATGTCGGCGTAGTCACGGTGTTGCCCGTCGGCAGAGCCCGTGGCGGTCATGGCGCTGATATAGCCGATGCGCTCGCCAGATGGGGTGCGGTCAAACCGCCTCAGAATCAGGACACTGCGCCGACCCACGCGCGTCAGCCGATGCTGCGGCGTGCGGATCCCCGCGCCCTCCAGCAGGCCTAGGGCGGTCGCCTCCCAGGCCATGACGTCCCAATCGTCGCTCGAGTGCGGGAACTTCGCGATCGCCAGGCTCCCGTCATCCAAGCGCACGGACGCCTTCGGGCGTGCACCTCCCAGCCCCGTGGTCCCGGTGTCCAGAAGCCGCTTGACGGCCGCGGCTGGATCGTCGTCTGAAGCCACGTCGTCGGCGGCTCGCAACAGCTCCGGCAGCGAGACGAGCCGCGGCACTGTTGAGGGGCTACCGAGGAACTCCTCACGCCCGGGCAGGCGAAAGCGCAGGGCGCCCTGGCGCGTGTTGTCGCTGACTCCCAGAAGGAAGTCGAGGTCGTCGAGGTGGCGGGGAGCGCTGCCCTCCTGGCGGGCGCGGATCCGCTCGGCCTTCTCGATGAGGTTTCGGCCCCAGCGGTCGGGGGCGCTGTCGGAAAAGGCGCGGACCAGCCCGCTCTGATGCTGGGAACCGGCGGCCAGCGGGAACGCCGGATCGATGGCCATGCCGTCGCCGCTGAGATAGCCCGCGTCGTAAAGGAACGTCGTCGAGACCTCGCCACGCGTACGGGTGACATGAGCCTGGCCCACCAGGCGGGTGTGCCCCGCCTCGTCGACCAGTACCTCAACGGTGGTCATCGTGCACGCTTCTTCGCGAGCTTGGCCGCCCTCAGACGGCCGATGTCGCTGTTGAGCGGGTCGATCGAGTCGACAACCCGATCCAGTGTGCCCAGCGCGCGAAGCACCTGGGCGACGTTGCCGAAGCCAACGCTCGGGTCGCCGGTCTCGACCTTACGCAGCGTGTCGCGTGTGATGCTGGCGCGCTCGGCGACCTGCTGGGCCGTGAGGCCCAAGACCATACGCCAACCCCGAACGTGCGCGCCGAACTCGGCCAGTTGCCGGTCGATCTTGTAGCCAACCATGCTGCCTCCGTTATGACGATGCTAGCAGTCAAAGGGTGCTCTAATGGAGATGAAACTAGCCATAACGGAAGGATCGATGCGTGGTCCGACCAATCGGGTCGCGACCCTCGTGCCCCGCCACGGTAGTCAGCACCTCGCCGCCGGCTCCCTGTGTGTCGTTGGGCGCTTTGCGGCCGCGGGTTAAGATTCCGTGTGCGTGATGGCGACACTGGGGGACTTCGGCGTGGGGGATTGATGAGAGGTGATCGCTCCTCTCGGGCATTTCGTCCGTGGGTGTTTGTGGGCTATTTCCTGATCTTCGCGGTAGCCGCCGTAATTGCGATGGGGTACACGAGTCCCGACTCAAGAATCGCGGGCCTGGAGGCGGCGGTGCCGGGGTTCTATGACCACGCTTCGAATCTGGTGCTCTCGTGCGGGCTTGTTCTCATTTACGCGATGGTGCGCCTGCTCTACGGCGCGCGACTCCGCGAGATCACCGCGTTCACACTCATTGTGCTGGCGGCCAATTACCTCTACGAGGGACTGCTCACGCTCTGGAACACCTTGGATCTGGCCGATGCCCACTACGGTGCCGTCGGCGCGCTCGTCACCTGGGCGTTCTTCGCGGCGGTGTCGCGGTTCGGCATGAAGCCCGCAGCGAGCCCGCGCGGCGCTGGTGGTTAACGTTCGACGGGGTCGGTGACGGAGAGTCCGAGGCCGCGAGCCACCGCCTTCATCGTGGCGTCGTGAGTGGCGACGGGCACCGGATCACCGATGAGGAGCGCGGTCGCGAGATGCAAGGCGTCGAGCGTCTTGATGTGGCGCTCGATGGATTCGGCAACGGCGTGCGTTTCGCGGGTCATATCGAGCAGGCCGACCCGCTCCAACAGTGGCTTCGCATCGCTGGGCGGCCTGTTGTCGCGCCGCAGCACCCGGATCGCTTCCGTGCGCAGCAGCCGGGAAGAGACGAGGGTCAGCCCCGGCGACTGCGTCCAGGCCTGGAGGCGTTCGCGTTCGGGGACGTCCAGAATCGTGCGGAGCGCGACCGAGGTGTCGAGGTAGACGAGCGATCCGGTCACGGGTCAGTGCTCGCCGCGCATTTCGGCAAGCAAGGCGTCCGCTTCTGCCTCGGTGTACGCAGGTCCACCTGGCTCCATCGGCCAGGGTGTCGGCGTCGTGGACGGCGGGGCGTAGCGCCCCTCGCGCTCAAGTCGCGCGAGAGTTGCCTCCTGGTCGCGGAATGTGGTGATCCGCCAGCGCGGGGTCCCTCGCTCGGTGATGACGAGTTCGTCCGCGTCGGTGACCAGGGCAAGCACGGCAGCCGTGCGTTGATTGAGCTCCCGCTTGGTGATCGTGCCCATATCACCCAAGGTACTACTTATGTCAGACATCGGCGATACGGTGCAGGCAGGCTGCGATTGTGCCGGGCAGGGGGCGTGCGGTTGGCTCGGGACATGACGTCGCTGGGTCGGATCGCCGAGTCGACTCCGGACGACCGTGACCGGGTCGTCGACGCCGCCCGCGCGTTCTCCATCGTCGTTGTCGTGCTCTGGCACTGGACGGTGTCGGTGACGTTCCGCACCGAGAGCGGCGCCCTGGCCATGGCCAACCCGCTGCACGTCGTGCCCGGCGGGTGGGTCATCACGTGGGTCTTCCAGGTGATGACCGTGTTCTTCCTCGTCGGTGGCTACGTCAACGGGCTCGGCTGGGCCCGCGCCCACGAGGGCGCCGAGGGCGCCCGGAGGTTCGTGGGGCGTCGACTGCGCCGCCTCGCCCGGCCCACTGCAGTGTGGGCCGGAGTCTGGATCACGACCGAACTCCTGGCCGCAGCCCTGCCGGGGGAGCACCGCTGGATCTGGCAGTGGTTTCCCGGCTACCTCACCCCGTTGTGGTTTCTCGCCGTCTACGCCCTGCTCATCACCGCCGCGCCGCTGACCGCGACCGCCCACCAACGGCATCCGGTCGCCACCCTGGCCCTGCTGGCCGGGCTCGTCGCCGCCGGCACTGTGTTGGACGTGACGACCGGATGGTCGTGGGTGCTGTGGGCGATCGCGCCGCTCGTCTGGGTGTTCGTGCACCAGCTCGGGTACGCCTGGCGCTCCTGGGACCTCGGCCGCCGGTCACTGCCCGTGCGGCTGGGGATCGCGGCCGTCGGGCTCGCCGCCCTCCTGCTCCTGACCGGCCCCGGCGGCTACCCCCGCCCGCTGGTCGCGACCATCGATACCGACGGCTCGAACCTGCTGCCCACCAACGCGACCGTCGCCGCGCTCGCGGTCTTCCAGCTCGGACTGCTCGCCCTGGCCACGCCTGCGCTCGACCGGGCGCTGCGCCGCGACCGATGGTGGCGGCCGGTCGTCGCCGTCAACGCCACCGCCATGACGATCTTCCTGTGGCACATGAGCGCGCTGCTCGTGGTCATTTGGGGTTTCGAGGCGCTTGGCGGGGTGCTCATCGATGCGCCGACCGCCGCCTGGTGGGCCCAACGACCGCTGTGGCTGCTGGCACCTGCGGCCGTGCTGGCCGCCTTCGTCGCGCTCGTCGGCCGAGTCGAGCGACCCCGGAGCTGAGCCCCCCGGGGCCCCAGGAGCGCTAGGTGCAGCGGGCGGCATGTTGCTCGTTGTGCCCGGCGCGCGGGGTGGCTTAGGGGTGCCTGCGGTTGGTTGCTAGGTGCAGCGGGCGGAGTGTTGCTCCTTCCGCCGAGCCCGCCGGGGGTGGGGCCTCGGCCCAAGGGGGGCCCGGTAACACATCCGGGCGAATCGGGCGAATCCGTGGAGCGCGCTCAACAACGGCCCGCCCCGGCCGAAGGGCACTGCGAATTCCTTGTCGCCACATGCCCGTTGGGGGCCGCCTGCCATGAAGAGAATCACGTCGGCGCTAGCGGTGACCCTGCTCGCGAGCCTCGGACTCACCGGCGTCGGCGCCGGGCAGGCCGGTGCCGCACCAGAACCCACCCCCAGGCCGAACGTCTTTCAGGTGCCGCCGGACCTCGACGCCCAAGACTTCGCGCTCACCCAAGACTCCGCGCTCGCCCCCGACGGCGGTGCCCCGACGATCGTCCCCAACGATCGCCTCCGGGCTGCCGGCACACCGGCGCCTTCCCCCGCTCCGACGCCGTCGCCCCCGTCGCCCCCGTCGGCCGCGCGTCCCTGCGCGGCCATGGCCGAACAACCGGTCGTCGACGGGCGCCCGATCCTCGCGCAGCTGCCCCCCGCGGCAGCGTTCCGCGTCGGCGGTATCAACAAGCAGTTCTGGCAGAACCCGCCCGTCAAGGACCCGACGTGGCGGCTCTACTTCTGGAGTCTGCGCTGGGTCGGGCCGCTGGTGCGCCGCGCCCAGGCCGACGATCAGAAGGTCTCGGTCGAGGCGCTGCTGCAGCAGGTGGCGCGTTTTTACGTCGACAACCCCGACACCGGAAAGTCGACGCTCGGCTGGGACGAGGGCGGGTCGCTGCGTCGACTCGAGACTCTCAACTGCCTCTACCGCATGACCGGTGACTCGCGCCTGCCCGCCCTCATGGCCAAAGAGGTCAACGTGCAGTTCGGGCCGCGCTACTACGGCCCGCCGTATCACGCGGTGCACAACCACGGACTCATGGCCAATCTGCGCGTCGTCGACGCCGGCACCCTCGTCGACCGGCCCGACTGGGTTCAGCGAGCCAGCGCTCGCCTGCGCAGCGAGTCCGGGCTCGCGTTCACCAGCCGCGGCACCAGCTACGAGCAGTCCTCCCAGTACCAGGCCATCAACGCCACGCTATGGAACGACGCCGCCCGTACCCTGGAGGCGGTGCACCCGGGCGATCCCGCCATCGCGCCCATCCGCGCGGCGGTCGCCCGCGCCTACCACGTCGCCGAATGGCTCACCGAGCCCGACGGCAAGATCGTGCAGATCGGCGACGCCACCAAGGCCCCCGGGCGCGTGGCCACCGGCCGCACCGAGACCGCGTTCCGGGACGACGCCGGCGGCCTCATCGTCGGTCGCTGGTCGTGGAAGGACCCGAACACCAGCTACTACACCGTGCGCTACGGCCCCCGGCTGCGCGCCCACGGGCACCATGACAAGACGTCGGTGACGTGGAGCACCGCTGGCGCGCGCGTGCTCGTGGGCTCTGGATACTTCAGCTACGAACGCACCAATCCCTTCGCGGCCTACCAGCGCAGCCCCGAGTCGGCGAACGTCGCGATCCCCGTCGGTCGCCAGCTCGACGTGCGCCAGAGCGCACGCCTGCACTCCGCCACGCTGCGCTCCACCCGCCACCGCTACATGCTCACGGACCGCGTCTACGGGGTGAACCATTCCCGCTCCGTCGACGTCGACCACCCCAGCAAGACCCTCATCGTCGCCGACGCCTTCCCGGCCGGGCAGGCCGGTCACCAGATCTGGAACCTCGACCCCGCCTGGCAACTCGTCTCCGCGCGCGGGGGCGCCAAGATCGCGATCTTCCGCCACCCCGACGGCCGCAGCCTGCGGATCGACACCACCGGAGCCCTCGCCTCCGCCGTGCGCGGCTCCACCCGGCCCGTTGCCGGCTGGAACTACCCCGGCCCGCAACAGCGCGTGGCCGCCTGGCAGGTGAAGGTCCGCTGGAACGGCGGCACCGTCCGCACCACGTTCACCGTTCGCTGACCGCGTCGACCGCGGGCTGACTCGCGCTGACCGACAAAGGAGCCTGGGCGGTCGCGCGCGGCTGAAAGGATGGGGCACCGCCCGTACCCGATTGCGCAGGAAAGCGAACGATGACGACGTATTCGAGCAGCACCGACGACACGCGATCGACGCAGGGCAATCCGGCCCGCCTCTTCGCTGTCGTCGCCTTCGCCGAAATGGTCACCTGGACCCTGCTCATCCTCGGGATGATCGGCAAGTACGTGCTGCAACTCGGCGATCTGGGTGACCTGGGAGTGCGGATCGGCGGCAGCCTGCACGGGTTCGCGTTCCTGTGCTTCTGCCTCGTCACGGTGCTCGTCGCCGTCGACCAACGCTGGTCGGTGCGCGACCTGCTCATGGGGCTGGCCAGCGCCGTCATCCCTTACGCCACGGTGCCGTTCGAGCGGTCGGCGCTGCGCCGCGGCCTCCTCGGCCAGCGGTGGCGGCTGCGCGACGAGCCCGGACGTGGGCCGGTCGAGAAGGTGGTCGCCGAGTCCGTGCGGCACCCGTTGCCCGCCGCCCTCGTCGCCGGGCTGACGATCGTCGCCGTCTTCTCCGCGTTGCTCCTGGCCGGTCCGCCCACGCAATGGTTCTCCTGAGGGTGCCGGCGTGCCGGCACGCTCGAACTGCAGTGCTGGTAAATCGCCCGACGCCCCGAGCCATTTGCCAGGATGTTGAACGCCGAAGCAATTCCGAGCCCACTGTGTGAAGGCGAGCCCACGATGACCCCGGTAGCTGTGGCCAACTTCGTCGAACTGGAGCCCGAGCGGCCGGCGTACGCCTTGGTCGCGGGCGTCGACCTCGTGGTGTTGCGACATCCAGGCGACGAAGTGACGGTGATGTACGGCCGCTGCCAGCACCGCGGGGCGCTGCTCTCCGACGGTCGCGTCGACAAGGGGCGCCTGGTCTGCGGCCTGCATGGCTCGACCTACGACGCTCGAACCGGCGTCAACGTCAAGTACCGCGGCTCCGACCTGCAACCGTTCACCTCGTTCGTCGACGACGGGCAGGTGTGGGTGGACAGCGCGGAGGTCGCCCGATGGGCTGAAGGCAACCCGCAGCCCTATCGTCGGGACAGGTACCAGGGCCTCTATGCCGACACCAAGGGAACTGAGGACGAACCGCACCGCGCGGAGATCGCCCGGCTGGCCGCGGAGGGCCTGGAGCGCACGGGCCATCACGGCCCCGTCGAGGCGATGGGCGTCCCCGGACCCCAGCTACCGGCCTGGGAGAACATCCAGATCACCACGGCCCAGTTGCACCGTGCGCCCTTGCTCGACGACGAGCCGGTTGACACGCAGACGATCATCGGGCCGGGGGCCGGGCGGCCCCTACAGCTCGACATCCCCCTGTTCGTCTCGGATATGAGCTTCGGCGCCCTGTCCGCCGAAGCGAAGACAGCGCTGGCCCGCGGGGCCGAACGCGCCGGCACCGGCATCTGCTCCGGGGAAGGCGGAATGCTGCCCGAGGAGCAGGCGGAGAACTCCCGGTACTTCTACGAACTGGCGTCCGCGAGGTTCGGTTTCTCACTCGACAAGGTCGCCGGGTGTCAGGCGTTCCACTTCAAGTTGGGCCAGGCCGCGAAGACCGGTACGGGTGGCCACCTGCCCGGCCACAAGGTCGTGGGGAAGATCGCCGAGGTTCGCGAATTGGCCGAGGGCCAAGACGCCATCTCGCCCGCCCGGTTCGCCGACCTCACCCGACCGGCCGACTTCGCGCGCGTGGCGCAGGAGGTCCGCGAGGTGACCGGCGGCATCCCCATCGGAGTCAAACTGTCGGCGCAGCACATCGAGGCGGATCTGGACGCGGCCCTCGAGATCGGGGTCGACTACGTGATCCTCGACGGGCGTGGCGGCGGCACGGGCGCCGCACCGCTGCTGTTCCGCAACAACATCTCGGTGCCCACGATCCCGGCGCTCGCCCGAGCGCGCCGCCACCTGGACCGCATGAACGTTCCGAACGTGACGCTGGTCATCACGGGCGGTTTGCGCACCCCCGCTGACTTCACCAAGGCGCTGGCGTTGGGCGCCGACGCGGTCGCCTTGTCCAACGCCGCGATCCAGGCGATCGGCTGCCTGACGATGCGGGCCTGCCACACGGATCACTGCCCGGTCGGCATCGCCACTCAGCAACCTCGGCTCCGCGCCCGACTGCCGGTGGACGAGGCCTCGCAACGCCTGGCTCGATTCCTGACCGCGTCGGTGGAGCTCATGCAGGTGTTGGCCCGCGCCTGCGGGCACCGGCGGCTCGCCGACTTCGAGCCGCACGACCTCACGGCCTGGGACCGCAACATGGCCGATCTCGCGGGCATTCACTTCGCCGGCGACTCGCGGCCCTAGCCGCCCGGTGACCGCCGACACACACGACGACCACGGGGGATAGTGGCATGGTGAGCCAGCTGAACAGCCGCGACATCGAGGGCGGCATCCACACCGACTTCCGCAACGAGATGAGCTACGGGGGCTACCTCGCCCTCGACACGCTGCTGGACGCGCAACGGCCGGTGAGCGACCCCGAGCATCACGACGAGATGCTGTTCATCATCGCCCACCAGACCTCCGAGCTCTGGCTCAAACTCATGCTGCACGAGACGCGCTCGGCGATGAGCCTGCTGGCGGGCGACGAGATGCGGATCGCCCTCAAGCGCATCGCCCGCGTCAAACACATCCAACGCACCTTGACCGACCAGTGGTCGGTGCTGGCAACCCTGACCCCCACCGAGTACGCGCAGTTCCGCGGCTTTCTCGGGCACGCCTCCGGCTTCCAGTCCTGGCAGTACCGGGCCGTCGAGTTCGCCCTCGGCAACAAGCACGCGGGCATGCTGCCGGTGCATGAGGCCGATCCGGGCGCGCACGCGGTGCTCACCGAAGTGCTGCACGCCCCGAGCCTGTACGACGAGTTTCTGCGCTGCCTGGCCCGGCGCGGGCACGCGATCCCGCAGCGCGTGCTCGACCGCGACGTCACTCGCGCGCACACCGCCGACGACGAGCTCACCGAGGTCTTCGTCTCCATCTACGCCGACGCCGAGCGGCACTGGGATGTCTACGAGGCCTGCGAGGAGCTGGTCGACCTCGAAGACAACTTCCAGCTCTGGCGCTTCCGGCACCTGAAAACCGTGACCCGCACCATCGGCACCAAGACCGGCACCGGCGGATCCAGCGGCACCGGCTTTCTGCAGCGAGCCCTCGACCTCACGTTCTTCCCCGAGCTGTTCGCCGTGCGCACGAGGATCGGGCAGTGAGCGCCGGAGACCGCAGCCTGCTCACGCGGGCGGCGGCTCTGGACGAGGCCGACCCGCTGGCCTGGTGCGCCGACGCGTTCGTGCCCGCCGGGGAGGGCGCCCAGGTGGTGCGTGCCTACCTCGACGGCAACTCCCTGGGCCGACCCCTGCGTGCCACTGCCGCCCGGCTCGAGCACGTCGTCGCGCACGACTGGGGCACCCGCCTCATCCGCTCGTGGGACGAGCAGTGGATGGACCTGCCCACCCGCCTCGGTGACCGGATCGGGCGGGTGCTGCTCGGTGCCGCGCCCGGCCAGACGGTCGTCGCCGACTCCACCACCGTGTTGCTCTACAAGCTCGTGCGCGCCGCCATGTCCGCCGCCCCCGCCGGCCGCACCCGCATCGTGCTGGACAGCGAGAACTTCCCCACCGACCGCTACGTCGTCGCTGGCATCGCCGCCGAGCTGGGCCTGGAGCTCGACTGGCTGCACCCCGACCCCGCCGCCGGCGTTCGACCGGAGGAGGTGGCCGCGGTCGTCGATGAGCGGACTGCCCTCGTGGTGTTGAGCCAGGTGGCGTACAAGTCCGCGTGGCTGGCCGACCTGCCGGCCATCACGCAGATTGCCCACGACGCCGGTGCCCTGGTGTTGTGGGACCTGTGCCACTCGGCCGGAGTCGTGGCCGCCGACCTCGACGCGAACCAGGTCGACCTGGCCGTCGGCTGCAGCTACAAGTTTCTCAACGGCGGCCCCGGCGCGCCCGCCTTCGCCTACGTCGCCCGACGGCATCTCGAGGCCGGCATGCGGCAGCCGATCCAGGGGTGGATGGGGCACGCGCAACCGTTCGTCATGGGCCCCGAGCATGTGCCCGCACCCGGCATCCGGTCCTTCATTTCGGGCACGCCGGCGATCCTGGGGATGGCCGGCATCGCCGACACCGTCGATCTCGCCGAAAGGGCCGGGCTCGCCGCCATCCGCGCCAAGTCGGTGGCGTTGACCGAGTTCACTATCGAGGCCTACGACGACGTGCTCGCGCCGCGCGGCGTGCGTCTGGGCACGGTGCGGGAGGCCGATCGGCGCGGCAGCCACGTGAGCCTGGGGCACGACAGGTTTCGGCAGGTCGTCGCCACGCTCTGGGGCGAGCACATCGTGCCCGACTTCCGCGAGCCCGACGCCATCCGCCTCGGCCTGGCGCCGCTGAGCACCCGCTACACCGAGGCGGCGCTCGCGGTCACGCGCATCGCCGAACTGCTCGACGCCTCCTGAGACCCCGCCTCCTGAGACCCCGCCTCCCGAGGTCCGCGCCTCCTGACCCGCCGGACTCAGCCGCGAAGGTGGGCGTCGATGGAGGCCAGCATCGTCGGCCACCAGCGTGACTGCGGATCGATGAGGTCGACGTGGTGGGCCGCGGGGAAGAGCCGTACGGCGCCGGCCATGGCCGTGCCCTCGACGAGGTCCGCCGGCACGCTGGCGTCGTCGATGCCGTGCACGATGAGGATGTCGGCCAGGCGCTCCGGCCCCGCGTGTGCCGCCAACGCCGCGGGATCGATGTGCTCGGGAGCCGCCGCCTCGGCGGACGTCGGGCTCGCGGGTGCGCCGCCGAGCCACGTGCGGACCGCGCCGTCGCCCAGGCCCCGACGCAGCGCCTCCGTGAGGTTGCTCAACGGAGCCAGCGCGACGGCCCGCACCGGCGGCAGGTCGGCCGTCAACGCGCGCCACAACACCAGCGCACCCCCGGCCGAATGCCCGACCCACCCCGCGACCCGCGGCGCGGCACCTGCGTCGAGAGGCTGCCGGTCGGCGCGAGCCGCTGTGTGGTCAGCGGCGCGCGCGGCGGTGTGGTCGGTCAGCAACTGCGGCAGCGCGGCGTCGAGGGCCACGAGATCGTCGAGGGACTTCTCCGGGTGTCCGGGCTCCCGACGGTATTCCGCCAGGACCACCGAGTAGCCGCTGAGTGCCAACGCCCGGGCCTGGGCCCGCGTGTGCACCCGGTCGATGGTGGGCCGGAAAAAGCCGCCGTGCACGACGACCAACCAGCCGTCCCTGGCGGCCGCGCCCGCGTCGGTCAGAGCGTCGAACAGCTCGACGCACTGATCGGCCTCCGGGCCGTAGCTCACCGTGCGGCCGGGCGGCCCGGCCTGGTTCACCAGCCGTTCGAGGGCGGCGTCCTCACGTCTCGCCTCGGTCTCCATGCCCACCATGCTCATGACCCGGCCCCCTCACCTGGCGAAAGAACGAGCGCATCGTCGTCTGCCACAGGGTGTCGATCCGCGGTAGCGCCGTCGAGACCTCTGTGATCATCGCGGCGGCCTCTTCGGCCTCCGCCTCGGATACCGCCTTCATCCTTGCCCATGCCGCGAACATGGCGGAAGTCACTTCGGGGTGAAATTGCGCACCCCACGCCCGCGGGGCGTAGCGCACGAGGTGGGGATGTCCGAACGGATCTCGCCCCAACACCACCGCGCCGCGCGGCAGGGTGTCGACCACGTCGGCGTTGAACGCGACCGTCGGTCCCTGCCTCGGCATGCCGCGAAAGAGCGGGTCGTCGGCCAGCTGCTCGGTCCCGGTCATCGGTACCAGGCCCCGGCTCGGGCCCTGCGGTCGCAGGGTGACGGATCCGCCGAGGGCCACCGCGGCCAACTGATGCCCCAGACACAGACCGAGAAAGGGTGTTTCCTGCACGACGGCTTCGGCGATGAGCCGCTGGGTGGGCAGCAACCACGGGTAATGCCCGGCGTCGTAGGCGCCCATGGTGCCGCCGAGCACGACGAGGCCACCGTGGCCGGCCAAGGACTCCGGCAGAAGGTCCCTGCGTAGGGGCGGCGCACGTCGAGCTCGACGCCCGTGGCCTGCGCCCATTGCGACAGGCGCCCGGGCGGGCAGATGTCCTGATGTTGGATCGTCAGGACGGCTTGAGGCACCCGCAGACGCTAACGGATCCGGGTGCCGGCGCCGCCGCGACGCCGGCGGCTAACTTGCTCAGGATTCGTAACTTAATGAAGGATCAAGCGTCGCAGTGGACTTCGACCTCTTCGTCAGACGCGCCGCCGCGACAGAAACCGCTCGATCCGCCCGATCGCGTCCTCGAGCACCTCGACGTAAGGCAGCGTGACGATGCGGAAGTGGTCCGGCGTCGGCCAGTTGAGGCCCGTGCCCTGCACGACCAGCACCTTCTCCTCCCGCAGCAAATCCAGCGCGAACCGTTCGTCATCGTCGATCGGGTACACCCGCGGGTCGATCCGCGGGAAGACGTACAGCGCGCCCTTGGGCGTCGTCGTGCTGACCCCGGGGATCTGATTGAGCATCTCGACCGCCGCGTCCCGCTGGGCCAGCAGCCGCCCACCGGGCAGGATCAACTCGCGGATCGACTGCCGGCCGCCCAACGCCGTGGCGATGACGTGCTGGGCCGGGTGATTGGCGCACAGCCGCATGTTCGCCAGCATCGAGACGCCGTCCAAAAAGGAACGGGCATGCTCCTTGGGGCCGGAGACGACGAGCCACCCGGCGCGGAATCCCGCGACTCGATACGCCTTCGACAGCCCGTTGTACGTCAGGCACAGCAAGTCGGGTGCCACCGCCGCCAGATGCACGTGCACCGCGTCGTCGTACAGGATCTTGTCGTAGATCTCGTCGGCCAGCAGCAGCAGGTCGTGCTCGCGGGCGATCTGCGCGATGCCCTCGAGCACCTCCCGCGGGTACACCGCGCCCGTCGGGTTGTTCGGGTTGATGACGACGATCGCCCGAGTTTTGTCGGTGACCTTCGCGCGGATGTCGTCCAGATCGGGGGCCCAGTCGGACTGCTCGTCGCACCGGTAGTGCACCGGTCGGCCACCGGCCAGCGACACCGACGCCGTCCACAACGGATAGTCGGGGGAGGGGATGAGTACCTCGTCGCCGTTGTTCAGCAGGGCCTGCATCGACATCGTGATGAGCTCGCTGACCCCGTTGCCCAGCCACACCTCCTCGACATCGAGGTTGACGAAGCCCCGCTGCTCGTAGTGCTGCACCACCGCGCGCCGCGCCGAGGGAATGCCCTTGGAGTCGGAGTAGCCCTGTGCGGTCGCCAGCTGCGCCTTGAGGTCGACGAGGATCTCGTCGGGGGCGTCGAACCCGAACGGCGCCGGGTTGCCGATGTTGAGCTTGAGGATGCGGTGACCCTCGTCCTCCATCTGCTTGGCTGCAGCAGGTACCGGTCCGCGGATCGCATAGTGGACGTCGGCAAGCTTGGTGGACTGGGTGATGGCACGCATGTCACCATCGTCGCACCCACAGTCATGCGGATTTTCGCGACTCCGCGAGAGCGGCGCGCCGTTGCCCAAGAAATCTCCTTGTGTTGCCCCCACCTGCGTCGATAGGGAACGCGGCGGGCGGCGGAGGAGGGGCCGCCGCCCGCCTTATCCCCAACAACGGTGTGGGGAGCAAGGGCTGTGGCCGATCGGGCCGCGGCCCTTTTCGGCGTTTGTGACGTTGTCACATCGACCCGTGACACGGTGCACGCTGCGCGACCCTGCTGGGCGGCGATGGTGGAGACATGGCACTCCAGCAGCAGCACGCGACCACCGCCGATCCGACGACCGACCCGAGCGCGCACGGCGAGCCCGGCACTGAACTGAGGCTCGACCCGGGTGTTCCGGTGCGCTGCCGCGGACTGCGCCGGCGCTACGGGCGCGGCAGCGGGGCCTTCGAGGCCGTCCGCGGCGTCGATCTGCACGCCCGCGCCGGCGAGATGTTCGCCCTGCTGGGCACCAACGGTGCCGGCAAGACCTCCACTCTCGAGGTGCTCGAGGGTCTGGCCCGCCCCAGCGCCGGGCAGGTCCAGGTGCTCGGGCTCGACCCCTACACCCAGCGCCGGAAGGTGCGTCCCAGCATCGGCATCATGCTGCAGGAGGCGGGATTCGCCTCCGGCACGACGGTGCGCCAGGCCGGCCAGCTGTGGGCCGGGACGATGGCGGCTCCCATGCCCGTCGACGAAGCCCTCGAACTCGTCGGCCTGGCGCACCGGCGCCGCGTTGAGGTGCAGAACCTCTCCGGCGGCGAGCGCCGCCGGCTCGACCTGGCCATGGCCGTGCTCGGCCGCCCGCGCGTGCTCTTTCTCGACGAGCCGACGACCGGTCTGGACCCCGAGAGCCGCAGCGCCACCTGGTCGCTGCTGACCCAGTTGCTGGAGTCCGGCACCTGCGTCGTGCTGACCACGCACTACCTGGAGGAGGCCGAGCGCCTCGCCGACCGGATCGCCATCATGCACGAGGGTCGGATCGTGCGGACCGGCACGCTCGACGAGGTCGTCGCCGACGAACCGGCGGCCATCGAGTTCGAGATTGCGCCGGGCTCCGCCGCCGCCGAGCTGCCCGCGCTACCCGACCTGCCCGGCGCGCGCGTCGCCCGCCGCGGTGGGCGCGTGCGGATCGAGACCGACCTCCTACAAGACACCCTGGCCCGCGTGTTGACCTGGGCCGACGGCGTCGAATTGCCGCGCCTGCAGGCGCGCGCCGCCAGCCTGGAGCAGGTGTTTCTACGCATCGCCGGCGGCGGCGACCCGATCACCCTGCGCGACGCCGCGTGAACCCGCCGCCGACCACCCTCGCGAAAGGACCCGACATGACCTCCCGCACTGCTTCGCCCGCCCACACCGACAACTCCGACCTCGACCGCTCCGCCGCCGGCATCAGCGTCGCGCCGCGTACGCAGACGCCCGACCCGGCCCCGCGCCTGCGGCAGGTTTACGCGCTGGCCCGCGCCGAATGGGGGCAGTTGCTGAACAACAAGGTGGCGCTGCTGAACTGCTTCGCCCTACCGGCGCTCATGGTGTTCTTCTTCGCCGGCATCGGGGGCTTCACCGGAATCTCGTTCGGGGCGCTTGCGCCGATGCTCGTGCTGGGGACCGCGCTGCTCTTCGTCGTGTACTACACGCTTGTGACAAGCTTCGTGGCGCGGCGCGAGTCGCTGCTGCTCAAGCGGCTGCGCTCGGGTGAAGCCGGAGACGGAGTCATCGTCGCGGGGATCGCCGCCCCGTTCGTTCTCATCACCATCGCGCAGACCGGGGCCGCGGCGCTGGCCGCAGTCCTGTGGCTCGACGTGCCCGCCCGGCCGCAGATGGCCCTCATCGGGCTGGCCGCCGTGCTCGGCTCGCTGGCGTGGGTGTCGCTGGCCGTCGCCAGCACCGGCCCGACCAAGAGCGTCGAGCACGCCCAGATCACCACGTTGCCGATGATCCTCGTGCCGCTGCTGCTCTCGGGCATCTCGCTGCCGCTGGCGATGATGCCGGAGGCCATGCAGAGCGTCGCGCACTTCGCGCCGATGACGCCGGTCGTCGAACTGACGCACTTGGGCATGACCGGGCAGACCGTGCTCGGTGAGACCCTCACCGGCCTGGCGTTGGCCCGAGAGGTCGCCGTGGAGTGCGCCGTGCTGCTCGGCTGGACCGTCATCGGCTGGTGGGTGTCGCGACGCACCCTGCGCTGGGAAAGCCGGTCCTGAGGCCCGCATCGGTGAGGATGGAGTGATGGACGAATCACTGCAGCGCGAGGAGCAGGCGATCCGCGCCAGTGAGCGACAGCTGCGGCGCTTCGAGTGGTACACCGCCGGCTCGGTCTACTTCATCATCGTGTTCTTCGCGTTCATGGGGCTGTTCAGCGGCGCGGTCCGGCTGCCGGCGCACGGCGAACTGCTTGCGCTGGTCGCCGCGGCGTTGGGACTGCATGTGGTGGCGACCGTGTGGCTGACCCACTCCCTGATCTTCCGCGGCCGCGCGGTCGGGGGTCGGCGCCTCGGCCGCAGCAGGCTCGGCCGGGGTTGGTGGATCGGGTATGCCGCGCTCACCGTGGCGACGATGGTCGTCGGCGCACTGTCGGTGCGCGACCTGCCCGCCCCCGGTGGCGCCCTGCCGGTGCCCACCTGGGTGAGCTTCAACGCGTTGCTCGTCGTGGGCCTGGTCGTCAGGGCGCGCGTGTGGACCGGCATCGGGCTGCTGGCTGGAGCCCTCGTCACGACGACGGCCTTGCTGTTCGGTGTGTCGATGCCGTCGGCGGTCGTCGTGGGGGTCGCCGCCACCGCCCTGGGCTGGGGCGGCGCCGCCTGCGGGTTGTGCACGGCGTGGACCCTGGACGTCGTGCGACAGCTGCACGACTCGCGGGTGGCGCAGGCCCGGCTCGCCGTCGCGGAGGAGCGCTTGCGCTTCGGTCGTGACCTGCACGATGTCACCGGGCGGGCCCTGTCCGCGATCGGCGTCAAGAGCCAGCTCGCGGCCGAGCTCGCCCGCCGCGGCGACCCGCGGGCCGTCGAGCAGATGCTCGCCGTGCACTCGCTCGCCGACGAGGCCCTGGCGGACATGCGCGGGCTGGTGCGCGGCTACCGCACCGTCGATCCGACCACCGAGCTGGCGGGGGCCCGGTCGCTGTTGCGTTCCGCCGGCGTCACGCTGCGTAGTGACGATCTGGAACCCCTCGTCGCGCGGCTCGGGCAGCCGGCGACCGCGGCGCTGGGGTGGTTCATCCGGGAGGGAACCACGAATGTGTTGCGGCACAGCGATTCCCGCGAGGTCACGCTCCGCACAACGGCGCCCGACCGCACTGCCTCCGATACGGTCGCGGGAGAGGTCGTCGTCGTGCTGGCGAACGATCGGCCCCACGCCGCCCGGGGCGAGGCGGAGGAGCGACGCGGCCACGGGTTGACCGGATTGGCCGAACGGATCGAGGCTGTCGGCGGCCGCTTGAGTGCCGGCCCAGAGGACGGTCGGTTCGTCGTCCGAGCCCACCTACCGACCGTCGAGCCATCGACTCTCGAGGAGCACCAGTGAGCGAGCACGTGGGTGACCAGACGGGCGAGCAGGCGGCCGTGCCCATCCGGATTCTCATCGCCGACGACGAGACGCTCTTTCGCGACGCCCTGGCCACGCTGCTCGACCTGCGCGACGACCTGCACGTCGTGGCCCAGGCGGCCTCCGGCCCGGAGGCGGTGGCGATGGCCCGGGCGCACCGCCCCGATGTCGCGTTGTTGGATCTGCAGATGCCCGGCCAGGACGGCATCGAGACGGCGATCGCGCTGGCGCGCGAGGCGCCCGAGGTCGCCTGCCTCATCGTCACGAGCCACGGCCGCCCGGGCTACCTGCGGCGGGCGTTGGAGGCGGGGGTGCGCGGGTTCTTGCCGAAGACCGCCTCCGCGCAGAGCCTGGCGCAGGCGGTGCACGCCGCCCATCGCGGCGAACGCTACGTCGATCCGCAATTGGCGGCCGATGCCATTGCCGCCGGGGCCAGCCCCCTGTCCGCCCGGGAGGCCGACGTGCTCGAACTAGCCGCCCAGGGCGCCGGCATCGAGGAGATCGCCCGTCGCGCCAACCTCTCCAATGGCACCGTGCGCAACTACCTGTCCGCGGCCACCGCCAAGGTCGGCGCGGGGGACCGGCGCGAGGCGGCCCGTATCGCCCGCGACAACGGCTGGATCTGAGGCGGACTCACGTCAAAGCCCCCGCCGTGACACGACGGGGGCGCTGACCGACGAACGGGGACCGACTCGAACTCCGCGGCGGACGTTGGTGGAGCGGGCTTACTGCTGGATGTACTCGACGAGGTGGTCGCGCTCGGCCTGCAACTGCTCGATGCGGAACTTGACGACGTCACCGATGGACACGATGGAGTACAGCGTGGTCTCGCGCACCACCGGCAGGTGCCGCACCCGCTGCTGGGTCATGAGGTGGGCCACCGCCTCGATCTGGTCGTCGTCGGTGCAGGTGTGCACCTTGGTGGTCATGATCTCGCTGACCGGGGCCTGGAGTACCTCCGCGCCGCGATCGTGCAGGCGACGGACGATGTCGCGTTCGCTGGCGATGCCGTCGATGGTCGAACCGTCCGCACTGACGATCACCGCACCGATGCGGTGTTCGGCCAGCACGGCCAAGAGGTCGGTGACGGTCTGGTCGGGGGACACCGTGACGACGTCGGTGGTACCCCGGCTGCGCATAACGTCGGCGATCTTCATGTCAGAACGGTAGTCGAGCGCGCGCCCGGATGGCAGAAGTAGCGGCGTTTCGTCCTGGGTTGTTACCTGCCGTAGTTCCCTACGTGCTGGTTTCCCGCGCGGGGCGGGCGCCGCAGCACGCCGCGGGTGCCGCAGACTGGGGCCGTGCCGCCAACGCTGCCTGCCGATGAGCCCGACCAGCCCACCGCCGACGACGACGGCCCCCGGCCCCAGGCCGTCGACGTCGTCGGAGTGGCGATCGTCGACGACCTGGACGCCCCCCAGCGGCTGCTCGCCGCCCGCCGCACCGAGCCGCCGGCGTTGGCCGGCTTCTGGGAGCTGCCCGGCGGCAAGGTCGAGCCGGGGGAGTCGTGGCAGGAGGCGCTGCACCGCGAGATCGCCGAAGAGATCGGGGTACGGATCGAGCTCGGGCCGATCGTGGCCGGGCCGCTGCCCGATCTGCGTTGGCAACTCTCACCGCGACACCGGATCGCCGTGTGGATGGCCCAGATCGCCGACGGTGAGCCGCAGGCGCTGGACGAGCACGACGAGGTGCGCTGGCTGACGAAGGGCACCCTGCACGACGTGCCGTGGCTGGAGGGAGACGTGCCGATCGTCGACGCGATCGCCGCCGACTGGTAACGCACGGGTGCGAGGCACCTGGCGCGGGGTGAGAGGATTTGCATCATGCCTCTGCAGAATTCCGCGCCCACGGATGCCAGCGCGATCCGCGGCGATGTCCGTAACGTCGCCATCGTCGCCCACGTCGACCACGGCAAGACCACCCTCGTCGACAAGATGCTCTGGCAGGGGGGCGCCTTCGGCGAGCACCAGCACGTCGACGAACGCGCGATGGACTCCGGGGACCTCGAACGCGAAAAGGGCATCACGATCCTCGCGAAGAACACCGCGATCCACTACAACGGCCCGTCCGCGACCGACTTCGCCGGCGGCGTGACGATCAACATCATCGACACGCCCGGCCACGCCGACTTCGGCGGCGAGGTCGAGCGCGGCCTGTCGATGGTCGACGGCGTCGTCCTCCTCGTCGACGCCTCCGAGGGGCCGCTGCCGCAGACCCGCTTCGTGCTGCGTAAGGCGCTCGCCGCGAAGATGCCGGTCGTCCTGTGCATCAACAAGGTCGACCGCCCCGACTCCCGGATCGCCGAGGTCGTCGACGAGGTCTACGAGCTCTTCATGGACCTGGACGCCGACGAGCACCAGATCGAGTTCCCCATCGTCTACGCCTCGGCCAAAGCGGGCCGCGCGTCGCTGGAGCGCCCTGCCGACGGCACGCTGCCGGACAGCCCCGACCTCGAGCCGCTGTTCAAGACGATCATGGAGACGATCCCGGCCCCGACCTACACGGCCGGCGCGCCCCTGCAGGCCCACGTCACCAACCTCGACTCGAGCAACTTCCTCGGCCGCCTCGCGCTGCTGCGCGTCTTCAACGGCGAGATTCGCAAGGGTCAGCAGGTCATGTGGTGCCGCCACGACGGCAGCCAGAAGCCGGTGAAGATCACCGAGCTGCTCGTCACCGAGGGCCTGGAGCGCAAGCCGGCCGAGAAGGCCGGCCCCGGAGACATCATCGCCATCGCGGGCATCTCCGACATCACCATCGGTGAGACCCTCGCCGACCTGGAGAACCCGGTGCCGCTGCCGCTCATCAAGGTCGACGAGCCCGCGATCTCGATGACGATCGGCACGAACACCTCCCCGCTCGTCGGCCGCGTCCGTGGGGGCAAGGTGACCGCGCGTCTCGTCAAGGACCGCCTCGACCGCGAACTCGTCGGCAACGTCTCGCTGCGGATCCTGCCCACCGAGCGCCCCGACGCCTGGGAGGTGCAGGGGCGCGGCGAGCTCGCGCTGGCGATCCTCGTCGAGCAGATGCGCCGCGAGGGCTTCGAGCTGACCGTCGGCAAGCCGCAGGTCGTCACGCGTGAGGTCGACGGCAAGATCCATGAGCCGGTCGAGCGCCTCACCATCGACACCCCCGAGGAGTTCCTCGGCACGATCACCCAGCTCATGGCGGCGCGCAAGGGCCGCATGGAGCAGATGACGAACCACGGCACCGGCTGGGTTCGGATGGAGTTCCTCGTGCCCTCCCGCGGGCTCATCGGCTTCCGCACCGAGTTCCTCACCGAGACGCGCGGCGCGGGCATCGCGCACCACGTCTTCGAGAACTACGAGCCGTGGTTCGGCACGATCTCGACGCGGCAGTCCGGCTCCCTGGTCTCCGACCGAGCCGGCGTCGTCACCGCCTACGCGATGGTCAACCTGCAGGAGCGCGGCGCCCTCTTCGTCGAGCCGACGACCGAGGTCTATGAGGGCATGATCGTCGGCGAGAACTCCCGCGCCGACGACATGGACGTCAACATCACGAAGGAGAAGAAGCTCACCAACGTGCGCGCCTCCTCCGCCGACAACTTCGAGAAGGTCGTGCCGCCGCGCAAGCTGAGCCTCGAGCAGAGCCTGGAGTTCTGCCGCGAGGACGAGTGCGTCGAGGTCACCCCCGAGGCCGTGCGCATCCGCAAGGCCGAGCTCGACGCCACGGTCCGCGCCCGCACCGCCGCCCGAGCCCGCTCCGAGGCCCGCAAAGACGGCTGAGTGTTGGTTTGGAGGCCCGCGCTCGGGAAAGTAGGTACGTAGTACTATAGGGGCGGAGGTGGTCGCCATGTCTGTCGTCAGCGCCCGCACGTTCAATCAGTCGCCCTCGGCTGTCAAAGCGATGGCCAAGGAGGGGCCTGTCATCGTCACCGATCGCGGCCGGCCGACCATCGTCGTCATGGACTACGACGAGTACGAGCGGCTCAGCGACGGTGGCGGCTCGGTCCGCGACTCGTTGGTCATCGACGTGGACGTCGAGTTCGAGCCGGTCGTGGCTCGGGATCTCGGTCAGGTGCCTCAGCTGTGACGTTTCTGCTGGACACGAACGTCGTCAGCGAGTTGCGACGACCCGCGGCGGATAAGGCCGTGGTGGCGTGGGGTTCGGCCCTCCGGCGGCGGGACGCCTACCTCAGCGTGGTCACGATCCGCGAGCTGGAGGCGGGGGTCCGGCTGGTGGAGCGGCACGACGAACCTCAGGGGCGGGTACTGCGCGCCTGGCTGGAAGACAGCGTGCTCTCGGGGTACGCCGAGCGCCTTCTGCCCATCGATGTGACAATCGCTCGACGGGCGGGAGGGCTCCATGTTCCCGATCCGCAACCCGAGCGGGACGCGCTGATTGCTGCCACCGCGCTCGTGCATGGCCTGATCGTGGCCACCCGGAATGTTGCGGACTTCCTTCCCATGGGGGTCCCGGTCGTCAATCCCTGGGACCGCTGATTCGTACCCATCCAGCGACCCTGGGGCGCACGGTGCGCCCCAGGGTCGGCCGCGGGTCAGAGGGGGACGCCGCCGATGGTGAAGGCGCCCAGGAGGAAGATCGCGAACGTGCCGAGGCTCCACTTGGCGGCGGTGCGTTGCCACGCGCCCATGTCGACGCCGGTGAGGTGCAGCAACAGGTAGATGAACCCGACGAGCGGGGAGAGCAGGTGGAACGCCTGCCCGGTCGTCGAGGCCACCGCGATCTGCATCGGCGTGAAGCCGTACGTGGCGCCCGTCTGGGCCAGGATCGGCAGCACACCCAGGTAGAACGCGTCGTTCGACATGAGGAACGTGCCGGGCACCGACGCGAGCGCGGTCACCAAGCCCCAATGGCTGCCCATCGAGGCAGGCACGACGGTACCGATTGACTGGCCGATCGCCTCCGACATGCCTGACTCGTTGAGAATGCCCATGAAAACACCGGCGGCGAGCACCATGATGATGACGTGCATCGCGTTCGCGCCGTGCAATTCGATGATCTCGCGGGATTCGGAGAGCTTGCGGTAATTCATGAGGAGCGCGATCGCGAAGCCGATCTCGAAGATGATCGCGGACGGCAGCTTCGGCACGAAGCCCATGCCGCCGAAGATCAAGAGCACCATCATGAGCAGCGTCAGGATGAGGTTCGGCCACAGCAGGTGCGGTCGCTTCAGCTTCTCGGATTCCTGCTGGTGGGCTTGCGCGGAGTCGACGTTGTGTTCCGATGCGGCGATCATCGCGTTGGCCGGCGACAGCGCCATGACCTCTTGGCTGGTGATTTCGACGATGCCCAGACGCTTGCGCTCGGCCAGGCCACGCAACACGGCGACGATGACGACCCAGACCGTGGCGACGAGCATCCCGGGCAGGATGTTGCGCAGCAACTCACCCTCGTCGACCTTCAGGGCGGCGATGATGCGGGCGGTCGGACCGCCCCAGGGCAACAGGTTCATGATCGAGTTGGCCATGATGATGATGACCGCGAGATCCATCATCCTCATCTTCAATCGACGGTAAACCGGGATCATCGCGGAGCACACGATCATCGTCGTCGTCGACCCGTCACCGTCGACCGAGACCACCGCGGCGAGCAAGGCGGTGCCGACGAGCACCTTCAGCGGGTCACCCTTGACGATGCGCAGAATGAAACGCACGAGCGGATCGAACAGGCCCGCGGTGAGCATCAGGCCGAAGTACATGATCGCGAACAACAGCATGAAAACGGTCGCCGCGACGCCCTTGACACCGGTGAGGCTGTATTCGCCGATCATCGGGCCGAAGCCGGCGATCAACGCGATGACCACCGGTGAAAGCACCAGCGCGGTGAAGGGGGTGGTGCGTTTCGTCATGATCAACACCATGAAGATGATGACGATCGCCAGACCGTAGACGGTCAGCATGGCTTCTCCTTTGAAGGGTGATGGCAGATGCGCAGTGCGGCGCGTGGAGGGGGAAAGCGGTGTCGTTCAGGCGATCGGCGCGAGTCGGTCGAGCAGCCAGGTGAGGGCGAGCAGATCGGCGCTGCCGCCGGGGCTGAGACGCCGGGCGACGAAGGGGGCCTCAGCGGCCGACATCGCGGCGGTCAGGGCCGCCGGATCGGGTCGGCGCTCGACCAGTTCACGAGCCCAGGTGCGCGCGAACCGCAGGCCGGGCTCGCCGCCGCGGTGCACGAGGTTGGTGTCGGCGTTCTCGGCCATGAGGTTGACGAGCGCCCAACGCTGTGCGTCGTCCTCGTCACCGGTGCTCCGTCGGCGCTCCCGGTAGGCGGGTAGCCCGATCGTGGCGGCCGTGGCGAATCCGGAGGCGGCTTCGCCACGGGCTCCGGTGACTCCGAGCGCGCGGAAGGCGGCCGACCCGTGCGAGACGCTGCCGCTGGCCGTCGCCTGCCAGGTTTGCAGCAGCGGGGCCGCGAGATCGGCGACGCGACCGCGCAGACGTTCTAGTCGGCAACCGTCAAAGGCCGCGCAGGAGGGTGTCGAGTGCTCGGCGCCGAGGGCACCCATGAGCAGGCCCATCGCAAACAGGGCACCCCGATGCGTATTGACACCGCCGGTCACGGCCATGAGGTCGGCCTCCGCTGCAACGCCGATCCGCACCAGCGGCTCGACGGACCCCGGTTGCCGCGCACCGGTAAGCCAGCAGGCCCGCAGCCAAGGCCGCAGCGCCCGCGCGCTGCGTTCCAGCAACGCGAGATCCATGTCGTCGTGGGAGCCCGTCGAGAACGAGTCGACGAGGCCCGGCTTGGGCGACAGGCGCGCCTCGGTGATGAGGGCCCGGACGGCCAGGTCGGCGTCCGTCTGCGACTGGGACTCGGCCGCGACCAGTCGCCGCCGTGACGCGAGCACCTGGGCCAAGGGGTGCCGCGCAGATCGCGCGCACCCGGCGGCCTCCTGCTCGCAGACCAGGCAGCGGCGCGGCCGCCGGTGCAGCGCGGATCGTCCGATGATCACGGGCAACCCGTCGACATCCGGGCCCGTCACGACATCCAGGTCCCACAGCCGCCCGAGCGCGTGGGTCTCCTCAAGGTCGACGAGTGCCTCCTTGAGGGCGACCGCTGGCGCCTCGACGGCCACGAGGTACTCCGGTCCGGTTGCGGCGCGCACGTTCTGGGCACCGAGCACCGGCCACCTCGACTCGCGCAGCCGGCGTTGCACGGCCGCCACGGCCCTGGTGCAGGCGTGGCGCGCCGTGCGGTCGTCCTTGTCGGGACCGGGGGAGACGATCGTGACGCTGACAACTGCGCTCGCCCGAGCGAGCAGTCGCAACTGGTCACCCCGGCGTTCCTCGCGACGGGCCAGAATCCGCGCGGGGCTGACGGCGGCCATCAGCTGCTCACCGCTCGCACGACATCGATCACGCTGCCGTCGCGGTAGCGCACGACGCCGACGATCTCGTCGCTCGTCACGAGCGGAGCGGGCCGACCGCAGATCTGTAGTGCCCGGTCGTACAGCGCCTCGATGGTCGTCGTGCCCACTCCGGCCTGTGCCAGACGGGCCGCGAGCTGCGGGTGGCGCGGATTGACGGCGATGCCGTACTCGGTGACGAGCACGTCGATGTTCTCCCCGGGTGTCACCAGGGTCGTCACGCGGGGCACGATCGTGGGGATACGGGTGCGGATGAGTGGCGCGACCACCACGACCAGCTGCGCGCCGGCCGCGGTGTCGCAGTGCCCGCCGGAGGCGCCCATCATCATCCCGTCGGCACCGGTGAGCACGTTGATGTTGAAGTCCAGGTCGATCTCCAGAGCCGACAGCACGACCATGTCGAGTTCGTCGACGCACGCGGCCTTGGCCAGCGGTGAGGCGTATTCGGCGGCCGAGATCACGGTGTGTCGCGGGTTCTGCTCCAGCGAGGCCGCCGCGACTCCGTCGAAGCTCTGCACGTCGAGCAGGCGCTCGACGAGACCCTGTTCGTGCAGGGCCACGAGCCCGGAGGTGATGCCGCCTAACGCCCACCGGGCCGTGACGCCGGCGGTACGCATGCGCTCGCCGAGGAAGTTCGTCACTCCGGTCGCCGCGCCGCCGGAGCCGGTCTGCACCGAGAAGCCGTCGACGAAGAGTCCGCTGTGTTCCAGCACGTCGGTGGCCAGGCGGGCGATGAGCAGATCGCGTGGATTTCTGGTCGTGCGGGTCGCGCCGACGTTGATGCGGTTGGGGTTGCCGACCGTCTGCACCGGCACGACGAAGTCGACGCGGTCCTGGCGGATCACCGCCGGAGTGTGCGGGAACGGGACGATCTGTTCGGTGAGCAGCACGACGTTGCGGGCGAACTGCGCATCGACGAGGGCGTAGCCCAGCGAGCCGCAGCGGCTGGTGCCGCTGATGCCGTTGGCGTTGCCCATCTCGTCGCAGGCGGGGACGCCGAGGAAGGCGACTGCGGGGCGTAGCTCACCGGACTCCATGAGCGCGGCCCGACCGCCGTGGCTGTGTACCTGCACCGGGTGCCTCAGCAGGCCGCCGTGGCTGATCCGTCGGGCCAGGGCGCCCCGCATGCCGGAGGTGTAGATGCGGGTGATGACGCCGCGTTCGATGAACCCGATGAGACCCTCGTGGCATTCGTTGAGCGAGGAGGCGGCCAGGGTCAAATCGCGGATACCCAGCGCCTCGATCTCCGCCAGCACCGGCAGGATGACGCGGTCGCCCTCGCGGAACGCGTGGTGGAAGGAGATGGTGTCTCCGTCGGTCAGGCCCGTGACCACGATCGCCTCGCGCAGCGACGCGAGCACCTTGCGGCGCTTGGCGGTCCCGTCGCGCAGGTATGGGGTGGCCGCGGACCAGCCGGTGAAGGGTCGCAGCCCGCGCACTTCGGGGGCGTCGGCAGGCCATCGATCAGTTGAGGTCACGGGCGCGGCGGCGATCATCGGGCGGCCTTAGGGTCGACGCCCGAGACTCGCGCGAGGCGGATGGTGCGTTGCGCGGCCGCGATGATCGGCGAGTCGATCATCTTTCCGTCGAGAGAGACGACCCCCAGGCCGATCCGGTCCGCCTCCTGTGCGGCGACGATGACCCGGTGGGCGTGCTCGACCTCGCCGGCAGTGGGCGCCAACGCCCGGTGCAGCGGCTCGATCTGGCGCGGGTTGACCAACGACTTGCCGTCGAAGCCGAGCCGCTTGAGGACGGCGACCTCGCGCAGGAAGCCTTCGATGTTGTTGACCTCCGAGAACACGACGTCGTAGCAGTGGATCTTCGCGACCCGGGCGGCGTGCAGGATCGCGCATCGTGCATAGAACAACTGCGACTCATCGACCGCGGCGTCGTGCACGGTGTGCATGTCCATCACGTAGTCGTAGGCGGCCAGCGCGATGCCCCACATACGCGGCGAGGCGGTGGCGATCTGCACGGCGTTGACGACCCCGGAGGCGGACTCGACCGCGGCGAGGATCCGCGTTCGGCCCGGCTCGATCCCGTAGTGCTCCTCCAGCCGCGTCAGTTCTGCGTCGAGGTCGCGAATCATCTCGGCGTCGCGGACCATCGGCAGCCGGACGATCGAGACCCCGGCGGAGACGACCGCGTCGAGGTCGGCGGCGAAGAACGGGGTGTCGATCGCGTTGATGCGCACCGCGACCGACCGCTCGCGCCAGATGGGGCTCGCGATGGCCTCGCGCACCAGCAGCCGCGCGGTGTCCTTCTCCCGTAGCGACACCGAATCCTCGAGGTCGAACATCACGTAGTCGGCGCCGTAGACGTGCACGGTGGAGATCCAGGCGGCGTTGGACCCGGGCACGAACAACATCGAGCGGCTCGGGCGCTCCTCGTCCACCGTGGGCAGGGAGTCGAGCTCGGAGACCGTCACGGCGTGCCCCCGGCGACGGGTAGGGAACCGGTCATTCCGGTGGGAACGGCGTCCTCATCGCGGCCGGTGATGCCAGCCCCGCCCTGGTCGGCGCGGGTCACGGCGCCTTCGACCCGGGCTCGGATGACGAACTCCAAGGCGCCCTTGTCGTCGACGAACACCTGCCCACTCGTGACCTCGAGACTCTCCAGCTGGTCGGCGACGACGCGGCGGATGTCAGCGCCGTAACGGGCGAGAACGGTCGAGCGGACCTCGATGGCGAGTTCGTCGCTGGGGTGCACACGGACGAGGACGTCGGAGGATTCCAACGTGCCCGCCAGCGCGTCGCGGGCTATTCGCATGACGGCTCCTGACTGTCGGCAAAGAAGAGAGTGCGAATGGATTCGAGGGTCGGGGTTGGGACGAGGCGGGCGGCCGCGTTCAGGTCGCCGGCGCCGATCGCGTCACGCACCCTGGACGCCGAGATCGGCATGCCGTCGAGTTCCAGTCGGGGGACCTCGTGCACCGTGATCGCCGGGGCGTCCGCCTGCCGTCGCAGGCCCGGAGTCGGTGTGGACGCCAGGCTCGGTGGCCTCAGTTGCAGCGGGCTCGGAGTCGGCATCACCGGCGCGGCCAGCCACCGGCGCATCTGGTCGTTGTAGGCGGCCGTGACGGCCGAGTACGGCTCGGTGCCGACGAAGCGGTCGGTGACGCCCAACTCTGGGGCGATCGCGGTTCGGAACAACTGCAGGTCCAGGCCGGCGGCGGCGTCGTCGCGCTCGCTCTCCCGGGTGAGGAAGTAGTCGGGGAAGGTCGCGCGGCTGACGATGTAGCGGCTGCCTGGATGTACGACGACCCGGTCGCCGAGCCCCAGCTCCGCGACTCCGGCGCGCACGAGCCGCAGCCGCTCATCGGTGCCGAACAAGGAGGCGTCCTCGGCCACGACGAAGACATGCAGCACGTCGAGGGCGTCGGCAGCGATGGACACGAGGTGGCGGTGCCCGAGCGTGAACGGGTTGGCGTTGAGCACGATCGCTCCGACCCGATCTGCGGCACGGCGGTGGCGGCGCAACTCGCGCCGGTAGTCGGCCAGTCCGAACGGGGTGTTCTCCAGCAGCACCGCCCGCGAGGTGTGTGCCAGGGTCGTAAAGCCCAGCGTCTCGAACACGGCTCGGTTGCAGGGGGTGGTGAAGACGAAGAGGTTGGCGCGGCCGCGGTCGAGCGCCTCGTAGTTGAGGCGCTCCATGAGGCGGGCGGCGATCCCGGCGCCCTGGGCGTCTTCGTCGATCGCCGCGCATTTGACGACGACCCCGGCCAGGCCCATGCAGCCGATGAGTCGGCCGTCCGCGTGGGCCGTGACGAACACCTCGATATCGGCGTCCAGACCGAGCCCGCGGGTGGCGAGCAAGCCTGCGACCTGCGTGAGTCCGGCCGGGTCGACGGCGGGGATCAGCGTGCCGAGCGACACGTCCGAATCCCAGGGCGAGAGACCGTTCACGACGCGCATCAGCGATCCTCCTTCTTGACGTCGGTGCCGAAGCTGGGCCCGGGGGAGTCCCGAGCCGGGCTGCTTGATCGATGACATTAGGGAGCCGCTGCCCAGGCGGGAATGCTTGCGCTGGTTGCGCCGACAAGGTGCGTAACTCGCGTTTTGCGCGTTGTGCTCAGCGGGTCTGGCGGACTACCGTGACAGCCATGTCCGACTCCGGCGCTGCGGTCGGGGGGCCGCCGCGCCGCCACCTACCGTGGCGCGCGCAGATGGTGTTGCTGCTGGTCATCGTGCTCGTGGCGGCGCTGTCGATCGCCCTCGGTGGCGCCCTCGCCATCGTCCGCACATCGGTGGAGCAGGAGGCGCAGCAGCGCGCCCTGTCCATCGCGCAGGCCGTGGCCGCCGATCCGCGCTACGCGCAGTGGGTGCAGAGCAGCCCGCCCAGCGCGAGCGGACCGGTGCAGGCCGCGGCGGAGCAGGTGCGGGCACGGACCGGGGCGATGCACGTCGTCGTCGCCAACGCCGCCGGCATTCGCTACAGCCATCCCGACCCCGCGAGCATCGGGGAGCACGTATCGACCGACATGTCGGCGGCGCTGGCCGGCCGCGACGAGGTCGCGATCGAGCAAGGCACGCTCGGCTGGTCGGCTCGAGGTAAGACGCCGCTGCGGGACGCCTCGGGACGCATCGTCGGTGCGGTGTCGGCCGGGGTGCCGCTCGCCGTGGTCGATGCCGGTCAGCGCCGTCTTTCGGCGTTCCTGGCCGGGGTGGCCGTCGTCGCACTCGCCGGAGGACTGCTGGCTTTGGCGTTCTTCTGGCGGCGGTTGCGCCGCACCACCCACGGCCTGGAGCCGGAGGAGATGGCCGACTTGTTGCGCGAGCACGCGGCGGTGCTCGCCGGGGCGTTGGACGGCGTCGTCGCGGTCGACGCGGCCGGCGTGGTGCGGATCTGCAACGAGGCGGCCCGTCGCTACCTGGGCATCGCGGCACAGCCCTCCGGTCGTCCTGTTGCGCAGGCGGGGCTGCCCGCCCCGATCGTCGACATGCTGACCGCGGCGCAGGTCGCTCCGGCAAGACCCGCCGGTCGCCTGGTCGTGGCCAAGGGTCGCGTGTTCGACGTGCGCGCCCTACCGGTCGAGCGTGATGGCCACGACCTCGGCCGCGTGGTCGTCCTGCGGGACCGCACCGACCTCGACGACCTGGGTCGCGAACTCGAGGCCACCCGGGCTTTGACAGATGCCCTGCGTGCCCAGACCCACGAGCATTCCAACCGGCTGCACGCGCTCGCCGGCATGTTGCACCTGAATCACGTGACCGAGGCGCAGACCTACCTGGACGATCTCGCGGGCACATTGGCGTGGGATGGCGACGTCGACGACCCCTACCTCGCCGGGCTGCTCGCCGCCAAGACCGCCGCCGCGGCCGAACGCGGCGTGACCCTGCGCATCGACGAGGACACGTGGGTGCCCGGCCGGGTGCAGCGGCCCCTGGACTGCGTCAGCGTCGTCGGCAACCTGCTCGACAACGCGATCCGCGCCGCGGCAGACGGGCAGCGCCGCCCCGCGTGGGTGGAGGTGACTCTCCTGGTGGCCGGCAGAGGCGGTTCCGATCTGCTCGTGCACGTCGTCGACAGTGGCGACGGGGTGCGGCCCGGCAGCGAGGAGGCGATCTTCGGCGACGGCTGGACGACCAAGGTCGGCGAGGAGACAGGGCCCGGCGGTCGCGGCGCGCACGGAGTTGGGCTCGCTCTGGCGCGGGTCACCGCTCGTCATCACGGTGGCGACGTGCGGCTCGTCGCAGCCTCCGGCCCCGTCGCAGGTGCGGCTGCCGGTGCGGCCGCACGCGAGGGAAAGCCGGAGTCCAAGGGCGAGGATCGGGCATCAAGGGGCCGGATCGGTGTGGCGACGAATGGCGCCAGGGGGCACGGCGCGGCGTTCGAGGCACTTCTGGTCGGGATGCTCGACGGGGCGCGCGACCGGCGCGAGCAGGAGTCGCGCGAGGTGAGGCCATGAGGGTGCGGGTGTTGATCGTCGATGACGACTTTCGGGTGGCCGCAGTGCATGCGGCGGTCGCGGGGGCGGTGCCTGGCTGCGAGGTGATCGCCCAAGCCACGACGCTTGCGCAGGCCCGCGAGGCGCTCCCGCGATCCGACCTCGTTGTTGCTGACGAATACCTGCCCGACGGCTCGGGCACCGAGTTGGTCGGGGCCGGCGACGCCTCGGTGCTGCTCGTCTCGGCCGCCGACGACGCGGACACCGTGCGGCGCGCGCTGGTGCGCGGGGCGATCGGCTATATCGTCAAGCCGTTCGAGATGCGGGTGCTCACCGAGCGGATCACTGCCTACGTGCGGTTCCGACAGTCCCTGGCCGCCGAGGGCCGCCTGCTCCAGGTCGAGATCGACGCGCAGCTCGGGATGCTGCGCCCCCGGCTCGATCCGGGCGCCCCGGCCAAGGGTCGCTCGGCTGTCACCGCCAGCGCCGTGGCCGACCTACTGCGCGACTCCGGCCGACCGCACACGGTGATGGCCGTCGCCGACGCGATCGGCATCTCCCGCGCCACCGCGCGCCGCTACCTGGCCGACCTCGTCGCCGCCGGCGAGGTCGAGCTGCTGCTGCGTTACGGCACCGCCGGCCGCCCTCAGCACAGCTACATCTGGAGCCGCTGACCCGCGCCCTGCTGCGGGTTGGTTGGGGGCGGTCAGCCGTCAGCGGTCGTCGGCGTGCACCAGGCCGCCGATCTCGCGCAGGTCGAGGGCGTAGAGGGGCTGCTGGTCCTGCGGCTCGGGGACGGCAGGAGCCGGTTCGCCCTGGCCGAAGAGGTCGGCCAGGACAGCGGCAATGCCTTCGTCGTCGTTGGAGGCCGTGACGCGGTCGGCGGCGTCGCGGACCGCGGCGGTGGCGTTGGCCATGGCCACGCCCAGGCCCGCGGCCGCGAGCATCGGCAGGTCGTTGAAGTTGTCACCGAAGGCCACGCTGTCGGCCGCGTCGAGGCCGCGGGCGGCGGCGAGCTCACGCAACGCCGACCCCTTGTCGATGCCCGCCGGGGTCGCCTCGAAGTAGAACGGCGCCGAGAACGCGTGCTCCACGCGGGTGCCCAGCTGCTCGGCGAAGACCTCCGCGAAGGGTCGCAGCACCGTCGGATCGGCGTTCATCAGCACCTTGTTGACCGACACCTCAGCCGCGCCGATCGCCCGCAGATCGGGCACGGCGCGGATCCGCAGGTCGTTACCCTCGGCCTCGAACACCACCTGACGGTCCTGCGGGCGATCGACGACGAGGTCGTCGCCGTCGCACAGCATCACGGTGATGCCGTGTTCCTTGCACAGCGCCACGACCTCGTGCACCACGTCGATCCCCAGCGTGTGTGAGGTCAGCACCTCGCCGGTCTGGGCGTCCGCGCTGCGGGAGCCGTTCGACCCCACGTGCACGAACCCCGCACCCTCCAGCTGCAACCGATGCATGAGGCGGCGCAGGCCGGCCACGGGCCGACCCGAGACGAGCGCGATCGTCGCGCCCGCCTGCTGCGCGCGGGCGAACTCGGCCCGCGTGCCGGGCAGCACCCGGCCGGTCGAAGAGAGCAGCGTTCCGTCGATGTCCACGGCGATGAGCGAAGGTGTCCTGGTCACGCCTCCAGCATGGCAGCCCACGCCGACCAGGTCACAGAACGGTCACGACGTGGGCGGCTAGCGGTGCTCGAGTGGGTGACGTGCCGGGCGGGTGATGCCAGGATCGACCGGGGAGGTCCGGCGCCACCCGGAGTAGGTGGGGCGCGCCGCAGGCGACTCTCGAAAGGTGGGCGACGATGCTCGAGCTGCGCAGGCTGGCGATCCTGTCCGCCTTGGCCGCCGAAGGCACGATGACCGCCGCGGCGGCGCGACTGCACTTGACGACCTCCGCCGTCAGCCAGCAGGTCGCCCTCCTGGAGAAGGAGGTCGGGCTGCCCCTGCTGGTCCGCAGCGGCCGCAACGTCGTGCTCAACGAGGCCGGGCAGGCGCTCGTCGGCCATTACGCCCATATCGCCGAGGCCGTGGAGGAGGCGGAGGCGCACCTGCGCACGTTCCACAGCGACGTTCGCGGCACGATCGCCATCAGCACCTTTCCGAGCTTCTGCAGCGTCGTGCTCCCCGTGGCGCTCATGGCGCTGCGCCGCGACCATCCGCAACTGGACACCAGCGTGCGCGACATGGAACCCATGGAGAGCATCGCCCAGTTGCGCGGGGGCGGCGTCGACATCGCGGTCATCGACGACGTGCACGAGATCGAGGGCGAGGGCATCGTCACCGTCGAACTGGCCCGCGACGAGATCGTTCTGTGTGCGCCACCGGAGCATCGACCGGCCACGGGGCCGAGCGTGCAGCTGCGTGACTACGCGCAGCTGCCGTGGATCGTCGACAGCGACGGCAGCGCCTTCGAGCAGTTCGTGCTCTCCGTCTGCCGCGCGGCCGGGTTCGAGCCGAGAGTCGTGGCGCACTGCAGCAACCTGCTCGCCTCGTTCGGCCTCGTCCGCGCCGGCTACGGGGTGGCGCTCATGAGCGAACTGAACCTCGGTCCAGCCACCGCCGAACTGGTGGTGCGCCGCGTCGACCCGCCGGTGCAGCGCACGATCCTCGTCGCGATGCGAGCGTCCAGCGTGCAGGCGCCGTCGGTGCGGGCCGTCGTGCGCGCGTTGCGGCGCGCGACCCGCTCCCGGGCGCGCTCCGGCGGCGGCGAACCATAGCGGCGGCGAACCCTAGTCGAGCCGGCTCCGCGATCGTTAACCAACCCTGAACAGCGCCTCCAGATTGTCGAGATGGACGCCGTCACAACGCATCTCCTACGCTGAAGACACGGCGCCAGCCAGGTGGAAACACCGGATTCAGTGGTCTACCGGGGTGCCGTGATCCCGATTCCCTTGCCGCAATGACGCGCGCCCACGCGTCGCTGCCGCCTGCCCTGCGACGCCCCGCGTCGCGTCCGGAGGTTCCTCGTGACGCTCAGCGCCCTCGACCTGTTCTCGGTCGGCATCGGCCCCTCGTCCTCGCACACCGTCGGCCCGATGCGGGCCGCCCGACGGTTCGTCGTCGAGCTCGAGGTCGCGGGGCTGCTCGAGCGGGTCGCCCGGGTGCAGGTCGACCTGCTCGGCTCCCTGGGCGCCACCGGTCGCGGGCACGCCAGCGACAAGGCCGTGATCCTCGGCCTCATGGGTGCCACTCCCGAGAGCGTCGACACCGACACCGCCGACGAGCGCGTCGCGATGGCGACCGACCTGGGCGTGATCGCCCTGCTCGGCACCCGCGCCATCGACTTCGAGCGCTCCCGCGACGTCGTCCTGCACCTGCGCGGACGGCTGGAGGGGCACCCCAACGGGATGACGTGCGCGGCCTTCGACGCCGAGGGTCACGTGCTGCTCGAGCGCACCTTCTTCTCGATCGGCGGCGGCTTCGTGCTCTCCCAAGAGGAGTTCGCGGCCGCCCAGGAGAACGGTGGCGCGGCCGCTACGGACGAGGTCGAGCTGCCCTATCCGTTCGCCAACGCCGCGCAGCTGCTGGACCAGTGCGCCCGGCACGACCTGTCGATCAGCGACGTGATGCTCGCCAACGAGAGCGCCCTGCGCCCGGCCGCCGCGACCCGCGCCGCGCTGCTGAACATCTGGTCGGTCATGCGCGACTGCGTCGACCGCGGCTGCCACCGCGACGCCGGCGAGCTGCCCGGCGGTCTGCGGGTGCGCCG
>NZ_BAHD01000032.1 GCF_000298215.1 Kineosphaera limosa NBRC 100340 | reverse complement strand
GCAGTCCGCAGCGGGCGGTGCCCCAGCCGCCCCGCCCGCCGAACCACGCCCCGAGCGGCACCTGCGGCTGGCCAGCAGCCCGACCGACTGCGACCGCGCTGCCGGCATCCCGACCGCCACCGACCCTGGCCGGGGCACCAGTAACGCCGCCGGCCCGAGCGGCAGAAGCAGCACCGCCGGCCTGAGGAGCACTGGCGACACCACTCAGCCAGCCAGCGACACCAAGAGCGTCGGCGGCACGAGGAGGGCCAACGGGGCAAGCACCACGGGCGGAAGCGGCTCGAGGCGCACCACCAGCGGCACCGACACCACCACCAGCGGCTTCGGGGCAAGCCAGGCCCACGACGACGGCGGGCAGGGCGCCGGGCAGGGCGGGCAGGGCGCCGGGCAGGGCGCCGGCGACGGCGGAGTCCCGCGGCTCTGGATGCGCCGGCGAACGAGCCGCCCCAGGGGCTACAGCCGAGCCGAACACGCGCGCGCCACCCTCATCGCGATCGGAGGCATCGCGACGGGCGCGCAGCTGCGGACGGCCGTCTCCGAGGAGGCGCTGCGGGCGGCAACCAGCCAGGGACTCATCGTGCTGATCGGTCCGGACCTCTTCGGCCTGCCCGCGGCCCGCGCCTAGCTCCCCCACACGGAGCCACCGTCCCCGCCGAGCCACTCGCCCGCCGTCCACCCGCCGAAAGTCATGCCTTCAGGCGAGCTTCAGAGAAGCAGCGCCGCATGTCGCCGCGAACTATGGCTTTCGAGCCCGGCACCCGGGCTCGAAGCCCAGGTAATCGGCACCCCGGTGCTCGGGAGCAGGGGCAGTCCAGCTCCGGGGTTCGGGTACCAGGGAGCCGAGGCTCCGGGGGTGAGTGCCGGGCAGTCGGCACCCCGGGGGGCTCGGCCGCGGGGCAGTCGGCACCCCCGGGGGGGCTCGGTCGCGGGGCAGTCGGCACCCCGGGGGGGCTCGGTCGCCGGGCAGTCCGAATCAGAGCCCGAATCGCCGGGCGGCCAAGGTCAGGACCAGAGCCCGATCGCCGGACGACCAAGGTCACGACCAGAGCCCGATCGCCGGGCGGCCCGGTCAGGGCCAGAGGACGATGCGGGCGTTGCGGCCGGCGGTGCAGATCACGGTGTTGTCGGCCTGCGCCTCACAGGTGACGTCATACGTGCGCTCGGTGGTCGGGCTGTAGGCCTGGATCTCGGCGGACGCGCCGTTGGCGCCGCTGTCGGCGTAGGCGCGGCCGACGTTGGCGGTGAACTCGACGGTGGTGGTGTCGGTGAGTGTTCCGGCGTGGCTGAACCGCCCCGGCAGGTCGGACACGGTCTGGATGACGCCCTGAGGTGTCGGGGCCTCGACGGTCTGCTCGGCGGCCGTGTTGGCGCCCACGCCCATGTTGGACGTCAGCGTTCCCAGGGTTGCGCCGAGGGCGAGGGCTGCGATGCAGGCGAGCACGACGAGTGTGACGAACAAGCCGCGGCGGCGCGGCGGCTCGGGCTGCCACGCGCCATAAGCAGGAGTGGGCGGAGCCACGTTGCGGGCGCTGGACTGCCAGGTGGCGTCCCACGCCTGGGCGCCGGGCATGCGCGGAGCCTGCCCGGCACCGGAAGCGCCCGACCACGCCGACCAGCCGGCGTCGTCCTGCCGCGCGGGGCCCTGCCCTGTGCCACCCTGCCCAGCGCCGCCCTGTCCAGCGCCAGCCTGACCTGCGCCAGCCTGCCCAGCGGGGCGGCCGCCCATAGGACGCCCAGCCCCACCGGAGCGGCCGGCCCCACCGGAGCGCCCAGCCCCACCGGAGCGGCCGGCATCGGCGGAGCGCCCGGTATCGGCGGAGAGGTTGCTGTGGCCGTGGGGCGGCGTCTGGGTGCTGGTGGATGCGCTCCGGGAGCCCGAGCCGTTGACGGCGCGCTGCACGACGGTGTCGCCGGAGCGGGGCATCTGCGTGGTGGCCGGCGAGCCGGCTCCGGGCGACGGCACGCCCGCTTGGTCGGTCGTCGACGTCGTGGCCGCCACATCCGTGGCCGGACCGTCGACCTGGTGCACTCGGCCGCCGCAACGCGAGCAGAACGCATCGCGTCGGCGGACCCGCGCGCCACACGATCCGCATGCGCGCCAGCCGAATTCGTTACTCATTGCTTCCCCCAGCTAACTTCTGCGCCCAGTCGCGGCGCCGCGTCAATGCTAGTCGAGGAACCCGGCAGCCGGACAATCCGCCGGTCAGCGGGCCGCTCGGCGGCAGCGGGCGGCGCCGCCCGCCGAGCGGCCCGCTGAGACGGTGCGAGGCCCGCCCTCAGGATCGCCGACTCCCGGCCGAAATGCCTTGCATAGGGTCCGATTTCGGCCCCACGGGTCGAGTCGTCGAGGTGACGTGATGCGTATCAGTCGCACCGCTGTGGCGGTCGCGCTCATCGGTCTGCTGCTGGCCTACGGCGCCGCCCAGTCGATCGGTGGACTCCGCGCCCAGGCGGCGCCGCTGCCTGCCACAGAGCCGGCCGGCCTCGCGCAATGGTCGGGCGCGCAGCGGTCGGGTGTGGCGCAGCTATCGAGTGCGCCGAGCTCGGGCACGGCGCGGGCGGCGAAGACCCCCACGCGCTACAAGAACTGCGCGGCCCGTAACCGAGTCCATAAGAACGGGGTGGGCCGCAAAGGCGCCGTCGACAAGGTGGGGCCGCGCGCCAAGCCCGTGACGAAGTTCCGGGTCGACAATGCCCTCTACCTCGCCCAGCCCAAGACCCTGGACCGCGATCGCGACGGAATCGCCTGCGAGAAGCACTGATGTTCGGCCGCACCCCCTCCACTTACGGCCAGGACCAGGACAGCTCAGACCGCGAGACCCTCCGCGCCCGCGAAGCCGCCCGGCTAGAGGCACAGCGCCAAGCTGACATCGCGCACGTGATCGAGGCCGGCAAGCAGGGCGAGGGCGAGGGCCGCCCCGAGAAGGACAAGGCTCCGGATGCCGACGCTCACGGCGACCATGCCGACGCGACGGACGAGCACGAGACGATCGGCGAGACCGACAGACTCGGCGAGTCCGGCGTCAGGGCGCAGGGCGGTTCCGGCATCGAGACGTCCGATGAGGCGCCGGGAGGGCCCATCGTCGACGCCGCCGACGAGGTCGTGGAGTTGCCTCGCATCGACTACCCACACGAAGCGGACAACGCGGACCGAGCCAAAGCTGCGACGAGCGCGCCACCTCGCAGCGGCCGCCTGGTCACCCTGCAGGCCCGGTTCGACGAGGCGCTGGAGAGCCCGCCGTGGCGCACAACCAGAACGCTGGCGGCCGTCGCGCTGGTGCTGTTCTGCACGCTGATGCCGGTCCTCGACCAGATCCTCAGTCGCCCACAAGTGTGGGCGGTCTACGTGTCGGGAGTCATCGTCGGCGCCCTCTGCCTCCTGGGGCTGCGAGCGGCGGGCAGTGCCCCGGCCCTGGCCTTCGCGGCGTTCTGGGTGGTGTGGGCGCTGGGCATCCCGTTGTGGCATCGCGACAGCACAAGGGTGTGGTCGATGGACCAAGGGGTCATGGGCCTGCTGGCGTGCGCGTGCGTGTCGTTCGCGCTGGTGGCGCTGGCGCGAGGGCGCCGCTTCGGCGTGGCACTGACCCGCGGGGTGTGGATCGCAGTGGCGGTGGTCTTCGTCCCGTTCGGGATGGTCGAGGTCATCACGGGCTGGCACTTCGCGCCGGGTGGCAGCTACGAGCCGCCGGGCTTCTCGCCCTCCGGTCTGTTCAACAATCCGAACAACTTCGCGGTGGTGCTGTTGGTATGCCTGGGGGTGCTGCTGCTGCGGCTGTGTGAGCGGATGGGCGAGTGGCAGCGCGTGGGCCTCACGCTGCTGGCGGTCGGCGCGGGCCTGCTCATCGTGGCAACGCTGAGCCGGTTGGTGGTGCTGGCTGCGATCGCGGTGGCGGCGCTGGCGGCGCACCTGGCGTGGCGGCGGGCGCACGGTCCGAGCCCGGGCTGGACCCGCGGGACGCGCCTGGCCGCCGGCGCGGCGGTGCTGTTCGCGGCGAGCTTCGTGCTCCCGGGAATGAGCCGTCTCAACCCGCTCATCGGCCTGATCGCGCCGGACCCAGACGCCACCGCCCGCTCGGACGAACTGCGCGTGGCCCTCATGGACGCGGGCCTGAGGATGTGGTCGACGCAGCCGTGGGCCGGCATCGGGGCGGGCCGCTTCGAGACGCTGCTGGAGCAGGATCCGGGCAGCGTCGGGCGGGTCACGGCGCTGCACAACACGTTCGTGGAGCTGCTCACGGAGTACGGCCTGGTGCTCGCCGGGCCGCTGGCGGTCACCCTCGTCTGGCTGGTAATCCTCCTGGCCCGCCGCGTCCCGACCCAGACCCACGGCGCCCCCAGCGGCGTCGACGCCGAGGGCGCCCGCTACCTGTTGGGCGTCTACCTGCTGGCTTTCGGGGTCGGCGGCGTGCTCGTCAGTTCCGCGTTGCCGTGGACGATGTGGTGGCTCGTCCTCGCCTCGGCCGTCACCACGGCCTGGTGGCTGGGCGGGCAGCGGCTTCGGGAGAGGTCCGGCTAGGGCGTCTGGACGGTCCAGCCGGTCTCGGTGTTGATGATCAGGAGGTCGGCACTTGCCCGGGTGGCGACCACGAGTTCGGCGTTCGGCTGGTCGACGCTGGCGGCCCAGTCGCGAGCGTGCTCGGGGTCTTTGCCGAACTCCTCGTGGCGCGCGACGAGCCGCGACAAGCGCAGGGGTTCGTCGACGTCGACGAACCAGACGGCGTCGAGGGCCGCGCGCACGGCCTCCCAGCCGCGGATCATCAGGTAGTTGCCTTCGGTGAGCACGACCCGCGCCTGCGCGGGCACGTGCAGGGCGGCGGCCAGGGGCTGCTCGAGGTCGCGCTCGAAACCGGGCGCGTAGATGTCGCAGTCGGCGGCGCGCAGCCGGGTGAGCAGGGCCGCGTAGCCGCCGGAGTCGAAGGTCTCGGGCGCCCCCTTGCGATCGCGCAGACCGAGCCGTTCGAGCTGCGCGTCGGCGAGGTGAAAGCCGTCCATGGGTACGTGCGCGGCCCAGTCCTGCCCGTGCCGAGCGCGCAAGACCTCCAGCAGCGCGAGGGCCAGCGTGGTTTTGCCCGCCCCGGGCGCCCCGGTGAAGCCGAGGATGGCCCGCCCGACATCCGGGATCAGCCCCTCAACGAGATCGGCCAGGGCAGCGAGCCCACGGGGGTCGGTCATTTTGCAACCTCGATTCGACGTGCGACGTCAGCACTGCGCTTGGCCGAATTATGGTCGATCAACGCCTCCCTGCTGGCCGCCGGCGCCACCTTGTCGAGGCAGGTAGTTCAGCCGGTGATGATGTCGATTCCGAGGTGGTCGGCGATCTCATCGACAAGGGTGCGCCCGTGCCCGGCGCCGAGCGAGAGGGTGCCGGGGTTCGGGCGCGCCCAGGCCCCGCGTTCCACTCCGAGCCGCTCGGTGAAGACCACGGCCACCTCGACGTCGGGCACCTCGCGGCCTTTGACGCGGTGGAATTCGGACTGCCGGGAGTGCCAGAGCAGCCCGTGAATGCCCGGGCGCCCACAGTGCCAAGGTCCCAGCCCGACCTGCTGGACTTATCCACAGCCCTGTGGATAGCTCCAGCGGCCGAGGCGGTGGAGCCGCGACGATCGGGGCATGACCGTTACACCCCTGCCGGGCATCGACCTTGGCCATACCAAGACCGCAGCAGTTCGTTCATATGTGGTCGCCTCTGGCGGCGCCGCTGCGTACGGCGAACTGGAGGCGGCGACAGGTTGGCGCGCCATCAAGGCTGCTGTGGCGGCGGGAATCGTCGTGCGCCGCGGACGGGGCATCTACGTGCTGCCGGACCACGACGCAGTGACGTCGCCGCCGGCTCTGGATCAGTCAGCTTTCGATCCGGTGGTGCTCGCGACCAGGCGCACCGAGCGCGCAGCGCGGCACCGTCAGGCGGCGGAGCAGTTCAGGGCTGCACGGTCCCACCGCAGCGCGGCCGACCACTACGGCCTGCCTGTTCTGGTCGAGCCCCGTGCCCCCGAGTTGATCCTTCCCCGCGGGCGACGCCTGCCCCCACTCCCGCACGAGGCGGTGTTGCGGCGGCGAGAGCTCACCACGGCTGAGCGACGCGACGGCGTCACAACACCGGTTCGCACGGTGCTGGACTGCGCGGCGGACCTCCCCTTCGAAGAAGCGCTCGCCATCGCCGACTCGGCGCTTCGCTCGGACACATCCTGCCCGTCTCTGGTCTCGCGGTCCGAGTTGCTCGAAGCCCTCGATTCGGTTCGATGCCAGGCGCAGGACCAGGCCTTGAGGGTCATCAAGGCTGCCGACGGCCGGGCCGCCAACCCGTTCGAGTCGGCGGTCCGCGCGATCGCGCTGGATGTGCCCGGCCTCAACGTGGAGCCGCAAGTGCAGATCACCGTGGACGGCGTCGAGCACCGGGTCGACCTGGCCGACCGCGCGCTGCGGATCGTTCTCGAGTGCGACAGCTACGCCTGGCACTCCTCGCGGCGGGCGTTCAGCCGCGACTGCGAGCGCTACAGCGGGTTGGTCGCGCAGGACTGGCTCGTTCTGCGCCTGACTTGGCGCGCCGTCATCCTGCAGCCGGCGCGGGTACGCGAGCAGATCGCCGCCGTGGTCGCGCTTCGGCAGGCGCAGCAGCGGTTCGCCGCGTACGCGGCCTCGCGCGCCGCCGGCTGAGCCGCGCGCCCAGATCGCGGGCCGCTCAGCACGAACGCCGCACCGCGGACGCGCCGCGGGGCACCACCGGAGCCGCCATGAGCGCCAGCCAGATTTGTCTTTGTGGCGAACTAAGTACATGCCCCCTGACGGCTGCTCCTCCGGCACCACAACGCCGCAGGTCAGAGGATTGCCATCGCAGGTGCCCGCAGGGGCATGTAATTAGTTCACCACAACGACAAACCGTCCAGGTCGGATCACAGCCGCCGAAGCGGCGCCGTCCCGCTGGCCAAACGTCCCGATCACCCGTTCGTGCCACCCCGGAGTCGCCTCCGCTGCCCACAGCTTCACCCACAGGTCTGTGGATAGCGCCCGGTGCTGGGGCACTGCCACAGGACGTCACACGAGCACGTGCGGTCCCTTAGAACTCTCGGCGGGTTGCCGATGAGGGCGGCGGAGGGCAGCACGGGGCTTGCCCGCTTCTCACGGATCGAGAACGCCATGCACGGAGGCTCCCTTTCGCGTCGGCCCAACGCCGGCCCCCGCACCGCGTCGCTGGGGCGCCCGACTCGCCGGGCGCTGCTGGCCGCCGCACTCGGAGCCGCCACCGTCGCGGCGACCGCCCTGACCGCCATCGCCGCGCCGACGCCCACAGCACCGCAGGGCACGACAACGAAGGTCACGGCACTGAAGGCCACGGTTCCGGCACCCCTGAGGTCGCCGGCCCCGGCAGCTGCGGCGACACCATCGGTATACGCCGCGGTCACGGCGGCCAACGGCCGGGAGTACCTGCGGCTGGTCGAGACCAGCACGGGTCGGGTGACGGCGACGCTCGCTTCGGTCAAGGCTCCACGGGGCGGCTACTTCGGGGATATCGACCTGGCACCGGACGGCTCGGTGTACGCGGTGACCCACGACTCGTCGCTGCCGAACAGCTACCAGACCCGGCTGCGCCGCTACACGACCAAGGGTTCGACGGCGCTGCAGCCGTACATCCTGACGGTGAAGGTTGCCCCCGACGGCAAGACCCTGGCCACGACGGCCATGTCGCCCGATGGTGACGGCGACGGCTACGGCCTGGAGTCGTTGCGCATCTCACGCCTCAACGGCACCAAGCTGCGGGACCTCATGACCTCGAAGTTCGGGGTGTGGGCCAAGGGCACTCCGAATGTCACGCCCGGTAGCCCGGCGGTGTCGGCCGGTGGCACCCGCGTGCTGGGTTGGCTACCCGGGGGCAATCTCGCGGTGGACTGGGGCTGCTGCGACAGCGGCGCCTCGTGGATCGTGTCGAGCACGCGCGCCAACCAGTCGTCGACCCTGCCGCCGCGCCGGTCGACGCTGAAGGGCACGTTCGGCACGACGATCATCGGCTACAAGGGCGCCTCGGTGCTGCAGCTCCACAGCGACGACAACTACCGGCCCCTCATCAGGTGGGGCACGGCCAAGAACTACCGCGGCCAGATCGTCGCCCGCCCGAACTCTGTGGATTGGGACCGTCTGGACGCTTTAGCCCGCAAGCACGGTGCCACTCCCCTGCGTCCGTCGCCCAAGACCTACCCTTATCGCGGCGCCGGGAAGGTGCTGCAAGCGTCTCTGTGAGGTGCGGTCACGGCGGGACCGGAGGGGCGAGGGGCCCCGCGAGGGTTTGCGGGTGCAGACATCCCCCGCCCGGCCGATAGGGCAGGAGACGGTCGCGGCACGACGACCGGTGAGACGCAACGGCGCAGAGGAGGGGTCCGTGAGGTCGATGTGCTGCGCCGGCTGCGAGCGCACCGGCGAAAGCGAGGCCGTCCGTGGTCACCGCTGCGTGACGCCCCGACGGAACGCCCGCGGGCGCACGACCCTGGCGGCTGTGACGCTGGTCGCGGCGCTCGCCCTGCCGCTGGCGTCGTGCGGTGTCGCGTTCTCGACGCCGGCTCAGCCCGCCGCACCGAAGCAATCGGCACCCGCCGCGCCGATCACCTCTCCCCCTCAGTCTCCGCCCGGCCTTGCCACTCCCACCGACGACCCCACCATCACGGCCACCGCCCCGGCGGCCACCCCGGCGGCCACCGCTGTCGCGACCCCGAGCACGAATCGAGCAGGTGGTCAGTCCGCGAACCAGACGCCGGTGGCCCAGGCACCGTCAAGACCCCCAACCGCCGCCGGCCCGCAGGTGGCGAAGGGCGCGCACGAGCGCCCGAGCCGCGGGGGCGTGAAGTTCTCCCCCACGGCACCAGGGCCGCTCGACGGGCGGGTGGTGGTCGTCGACCCGGGCCACAACGGCACCTACCAGGCGTCGATCAACAACCGTCAGGTCGACGCGGGCGGCGGCAAGACGAAGGCGTGCAACACCTCGGGCACGGCGAACGGCCGGATGAGCGAGCACACGCTGAACTGGCAGGTCGCCCAGCTCACTGCGGCGGACCTGCGGGCGCGTGGGGCGACGGTGTGGCTGACCCGACCCGACGACTTGGGCGTCGGCCCGTGCGTCAACGAACGCGCCGCGATCGGCAACCGCAACCAGGCGGACGTCGTGGTCTCGATTCACGCGGACGGCAACACGTCGGCCTCGGCGCGCGGCTTCCACGTGATCGTCGGCGCCACGATGGCCGGGGGCCCCGAGGCGCAAGCGCAGTCGCAGGACCTGGCCGCACGAGTCCGCGACGAGCTGCTCGCCCGCACGGCCATGCCCCGCTCGACCTACACCGGCGGCCGCACCGGCATCGTGGCGCGCCCGGACATCGCGGGCGTCGCCCTCTCGGAGCCTCCGGCGGTGATGCTCGAGCTGGGTAACATGCGCCACCCGGCCGACGCGGCGTTGATGGCCGACGGCGCCTTCCGCCGCCAGGTGGCCATCGCGCTCGCCGAGGCCGTCACCGCTCAATTGAGCTAGCCCGCCCCAGCGGCGCTCACTGCAGCGGATCGAGAGTGAGGCCCTTGGCGCGGATCGCGTCGATGAGCCCGGGCAGCGCCTGCGTGGTGTGCTTGCCGGTCATGTGCATCAGCACCACGCCGCCGGCCTCGACCGGAGGCGTACGGGCGTCGCCGTGGATGACGCGCTCGATGAGCTGGTCGGCGGTCGGCCCGTCCCAGTCCCGCGGATCGACGGTCCAGTAGCACGTCTGGAAGCCGAGGTCAGCGGCGATGTCGACGACGCGGGCGGCGTAACCACCGGCGCCATAGCCGGGACGCATGAGCCGCGGCGGGTCCCCGGCCGGGCCACCGGCGATCTGCGCGCGCAGTGCCCGGTCCGCCAGCGAGCTCAGCGGCTCGTGACTCAGGGTGTGGTTCTCGACGAGATGCCCGGCGGCGCGGATCTCCGCGATCATCGAGGGGTTGGCGTTCGCCCACGTGCCCACCGCAAAGAACTGCCCGCGAACGTTCTTGGCCTTGAGCACGGCCAGCATCGCCCGCATCCGCTTGGTCGAGCTGAACTGGTCGTCGAAGGTCAGCCACACGCGGTCGGTCGTGTTGCCGCAGCGGCTGATGGTGTCGCGACGCGCGTCGTCGACGGGCTGGGTCGGCACGCCCTTTGCTCGGATGTCGAGTTTCCCGGGAGCCGTACGCGCGGTCCCGGTGTTGTCGGTGAGGTCGGCGGTGGCAAAGATGGTGGCCTTGCCCGCCGTCGGTGGCAGCGTGATCCAGCAGGCCTGCGAGACGCCGCCGGAGTGCCGCCAAGTGGGCCCACTGCAGGCGGCGGAACCGTTGGGGATCGTCACGTCGAACGTCACGGTGCGCTTGCTCGTGTCATCGACGGTGGCCACCGCGGCGACGAGCGCGCCGGGTGCGTCGTACCCAGGGGCGTGGAGCGAGACGCGCGCCGACGAACGACCCACCGGCGTGCTTGGCCGCCCGGTCTCGCTGGTCTTGGCGCTGGTCGGGGCGGCCGACGGTGCGGCCGACGTCGGTGTCGGGGCGGCTGTGGTGGATGTCGCGCCGGGGCTCGCGCTCCCGGAGGCGTCGGCCGTGGGTGCCGGGGCGGCCGAGGCGCAGGCGCAGAGCAGACTCAGCGACGCGAACGCCGCAAGTCCGTGTCCCCACCGCCAGCCGCGAGACGTGCGTGGCATGACACCAACGCTACGGGGGCGCGGGCCGGCTACCCAGCCGCCTCGTCGACAAGGTGCAGTCCGTCGCATCGGCAAGGGAGGCAGAGCCAACAGAGGCAAGCAATGGGGAGACAGCGCTAGCGGGGTGGGCGATCATGCGCCCACCCCGCTTGAATCCCGGTCGGACCTACTTCAGCGAGACGCTGACACCGCCGGAGAACATCGAGTCGTGCAGTTCGATACGGTCGATGGCGACGTCCTTGGGCACGTCGAACAGCAGCGGCGCGTCGGAGACCGTGTTGCCCGGGTTGATGTTCTCGAGGAACACCTTCTGAGCGTCGGGCAGCGCGCCGAACTCGGTGACGGCCTGGAACTTGCGGCCCTGACTGTCGAACAGCGTCTGGCTCGTGGCGTCGAGCATGGCGGGCTCGTCGCCGATGTTCTTGACGTCGACACGCACGAGTACGTACTTGCCCTGCGCGGTCGCGGCCAGCGGTCCGGTGCCGATGGTCGAGCCAGCGTTTTCGACCTTGTCGACGGTGAACTCGAATTTGCCGTCGCGCACGGGCGTCCCGATCCTGGCGTCCGACTGCGCGGCGCTGTCGGCCGAGTTGGACTGGGCCGCGCCGGTGCCGGTGCCGGCGTCCGATCCGCCGCCGAGCTGCGAGCCCAACGCGATCAGCACCACCAGCACGAGCGGAATCACGAAGCGCTTCTTCTTGAACCATGGGCGCAGCGCCTTGCGGTACGCCTTATCGGCTTTGGCTTGGGCCCGCGCGTCTTGCGGCGTCCGCACGTCAGCGGCCCCAACATTCTCCGGCGACATTCGCCTTCCTCATCTCTCATCTCACGGCCAGTCACCTCGGGGTGCTGGCAGTCCGTCCTGGATCCCCCCAGGAAGACATCGCCGCGAGACGGCCTCCCGCTACAGGCCTAAGGTCACGAAATCGCTTCTTTCACAGTAGATTTCATCGGAGCAGTCAAGACTCTGGACCAGGTCGGCTGCGACGTCAGCTTTCGGTCACCTCGGCGATGCGGGGCTGCTGGCCGGAGCGGTCGTAAATGAGGGTGTAGTTGATGGTGATGCGCTGGCGGGCGCCGGAGGCGCGGGTGAGCGTGCGGTCGATGGAGAGGACGTCGGCCTCGTAGCCCCGGTAGTTGACGCCGGCGCGGAAGTTGCGGGTGCCGTCGATGGTCATGGTCCGCTGGGTGATGGATGCGCCGGGCATGATCTTGCGCCACAGCTGGTCGCGGTCCAGTCGCCCGGAGGTGCCGTACCACTGCACGCTGTCGGCGTAGTACCGGTCGAGGTCGGCGCGGCTGAGGCTGCGGTCTTCCACGCGGCCCAAGTACTCGTGGATCATCGCCTCCGCCTGGCCCTGCCGGCCACCGGAATTCGCCGCCGGGGCGTTCCGTTGCGCCGGCACCTGCGCCTGAGCAGGCGGCACCTGAGCAGGCGGCGGCGCGGGGGCTGCGGGCGGAGCCTGTCCGGCGTCGTAGGTCGGTATCGGAGCGGGAGTGGCGGCCGGCGGGAGCACGGCGGGCGCTTCCGGCTGGGCCGGCGGCACGGCCTGACTCCCACCCACCGGAGCACCGGCTGAGGCTTCCGCACTGGGCGCGGTCGGGGTCTGGGACGGGTTCGCGGTCGCCGCGACCGGAGCCGAGGCCGGCGCAGGTTCTCCATCGTCGCCGTTGAACAGGAAGACACCGCCGGCCACTCCGGCAACCAGGGCCGCGACGAGGACGGCAGGCCCGACGAGGCTGCGCTTCTTGGCCGTGGGGGCGGCATGCGGATAGGCGGGGGGCGGGTAGCCGTAGGCAGGGGCGCCGGGGGGCGTCGCGTAGCCGGGTGTGTGCCCGGAGGTCGCACCAGCCCATCCGGCTGATGTAGTGGGCGCATAGTACAAAGGTTCGCCGCCGAGCGAGGAGCCGACGGGGATCGGCGACGCGCCCCGCGCCATGGTGGGAACGCTGACCCCGGCAAGTCCGCCCGGAGGCGGTGTGATGACTCGTTCGATGGGCGGCGGCTTCGACAGCCACGGGGCGGGCCCGAGCCCGTCGAGTTCGTCGATGAAGCCGGTCAGGAGCGCCTGGATGCTGCGGGCGGACCCGCCGCGCTGACCGGGGTCTTTGTTGAGCAGGCAGGAGACGACCTCCCAGAGCACGTCGGGCACGCCCCCGGGTCGGCCGGGCACCTCCTGTTGGTGCGCGCGCAACACGGCCATGCTGTTCCCGCGCCCGGCAAACGGCGGCACGCCGCAGCACAGTTCGTAGAGTGTGGCACCCAGTGAGTACAAGTCGGCGGCCGACTGCGGCGTCTGACCTTCGGCGATCTCCGGGGCCATGTAGTGCGGGGTGCCGAGCATCATGGTGGAGTGGTGCGCGCCGTCGACGATCCGGGCGATGCCGAAGTCGGAGAGCCTAGCCGCGCCATGGGAGTCGATGAGGATGTTCTCGGGCTTCACGTCGCGGTGCACGACGCCGGCGGCGTGGGCGGCGGCCAGGGCACCGGCCACCTGTGCCCCCCACCGCGCGATCTGCTGCGGCGCCAGGGTGCGTTGAGAGCGCAGCACCGACCGCAGGTCGGAGCCGTCGACGAGGTCCATGACGATCGCCAGCGTCGGCCCCTCGACAACGAGGTCGTGCACCTGCACGACGTGCGGGTCGCGGATCGACTGCAGCACGGACCGTTCGCCGACGAAGCGGTTGACGAGCTCGGAATCCTGGGTCAGCTCTTTACGCAGCAGCTTGATCGCGTAGGGGCTGCCTTCGCGGTCGCGTCCCGACCACACCTGTCCGCTGGCCCCCTCGCCCAACAGCGAGTCGACGACGTAGCGGCTTCCGATCTGTTGCCCGTCCATGTGTTTCTCCGATAATCCGGCGCGTGGTCCATCACTGCCCTTCCCCCATCGGTCGCGGCGCCGCCAGCACAAGCGGCAGCCGCACACGGATCGGTCAGGGACCGCTCAGACTCACGGCTCACCGCCGATGGGAGAGGCATGTCGACGACTTCGAATGAGGCGCCTGACCGCGCGGATCTCGAGTTGCGGGTGGGCGGGCGTCGCTGGACCCTCAATCCCGAGCGCGTGTACGTGCTCGGGCGCTGCGAGACGGCCGATCTGACGGTCGATCATCCGGAGGTGTCGCGTCGGCACGCGCAGGTCCTGCACGACGGCCTCGGCTGGGTGTTGCGTGACTGCGGCTCGCTCAACGGCCTGCACACCAGCGACGGCCGGGTAGCGCAGGTGCGCCTCGACGGGCGGACGCCGGTCCGCCTGGGACCGTCGCTGGACACCCCGACCGTCGACGTCGACGGTATCGCCGAGGCGGCGGGGCCGGTTCGGCACACCATGACCGTGGCGCGCCGCGACTCGGCGATAGCCATCACGATCGGCCGCGACGCCGGCGCGAGCATCGTCGTCGACGACCTCCTGGCCTCCCGTCAGCACGCGCGTGCGACCCCCCGCGGCACCGGATTCTGGATCGAGGACCTGGGCAGCCTCAACGGAACGTTCGTCAACGGCAAGCCGATCCAGTCGGCGCTGCTCGCTCCGGGCGACCTGCTGACGATCGGCCACCACGAGTTCCGGATCGTCGGCGACGAACTGGTCATGGCGGAGCCGGACACCCGGGTCAGCTTCCAGGCCACCAACCTGTCGTTCGTGCTGCCCAGCGGCAAGGCGCTCTTGGGTGACATCAGCTTCGACCTCCCGCAGTCGAGCCTCCTGGGCGTCATCGGGCCGTCGGGGGCGGGCAAGTCGACGCTGCTGGGTGCGTTGACGGCGTCGCAGCCGGCGACGAGCGGCAGCGTCACGTTCGATGGCCGCGACCTGTACGTCAACTACGCGGAGTTGCGCGACCGCATCGGCGTGGTGCCGCAGGATGATGTGGTGCACTCCCAGCTGACGGTGCGCCAGGCGCTCGAGTACGCCTCGCTGCTGCGCTTCCCCAGCGATCTGGACGCCCACGCGCGCCGGGCCCGCATCGAGGAGGTCGTCGACGAGCTCGGTCTGCGCGCGCACGTCGACACGCGGGTCGACCGGCTGTCCGGAGGGCAACGCAAGCGCACCTCGGTGGCGATGGAGCTGCTGACTCGCCCGTCGCTGCTGTTCCTCGACGAGCCGACCTCCGGCCTCGACCCGGGCCTGGACAAGTCGGTGATGACGACGCTGCGTACCCTCGCCGACGACGGCCGCACGGTCGTCGTCATCACCCACAGCGTCGCCAATCTCGGATTGTGCGACCGCGTGCTGCTGCTCGCACCGGGCGGCTACGTGGCCTTCTTCGGTCGCCCGGAGGAGGTGCTCCCGTTCTTCGGCCTGCAGGACTACTCCGATGTGTTCGAGCTGGTCACGAACGACCCCATCGGCTGCGCCAACCGATTCGCTGCGCACAAGGCCACCCGGGCGCTGCCGGTGGCACCACCGCCGCCGCCGAGCATTCCGGCGGCCCCGCGTCGCCGGCAGTCGACGCTGCGGCAGAGCACCACGCTGATCCGCCGGCACCTGCGCGTGCTCTTCGCGGACCGTTCGTACGCGCTGTTCACGGGGCTGTTGCCGCTGGTCTTGGCGGCCCTGGTCGCCGCGGTCCCCGGAGCAGGCGGCTTCGGTCAGATCGACCTGGCTCACCCCGGGGAGGCGGGTCAACTGCTCGTCGTCCTGCTCGTCGGGGCGGCCTTCATGGGCATGGCCGCCAGCGCCCGCGATCTCGTCGCCGAGCGCCCGATTCTGCGGCGCGAGCGCGCGGTCGGGCTGGCGCCACGGGCCTACCTGATGGCCAAACTTGTGGTCTTCGCGCTGCTCACGGCGGTGCAGTCGGCGCTGCTGCTGGGGATCGTCCTGATCGTCAAGAGCCCGCCGGAGGGTGGGGCGTGGATCGACGCGGGATGGGTCGAGTTGTACGCGGCGGTGGCTCTGACCGCGTTCGCGTCGGCGACGCTCGGACTCCTCATCTCCGCGTGCGTCAGCACGACCGAGCAGGTGATGCCGCTGCTGGTCGTCGCGATCATGGCGCAGCTGGTGCTGTGCGGCGGGCTGATTCCGGTGGTGGATCGCGCGGTGTTGGAGCAGCTCGCGTGGATCGCGCCCAGCCGCTGGGGCTACGCCGCCGGAGCCGCGACCGTCGACCTCAACCCGCGAACGGTGCTCGCGGACGACTCGCTGTGGACTCACGACACACAAACCTGGGCGATGAATCTGGCGATTCTCGCGCTCATCGCCCTCGTCGGCGCGGCCCTCACGGGCTGGCGCGTCTCCCGGGTCGGTGCGCGATGAGTCGGCGTCAGGCGGCCACGGCGGCGGTGGTCGCGGTCGCGGCTTTCGTCATCGCACTGGCCGCGGGGGGCCTGTGGGCTCGTAACGGTGAGCCCGCTGCCAGGACGGAGGCGGCGGGGCACCATGCGAGCACCTCCCCCACCCAGCCCAGCGAGTCGAGCACGGCGCCCGCGGCACCAACGACGACCCCGGCCTCCGCACCCCCGGCGACCGGGCCGGCTCGGGCGCCGGCCAACACCCCCTCCGCTGCGACGGCCACAACGAGCCCCCAGGCGGGCGCGGGCGGTGAGCAGGCTCGCCGCAACTCAGCGCCGGAGGGCGTGTTGGCTCAGCGATACGCCCGCGACCTGGGCCAGCTGGCCACCCGTTCAGGCATCGCGATCGTGCCGCTCGGCGGCGGCCCGGCGGTCGTCGTGGGCGAGCAGACGAGCGGCGTCGCGTGGTCGACGATCAAGGTGCCGATTGCCGTCGCGGCCCGCCAGCAGCAGGGTTGGGAATCGCGGGCGCGGGCGGCGATCACGGTGTCGGACAACAACGCAGCTCTCGCGCTCTGGGCCTCGCTGGGCGCCGGAGCCGCGGCGGCCGACCGCGTGCAGGCGGTGCTCGCAGCGGCCGGCGACCCGGACACCAAGGTGCAGCCCACGGTCGTCCGGGCACCCTTCACGCCGTTCGGGCAGACGCAATGGACGGTGCCGGCGCAGGCCCAGGCGATGTCCGGCTTGGCGTGCCAGCCGGCGGCGCAGGAGACGGTCGGCCTCATGCGTCAGGTCGTGTCGGGCCAACGGTGGGGTTTGGGCCGTTGGCAAAAGGCGCCGATCAAAGGCGGGTGGGGCCCGTTGGAATCCGGCGGCGGCTATCTCGTGCGGCAGATGGGCGTCATCCCCGTGAACGGCGGTGAGGCGGCGGTGGCGATGCTCGTTCGAGCGCCGGGAGGCTTCGAGGCCGGCGTCGCCGACCTGAATCGCATGGCTGTCTGGTTGGCCGACCAAACGAAGGAACTACCAGCGGGCCGATGCTAACCAATTGGCGCAATTTGTGCCATACATGCGGGTCTGCAAGGTGCAGACGGCCGGGCGACTGTCGATAGGGAAACGAAACCAAGGATGGTGTGTTCCTCGATCGACGGTGACATGGAGGTCGGGAATCCACCCGGGGCTTATTGCTGCCCCTGACAAGGAAGGGATTCCCATGTCCTCGTGCACCGCGTGCGGTCAGGCACTGCGCTCAGAAGCCCGCTTCTGCACCAGTTGCGGGCAGGCCGTCGTCGCGCAACCCCTGGTCGCCACGGCTAACGCTCAGGCCAATGCCGCCGAGCAGGCGACGCACTCCTCCACTCGTGAGCCGGCCCTGACGGCCGCTCCGGAGGCGTCGGCCGCTCAGACCCAGCGCCCGCCCGTCGCTGCCCGACCCAGCGCGCCCGCGACCAGCAACGGCGCAGGGTCCACCGCCGGCATCGCCGAGGTGGCCAACGGCACGGGCGAGGTCAGCCATGGCGCGGCTGCGCCGAGCGAGAACGGCGCTACCCCCGCACACCCGGTGCCCCCGGCGACTCCGGAGAACCGCTACCCCACGCCTGGGTCCACGGCACCGAGACAGTACGACGCGGCGGCGATCTCCGCTGCTGCGGCGCAGGCCCGCGAGCAGTTCGGGGCGACCGTGCAGCGGGTGCCGTTGCCGCAGGAGCAGATCACGCGGGCCATCCGCGACGGCGTTCTCGTGGCGGGCGGCGCATGGGTGCTGTTCGCGCTGCTGGTGGGCCTCGTCGATGTGTTCAGCGAGGGCAACGCTGCGCCGATGATGTGGCTGCGGGCTTCCGCTCTGGTCCTGGCCGGCACTGTGGGCTCGGCCGTCACCATTTCCGGCAGTATCAGCGGCACGGTCGGTGACGACTTGCTGTCATTGTTCTCCCTCGCGGGGGCAAGCAGTCTGGGTTTCGATTCCGCCGCCAGCATGAGCATGTCCTTTATGCCGCTGGGATTAACCGTCATCCTGATGGTTGTGGTGTTCTTCGTCGCTCGAAAGGCCGCCAGCAGCTCGCAGACGGCTGATGTGCGCAGCCGGATTATTCGAGCCCTCATCATGGGCGCGGCTTTCGCGGTGACGGCCACCGTTCTCACGATGGCCCTGCAGTTCCACGAGGGCGCGATGACCCTCGGAGCCTCACCGGTGTCCGTCTTCCTGCGCGCGCTGCTCTTGATCTCCTTGGGCGCCTTCGTGGGGCTGGGTGCCGCAGGCTCGCGCATCGCGTCGCTTCCGCAGGCCTGGGCGAACGATGCTCGGACCGGCGCCGAGGTCGTCGTCGGGTTCTTCGTGGTCGCGGCTCTGGCGACGCTGATCCCGGTGGTTTACGCACTGACGCAGGCCAACGGAAACTCGGGCCTGCCGATTCGGTTCAGCATTCTCGAGGGGATTTCGACGGCGGCCGCCCTGTCGGTCCTCCTCCTGGCGTACCTGCCGACCCTGTTCGTGCTGCTCGGTGGCGTGATCATGGGCGTGACGGTCACCGTCGACGTGGTCGGCACGGGAGTCGCTGCCAGCGCGGACAACGTGCAGCGGCAGCGGTGGGGCATTCTCGAAGGTGGTGTGCCCGGCGTGATCCTGCTCGGCATGCTCGTGGGTGGCCTGATCGTGGCCGTCGTGGTCGGTGTGCGCGCGACGCTGCGGCGCCCGGTCGAGGCGAACCAGTTGCGACTGTGGCAGCCCGCCGTCATCGCCGGCGGGCTGTGGCTGGTGCTCACGTGGCTGACTGCGATCTCGATGAAGGTCGACGGTTCGGTGGAGGGCAGCGCCTCCTTCTCAGGCTTGGGTTCGCTGCTGGGTGGGACGAGTGCGGGCGGCAGCGCCGGCTTTGTCGGCACCATCGGCCTGAGCCTGGCCGGGGTCGCGCTGGCTGGGGCCGTCTGGACGCTCATCGCGGTCGGCGCGGGCCGCACGATCACGCTGTCCGTCGGTCGGGCGCTGCCGCGGGTGCTGGCCGTGCTCGGCGGCCGGGGCATGCACGAGTCGTGGCAGGTCGCGGTGGCCGATTCGATGATGCGCCGAGCGCAGCAGCCGCCCAAGCGGCTTTCCGGGGTGGCCGAGGGCCTTCGCTCCGGCACGATCGCGCCTCCGACGACTCCGGTCATCTAAAGGAGCCTGCGATGAGCAACATCTTCTGCGCCGAGTGCGGCACCAAGATGGATGCCGGTGCGGTGTTCTGCGACGGGTGTGGACACCGGGTCGAGGCGTCGCCAGGCGATGGCACGGCGGCCTTGGGATCGTTGAGCACGCCGCCGGCTGATCCGTCGGCCACCCTGATGGCGGCACGTTCTGGCGAGCGGGCGACCCCTTCCGGCGACGCAGCTGCGCAGGGGGCCGCGGGACCGTACAGCGCCTTCCCACCCCAGCCCGCCGCGCAGCCGGGACCGTATTACGCGGCCCCGGCAACCGCGCCGGCTGCGAACGGAAACCGCAACCGCATCCTCATCGGCGCGGGCGCAGCGGTCCTTGTCGCCGCGGGATTCTTCGGCGGCACGCACCTCTTCGGCGGCGATGACCAGGCCGACGCGCAGCCGACGCCAGTTGCCTCTGCGGGGGCGGAAGCGGGGGATGCCAAGGGCAAAGCCGCCGGTGGCGAGGCGTCGGTGCCGACGGGCGCGGTCGGTGAACTCACTCCGGCTCCGGGTTCCTCGCAGGCGCCCGGGGACGCGGTTGCCGATGAGGCCAAGCGGTTGGCTGCCGAGCAGGCCGCCGCCGACCAGGCCGCCGCGGAGAAGGCGGCTGCTGATAAGGCAAGAGCTGAACGAGTCGCAGCACCGCGGGCCGAAACCGCGCTTGCGCCGATCGACCAGCGATACCAGATCTACGCCCGCTCCAGCGGCTACGGTGGGGCCTTCCCGAACGCGGCTACGCTCACCAGCCGGACGTCGCGTCCGTTCATGCGGGCGGTTGCCGACGCGTATGCGGCCAGCGGCGCGAGCGGCGGTTCGATCGCGCTGTCGAACGTCTACAGCTCGGTCACCGGCAAGACGTACCGCATGGCGTGCAACGCCCAGTCGGACAGCACGGTGATCTGTTCGGGCGGCGTCGACGCCCGGGTGCTGTTGTACGCCCGCTGACGACCAGCATCGGCAAGGCGGCGCGCACGGACTCTTCGTGCGCGCCGCCTTCGTCGTCGTGGGTCTTCGTCGCGACTCAGCCGCGACTGCTGGGTGGCCTCGATGAGGCTGCAGGAGGCGGTGGGGCGCCGGTAGCGGTCGAGGTAGCCGACGCAGGGGGGTCTGGCCGCGGGCCCATTGCTCGGCAGGCAGGTAGGTGTCGGCGGAGCCGTTGAAGGGATCAGAAGGTCCGGTATCCACTGCGGGCCATGCGCACACCGTGGCCGGTGTCGGCGTTCCAGCACGTCATGCCGTCTTGCGCGGAGTGGCAGACGTAGTTGCGGTAGTGCACGGTCTGCCCGTAGGCGACGACTTGGGCGGGAAAGCTGCGGTCGCTGAAGTACGGGGCGTCGCCACGGGCTCCGATCTCGGGCTTGGACGAACCGTCCAGCCCGAACCACCATGGCGGCCCAAACGGGCTGCCGTCGTCGACCTCGACGTAGGACTTCACTCCGCAGCCGCCGCTGTCGGCGGAGAAGTCGCAGCCGATGTTGCCCGAGGGCGAGACGATGACCGCGGTCTCCGACCCGTATTGCCCCGCGGGGCGGATCGTGGTGATCGGGGTGGAGTCGGCGGGCACGCCCTTCGAGGGCGTGGCGTCACCGGCTTCGCCGACCGGTGCCGCAGAGTCCTCGCCGGGCGGCAGTTCGCCGGTGCGCACGACCTGCTGCTTCGCGTCGTCCCAGGTGAAGGTCGAGGTGGCCTTTCCGGACGCGCCGGCGTTCGCCTCACCGCCGCGCGGAAACATGTAGGTGATGGTGAGGGCGGAGTCGGAGATTCGCTCCGTCGCCGGGGAGAACGCCTGCGAGGTCTTGGTGGCGGTGCCGACGAACGCGCCGCGGTGAAAGAGCAGCACGTGATAGGGAGAGGAGCCGGTCGGCCCGACGATGCCGACCGGGATCCACGAGAGCGTGGCGCAGGGATCGTAGTCGTCGGTGAAGGCGTTTTCCGGGTCCCAGTCCCACTCGCGGTCGCCCTCGACCGTCGGCACCTTCGGCATGGCGGCGGCCAGCGCCTCCTTGGCGCTGGTTTTCGCACAGGTTGGTGTGGGAGATGCGGCCACTGGTGCCGCGGGCGCCGGCACCCGCGGGCTGCCGGCGCCGCCCGCTTCCTGACCCTCGCCACTCCCGCAGGCCGTCAACGCCAAGATGGCGGCCACCCCGGCACCGACGATCGCCCGACGCCCCCTGCCAAAGCCGCGTGCCATGTGCCCCCCTTACGCGGCCGAGAACAAGCCGCCTCGCGTCGACCGGTCCGGCTGACCGTGGCCGACACCCGCACCATCGACGCGCATAGGCGCTCCCTGAACAATCTGGCGGATGCAATTGGGGTTGACCAACGGCCGTTCACAGGATCAGCGAAAAGCAATTCCCTTGAACCCGAAGTAGGTGTTTTCCGCCGCCTTGGCAGTGATCGGCTCCACCCGCTTCACTCCACCCTTAACCCAGTCACCTCGAGACCACGTGTACGTCGTGCTGGTGCCACTAAAGTGACTGAATCCTCGCACCGGTCGCAATTCGTGACGTACCACCTGCGGACTTCGACCAGCCTTCGAGAACGTGTACCCATCGATCCCCATCAAGGGGTAGGCCTTACCCCAGAGACCGGACCGTCCAGAGCCAGGCGCTGGGAGGCGCTGCAGCTTGCCGTTGCGCAACGTGTAGGTCGCATACTCCCAGGCGTCAAACGGCTCGGAGCTGAGGTCTACGAAGATCTCGTCGCCGGGAACGCCATCGACGCGAGCGAATCCCAGGTGCACGTCACGGGGCGTCCGACGGTCACCGGACGAGTCGCACATGCAGGGAACCGTGAAGGTCGTGGTCGCCGCCTGACGGCGCGCAGTCGTGACAGTAAGGCGGAATGTCTGATGCGTGTCCCTGATCGTGACCAGGGAGACCGTTGCGGTGTCCCTGCGGCCGTCGCCGTTCAGGTCCGCGGTCTTGCTCACCGGGCCGTTCGGATTGATCGACCGAGGGGCCTGTGACACGTGAGTCGAGGTGATGGCGGAGTCTCCGGGCACACTCGAGGGCATCCCGCTCGACGCGTGGGCTGCGTTCGGCGCAATGGCGGCCCCGAGGATCACCGCGAGCATGGCGAGGCTTGCTCGAGCATCGAATCGGCGCCTTGTCGTTCGCGAGGTGCTGGCCGTCTCTGACATTCCCTTATCCCTTTCAACAGCGCTGGATGGCGAAAGATTGTTCTCCATCCAGCCGAAATGAACCGAGTGCTTCGTGAACTATCTGATGGATGGCCGCGCGGGGTCAGTGATGTCGATGCCGAAGAGATGCGCTTCGCCGGTGTCACTCTTCGGATCGCCACCGACCCACACAATTTTTGATCCCAGCCGTAAGGGCTCACTGCCGGCCGGAAAGTAGAGTGCGGCGAAGCTGGCACTGGCGTGCACCTGCCCGGCGGAGTCGACAAGCCGATACTCGGTGCGGTGCGCCCCGGAGCGTTCCACGTTGAAGATCACTGCCCACCGGTCTTGAGCGACGGCGGCGATGCGGGGGTGACCGACGATGTCGGCGCCCGCGGGTGAGAACTGCGTCAACGGTTGCATGCGCTGGTTCTGGGTGTGCGGATTGACCCACAGCAAGAAAGCGTTTCGACGCTCGTCGCGATGGAACGTGCCTCGTGGGGCGTCGTCGTGCCGCACGGTGTTGCCGACGACGAGCACTCCCTGCGGCCCGCTGACGAGCCCGGTGATGGCTGTGCCCGTGGCGTTGTCGCCGGCCGCACCGTTGAACGACATGACGTCGAACGCGGTGAAATCGCGGGAGCTCGGGTAGCCCTTGAACACGTGCATCCGCAGGGCCCGCGGGTAGGCGTCGCCGTGGTCGAGCAGCACGAGGCTCGATTCGAAGGTCGTCACGAGAGTTTGGAAGGAATGGCTGACGTACGGGCTTTTCCAGATGCTGCCGGCAGCGTCGTCGAAGGTGGTGGCGGCCATGGTCGGCACGTGCACCTCGAAAGTGAAGTTCGACTGGTGGCGGAGCCCGTCGTTCGTGCGGTACATGCCGCGCCCCATGTGCACGACGAGACGATCGCCGACGAGGGCCATGTGCGCTGCGGACGCACCGAAAGGCTCCCACAGCCCCTTGAACAGCTGGGTAGCTCCGCCCTTGATGGTCGCGGTCCCGACGAGCGACCACTGCGGGTCGTAGCGACGCACAGCGGCGACGTCGATCGCGTCGTTCTGCGCTTCGTTGAGCTGCCCGACGAGGACGTAGAAGTGACCGTCCGGACCGGCGTAGAAGCCGCCCCACTCCGACCATCCGGACAGCGAGATGGACCGAGATGCCCCCACCTTCGCGTAGGTGCGCGGGTCGAAAGTGTCGATCCTCAGGGCGTCGCCCTTGGGTGTGCGGGCGACGACGACAAGGTTGCCCGAGCGATCTGTGGTGTAGAAGACGTCGTCCGGCGACGCCCAGTTGACCCAGTCGTAGACCGTCGCGTCGGGCGTGCGTGCGACATCCACGCGGGCCAGGGCGCCGGGTAGCGGCCACGAGACGGCTGCACTGGCGACGAGCGGCGCCCCGCCGGAGGCGGACACGTAGCCGCGCAACTGCTGAGCAGCCGGCCGCTTCACAGTGAAGAGGGCGCGACCGCTGCGGTCCTGTTGGCTCGTGGCGACGACGGCCCAGCTCACGCCGCCCCCAGCGCTGGGTCGCTGTTCTCGCAACGTCACCTCCCGCCCGGGGCGAGCTGGTGTGGCCTGCACGGTCACCGCGCCTGATTCACCGACGGCGACGCCCGAGGCGAGGGTCACGCGCACGCTCTGGCCCACGACGCGCTGCTTGATGTCGGCCGTGGTCAGTGCGCGCAGCGCCGTGCCGTTGGCTCGCGTGGCCGGCGCGATGATCCGGTAGGTGGACTCGCCTGCCGTTGTGGCGGGGCGCGGGGTCAAAGCGACTGCGCCGGAGGCGGTGGAACGCCCGGAGAGCACGTCGCGCCACCCGCCGGAGCGCTGGACTTGCAGGGTGACGGGGCGAACTCCCTTCGTCCCCAGGGAGGCACGGTAGGTGACCCGTTCCCCGACGATGGCGGGGTTCACCGAGGCCCGAACGGCGACCCGCGCGGTCGAGATTGGCGCGGTGGAGACGGGCGCGGTGGAGACGGGCGCGGCGGCCGCGACCAGCGTCCGCGAGTTCGGGTCGGGCGCAGCAACGGCCGCGGTCCCCGTCGCGCCGAGAGCCACCAGCAATGCGCTGGCCACGAGCAGCGCTCCTCTGCGTCCGTGCATGACATCCCCGATCCATGGTGTCGCGCACGCCTGGACCGTCCTGGTCGATTGGGTCGCGCGTCCGACGTCCAAGGGATCGACGCACCTGGGCGCAACCTGAGCAGTCACACCCGACACGGCTGTCGTCCGTGGAGAACGGCCAGCGATTGCTCAGGGCTGAGGGGTATCGGCCAATCGAACTGTGTCCCGGTCACTCATCGCGTCGAGGTCACGAGGTAGGCGTCGAGGTCGAGTTGCGCGCGCTGACGCCCACGACAGCAGGTGGCACGAGCAGAACCGGCCCGTCGGTGAGGGCGCCACCGACACCCGCGTCCCCACATCGACCAACCCCGGCCGGAGCAGAGCCCAGTGTTCTCAGGCGGCAGGGTGGATGCTCAACGTCCCACCGAGGGCATGGGCGATCCGCGCCAACATGACACCCCCGGGAGCCTGCGCCCCGTTCTCGATGGCGGAGATCACGCCCTGCCGGGTTCCTGCCCTGCGAGCGAGTTCGCTCTGGGAGATACCGGCGGCCGCACGCGCGCTGTACACGAGCTCGGCCAGAAGCAGCCGAGCCTCGGCCTCAACTGCGGCAGCGTCGTACTCGCTGCGCTCCGCAGCGGTCATCGCGGCCAACGCCTGGCCTCTGGCGTCTTCCCACGGGGTCGTAGCGGAAGTGCTCATCTGCCCTTGCCCTCCTTCTTGGCCCTACCGCCGTCACGGCGGGCGGCTTGCGCGCGCCGTGCCCGCAAGACTTCCGCCCGCTCGTTCTGACGCTGCTTACGAAACGTTGTCAGGGTGACCGCACTCCGGTCGGCGTCGAAGCTGTACGTGATGCGCCTACTGACGCTCTCGCACGTGAACCGCAACTCATAGAGGCCATCCCCGAGTGACCGCGAGTGCGGCATACGCAACATATGCCCCCGCGTGGCCAGACGCTCCAAGTTGGCGTATCGCACGGACTCGGTCGTCCACGACCCGTCTTCGATGTCCTGGACCCACACTCGGGCGCCGGGGTTGTCCAGTTCGACGCATCGGAGTCTCCCCTTTTCGGGGCCGACGGTTCGCACCCCAGAGACCGGGATCGGCCACCCCGAACGCGCCTTGAGCACTGTTGCAGGCAACGGCTCAGAAGGTGCGGCAGCGTCGCGAGCGGCCGTCCGTCGTCAGGGGCGGATGGCTGCCGCTCAGGGGCGGCTTCGGGAGAAGCCCAGCACCTCGGCTTCGCGGTAGCGGGGTGCCATGAGGCCGTCCCCGAGTTCTGTCACCAGGCCGCCTTCCCACATCGAGCGGCAGGCGACGGAGCCGTCGGCACGCACCACGCAGCTCTTGGCGCCGGAGTAGTTGTCGGAGATGTCCGCGGCGCGGTCGCCGTACTTGATGTCGACCAGGTTGCGGTTGGTGTCGCTGTCGAGCGGGCAGATCAGTCGAGCGTCGGGTTCGGCGAAGTAGCAGTTGGTGTTGGACAGCAGCGCCCGCGCGCGGAGCGGCAGTCGGGGCGCGGCACCGGCGACCGGCGCGTTCGGATACTTGTACGCGCGCACGACCCCCTCGGTCGAACGCACGAGCAGCCAGTCGCGGATCGCGATCGACTCGGGCACGAAGCCGGCACCCAGGTCGATGCGCGTGGGCCGGGGCACGACGGGCTGACCAACGACGGCGGGCGTGTTGTCACCCCAGCACCACACACTGCGGTCGGTGCCCAGGATGCAAGCTGCCATGTTGCGGGCGACCAGGGCGCGGGCTTTCGGCAACCCGGCGACGGGAGTCAGTGGTGTCGGGTCGTAGCTATAGTCCGGGGGGCCGTGGTCGATGCGGTGGTGGCACCAGATGCTCCCGTCGGTGCCGCGGGCGCAGGCGGCGTCACCACTGAGCGCGGCGTACTCGGCGACGCCGGAGGGCGGGCCGGCGACGGTTGTAAATTCCGTGCGGTCACCTTGTCCAGTCGCCCGGCTGCACGACAGCTGGGCGCTGCGCGTGATGATGCACATCGCCCAGCCGAGCCCGGTGGCGACGGCCGTGGCCGGCTCGGGCTGGTCCGCCACCCGTTGCGGCGCGCGGCCGATGCAGTGCACTGCGCCGGCCTCATCGATGAGGCATCCGGCTCCCATGCTCGTGGCTTTGAGGTTCTCCCGCGCGACGGTGGAGTTGACCGCCTCCTGCAGCAGTTCGTCGCACAACACCCCGGAGTCACCGATGGCGACGACCCGCTCGGGGCGCGCATCCCGCACCCCGTCGCGCACGGTCGCCGGCAGTGGCCCGCACGGCGGCACGAGAAACAGCGGCCCATCGGTGAGGGAGAGCGCGGCTGCGGCGTCCACTCCCCCGATGCCGCTGGCCAGGTAGACGGTGCGGGCCCCGACGGGGTAGGCGCGGCGGGCCAGGAGCGCCGACGTCGCGTAGCGGTCGGCGCCGGCGACGTCGACGAACTCTGCCCGTTCCAGTTCGTGCTGACCGCGCAGCAGTGCCTTGCGTTGGGCCTCCGGGATGGCCGAGGCGCCGCCGACGACGGCGACGGGCTCCCAGAAGGCCGGTTCGGGGTAGTGGAACGTGCCGGCGTCACCGTGTGGTGGCAGCGGGCCCCGTTGCGGCGTGATGACGGTGTAGGCGTCGCGCAGCTGCGCCGCTGCAGCCGCCTCGGCGAGCACCCTCGCGGGCGTGAACAGCGTGTCCGGCATTTGCGAAATCTGGTCGTCGCTGCCTTGGTTGGCCGCATTCAAGGCGCGACGCCACGACAGCGAGATCGGGTCGCCGGGCACCCTGGTGACCCGTTTGGCACCGACCACAGCCCGCACCTGGGCATCGGAGAGGCCCCCGACCACTTCGACGGTCAACGGGTTGACGTGCTGATAGGCGGCTCGCACGGAGGCGGGCACCGGCCCCGAGGGCGGCACGAACAGGGTGGGTGTCGCGTCGCCACCGAGGGCGACGGCCAGCAACGGCGTCGCACCGGAGACCAGTCGCAGCTTCGGCCCAGCGGGGATCTCCCCGTTGGCGCGCCACCGCACAACGGCGGCGGCAGTGTCGTACCGGGTGTCCCCGCTGAGGCGCACCGGCGTGGGCCGGTTGACGTCGGCAGTCGCCACGTGCGTCGCGCCGCTAGGCAGGGCACCGGATGCGGGGGGCGCCGCCTCAGTCGCGAGCGTGTCGCCGGATGTCGCTGTGGCCCCGGCCAGAACCAACACGACGGCGCCCAACATCGCGGCGCCACTCCGGGCGAATCGCCGTGCGGAGGTGAATCGCTGCGCCGCTATCACCACAGCCACCACAGACAGTGAGCAGCTGCGACGGCTTCCAACGTCTTCATCGGCGTGATCCTCATCGACGATCGACCGGCCTCGCCCCCCCGCACCCCACAAAGCCCTTGTGAATCAAGGCTATTCGGCTCGACGGAAAGTTCAATTCGAACCATCGTTCAGGACATGCGTTCGAGTTGCGCGGGCCGCCCCGCGCCAGCGACCCTGAGGGAACCGCAGGGCATCCAGACCGGTGTCTCAACGACTCCGACAAGCACGAGTGGGGAGACGATGAGCGCGGGGGTCGGAATCGAGGCGAGCGAAGCGGTAGAGGATGTCACGCCGCCGCCAGAGGCCACCACCGAGGCCACCACCGGGGAGTCCACCACCGGAGCGCCCCCCGGTGACGAGCCCCCCGGGCATGAGTCCCCCGCTGACGAGCCCCCCGCCGACGAGCCCCCCGCCGACGAGTCCCCGATCGCGGCACCCGCGGCCAACGCGAAGGGCCCCTCCGTCATCCGCCGCGCCGCCAACCGGGTCGCCCGTGCAACGGCCTCAACAACAGCGGACCGGTGCGCGACGGTGGCGATGGCGGCGCTGGTGGGCTACCTCTTCTGGCTGCCGGTGTTCTCGCTCCACACGGGCATTGCGGTGACGTTCACGGTGTACGGCATCTTCGCGGCGGTGGGTGTGCTCCGGCTACCCGGCGCACGGTGGCGCGGCGCGGGCATTGTCGCGGTCGCGGCACTCCCGTGGCTGGCCTGGGCGCTGATGTGGCCGACGTGGTCGGCGTGGGCACCGGAGCTGCGTTTGGTGCGCGCAGAGGCGTTGGCGTTGCTGTCGTGCGGAATGATCACCCTCAGCGCTGTGGTCTTGGCGCAGGGACGCCGCCCGGGCGTCGAGATGCACCGCCGCATCTGGCTGCTCCTCGGCGCAATGTCAGTGCCGATCGGCCTGTGGGAGATCGTCACTCACGACCACCTCTTCCCCGGCCCGTGGGCTCCCCCGCCGTGGTCACCGGCCGCGACCTTCGGCAATCCGAACAATTTCGCCGGGGTACTCGTCGTCGTCTACGGATTGACGCTGCTGCGACTCACCGAGCGGATCAACCGCGTCTCTCGGCTGGCCTTGGCGGCCCTGGCGGTGGCCACCCTCGTCGTGATGCTCGCCACGTTGAGCCGCGCAGCCGTCGCCGCCGCACTGCTCCTCACCGTCGCGGCGACGGTCCTCGAGTTGCACCGCCGCGCAGTCCTGCCGGCTCCACGGCACGGCCGCCGCGCCCTGACTGTCGCAGCCGGAGGCATCCTCGCCCTGCTGGCCTCGCTCACCATCCCCGCCGTGGCCCGAGTCAATCCGTTGGCGGCGTTCTTGCTACCCGCCGAGGAGGAGACCGTGGCCGCCGATGACCTGCGCCTCGCGTTGGCCCGGCAGGGGTTGGAGATGTGGCGCGAGCAGCCGTGGATCGGGATCGGCGGCGCACGCTTCGAGCCGCTGCTCAGCGAGCGCGGGTTCGAGCGAATCATCCCGATGCACAACGGTTTCCTGGAGATTCTCACCGAGTACGGGCTGGTCGTTTTCGTGCCGCTCGCACTGTGGCTTGTCGCCCTGGCATGGCACCTGCTGCCGCGGCGCAACCTTCGAACACCCGGGCTTCAAGCGGGCCGTCCACGCGGACTGGATGCGGTGGGTGCACGGTTCGCCATCTTCGTCTGGCTTACGGGGTTCGCGGTCTTCGGATCGATCACGAGCTCTCCGGTGCGCTCACCCTTCTGGTACCTCATGGCGGGCTCGGCCACCGCAGCCGTCTGGTGGCTGCGCAGCAGGCGCCCCAGCGCACCCAAACCCGGACGGCCGTCTTGAACATCAGTACCAATTGACGTCTCTGACAAGCCGGTCAATACTCGTATGAGGGTGTCCGCTGAGACCGGACGCCCATCTGGAGGCCTCGGGGGCGGCCTCACATCAACCACGTCCGTTGCGCCGGGGCGCTGTCCCGCGCCCGAGAACGGACCCGAACAAGGGGGCTACATGCCTGTCTCGTCCACCCGTCGTTTGACCACCGCCACCGCCACGATCGCACTCGCCGCGGCGGGCCTCGTCGCCCCGGCGATGAGCGCCAACGCTGCGCCCGCGATCACGTTGAACCCGACGGCACCGGTCGCGGGCTCGGCGTTCACGGCCTCGTTCACGGGTCTGACCGCCAACAACACCTACCGCCTGGCCCTGACCGGCACGACCGCGGGCGACAAGGCCGACCGCGCCGAGTCCAACACGTGCCGCGGCGCAGCCCCGGTGAGCGCGACGACCCTGAGCTGCACGCTCACCGAGGCGGCCGGCGGCGCGTACGAGCTGAAGCTCCTCGACGGCAACGACAACACGGTGTTGGCCCAGGCCGTCACGGTCCGCTCGATCGTCTCCATCCCGCAGGCCGCCCAGCCGAGCGCCACCGACGGCGCCGGCACGGCCAACGACGCCATCACCCTGACGCGCGTCCCCAACGTCACCTGGACCATCGACGGCGGCGCGGCCGTGACCTTCCCCGAGGGCGTCAACACCCAAGAGGTGCGCGTCACCCCCGGCGACCCGTCCACCGACTACCGCGTGACCGCCACCGCGGCCGATGGCCACGTCTTCGAGGGCGGCTCGACGACGTGGAGCCAGACGTTCCGCCTCACCTCTGCGGCGACGGTCCCGGCCCTGCTGCCGACCCCCACGGCCCCGGTCGTCATCGACGAGCCGGGCAAGACCAACGACGCCGTGCGCCTGACCCGCGTGGAGAACGTCACCTGGTTCGTCAACGGCACCGAGGTTCCGTGGACCGACAACGCGACGGTCAAGACCGTGCCGGTCACCCACGGTGAGGGCGGCCGGGTGACGGTGACGGCCCGCGCTGCGGCCGGTCGCGCGTTCCCCGGGCTGCACCCGGCCTACGACTTCGTCTACACCTACACCGACGAGCGCGGCGAGCCGACGTCGACGCGGGTCGCGGGCAACGGCCGTGTCGAGACGGCGATCGAGGCGTCGAAGAAGTACTTCCCGCAGCGCACGGAGACGGTGTACGTCGCCAACGCCCTGAACTTCCCCGACGCCCTGTCGGCGGGCCCGGCGGCCGCGCGGCAGGAGTCCCCGCTGCTGTTGACGCTGCCCAACCAGGCCTCCAGTGCAGTTCTAGATGAGGTTCGTCGCCTGGCGCCGCAGTCGATTCGCATCGTCGGCGGTACCACGGTCGTCTCCCCGGAGGTCGAGCGTCAGCTGCAGCAGATCGCTCCCGTGACCCGCCTGCAGGGTCAGAACCGCTACGCGACGGCCGCTGCGGTCTCCGGGACGTGGGCCAAGTCGGGCACGGTGTACGTGGCCCTGGGTCTGAACTTCCCCGACGCGCTGTCGGCCGGTTCGGGTGCGGCGAAGGAGAACGCTCCGCTGCTGCTCAGCGACGGCAACGGCCTGAGCGGAGAGACGGTCGCGGCGCTGCAGAGCCTGGAGCCGGCCAACGTCAAGCTCGTCGGTGGCGCCGACGTGCTGCGCGCCTCGGTCGAGCGTCAGATCCGCGACGTGCGCCCCAGCGCGACGATCACGCGCTACGCGGGTGCCGACCGGTTCGCCACCTCGGCTGCGGTCATCGAGAACGTCACCGGCCGCCCCGGCGACCAGACCACGGCCTTCCTGGCGACCGGCCTGAACTTCCCCGACGCACTGTCGGGCGTCCCGGCCGCGCACAAGGCCAAGGCCCCGCTGGCGCTGACCCTGCCGCAGTGCCTGCCGGCGAGCGTCAAGACCCAGCTCGACAAGCTGCCGCTGACCGCCGTCACCCGCCTGGGTGGCTCGTCGGTCGTCGGCGACTACCCGCTGAGCCGGGGCTGCTGACCACTCGCACAACGATGCTCGGATCGGGCTCGGGTCTTCTCCTGGACCGATCCGCCGCCGAGGGCCCGTCGCGCATTTCGCGCGGCGGGCCTTCGCCGTTGGTGGGGCGCGAGTGAGGCTGTCCGACAGGGAGTCTGAGCCCTCTTACACTGGCTGGGTGCCCCTGTTGTCCCGCCTGCGCGACGGGTCGCTGATCGGCGGATTCGCCCGCGACGTCACCTACCTGACCTCGGGGGCCGCGGCCGCGCAGATCGTGCTACTGGGCAGCCAGGTGGTGTTGGCGCGGCTGTACACCCCCGATGAGCGGGGTGCGTTCTCGATCGCTCTGGCCTACGCCTCGATCCTGGCGGTGTTCGCGACGATGCGCTACGAGATGGCGATCCCGTTGGCGGCCGATGAGCCGGAGGCGCACGGGTTGCTGCGGCTGTGTCTGAGGTCGGCGGTGGGCGTGACCCTCGCCGCTCAGGTGGCTCTGGTCGCCGTCGCGGTGTTCGGTGGCGGCCTGGGTGCTGGGCTGGGGGCAGCCGCGGCGCTGTGGCTCGTGCCGGTCACAGCCTTGTCGATCGCCGCGTTCACGAGCCTGCGCCTGTTCGAGAGCCGCCGCGGACGGTTCGGTGCGGTGGGAACGTCGACGGTGTGGGGCGCTTGTGTCACTGCGGTGACACAGATCGGTGCGGGTCTGGCGGGGCTGACGATGTTGGGCCTGACAGCGGGGTACGCGGCCGGTCGCTTCGCCACGGCGGTCTCGATGGGGTTCCGGGCGCCACCGACGGAAGGCGCGCCCACGAAGATGCGCATCGTGGCGCGGCGGTGGCAGCGGATGCCGCTGCTCAACACCTTCCCGGCGCTGTTGACGGTGGTGTCGGTGGGCGCGGTCGCACCGTTCGTGGCGTGGCTTTTCGGTCGGGAGTTCGCGGGTCAGTTCGGTCTGGCGACCCAGGTGCTGGCGGCGCCGGCGGCGCTGCTGGGCACGGCGGTCGCCGGCGTGCTCTACCCGAAAATGGCTCGCCTAGAGCGGGAGTCGACGGGCGCTCGGTCGGCCATCGAGACGGTGACGGTCGGGCTCGTGCTCGTGGCGTTGCCGGTCTTCGTGGCGGTCGGGGTGCTCGGCCCGGAGCTGTTCGCTGTGGTGTTCGGCGTCCGCTGGTTCGAGGCGGGCGTGCTCGCGGCGCTGCTCGCGCCGTGGCTGGGCGCGAACTTCGTCTCCACCCCGCTCAGCTCGTACGCGACGGTGCGCAACCGGATGGGCCAGATTCTGCTCATCGCCCTCGTCGAGATGATCCTGCGACTGGTCGGGCTGTGGATGGGTGTCGTTCTGGGCGATCCGCTGCTGGGGGTGCTCTGGTACGGCATCGCGGGTTTCGTCATCTGCGTCGCCTACGTCATGTGGGTGCTGCGCCTGGCCGGCGGCTCGCTGGTGGGGGTCCTCGCCCGACTGTGGGGGTCTTTGGTGGTGGCGGTGCTGGCTGTCGCCGCGTCGCTGGTCGCTCGGAGCGCGGCCGACCCGGTGGTTGTGATTGTGGTCGGAGCGGTCGGGGTGGCTGTGCTGCTCGCCGCGTGCACCGTGTCGGCCCGCCACCTTGTCAGCGCGATGCGCGGCGCCCGCTAGCGCCGCGACACCAGCGACGTTCGCGCCCCTACCCACCCCCTTCTGCCGACGGTTGCCGTCCCTACCCACCCCTTCCGCCGACGGTTGCTGTCCCTGCCCACGGGTGCGGTTGCAACAGCATCGGTCGGCAGGGAGCGCAGCAGTCGCGCCCAGGCGCCAGCCAGGAGCACAGGCCAGGTGCCCGCCCAACGTCAGCGGGCGCGGCGGGTGAGCACTTCGTCGTAGAGCGCATCGAGTTCGGCGGCGACCGCGGCGGGCCCATAGCGCGCTACGGCGCTGGTTCGCCGTGCCTGGTCGGCGGCGGGGGATGCCTCGAGCGCCAAGGCTGCGGTGAGCGCCCTGCTGAGCGCGGCCTCGTCGGGGCCGTCGGCGAGCACCCCCGCGCCGGGGGTCCAGATGCTCTGGGGGCCGCCGCTGCGGGGCGCGACGAACGGCACTCCGGCGGCGAGGCCCTCGACGAGGGTCACTCCGAAGGTCTCCACTGGGCTCCCGGAGATGAGAACGGCGGCCTGCTGCAGCTCGCGGGCCACGGCGGGGCGGTCGAGGTGGCCGGTGAACCGCACGTCGACTTCGAGGTCGCGGGCTAGGTCTTCGAGGCCGGGGCGGGAGGGGCCGGCGCCGACGAGGCACAGTGCGTGCGCGGCCCGCACCGCCGCGGGCAAGGCGGCGTAGGCACGGATGACCTGCGGCATGCCCTTGTGCGGCAGCAAGGTGCCGATGCTGATGACCGATCCCGCCGCAGCCGCCGTGGGCGAGCGGAGGGCGAAGTCGTCGACCGGCACCACATTCGGAATGACGTGCACGCCCGACCCGACGCCGGGCAGGGAGCGGGCCTGCAACTCACTCACGGCCACGACAGCGTCGGCCGCGGCATACGTCGCAGCCGCCCGCCGCAGTTCGGCCGTGCCATGCTGCGCCCGCAAGAACGCCGAGGAGTGTTCGGTGATGACGACGGGAATGCCGCGCGCCCGCCCGTACCGCACGGCGGCCACCCCGGCGGGAAAGGCGTTGTGGGCGTGCAGCACGTCGGGTCGCCCGTGCTCGCGCTCGAGGTCGCGCAGGTCGCGTTGCAGCAGCATCACCGCGGCCGCCAGTCCGAGGGTGTCGTGCACCTCGCGCGCGAAACGCGCCCCGACTCGCAGCACCTGCTGCGCGGTGCTGGGCGTGGGCCGCCCGGGCCCGGCTGCACCCAGCAGCACCGAACTGCCAGCCTGCGCCGCCCGCCCCACCTGGGCGGAGCCCCCCGCGTCAGCCCAGGCCCCGGGCTCCGCTGCATCTGCCGCCCGAGCCGACTCCCCCGTCTGCGCTGAGCCTCCCGTCTGCGACGGAACCCCAGGCTGTGCTGCTGAACCGGAACCCGGGTCGGCAGGTCCAGCGCCAGCAGGAGGCCCGCCGGCCCGAGCGCGCGCCCCGACCCCGAGCCGCCGCGCGACTGCCCGCAGCCCCGGCATCTCGCGGTGCGCGACCTGCACCTGATAGCCGGCCGCCCGCAGCGCATCGACCTGGTCGCGCACGAACATTCCTCGCTGCGGGTGGGCCGACGTGGGGTAGAGCCCGGTGACGACAACGACGCGCCGACTCATCGGCCGCGCCACCCACCGGCGCGGTGCGCCAACTTCTGCCGCGCGAACCACAGGGGCGGGTTGGCCATCGAGGCGTACGCCAGCCGCTCGACGAGGGGCAGCTGCCGGTCGGTCAGCAGCGCGAGCACTCGCCCGTCGCGTCGCAGCTGTTCGGCCCGCCACTGCTGCTCGAACTGCGCCCGCGCCGTGGCCGGCAGGTCGAACCGGGGCTCGGCGAGCATCCGCGGAAAGGCCCGGGAGCGCACATGCATGGCCTCGCTCATCTGCGCGAAGGACTTGGCGCGGGGGTTGGAGTTGCCGGCGTGCACGCGGTACCGGATGACGACGTCGGTGGAATCGATGCGCCGGTCGGCGAGTGCGGCGGCGAGGTTACCCATCCAGATGTCCTCGGACGGCAGCTCGGGTGGCACGGGAAAGACAAGGTCTGCCAGCGGCCGGGTCATCGTGATGCTGGGCCCGGACATGTTGCCGCCCGCCCCACGTGGATGCACGGTTTCGGTGCCGCGGGCCTCGTCGACGATGAGGATCTTGAAGAACGCGACGGCCCGCTCCCCCACGTGCGGGCCGAGGGCGTCGACCCGCAATCGCAGCGCGGCCGGCACGAGCTCGTCGTCGCCACCGACGTGACACACGATGTCGCCGCGGGCGGCGGCGTATGCGGCGTTGAACGCGGCGACCTTGCCGAGCTTGGTGCCACTGGAGACGACCCGGATCCGCGGATCGTCGGCGGCAGCGGCGGCGACGAGGGTGGGGGTGTCGTCGGTCGACCCATCGTCGACAAGCAGCAGCTCCCAGTCGGAGTGCGTCTGGGCGCGCACACTGTCGAGCATCGCGGGCAGGTACCGCTGCTCGTTGAACACCGGCGTGATCAGCGAGACCGTGACCACGGACCCTCCTTCACCGCGCGAGCTGACCTTCACGAAAGTGTAGGTGCCGCAACCGCGCTCGACTGCAGGCGGCAGGCCGAAGGGGCCCGACAGCGCAGGGCAGGGCGCACGTCCCGGCACTGTCGGCGTGGGGCGCTCGGGTGCGGTCAGTGCCTCAGAGTTGGCCCTGCGTGCGCCGGGGGCGAACGGAGTACGTCATTCGAGAGGCGCCACGGCCAGGGCGTGAACACCCCAGGTCACGAGGCTGACGGATTTGTGACCTGCCGATGACGTACTCCGTTTGCCACAGTGTCGGCACCGAGCGACGCAACCCGCCGCAGGATCGGCGCCGCCCGATCGATCAAGGTTATCCACAGGGCTGTGGATGGCCTCTGCGGGACCGGCGGCGCTGTCGCCAGAATCGCGGCATGTCCCTAACGCCCATCCCGGCCCCCGACCGCACCGACGATCCCGGCGTGGCAGCGCTTCATGCCTACCTCGTCGCTTCGGGCGGCATCGCCGAGTACTGCGAACTGGTAGCCGCCACCGATTGGCGGACGGTCCGCAAGGCGCAGCAGGCGGGGGTCATCGTGCGTCGCCACCGGGGTCGCTACGCGCTACCCGACGGCGACGCAGTGGCTTCTCCTGCCCCGCTCGATCAGACAGCCTTCGACCCGCAGGTGCTCGCCGCCCGGCGAAGCGAACGTGCAGCGCTCCACCGCCAAAAGGCACAGTTGCTGGTCGCCACCCGGTCGCATCGCAGCGCGGCCGAGCACTACGGGCTGCCCGTGCTGGTCGAGCCAACGGTGCCTGAGGTCATCGTGCCGCGGGGCCGCGAGTTGCCCCAGCGTGCCGGGGGCGCGATCCTGCGGCGCCGGAGCCTCACCGAGGACGAGCGTCGCGAGGGCGTGACGGCACCGCTGCGCACCGTGTTGGACTGCGCCGCTGATCTGCCGTTCGCCGAGGCGTTGGCCGCCGCCGACTCGGCGCTGCGACCGGACGGGGACGCGCCGGCCCTGGTCGCGCGCTCGCAACTGCTCGAGGGCGTGGACTCGGTCGCCCGCCAGTTTCGCGGTCGGGTGCGGCGCGTCATCGAGGCAGCCGACGGGCGGGCGGCGAATCCGTTTGAGTCGGCGATCCGCGCGTTGGCACTCGAGGTGCCGAGGTTGTCGGTCGAACCGCAGGTGCAGATCGTTGTGGACGACACTGGTCACCAGCTCGATCTTTGCGGACGTGGCACTGCGGATCGTCATCGAGGGCGACAGTTACGCCTGGCATGCCACGCGCAGCGCCTTCGCTGCAGACTGCGACCGCTACACCGGACTGATCGCCGCCGACTGGCTGGTGCTGCGGCCGACATGGCGCGCGGTCACCAAAACACCCCAGCGCTTACGTCGGCAGTTCTCCGATGTGGTCGCCCTTCGCGAAGGACAACGAGACCGGGCAGCCGGAGTGGTTTGCCCGCATTGCCTCCGGGACGCTGCCTGAGCTGCCCTGGCTCGCCAGGGGCAGAGAGGGCGACTGGATCGTGCGTGCAGGGCGACCGCTTGTTGAGCTCGCAGGTTGCCTCGCCGATCGCAGGAATGGCCCCTCGGGGCGGTCAGGTCATCGGACGGTGGTCACGACGAAGGGCTTGGAGATCGCTTTCGAGTCGTCGGACCGGAGTCGGTAGACGTGGCGGCCCAGTGCGTCGGCCTTGATGTAGGTGCTGACTCGGCCGTTGGTTCGGACGTGACCTTCGGAGATCGGGCGCCAGGCGCTGCGGCCGTGGAGGCGTTCGAGCGTGATCTTGGCCAGCGGCCCCAACGGCGCAGCCGCTGAATCGACACGGGCTGTGCTGCCACTCTTGACGGTCTTTGGTGCCTGCACGGGGAGGGTCATCGTCCATGGCACGGTGGTCGACGCGAAGGCGAGGAAGGTCCGGCGATTCCTGATGTCTTTCGCGTCGGACAGGACCTTGGCGCACTGCCCCGACCGCATCGGGGCGCCCAACATCGAGTTGGTGATCCGGTTGTTCAGAACGGCCGTGAAGCGTCCATCGGGCGCCGTCCGCACCGCGGTGCCGCCTTGGTCGCTGTTGTAGCACTCGTCGCCTTGGCCCACGATGACGGTTGGTCGACGACCGTAGGCGTGCTTCGAGGTGCTCAAGACGCGCCCCTTGACGACGTAGGTGGGGCTACCTAGATCGGCTGCCGACAGTTTCTCGAACGTGATGGCAGGGCTGTTGCGCCCCCGCACATGAATCTCGGGCCCAGCGATCGGAGTCAGGTAGCGGGTGCACAGGAATTCGCAGTTGTATGCGCCGCTGAACCGCACGGTTCGCGTCGGCCCGCCCACGTTGACCACGCCCCGCCAGTGCTTCGTCGCCCCTTTCTGGCCGACGAGCTTGAGGGTGACGGACATGTCGGCCGGCCCTGGGGTGTACATCGACTCCGACAGGGTCATCACTGTCCCGGACTGGTCCTGCTCGTGCTCGCGGGTCCGCGTCGTCAACGTGATCGTGACAGGCGCGGTGCCCAGCTCCCTGACGGAGACAGCAGAAGGGGACGCCGCCGCAGCTACGACCTCGAAGGTCTCGTCGTAGTAGTAGTCGTCGGCCCGCGCCTGCTGGGGTGCGGTGACACCAAGGGCGACGAGGGCGCCGACGACGGCTGCGGCGAGGGGTTTGATGCGCATGTGTCCCCATCGGCAGGCGGGGCGAAGCCCCCTGTCTTCTTTGGAAATTCACATCCGATTGCCGCCCCGCGCGGGTGCGGTGGCTACCCAAGGGACCAGCGGGCCCAGGACAGAGCCCGGACTAGCCCAGAATCCCGTGCGAACACCCAAGGACGCGCTGATCATTGCGGGGCAGACCTGGTCCGGGATCGGCTGCTGCGTGCGCCATGCCGATCTTCCGTTGCCACTGGCGACCGTGGGGCCGACCAGCGTTTCGTGGAGTCCCGTGGCGGCCTCAGGCGCCGTCTCAATGCCGAGCACACGCGCCGCCGGAAGCGAATTGCGTAGAGATTTGGTCGCGAGGCACGGTCATGGCGACCGGCTGGACGCCGTGCTCAAGCCCGTGGGGGTCCGTCAACCAGACCAGACCGTCGGTCGTGGGCAAGGTCAGCAAGGGGCGATCCAAAGAGGAGCCGGGCTCGCCGCTGGCGTCCGCGGGTGACTTGGCATTGAGCACCGCGGGCTCCGGCACAACGGGCCGCGCACACACCAGGGAACCCCTAAGGCCGCGGAACTCCTCCGGCTGCTGGCCCGCCTGGGCTGCCGACCGGGTAGACGCCACCGAATCAGAAATGGACTTCACTTGATAGTTCAGCATCTCCATCATGGCAGCCGTGACCAGCAGGCCAAGCATCACCAAGAAGAGCACATTGTCGCGACGCTCCGGAAAGAAGTGCTCAAGCCAACCGGCTGCACCTAGAAACAAAACAATCGAAAAAAGCGCCAGAAGAGTGAACCCGGAAGCCATCATGAAGTTCGCCGCTGGCCCGCGTTCCACGACCCCTGACGGAACGCCGAATCCATAGCGTGTGTAGAGATCCCAGCCGGCGTCACTGACATAGGCGAGGACGGCCACGGACGGAAGGGTCAACCCCAGCATCGGCCACGCATGACGTCCAACCCAGGAAGAACGCAGATGGGCAATTCCGGCCGCCACCAAGCAGAAGAGCGCCAACATGATGGCGCCCGGCATCGCCGAGGGGTTCACATTGAAGGACGCCAGCATCCAACCGAGGCAGGCCAACAGCACAGCAAGGAGTAGACCGTACAGCCAGCGCCGCCTACTTGACCAGTCTCGATTGGCCGTTCCGATCGATCCAAGATTCCGGGACGCGGCAAGTACCACCACCACGCCAGCGGCGAGGAACCACCCAGCCGCACGGTCGCCGTGAAACAGGCCCACAAGAAACCCGAGCCCCATCAGAATCACGGAAATTACGATGCGCAACGCGTTGGGCAGCGCCGCTCGAATCCGCTCCTCCGGCAATCTTGGACGCTCGAAGACCCGTTGGCCGACGGGTTGATAGGCACGCTGACGGGTCGCCGGGAAATCCGGGGCGTTCAGCGGCGAGCCCCTCAGGGCGCTGTCGGCGTCAGCCATGGAACTGCCGGGCGGCAACGCGAGATGCCGCTGCACCCGCAGGCCCCCACAGCGGATCACGGCGTTCCAGGCCCCCGCGCGCCAGCGCCCCCACCCGGCTGGCGGGGCCCACACGACCTCGAACTCCTCGACCGGCTGAACGTCTACCTCGGCGAGCTTTGACTCCCTGACGGTTGCAGCGACGGCCCCGCCAATGGCTCGCTGCAACCGCCGGTGGGCAACGTCGCGCGCTCGCATCCTGGCCACGTCATCCACAAGGATGTCTATGCGGACGAGGGACAACTGGTCGGCATGCTGGTCATCGCCGGCGACCGCGGGTTCGATGGTTCGGTGAATCCAGCCCTTCGACGCGCAGAGCCGCTGCAGGATCCACTCGTCGTCACCCTTGACGACCTCGACTAGGCAGCTCACGCGGTGACTGGGGCGCGGCCGCCCCTGGGGGACTGAACTCGATTCCTCCGGCAGAGCCTCCACAACTTCGACCACGCGGCCCTGCGCCGCCGAACTCTGACTGGATGTCGCCGATACCTCCGCGGTCGCGCCCAGCGGCCTGGGCCCGCGTTCTATGCGCTGCGAGCGTCGCCCCGCCGAGCGACGACCCTTGACACCACCCGCGTCCTTACAGGACGCGTCGACTCCGACCACCATGCTGCCCTCCTTCAATCGGGGCGCCCGTCGTCGCGGGCCTGCCCGTACCGCAATTCGTCTGTAGGGCATACCAACACGGAGCACCGACAAGGTTCCGGTGCCCGAGCGACCACCTGCGCACGGAGTCGGCATGGCCGGCCGCCTCGCTCCCAGCCGGTCGCCGAACGAACTGGGCACGACCTGGCCAGCCAGGGTTTGTCTCAGGTGGCTGCCATATGTCTCCGATCGGAGTGGGGCACCCGTTCACGATTCCGGGGACCCATGGAAGGACCACCGATGACAGGGAAGTCGTGGCGCCCGTTCGCGCGCCTGGCCGCAGCAGTGACCATGACGTGCGTTGTGACGCTCCCGGCGGCCGCCGCACCGAGGGTCGAGCCGCCTGGCCCGGCACCGGTGGCCGGAGGTGTCGCGGCGGGCGCCGCTGCGCTCGCTTCGGGGCAGTCGGCTCCACAGGCTCAGATGGACCGCGAGACCGCGCAGACCATGTTCTACGACGAGTTGCTGCCGCTGGTAAACACCCCGGTGGGTTGGACCGGCAGTGTGGCGGGATGCGTTGCCGGCAGCCCCTCGGACACCGCCTTGAACGCGAATCTGGCCGCGGTCAACCTGTTCCGCAAGATGCAGCAGTTGCCGCCGGTCACGTTGAACGCGGCCTACAACCGGGGGGCGCAGGCGGCGGCGCTCATCATGCACGCGCAGGGGGCCCTCTCGCACGGCCCGACTCCCGCGTGGGCGTGCTTCACTCCCGAAGGAGCAGTGGGAGCCGGCCGCTCCAACCTCTACCTGGGCGTCACTGGAGCCAGCGCGATCTGGGGCTACATGACGGACCCGGGGGCCTCGAACACGGCGGTGGGTCATCGACGTTGGATCATCCATCCAGGAGCGACCTCGATGGGCGTAGGCATGACCGATCACAGCCACGCGCTGTGGGTCATCGGTGATTCGTGGTCGTCCGCGTCGGAGCCGCAGTGGTTGGCCTGGCCGACGGCTGGCCACTTCCCCGCGTGGCTGGAGCCGGAGGGCCGCTGGTCGTTGGGGACCTCCGACAACGCGACAAGCTTCCGGCAAGCACGGGTTCGGGTCGACGGGCCGCAGGGTCCGATGAAGGTCACGGCACACGAGCCGGTCGAGGGTTACGCCATGAACACGCTCGTCTGGCAGGTCGACGGGCTCCCCCAGGCGGGTGCGATGGAGAAAGACAGCAGATATCGCGTCACCGTCGAAGGGGTGACGAGGGCAGGGGCAACGCTCGCCCCGATCGTCTACGACGTCGCCCTCGTCGCGGCCCGCCCCGCAACCGCGCCGACGACACCACGGCTGACAGGCACGCCGCGCCCCGGCGTCACCCTGCGCCTCGCCGACCTCACGTGGCCCGCTGACCTCAGCTACGACGTTCAGTGGCTGCGCAATGGGCGCCCTATCGTGGGCGCGAGCGGCCTCTCGTACACACCTGCCGCAGGAGACGTCGGCACGCGGATTTCGGCGCGGGTGACCCTGAAGAGGGAGTACTACCAGCAATCGTCTGTGACGACCGCTCCGCTGACGGTCTTGGCGCCTCCAGGCCCTCGCCGCTGGACGACAACGAAGTCGCCTGCGCTTTTCGGCGACGCCAGGGTAGGCAGCACCGTCAGAGTCAGCCCCGGCTCATGGACTCCGGCACCGGCGACAGTGTCGTTCCAGTGGTACCGCGGCAACACGCCGATCAAGCGCGCGAACAAGTCCACGTACCAGTTGAGCCGAGCAGATCGGGGGGCGTCCGTTCGTGCAGTCGTCACCGTTACTCGGCCAGGCTGGCCGAAGGGGACAGCCTCCACCAAGACGGCACGCGTGCGCTGACGAAGCAGGCGCGACCGGGCGCCGAGCGCGGCATACCCCACAAGTTCTTGCGGTGATGCGCCGGGGTGGCGCTAAGTGCCGCGTGGAGGGTCTGCTGTATCTCTGCCCCACGGCGCCGCCACGGACTTCTGCGCGAGGGCGCGCTTCTCCACGAGCTGCCAGGAGACGTAGGCGACGAGGGCGGCCAGCAGCACGGAGAGCACCGTGTAGCCCACCTGGGTGAGGGCGGTGGCGCCGGCGGCGACGAGAACGGTCTGGATGGGCCAGTGGTAGACGTACATGCCGTACGACAGGTCGGCGGACGGCCGGTGCCGTAGCCACGTAGTCCCGACCATCGCATAGAGGCACAGGTAGGCGAAGGCAGCGGCGCCCAGCACCCGGTAGTTGTCGAAGAAGACCAGGGAGCCGGCCAGCACCAGAAGCGCCACAGCGAGCCAGCGCCGCCGCACAGGGATCCTGTGGGCGAGAAGCAGCCCGAGCGCGCCGAGCATGAACATCACGAAGCACCGCAGGTAGAACCGCCCGACGACGGGAACGACATCGAAGGCCTGCAGCGCAACCAGCAGCCATGCTGCGGCCACGGCGCACACCAGCAGCCACGGCCGACGCAACACCCCGGCCACGCCGGCAATGGCGATCAGCACGTAGCAGACGGCCTCGTACCAGAGCGTCCACAACGGACCGTTGACGACCTGCGGCTCGTGCCCAGTAATCGGCAGGCCGGAGACCGAGTAGTCGCGCATGTACAGCAGCGAGTTCTCCAACACATACCGCCAGGAGGTGCCCAGCACGTCGGCGACGGGCACCCCGCTGAGCACCGCCAGCACCGGCGCCACCACCAGAGCGGTCACGACCAGACACGTCCAGAACCCGGGCATGATCCGCAAGAACCGATGCCACGCATACCGCCCCGGCGAGCCAAGCTGCAGGTAGCTGCGGGTGACGAGAAACCCGGACAGCACGAAGAACCCGTCGACAGCCAGATCCCCGACCTCGGTGCGCCCCAGCCGCGGCTGGTGCCCGTACGCGATGGCCGAAGCGTGCATCACCGCAACCGTCGTGGCCAGGATGAGCCGCAACATGTCGAGGCTGTTGGACCGCGGGTCGAAAGCGTCAGAGAGCGCGCGGGCGCGCGCTCTCGTCGCCTGTGCGCCCACGCCGCCCTCCCCGCTGATCCGGGAGCACCTCGCGCGCCCACCCGATAGATCGGCCAGCCTCCAGGCACCTGAAGGGGCGGGTCGGCGGCGCACAGGCCCCCGGCACTTGCGCGCCGCTCATGCGCCACCCGCGTCCGTCTGTCAGGCAGGCGCCAGCGAGGCACGTGAGCCGGGCACCACGGCTGCCCAGACCGTTATCCAGAGGCGGCCCACGCGCACTGGGGGCAAGCGGAGTACATCATTCGGTCTGCGCCTGTCGCGGGGCGGGAACACCCCAGGTCACGGGACTCGACGGGTTCGTGCCTACCGATGACGTACTCCGTTCGCCACGGCGGACGTTGCGCTGCGGACCGTCATCGACGGCGACCGTTGCGCCTGGCACGCTACGCGCAACGCCTTCTCTGCCGACTGCGATCGCTCTACGGTCTGATCGCTGCGGATCGGCTGGGTGCAGTGGCCGATGTGGTCGCTCTTCGCGAAGGGCAGCGAGACCGGGCAGCGGGGCGGTGTGCCAGCGGTGCCTTCGGGTCGCGGCCTGAGCAGCACAGCCACTCGCCGGGGGCTCATGCGGGCGCCTGAACCAGCCGTTCAGCCATCCCCTCTCGGTGAGTACCTCAAGAGGACTTCATCGGAGACCACCGACAAGAGGCCGCCGAGCACGACCCACGACCCCGCCCCAGGCGGTCGCGAACAACACCGACGACCGGCGAGAGCGCCGCGGCCGAGCCTCAGGACTCGGTCGCGGAGATGACCGTCCCGACATCGATCTGGGCGCGCTCCTCGGCGAGAACCTTGAGCGCTTCCTCATCGCTGACCTGGTTCGGGGGCGTCACGAGACTGACGACCACGCCGAAGACGGTGGCTGTGAGCAGTGAGGGGATGACGGGGTTGCCCCAGAACGCGCTCCAGTCGGAGTTCGCCTGCACCATCAGGGCGGCGACCGAGCCGGTGATGATGGCCGCCATACCGCCCTGCCACGTGGCGCGCTCCCAGAAGCGGCCCATGATCGACGCGACGAGCAGGCCAGTGAGGATCGTCGAGATCATCGTCGTGATGTAGCCGATGATCGTGTCCGCCACCAGTGCCCCGATGAGAGCGAACGTCAGCACACCGAGCAGGCCCGCCCGGGAGTAGTACAGCATCTTGTCCTTCTGCGGCATGCGGCCCGTGACGAGCTGGTACACGTCACGCAGGAGGATCGTGACGGCCGTGACGGCGTCTGAGTCGCCCGATGACATCGTGGCCGAGAGGCCGGCAACCAGCAGGAACGCGCCCACGGCGAGCGGGAAGACCTCGGTGGCCAGGTAGGGGAAAGCCATGTCGGGTGATGCCAGGTCGGGGTTCAGCGAGTGCGCTGCCATGCCGACGATGGCGGGCATGACCGAGAAGAGCGCGAAGAGCCCGGCCACCCACAGCAAGCTGCGGCGCACCACGCCGGTGTTGGCGGCGGAGTAGATCCGCTGACGGTACGAGGGCGTCGCGAGCACCCCAACGGCGATGACGATGGCCAGCGACGCTGCGGGCACCGCACCCAGCGATTGGATGCCGAGGAACTCCATGGCCACTTCACCATTGGTGGCGCTGAGTCCGCCGCTGCCGCCGACCTTGGTGAGGGCGAGCACCGCCAAGGTCATGAAGCCGAAGAAGAGCAGGGTTCCCTGAATCACGTCGGTGATGACGACCGCGAGGTAGCCACCGATGACGGTGTAGATCCCGAAGCCCAGCGCGACGATGACCTTGGACCACGAGGGGTCGATCCCCGTCAGATAGGTCAGGTAGAGCGCACCGCCCAGGACGTGTGCGCCGAGCCACCCGACGCTGGCCAGCAGGAGCACGATCGCGACGAGTCCCTTGATCCTGCGGTCGGCTCCGTAGTAGAAGCTCACTTCCTCGGAGTAGGTCATGAAGCCGTACTTGCGAACGTTGGCGAACATGACCATCAGGAGGATGACACCCAGGGCGCCTCCGATGCCGTACAGCGCTCCTGCCCAGCCGTTTTCGTAGGCAAAGCCAACGGCCCCGAGGCTGGATCCGGTGCCGACGAGGGTTGCCAGCGTGGTGGCGAGCAGCAGCGGGGTGCTCAGTCCGCGACCGGCCATGAGGAAGTCCTCGCCGGTCTTGTTACGTCGAGCCACGACGAGGCCGACGCCGATCATGACGATGACGAAGCCGATGAAGACGATGAGGTAGATCGGGTGCGGGTTGATATCCATGGCGACTCAGTCCTCGGTCAGCGGTGCGTAGAGGACGGCGTCGACCTCGATCGCGAAGCCGGGAAGATCGGCTTGCAGGGTGGTCCGAGCCGTCGTCTCCGCGCCGAAGTACTCGGTGTACAGGGCGTTCATCTCGGCGAAGTCCTCGAGCGATCGCAGGTAGACCCCGACCCGCACGGCGTCGGCGAGGCTGCTCCCGGCCGCCGCCGCGACGACGGCGAGGTTGTCGAAGGTCGCCCGAGCTTGGGTCTCAAAATCACCCTCGACGCGTGACCCGTCCGGGCGGTTCGGGATGGCGCCGGCGAGGAAGACGAGGTCGCCGGCGCGAACCGCGTGGGTGTAGGGACCGCCAGGCTTACCGGCCTGGTCGCAGTAGATCGGCTGCTTTGTCATGGCGAGGTCAGCTCCTTTGTGAGGGGTGCGGGGTCAGAAGATCGTGACGATCGCGTCTGCCACGCGGTCGTCGTCGAGTACGGGGATGAGGCGCCACTTGTCGAAGGCCGTGCACGGGTGCGACAGGCCGAGTTCGACGAGGTCGCCCACCTGCAGCGCGCCGTGCGGGTCTTCGGCGAACAGGTGATGGTCGTTCAGTTCCGTCACCGTGACGCCGTCGAGCTGCCGCCATGCCTCGTCTCCTCGCCGAACGCGCAGCACGATCGGCAGGTCGACGTCGACCGGCACATCGCGCTTGCCGACGGCCAGCAGCGCCAGCCCAGGTTCTGGCGTCGAGCTGACCCGTGCGAAGGCGGTGAGCGCGGGTACGAGCGGGTCGGCGGTGGCCGCGGACCGCAGGGGTGAGCTGCGTTCGTAGGACTGGTGGTCGTGGGAGATGACGCACCCGGCCCGCACGATGCGCCGCACCGGGCGACTCACGTCGATGACCTCACGTAGCGCGTTGGCCGCGAGATCAGGGAAGGCGCTTCCGCCGGCGGTGACGATTATGTCGTCGACATCGGCGAACAGTCCCTCGCGATCGGCCGCTCGGGTGAGCTCGGGCAGCTGCGACAGCCAGTCGGAGACGGCCGCGACCGCAGCCTCGTCGCGCGCCTGGGGCAGGACGCCTTCGTAGCCCTCGATTCCGGCCAGTCGCACGTGCTCGCTCTGGTGCACCTGCCGGGCGAGGTCGAGTGCAGCCGCAACACTGCGCACGCCGACGCGTCGCCCGGGCACTCCGATCTCGACGAGCACGGGCACGACGCTCCCGGCGGCGGCACCCGCGCGGTCGAGCAGGCGCAGACCGGCCGCGCTGTCGACCAGCGCCAGGTACGTGCGGTCGCTGCGCTGCGCGACCTCGGCCAGCCACGCGGCCTGCGGCGCATCGGTCACCTCGTTGGCGATGATCACCCGGGCGATGCCGTGCTCGTCCATGAGGCGGGCTTGGGCGACGGTGGCGGCCGTGAGCCCCCACGCGCCGTGGGCGAGCTGCCGGGCCCACAGCTGCGGGGCCATGGTCGTCTTACCGTGCGGTGCATGCTCGACGTCGTTGGCGTCGCACCAGGCGGCGAAGCGGGACAAATTGTGGTCGATGGCGGAGCCGCGTGCGACGACGGTGGGCAGCCACAGGTCGTCCAAGGTCCAGGAGGCCGCGCACACGGCCTCGACAGATAGCGGCGTCTGCGGAAAGTTGCGTGCGTGCACGGGCTCGCACTCGAGGGGGTCTGTCGGCACAGGCATGACCTGCTCACTCCTTGTCGGCTTGCGGGGATGGCGACGATTTGGGGTAGGGCTCGCGAGAGTCAGCGGCGCGGTGCAGCCGCGGCAGGAGGGCGCTCCGAAGCTCGCCGCGCACGTCCTCCTGGGCCTGGCGTTGGCCGGCGGACAGGGAAACCCACGGGGCTGCGGGCGCTGGGGCCCGTTCGGTGAGTGGCACGCCGGCCGCGAGCGTGAGCCGGTTGCGCAGCCGTATCGGGCTCAACCGCTGCTGGCCGTGAACGTCGATCACGGAGTGCTCGTCCTCGGCCACCTCGAAGATCGCGATGTCTGCGGCGGCGCCCACCGTGAGCGTCCCGGCGGCGAGTCCGAGTGTCTGTGCGGGGGCGATGGTGGCGGCATGCAGCACTTCGGGGAAGCTCCATCCGAGGGCCATCACCTTCTCCATGACCGTCGGCATGTCGAAGGCAGGCCCGTGGCGGAGACGGCGTGCAGGTCGGTCGAGATGGTGGGCCGCAGTCCCGCCGCCAGCTCGCATTCGAGCACGTCGAAGTCGAAGGCGCCGGAACCGTGGCCGATGTCGAGTCGCACGCCGCGTTCGGCGGCTCGCAGCAACGCCGGGCTGACCTGACCGTTGTGCAGCAGATCGGTGGGGCTACCCGAAGCGCAGTGGGTCAGCACGTCGCCGGGGCGAAGGTGGGCAAGGATGTCGGTGACGTGCGGCGGGCCGTAGCCGATGTGCACCATGACCGGCCGGTCGAGACGCCGAGCGAGTTCGATGCCCCTGATCAACGGCTCGAGCCCATGGGGGCCCACGGTGCGTCGGTCGATACGCACCTTGACCCGGGAGACGAATCCGCCCGCGGCGGCCGCCAACCGCTGGGCCAGGTCGACGTCGAGGTTGGCCAGGTCGTGATGTTCCCCGGTTTCGCCGGGGATACCGATGCTCGACACGTTGATCAGCGCACTGATGGACAGCTCCGACGCCCTGGCCGCCTTACGCAGCCCCGCGAGCCCGAACGCTCCGACGGATCCGGCGTCGACCCAGGTCGTGACACCAGTTCGCCAGGCGACCGTCTCAGGGTCGAGCCCCCAGTAGCCGGTGTCGGCGGACAGGTGCGTGTGGATGTCGACCAGGCCTGGGGTCACGACCAGGCCGGAGGCGTTAAGGGCCGCGCTGGCGCCGGGGTACTCCGCCGACTGATCCAGCGATGGTCCCAACGCGGCCACACGTCCGCTGTGGACGGCGAGGTCACCGACGAAGCCCAGCTCGCGCGAAGGGTCGACAATGCGCCCACCTTTGATGAGAAGGTCCCACATCGCAACTCCTTGTGTTGCATTTTTCGCAACATATGTTGCGGTTGCTGCTCACTAGGTCTAGCATCGACCGCGGAGACGCGTTAAGAGTGGGCAGCCGACGGCGGTACGCCCGAAGGGAGTTGACCGATGACGTCGCAATCTGTCGATGTTGCGTGCCTCGGCGAGACGATGCTGCTGCTGGTCCCCGACCCGCCGCGTCCGCCGGAGACGGCGGAGGTGTTCCGTCGGGAGATCGGTGGGGCTGAGTCGAATGTGGCCATCGGGCTGCGTCGGCTCGGGGCGTCGACGACGTGGCACAGCGCGCTGGGCGATGACGCATTCGGCGACTACGTGCTCGATCGGGTCGCCGGCCAGGGGGTGCGCTGCGTCGTGCGCCGAGACCCGGATCGTCCGACCGGGCTGTACGTCAAGGAGTTGCGGCCCGAGGGCACCTCGGTGCGCTACTACCGCTCAGGTTCGGCCGCCGCCAGCCTCGAGGAGCGTGACATCGCCGCCATCCTCGAGCAGCACCCGCGCTGGATACACACCACCGGCATCACCCCCGCGCTCTCGCAGCAGAACGCGTCGGTGGTCGAGCTGCTCTGGCGCTCGGCGCCCGAGGGCACGCGGCTGAGCCTCGACATCAACTTCCGAGCGGCTCTGCACCATCGGGGCTCCCCCGAGATGCTGCTCGACCTCGCCAATCGCGCCGACGTCGTGTTCTGCGGGGAGGATGAGGCGGCCGCACTGTGGGGGCATCGAGGCCCCGAGGAGGTGCGCGCTGCGATCCACGGGCCGACCACGCTGGTGGTCAAGCAGGGCGCCCGCGGCGCTCTCGCCTTTGGAATCGACGGTCGCAGCTGTCATCCCGCGCCGACGGTGGAGGTCGTGGAGCCCGTGGGGGCCGGGGACGCCTTCGCCGCGGGGTTCTTGTCGCGACACATCGAGGGGGGCAGCGACGCCGAGTGCCTCGCGCTCAGCACCGCGTGTGCCGGAGCTGCACTGGGGGTCCGCGGAGACCTACCCGACAGGGCTTCCGGCGTCGAGTTGGTAAGCCCGAGGAGAGACTGAGGGCATGGCGACGAGCTTGGAGAAGGCGCTGCAGATCATCACTCTGGTGGCGCAGCGGCCCATGTCGGCGAGCGAGATCTCGCGAGAGCTGGACACCCATCGCAGCACGATCTCTCGGTTGGTTCGAACGCTCGAGGAGCACCGGTTCGTGCGCCGCGATCGGGATGGCACGGTGCGGCTCGGCTCGTTTCTGACAACGCTGCCCTCACACGACCTGCGGCGGCAGGAGCTGATCGACGCGGCCAGGCCCCACCTGGAGGCGCTGGGTGAGCGCTTCGGTCACACCGTTCACCTCGCGGGACTGGAGGGCAACGACATCGTCTATTGGGACAAGGTCGAATCGCGACAGGTGCTGCGGATGTACTCCACCATCGGTGCCCGGGCACCGGCGCACGCCACGGGTGTCGGCAAGGCGATCCTGGCGCTGCTGCCACCGGCGCGGCGGGCGCGCGTCCTCGAGACTGGCGAGCTCACGCGCCACACCGAGCACACTATCGTTGACCGAGAACAACTGGAGGAGCACCTCGCGGAGATCGCGCACCGGGGATGGGCGGTGGACGCGCTGGAGCACGAGCCCTTCATTCACTGCGTCGCCGCCCCGATCTGCGGGGCGAACGGTGTCGTCGGAGCCGTGTCGGTGACGGCGCCTCAGGTGCTGGTGCCGCGCGAGGAGTTGCTGGCGATGGTCCCTGACCTGGTCGGCATCGCAGCCCAGATAACGACCGATATCGGAGGCAATGCCCCATGACAGACGTCGACTTCTTCGGCGCGCGCCTGGCCGAACTACCGGTGATCGCGATCTTCCGCGGCTTGTCACCGAAGGAGGCTGTGGCGCAGGCCTGCGAGGCCTGGGATCACGGCGTGGCACTGGTCGAGGTGACGTTGCAGGACGACTCCGGCTACGCCGCGCTCGAGGCCGTGGCCAACGCGGCGAGCGATCCCCTCTCCGTCGGCGCCGGCACGATCACCACCCCCGAGCAGTTGCGCCGAGCCATGGACCACGGTGCCCGTTTCGGCATCGCTCCGGGCCTCGACGCCGACACCGTCGCCGCGGCGCTGGACCCCGACGACGGCATCCCCTTCCTACCGGGGGTCGCCACCGCCTCGGAGGTACAGGCAGCGCAGCGTCTGGGGGGTGGAGGTAACCAAGGCGTTCCCCGCGTCCCTGCTGACCCCCGGGTGGATCACCGCCATGTCCGCCCCCTTCCCCCGGATGAGCTTCATTGCCACTGGCGGGATCACCCACGAGAACGCTGGCGCCTTCCTCTCCGCTGGGGCTTTCGGAGTCGCCGTGGGCGTCAAGCCCGGGGACGAACGCCTAGCGAAAGTTTGCGTCGCCGTCCGATCAGCACAAGACAACACCACATGCTGGGGAGCGGTTTCGATGCGCGAGCATAGCGCTATGGCTGCTACTTTCCGACGACGGCCCACGCGCTTGCGCGCATTGAGATCGGCTTCGCGTGCCCCAGTCGAACACGCACGCCCCCTGGGGAGACCCCTGCTCAACCGATTCCATATCCGGCCGATAGGCAAAAGTGCGCAACTCGTCCAGGCCGCGAAGGCCATCCGCGACCCTCGGGCAGCAATCCTGCAGCTTCTTGCGCCAGTACGGGGCGCCCTTAGCGCCAAGGTCACATCCCATGTTCTCCATAGCCACCCTGACACGAGCAGCATTTTGCGAGTCTCCTGAAGAATCAAAGAATTCAGCCATACCGGCAAGCATTTCGCAGCCATCGTCAACATTAGGCACTGAGCTCTCCATGTACTTTAGTATCCCTTCCATGTCGACCTTGCAAGCCGTCCGAACCGATTTGCGCCAATACAATGACGCGGGCCATGAGGAGTTGTCGCACCCAAGCGGGCATGCACGTCTGACCTCAGGAAGCAAGCAACCATGAACATAGATGGTTGCGAACCTTCAGCCCACTCTGCCCAACCTTATCTATAGACTGGTTCATCGAATACTCTAAATTTGGTAAATCCGGCCATGTGTGCCTGCGCGACGGCAGCACCCCAGCTCAGCGCAGGCTGCTGGACTGCGAGGCGAACAGGTGCGTGAGCGTGCTGAAGCGCACAGTCGCCACCGGGTGTCGATGCGCTCGCGATGCGTCGCTGCACGGCAAGCCGCCTCGGCAAGCGGCGGAAGAGTTGATCGCCGCCGCGAGCGGCCGGCCATCCCGACCGACCAAGCTCTGTCGCCTGCCATGAGCAGGGGCCAGGTTGGTCGGTTCTTCCCTCAGCTGCATCGGGCCTAGCCTGGATCTTTGGCGGCGGTCGTTGGTGACTGTTGAGGCGTCGTGGCCGCTCGTGCGGGTGTAAATTGGGGCACGAGGATGTGACAAGTTGGCGGGTGTCGCTCCGCTGGGCGTCGAGTTCCACGCTCGACGGGTGTTGCTGGAGTTGTCGGGGCGCTCCGATCTTGCGCTAGCCGGGGGCGGCGGGCACGGCGGCCAGCCGTTGATGGGCGTCGGTAATCAGGTCGGCCCAGGGGGCATTGTCCTTGATCCGCAGGTGGACGCGTCGGCAGGTGCGGGCCAGAGTCGCGCCAGCGAGGCCATGGACGCTTGAACCGAATGCGCCTCCTGGGCTGCCCCTGGACGCATCATTATCTGCCCGCTTAGTGCCGGAATCGGCCAGTAGGCGCGCCAATGAAGGCCGGGGGCTACACAACCTGGCATTTCGATGTCACGCCTCGCTCAAGCATGCCGGTGGCGTCGATAAAGAACACGCCGCAAGGCTAGCATGCCGCGAGATTCGACTCGGAGCCGTCATCCCTTCGCCCGAAACGCCGGCGGTTGCGGATTCAAGTCCAGCCGCCTCCACACTACGGGGCTGTGGCTCAGTTGGTGATGTCCCACGATACAGTAGGATTACCAGTCCTAACCTCTGGGAGGGCCATCAGCCCAGTTCAATACAAAGAGCTGGATTTCCCGCATGTAAATGCGGGGGTGGCAACATATCGCGCATCCTGGTCGGCACTCGGCACGTATGTCACTTTCAAAGTGAGCACACCCTGAGTAAGGAAGGGCACATCGAACCACCGCTCTCGACCAAGGAGAAATCCCCTTGGGTTGCGCTCTGTCCGTTTCGGCATCAACCCTGCCTGGGTAGCAACGAACGCAGAGACGGCCTCGAATGGCTCGCCGCCGAAAGCGCTCCCGACGGAGGAATCGATGACCCCCCAGCTCGTGCATGCCGCAAGATTCTGCGTCATGTAGTATCCAACAGGATCTGTAACCGTCAAAGAGGAAACATTCGCTGGTGAAATGCTACACCACATCCGGAGATCTCCGGGAGGGATGTCAAGAATCAGCAATTGACCACTTTGAATGGCCACCTGATTATACACTTGAGGCTTGTCAACGTATTGCCAGGCCAAGACCCAGGGGTCCCCTGGCTCATCTGGCTTCACCCTTAGCCCTTCCGGCGAAACTTGTATCGCTTGTGTAGATATGTGCAATCCTCCCGCTGCGCAACCGACTTGCAAGGTACCTTCGAGTGCCGGCTTGGGTATATTCGCCCTAGAATACGACATGCCAAGGCCATCAAAGTCGATAATTCGGGCACTGCAACTTGAATCGTAAATTGCCCGATACAGCTCGCCTTCTTGCGTCACCTTGAACCGGTGAAAATCGACCGAATCCATGAAACCATCTTCACTTGATCTTGGCGTGACAACATTCCACATCTGCTCGTCTGACTTAAGGTAGCCGACCGGCGTGCGGTAAATCTCTCTTAACGGCTTATCTAGCAGAGTGGACACGGACTCGAGGGCGGCGCGTGGGGAGTTGCCATGCCGGGCCGCCAGGGGCGGCAGTGTATGGCTTGATGCTGGGTCGCAAGTGAGTTCGTCGCGATCGCCGAGCCAATATCCACCAGGGTCCGCAACTTGAAACTCTCGAGAATCCCCCAGGTTGCTGCCGATTCCGCATGAAACGCTAACCTTGCCAGGCTGAAGAGAAACCAAATGGGAACTGTCGCCAGCAGACAGTTGCACTGTTTCCTCAGCGAAATGAAGAACCGAACTAAAATGAAGTGCCGAATCAGCCGCATCCGTCCCGGCATTGATCCTAACACCCCCAGATTGGGCTAGAACTTCAGTTGTGCCGAGACTGATCGAGCTGTCACTTCCGCAACGGACTTCCAAAATTTCAGCCGTCGTGTCAGGCCTAGAAGAAGGGAGATCTGATTCCGTCGAGGGTATTTGAGAGCTGTCACTTGCGGCAGGGCTGCGGACTTGTATCTGGGTGAAATAGACGGCAATCGAGGCTGCCACTGAAGTGGCTGCCAGCAAGAAGAGTAGCACGCACTTGAGCAGATCTCGCCACCTTGACATGTACGTTTGCCCTTCCGTACTGGAGACATTCTAATGAATACGTGCACGTGATCCCGCACCGCCTAGTTGACCTAACCTTCCTTAAGAACCCACCCAGCCACCCAGATCCGATCCCGCCCAACGCCATTTGCAGCGACGCGACGATGATATTCGAAAAACGCCATCACCGCCGCCGTAATCTAGAAATTCATTGCGCCCATCAATGCGGTAATGAACTCGGAGCTTCCATTCGCAATAGTACTTCTCGGTACTAGGCTGTATAGTCAGGTCGAGAGTGTCAGCCGGGCCGATCGATATTGGGAACTTGCGAAGGGAGATCGCATGGGCATCTTCCCGGTCTTCCGAGACATCATGCGCCCCACCCTGGGCCACAGAGTTAGGCTCGCGAGTAGGCAGAAAGACAGGGATATCCGCATCCAGGTCAATCGAGACAATCTTCACCAAGTAGTCCCCACCGCTGGTTCGGGCGACAAGTGCGCCAGTAACCGGATCTGCACGCCTCATTATAACTGGCTCTAAGCCTGTTATTACGAGAGTTTGAAGTGGGGATGATATATCTAGCCTGATGACCGCATGCTCGTCACTCGCAGGCACCGCCCCGGCCTCGTTGCACCAGAATTCGACTTCTGACCATCTGGAGAGGTCACTTGCCGTAAATGGCGGCTCTACGTCAGGCGTTACATCTTTCCCGATGGGCAAGATGTAACCATCGAAGGAGCTGAAAGTGCTGCTTTGGGCCGCCGGGAAATGCGGCGCACCACGTCTTTCTGCTACGACTGGGCCACTGGAAGAAAGGACACGATTCAAGATGCGGGAGTAGGCGTCCGGGGCGATGAGCGCATAGCCACCTGCTACGGCGCACCCTGCAAGAAGGCTGAGTGTCTCACGACGCGTTGGGCGCCGACGCCGCTTGCCTCGATATCGAGTCACATCCCTACCCTGGCATATGAGCCCCCAGTTTGGTTGAGTTAGTTGCACATTCGTCCAGCGACCGCTGCTCGGGCCTCAGGCTGGGCCGTGGACACCGGGTGTTGGCGCCCGTGCCGAGGACGAGCGAGGCCACGTCGAGGGGTGCGACAGCTCGGGCGCTTCCCCGCCTTCTCGCGTGCGCCAGCGGTGGCCGACTCGGATCTGAGGCTCTGGCCACCCTCCCGAAAACTTGGTGGTGGCGAGGCGCGCACCTCGCTGCCGTGACCGGTCAGCCTGATGGGCGAGGCGACTTCGCGATTACATCGCTGCAGATCAAGGATGTCGACGATCGCGCACGGGTGTGGGCGACCAAGAACGATGAGGCTACAGTGCGCCTCCTCAAGATCGGTGCCCTCGCAAGAGTGCCCAGCACTCGTGGTCACCGAATCTGGCAAACGCGGCGCAGGTCGGAGATGAGCGGGGGTGGTCGTCAACAACGACCAGTACGTCGGCGGACCACATCGCTCCTGGTCCGAGATCGAACGCCGGTTCACGCTCGAAACGGCCAGCGAGCGCCTCGGATTGTCGACCCGGTACGCACACGACGAATCCGGCACCTACGAGGAGGCCCGTCTGCTCGGCAGCGACGACGCCCTCCCTATCCAGACACGGCCGCGGTTGTCGACCATAAGGCTGCGATTCGCGGAGGGGATCAGGGAGGCAGTCCGCCTGCTGACCGCCGCACCGGGCCCGACCGTCCCCGAGGAACGCGTGCTCCTGCCTGCAACCCTGTGCTTGCGGGAGACCTGATACGCCCGCGAGGCGAGGTGCCTCGGGGGCGCCCCACCACCGGGTGCTCCGGAAGCTACCGCGGCGAACTCGACACCCTCAAGCGAGATCTTTCCTGATGGCCTGTAGCCGAAGTCTCCAGAAGCAAGGATCGGGCCGTTGAAGCCGTCGGCGGATGGACAGGATGTGCCGCCCAAGGACCAAGCCCTTCAGCGTCTTGCTCGCGTTGGGGTCGTCCAGCGAGAAGACCCGCGTGCGGCTCTCAACGATGCAGGTCCGCTCTTGAGGGACTTGCCAAATGCGAGGATTCTGGGTCAGGACACCCCAACCGCGCTGCCCGGCCTCGGCCAGGAAGGTGATGTCAGCCAACGTCTGGGCTACTTCGTCGCCGTAGTGATCACGCAGGGGTATGCCGTGCAGGCCGTCCATCTTGCAGATCTCGTAGGCGACCTCTGGCGCGAGGCACCTATCGACCAAAAGGATGTGGTCGCCTTTACGCGGCCGTGGCCGCCCACTCCCGGTGTTCATCGATTGCGGCCACCTCCTGCAGGGTGAGCCCGTACTGCTGCATGACCTCGTCCACGGAGTCGCCGCCCGCGAGACTCCCAAGAACGGCGAAGACCGGGACTCGGTTCCGGACGAACGTCATCCGCCCGGCGTTGAAGCGGGGGTCGATCGCAACGCCCGGGATGCGGACCTCAAACGCGACTGGGTAGTCGTCGTCTTCGAAGATCAGCGGCCTCAGGTGATCCTCAAGGACCTCGACGAAGGCGTGCTGGCTGCTCTTCACCCGGTAGAGCTCGCTGGGATTCTCCCGGACGTAGGCGTAGGCCCCGTCCGTGACGAGGCACCTATTAGCCAGGGAGAAGGGTGCGTCGAACCGCTTGCGGATCCACAGCGCTGCCGCGTCGACCTCGGAGGGGGCGAGCATCTCCCGAAGCGTGCGCAGAGTGTTGGCCTCGGCGAGGCCAACGAGGGGGACAGACGGCCAGCCGCGATGATCCTGCGGGTTGCGGGTGAACATCTGGCGTCGGGAGGACCGCTGCCCGGCCCAGGCCTTGACGGTGTCCAGGGGCATGCCGACCAGATCCGCGACGTCTTGCACCGTACAGATCGGCGTCACGAACCTAGGCTCTTCGTAGTCGACGTTCATGGCTGGCAGCCTCCTCTTGCTGATCATGCCACCTGACACTGGCAGAGGCACGCGCACGCTCTCGTCCGTGTCCCAACCCATACCCAAGGACTTGAATGGCGTCGCTCGAGCTTCTGCAGCGGCTCAGTGGCAGGGAGTGATCGATGGCTGCCAGATCGGACGTAAGGCGACCGACGCCTTGGTCGATCCTTGGGGTGAACTGCGTCAGATGTTCCTCGTCGTACTTCCAGAAGCTGATCGGGTCGATCCAACGCCGCGCCAACTCCACGGCGGACGGGGTGGGCCGGGCCAGTACGGCCCTGCTGCTCTGGTCCATCGCTCCCAGAAAGTGCTCACAGCGCCCGTTGGCACCTAGGGCGCCACGGGCCGATTTGCCGTCGACGGCGATGACCCGCCGCCCCCTGTCTCACGCCCGCACCGTGTTCCGCGCGACCCCCACATGCCGCGCGATCGCCTTGATCGGCATCCCTTCAGCCGATGCAACCGGCGAATCTCTGCCCAATCCTCCACTGTGATCACCCTCCAAGGGTCAAGGCAGGGGGTCAAAATTCGAACGACGCTACGGGGTCAGTATTCGTGTGTCGGCGACACAACCAATCCGCCGCCCCGTGAAAGCGCGAGGTTAGCGCCCCGTGAAAGCGCGAGGTTAGCCGGGGCGGCGGGCACGGCGCCCGGGAGTTGGTAGGCGTCGGCGATCAGGTTGGCCCAGGGGGCCGTTCTGTGCGGGCCAGGGGGCGCGGGGGTGCTGAACAGTCGCAGCAGCGTGGCCTGGGCCCGGCGCGCTGACCGCCGCGTCAGACGCGTTTTGGTTCCCAGCAGGCAGCCTCGTGACAGGGCAGGGCACAGTAGGGGCGTGCCAGGCTTGCACGTCCGCGGCCAGTTGCGCGATCGAGATCCAGATCCGGTTCACCGCGTGACCTCCAACGGCAGGTTCGTCAGGTGTCTTGGCGATCGACGATCCGGTGTTCGCAGCGGGCCCGGCGCCGGTGCCGCAGTTCCAGGTGCGGCGGTTGGCGCTCGTGGCGAACGCGGTCAGCCGGTAATCCTGCACATCATCGAACCGCTGTTCGACCCCAAGGGGGCGTTGGCGGCGCCCGAGCACCCGCATCCCGGCCGCGTAGCCGCCCAGGTCCAGCAGTGCGCCGATGTCGACGACATCGGCGCACTCACGCTGGTCCACGTCCTCGTCGACCCCAGGGTCCACGCCCTCGCAGGGAGTGTGGCGTACAAGGCGGGTATGGCGTCGGGCAAGACGAATCCGACCGATTACTGCAGGCCACGGGCGTGGAGCCAGTCCAGTCACGCGTGCGGGCCACCGGCGGAATCGGCGCGGATCAACACCTTCCTCCCCGAAAGCGCCGTCCCGGATCCCTGGAGCCGACTTGAGGGCCTGGCGAGTCACGGTGATGTGATCGGCCGCCCCTCGCGCCCGCCGGCTACTGCGAAGGTGCGCGACGCAATCCTTGGAGGAGCGCCAGGCCGAAGTAGCCACATACGGCCGGGGCGAGCAGCTGCTGCTGCTTCGACGCTATGATACCGGCACTTGGCCGGAAGCAGGTTCACTGAAGGCGACCAAGATCTCTTCGCTGACTAGGGCAGTCAGGCGCCTCGCCTGACTGTGATCGAGGTCCTCATGAGACAGGGTTCGCATTGCGAGGCCCTCCGTCAGCGCCGTGAAGGCAGCGGCCAGATCAATCGTGGACAGACCATGTCGCATAACCCGGCCGCGCGAGGCAAGTTCCTTCTCATATAGAGGAATCATAACTCTGTCGAACTCGTCGTAGACTCTCCCAAGCACCGCTCGGATGTCTTGACGCGCACTGCTTGAGTGCATCGCTAGCCAGATCCGCGTCCACGGGGCATCGCCTGTAACCATACCCTCGAGATCGCGCTCGGCAGCCTGGCGACGGACCTCCCTTGGCGCCTGACCTGCCGCGAGGCTGACCTCCATCTCATCGACCAACGCCTGCGCGTCTGTGACGGAGGGGCCAAGGTAGCTGGCTATCGCCAAGTCAAGAAACTCATCCTTGGTGCCGTAGTGCTTGGTGATGAAGCTGACCGTGATGGCAGGCTGCCCGAGCGTCCGCAGCCGCTCATTGGCTTCGTCAACGATGTCACTGACACGGACATCTAGCCATGGCAGACCTGCCGCCCGCTCGTCCGCAACCTGGCGCTTGGCATGTCGCCACACCACGTCAGCGAGCACTTGCTGGACTAGCTCTGGATCGCGCCCTGACACCCGGCTCATACCACTGCCCACCTTTGATTGATTTATGTAAGCACCCTTGCTTACTATGCTATCAGACGGTCCGCTACCGCGGCGGGTCGACGACAGGGAAGGGACATCATGGGTACACCACCAACGTCGATGGAGGATCTCCCCGAGCGCCCGCCGGACACGGCGCGCCAGCCTCTCGTAACAGAGAGGTTCGTCCTCCTTGCGATCGCAGCCCTCATCATCGGCGGGGTAATGGGCTGGCTGAGCTTCATGGCCATGAACAGCATCTACCTTGCCCTGATCACAGCTCTAGCTTCTGCCGGCACGACCTTGGCACAACTCGACCGCATCTTCTGAGAAGCATCCATCTCCGCACGCCAGATTCACTCCTGACCCAGTTCGGGACGTCTGGCACTCGCGACACCCGTAGCGAGTGCCAGCTTTTTTATGCCCATCCCTAGGAATATTACGGAGCGACAATCTCTGAAATGCCCTCCTAGCCAAGGGATTTCCGTGCTGAACGGGTCGCAGTGAAGCCGCCTCCGGCCCCGAAGGGCCTATTTTCCAGGCGCAGACAGAACGGTCGGCAATTACCGCCGCGCGGCCACCAGCTCCCTCTCAACACCGGCAGGCACCGCAGCCTCGCCACCCAGCACGACGATGGTGTCGGCACGAGTCCCCCGCAGGTACGTCTTCATCGCCCCAGAAACCTCCCGCGGCGGCGCAAGCAACAACGGAGCCCGCCGCAGCGCCGCCAAAGGCGCGCCGGCAAGCGCGTCACCCCACCCAGCAGCAGAGGTCACGACAACAGAGGTAGCCGGCTTGTACCAGTAGTTCGCCACAGCCACGGAGGTCGCCTCAGGCGAGCCACCAGCGACGACCTGCGTCAACCCGAGCGTCGTTACGGCAGCCGACCCGGCCTTGCCTATCCCCAGCCGAGTGCTCGTGGTCCGCGACTGCAAGAACGCCCGCGTCGAGGGCGTGAGCCGCCCACCGGCGGACAGCACCACAACCCCCCGCTCCCTCCCGGCGATCGCGCCGGCGATCAGCGCGTCGTGCGGGGTCATCCCGTCGGCGACGAACACCGGAACCGACGCCGTCCCCGCGGCCTTGCGCGCGACAGCCTCGGCGGTCGTGAACCGGTCGTTCCCGGAGACCCGCTCCACCTGCAGGCGCGCCCGCTCAAGCTCAGCGACAGCAGCAGCACTCACCGCCGAGGTCCCGCCGACGACCACGACCCGCTCGACCCGCTGCCGCCGCAGCGTGTCCAGCACCCGCTGGTCCACGGACCGGGGCGGCGTGATGAGCACCGGTGCCCGCAACGACACTGCAAGCGGCCCGGCGGCCAGTGCGTCAGGAAATTGGTCAGAGCGGGTAAGCACCACGGTGTCGGAGGTGAACAGGTCGCGGTTCTGCTCGTATACCGCGATGGCGGTGGCAACCCGGTCGGGCCCGAACACCCGCGTACTGACCGCCGCACCCTGCGCGGGCGGCGCGGCGACAACGGCGAGAGCGAACGCCGCCAGCGCGGCGGCAAGACGGAACCGGAGGCTCATGGCAAGGACCTTCCACGGTCGACGAGGAGGGGCCTGTCGCGCGCCCCATCGGCGCGAGAAGAGCCCACCTGAGCCCCGGGGCACGCGCAGCTCACAGCCCCAGAATCGTGAACCCGTCGATCCCCACGAGCTCGCGCCCCTTGGGCGCCAGGTTGACGACCTTCACGGTCTTGCCCGAAGCCCCCGGCAAGGTCCACACCGGCTGCGCCGGCCGCAGCCGCGGAGCGGAGAGGTCGATGGTGTCGACGCGGCGGCCGTCGACGAGGATCGCCACTTGGCCGCGGCCGGGGCCGGTGTTGGCGATGAGGCCGACGTCTTTGACCAGGTTCGGCACCTTGAAGGTGATGGTGGCTCCCCGCGTTCGGGTGGTGGTGTCCCGTCCGCTGACAGCGCCTTTGAGTGGGGCGCTGGCCCATCGGCCGGTGGCGCTGCGGCTCCAGTTGGTCCAGTAGTCGATGTAGGTGCCCACACGCACCCCTTGACCCTCACCGCGCGCGTTTTGCGGCGTCACGGTGATGTCGGTCCAGCCCTCGGGTACCCCGATCGCCACGGAGCGCCGATTGCCGATCACCTGGTCTCGCTGTCCGCTGACCTTGATGACGTTCCGAATGGTCACCGCCTCGAGTCCGGGCGCGACGGCCCACGAGACGGTGACGGGTGCCCGGCGCGCCACGACCGCGCCTCGCCGAAGCCCGTGGTCGAAGGTCCCTTCGTCGATGACCGGAGTCGCCATGGGCGCGGTGATGTCGACGATGGCGTGTTCGGCGTCGGCGGAGACGACGTGCACGCCGACGCCGATACCGGCGGCGAGCCACCGCTCCCCCGCTTGGAGGGCGCGGTCGGTTTCGGCGGGTGTCTCGGGGTGCATGTCAAGCACACCGAACGGCCCCTTGTCGCCGTAGCTGCCGGGGCTGTACCGGACAACGACGCCCTTGCCCGCTGCCCGCTTGGAGTAGAACCATCCGCCGCGTAGCGGAATCCGCTCCTTGTCGATGTCCCGGTCCCGCCCCACGGGCAGCCGGTATTCGACGGTGAACAGACCGTGTTTGGTCGCGATGCGCGCGGCCAGCAGGCCCCGCTGCCCCGCGACGGGCGACAGCGTCACTCGACCGCTGCCGGCGACGGTCCGGATAGCGGTGGGGTCGAGCAGCCCGACACGGCGCAGTGACTCGGGCGAAGGCACGGCCCCGAGCCAGGACATCCCCATGACATCCCAGGCGTCGTCATACTCCTGGTACTTGCAGGAGGTGCTCCAGGGCACCCCGCCAGCGCAGACGTGCAACCCGCTGTGCCCCAGGCCCAGGTTGTGCCCCAGCTCGTGGGCCTACACGCCGCCGTCGGCTGCCGCGTTGATCCACACGGTGGTGTTCCACACACTGGCGAACCCCGCGTAGCAGCCGTCCCGCCGGGGGTGGACGATCACCAGGTGCTCCTGGATTCCGGAGGTGTAGCGCTCGCCGAGTTGCTTTTCCACGGCCCGCTCCATCGACCCCGCGGCCTCGGAGCAGCCGCCGCCCGGGGCGGGGACGCGCAGGGCGTCGGCGTAGCTGATACTCGTGAAGCTGATGCGCCCTGGGATGACGTCTGCCCAGTACTGCGCGGCCGCGTTCACCGGCCCGCGAATCTCGTCGAGGCTGACGGCGGGACTGCCCTGCCACGCCACAGGCACAACGTGGATGGTGCATCGCAGGGCCGGAGCGGCGCCCAGCACGTCGGGACGGTCCAACGGACGGCTTGTCGCAGCCGGCCGGACGGAGACCATGTCGGCGCGCCCAGTCACCAGCGCCTCAGCGGTCGGAGTCGTCACGAAGGCCCCGATCGCCCCTCGCTGGGCGGTGTCGATCGCCGGCGCAGCCAAGGCCGGCTCGACATAGAGCACCGCTCCGGCGCTCAAGACACACGCGGTGAGCGCCACCGCGAACGGCGCGATCACGCGACAGACACGGCGCCTCGTCGGCTCAGATGGTGTGTTCGGCGCGCCGCCGATCGTCGTCCCTGACATGACTCTCTCCCGTTTCGCTCGCGGCGCGAGCCCGCTCAAGCGAGGAGAGGGGGTAGGTGAGCTGCGTCGTTACCTTCGCCATCGGCCGACAAGGGCTCAACCTGAACCGCGACGCGGCACCCACGCCGTCAGGCGTGGGTGCCGCTCTGGGGGTCACTGACGCAAGGGCTACTGGGGCATGCTCTCGATCTGGGTTACTTCACAGATGACGTCACCTTCGACGGCTCCGGTCGAGCGGCCGGTGCCGCTCCCGCTGGCGCCGGGGTCGACGGCATCGACCATGACGGCGGCGGAGGCGACAGGCTTCTTGTCGGAGTCGTAGGCGACGCCGGTGAGGATGTACATGCGTTTCTGCTCGGTGGTGTTCTTGATGTCGACGGCTATCTCGACACCGTTGGGCGTGACCTCACATTTGGTGACTTTGGCGTCACCCTGGTCGGCGTTGCCCGGGGTCTGGCCGGGAGTGTGGTCGGCAACCGCGGGTGCCGGCGACTCGCCAGCGGTGGCGTTGGGGGCAGGCGAGGCGCCGGTGGCGCTGTTGTCAGAGCTGCAGCCGGCGAGGGATAGCAGCGCCAGCGGAAGTGCCACACAGATGGTGCTGCGCTTCATCGAATTTCACTCTCCTGGAGGGCGGAGGTCTAGGGGATCGAGTTGAGGCGGGCGTGCCTGGCCGGCAACGCCCACGGCGGGCCGGAACCTGGTTAACAGGTTCCGGCCCGCCGCTCGGGTCAGACGGTCATGCCGTCACTCTCCGATGGGGTGTTGCGATCAGCGGGTGGCCGCGAGACGGTTCGCCTCGGTGATGACAGCGGTGGAGACCGCCTGGCCGAGGCCGAGACCCACGGCGTTGTCGATACGAGCCGCGTTGTCGACCAGGAAGGCCTTGGTCGGGTCGGGCAGTTCGTTCTGCAGGGTCATGACCAGAGCGTTGCGCTGGCGCGAGACCATGGGGCCGGCGACCAGGGCGTCGGGGAACCGCAGCCCGTTGGCCAGGTACGCCGTCATCTCACCGCTGTACAGCGTCGTGCCAGCCGCATCGGTGTAGACGCGGTTGCCGCGGAAGCCGAGGCCGGGAACGTCGCCCGCCTGCGTCGCCGTGTCGGCGCGCATCGCGAACTCGTTAACGACCTTAGCCGTAGCCCAGCGGTCGGCACCGGCCAGGCGGAGCGTCGAGGCGTTGTTGATGCCCTCGATGCCCGTCTTGACGGAGTCGCTCAGAGCGGAGTCACCTCCGATGAGCAGCGCGTGCTCAAGGTGCATGGCCCGGAACTGAGCCGCAGCCTCGGGCCGCAGGCCGTCCGGCGAGGTGAGGACGACCGGCAGCGCGTTGACTCGGGCCGTGGCGTTGGCGTCGTAGATGTACTGCGCCGACGTGGCCTGGGTCGCCGTCACCCGGAACGTGCCAGAGGGCGCGGCGCTGAACTGCACGTTGCCGGACAGGTAGGCGTTGCTCGCGACGACCGTCGACGTGCCGACGGTCGTGGGCTCGACGAGCCCCGTGCCGGCGTTGACAAGACCGACCTGGTCGCCACCAACCTCGAGGCTGGTGCCGCTCACCGTGTAAATGCCGACCGCGAACTTGTCCACGTCGCTGGGCGTGAGCAGGATCGGGAAGCCGCTCGCCGCCACGATGCTCTTGACGCTCTCACCAGCAGCAACGCTGCGCGTCAGCGCACCGGTGCGACCAGCCGAGAGCACGTTGGCCGTCAGCGCGTCAACGAACTGGTCGCCGCGAGCGACGAGACCGGTCGTCTTGAGCGGCTGGCCGTAGCCCGTCGCGATCTTGCCTACCGGGGCCGAGTTGGCCGTCTGCGCCGCCGCGTAGGTGTTGACGACCCAGTTGGTGGCGTAGCGGTTCGCGCCACCCAGCTGGACAACCTCAAGCTTGCCACCGCGAGGCTTGATCGCCTTGGCCGCGTCGTCCCACATGTAGGCGTCCTGGTTGCGCAGCTGGTCGGTCACGGAACGACCGACGGCAGCCTCGCCACCGACGACGTACACCTTACGGACACCGCGGTCACGAAGCGCCTCAACGGTCTCCTGCGGGAGCACGCGCGGCGTGGCCAGCAGGATCGGAGCACCCTCACGCTGGGAGAGGAAGCCTGCCGACAGCGCGTCGGGGGCGTTCAATCCGTTAACGACGATCGCGATGTCCGGGTTTCCGCCGAACAAGTGCGCGATCTTGCGAGCCGTGTCGAACCGGTTCGTGCCACCGATGGCGGCCGTGCCGGCAGACACCGTACCCACCTGGATGAGGCTGTCCAGCGGACCCTCGATGTCCACCTGGTTGATGGCACCCGCGACCGCCGAGACTACGATCGTGGCGCCGTCCAGCAGCACAGCCGAAGCGGTGAACGTTGTGCCGGCCAGCGGACCAGTTCCGACGAAGGTGCGACCACCATCGGTCGTGGACGCAACGATCGCGTTCGCCGTGTTGCGCAGGTCCGTGCCGTCCACCGTGAACGTGCCCGCTGCGGGGGTAGGCCCGGAGATCGTCACCGTCGGGTTTGCCATCGGCACGGTGGCAACCGTGGCACCAGTGTTGATGGTGACCTCGGCGGTGTCCACGAGAGGGGCAGGAACGGCCGGTCCGGTGGAGGAGTTCAGCGTGATTGTGCCGGAGTAGTCTCCAACTAGCGTCCAGACGGCGGCGTCGGTGGAGGTGGCCACCTGGTTGCCGCTGGCATCCTCGAGTACCCAGCCGTCGTCGACGTAGTTGTACGCCGTGTAGGTGCCGGTTGGCGGCAACAGCAGGGTCGTGGACGCGCCCGCCGCAGGATCAGGGGTGATTGTCGAGGCGCCCGGCAGTGCCGCAGTGTTGTCGGGCACCGCTGACACAGTCGTCACCGCAATGGTGGAAATGGCGTATGAGTCCCCCGCGATGGCCCCATCCGCATCGAGGACAACACTACCCGCGGTAGCGCCCGTGCGGTTGAAGGTGAGACCGTCGGTGCTCGTCGCATAGTTGGTTGTGCTGCCCGCCGCACGCATGGCCAGTGTACCGTCGTCGAGCCGCACGACACTGTAGGTCGCTGCATCCCAGGTACCCGCGACTGTTGAGCTAGTTGTGGGCGGGGTGCGAGTCAGGGCGGCGGATTGCGCCTGCGTGCCGCGGACCCGTACGGTCTCGCCGGCGACAACGTCTCGGGAGAACCCGACGGTGCCCGAGTACGGGGCAGCTAGGGTGAAGGCGGTCGGGTCTGCGACGAAGGCGCGCCCGACGACGTCGCCGTTCTTATCACGTAGCTCGAGGACACCACCCCCGGTGGCGACCGCGATGGTGTAGTCACCCGTGGTGAGCTGGCTGGCGCCGGTCTGGGTGCCGCTTGCCGAGGTCACCCCAGCGTTGCTTGCGGTGGCGCCGCTGCCGACGAAGGCAGGGCTGCCGGCCACAACCTGGGTGCCGTTGTTCATGACAGCCTGAGACTGCCCACCGTCGGCAAGCCACTGGTCGACCGAACCGCCTGAGAGCTGGAACGAGAGCCGGCCGGGAGCAGTGCCGTTGAGCATAAGGCCCGAGACGGTGATCGTCGAAACCCGGCTGACGTCGGTGTTGGCGAGGTTGAAGGTGAAGCCCGTGCGGTCACTGCCGGTGGTGACCCAGTTCCCGATGGAAACAGTCTCGGTGGTGCCGCCGTCGGAGATGGTGGCACGGAGTTCGCTGGTGTTGGTGTTGGCGATCGTTGCGCCCGTGATGGCCACCGTGTACGAGCCCTGGGTTAGCGACGCGCCGTGAGTCTCGGTGATCTTCAGGTCGCCGATCGACTGGGCACCCGCCTGCGCGGTGATGTTCGGGTTGCCCGCGTCGAAGCGCACCGGAGCAACGTAGCCAGGCACCGTGTAGACAAGGATCTGGCGCTGCGGCTGGCGGTCGCTCGCGTTGAGGAAGGCCTGGGCCTCAATGTTGCCGAACAGGTCGGGGGCTGCGATGAGCTTGTCCGTCTGGCCGTTGTAGGCGAACGGCACGATGCGCAGCTCGCCGGGGGTGACCTGGGCGCCGAGGTCGACCTTCAAGTTCTGGAGGCGGACGCCCCAGCGAGCGTTGGGGTCACCGGTGGACGGGTCCGAGGTGACGCGCAGCCGAATCGTGTCACGGTAGGAGCTGCCGGTGCTAGCAACGCGGGACACCTCGAACGCGGGCGTGACACCCGGGCGCTGAGCGGCCAGGCCGGTCGCGCCCGTGGCAGCCTGCCACGGGTTACCGGTGCCGGTCTCGGTCTCGTTCTTGTGCGTCGTCGCGATCGGTGCCACGTCGGCGTTGGCGCGACCGGTGGTGCCGACGATCGAGTCGCCGGCGATGGGGTCGCTGACGGCGACGTCAGGGTCGGCGGAGAACTCCATCTTGGTGGACGGGCCCGCGTTGCCGCGGCCGTTGTTCGTCTGGGTGGCGCTGCGGTCGAAGACTCGCAGGTCGATGACGTCACCGCGCTGGAAGCTGTTCGGGAGAACCAGACGCAGGTCGTTGAGGTCCTGCGCGTCCTGTCCGGCCTGCACGAGCGTGGCGCCCTGCGTGCCAGCAGCCTTCTGGTCGGTGTCGACGATCCCGACAGCCGGGTCCGGCTGGCTGGTGATCGAGCCGCCCTGCGGCGGAACGTCCCAGGCCGCGAAGGCCGCGGGACCGAACGAAGTCATGACAAGGGCGGCGGACGCGATGACGGCGGTTCCGCGGCCGAGGGTGCGCAGCTTGGCTGCAGAGCTCACTGTGGCCTCCTGAAGGCGAAGTGCTGAGAAGTAACTCGGGGATTAGCGAGCGCCCCCTGGCCGATTCGTGACCCCCCCGGGTGCAACGACCTCACGGAAAAGTGCCCGCCTGAAAGAGGCTGACACAGTTCCCAGACTTTGCCAAGGCGATTGGCATGCAGCACAGGGGAAGCGAACTCGAATAGCGCCCCGATCACGCCTTCGAGGCAGGCTGCTGTCGGCAGTCGCTTAGCGTTCCTAAGTTGCCTGACTGTGGCACACATCACATACTCAAGGCGCCGCGAGCCGCCGTCAGCTGTGCGTGAAAGTGCCTCTGACCTGCGAGTTGAACGTCCGACTCACTATCGGGGCCGCGGCCTCGTCAAGCGACCACCCCTGCCCACACGAACAGGAAGCGCCCCCGAATAAGTCGGACGTTCAACTTAGAAAAAGCCTGAATGGACCCTCCTCGCAACCATTCAGAGCACCATCAGAAAGGCGCCATGAGTGTCGCGCTCGACGCAGCCTTGCAAAGAGGTTGCCACTATTTCTTGAACGGTCGTTCTGAAACTCCGGAATTTCGTGTGCGGCACCACGATCGCCGCTTGCAGGCGGGCACACCTGCGCTACCCACTCCCTTAGTCGAGCAACGCGCCCAGCTCCAGCCGCGAACGTCAATCCGCCTGCGCCCCGGTAGAATCGACGCCTGTGAGCCTGAAGCTGTCTGTCATCGGCGCCGGGTACCTCGGCGCGGTCCACGCGGCCTGCATGGCCGACCTGGGGCACGAGGTGGTCGCCATCGACACCGACGCGGCCAAGGTCGCCTCGCTGGCCGCCGGCCAACCCACCATGTACGAGCCCGGCCTCGCCGAGATGCTCGCCCGCGTGCTGCCCACCGGGCGCCTGACGTTCACCACCGACTACGCGCTGGCCGCCGACGCCGACATCCACTTCATCTGCGTCGGCACCCCCCAGCGCACCGGCGAGAACGCCGCCGACACCTCCTACGTGTTCGGCTCCGCTGACTCCCTCGCCCCGCACCTGACCAAACCGTGCCTCGTCGTCGGCAAGTCCACCGTGCCCGTCGGCACCGCCTTCCAACTGCGCCAACGCCTCCAGGCCGCCGCGCCCGCCGGCGCCGGGGTGCGCCTCGCGTGGAACCCCGAGTTTCTGCGCGAGGGCTTCGCCATCGAAGACACCCTCACCCCCAACCGGTTCGTCTACGGCGTCGACGGCGACACCTCCGACGCCGACGTCAAGCTACTCGACGAGTGCTACGCGACCCCGCTGGCCTCCGGAATCCCCCGCCTCGTCGTCGACTTCTCCACCGCCGAGCTCGTCAAGATCAGCGCCAACGCCTTTCTCGCCACCAAGATCTCGTTCATCAACGCGATGAGCGAGGTGTGCGAGGCCGCCGGTGGCGACGTCGTGCGCCTCGCCGAAGCCATCGGCCTCGACGACCGCATCGGCCCCAAGTTCCTCAAAGCCGGCGTCGGCTTCGGCGGCGGCTGCCTGCCCAAAGACATCCGCGCGTTCATGGCCCGCGCCGGTGAACTCGGCGCCGACCAGGCCCTGACGTTCCTGCGGGAGGTCGACTCCATCAACATGCGCCGCCGCGCCCGCATGGTCGACCTCGCCCGCCAACAGTGCGGCGGCACCCTACGCACCCGCCGCGTCGCCGTGCTCGGCGCCGCGTTCAAACCCGACAGCGACGACATCCGCGACTCCCCCGCCCTCGACGTCGCCCGCGCCATCCAAGCCGACTTCGCCACCGTCGTCGTCCACGACCCCAAAGCCATGGACAACGCCCGCCGCATCGCCCCCGAACTGCTCTACGCCGACACCCCCCAAGAAGCCGTCCGCGGCGCCCACGTCGTGCTCCACCTCACCGAATGGCCCGAATACCGCGCCCTCGACCCCGCCGAACTGCGCGGCCTCGTCGAACGCCCCATGATCGTCGACGGCCGTAACGCCCTCGACCCGGTGAAGTGGCAAGAGGCCGGGTGGGTCTACCGAGCCCTTGGGCGGCCGTTCATCTGAGGAGTGCGGCTCGCGGACCGCGCCTGCACAGGGGGCGCCTGTTGCCGCGTGCCTCGGACCGCTTATCCCAAGCCCAATCTTGCAAAGGCGACCCCCAAACCTCGCCCACCAGGCCCTGCCCAGCCGGACGGGGAGTCCCTCTGCGGCGGCGACCTCCAGCAGCGCGACAACAAGCGCAAGCATGAGGCCCGACATATCGAACGGCTGGGCACAGATCGCCGAACCAGCGAGCTGGCCGGTCGCCACCCCCAGCAGCTCGCGGACCAGGCGGTAGGAAACCCGGATTGCAGCACTTGGCTCATCGTCGGGAAACCAACAGAGCCGCGCACTGAGGCAGTCGGTGGCGACCTTGGTGGCCTCCGCCACTTCACCTGTGCCAGCGGGGTCCATGAGCGAGGTTTGTGGGTGCACCCCCCTTCAGTGTGTGGCGCCCGGACTTCGCCCAAAAGCGAGCCAAAGCAAGCTCCCAAGGCAGAACACGGGATAAGTGCTACAACGTGCTACGTTGGAGCATGCGCACCATCAGCCAGCGGGAGCTCCGCAACGACAACGCCGCTATCGTTCGCAGCGTCGAAGAGGGCGAGTCGTTCACCGTGACGCGCCGCGGGGTGCCCGTGGCTCGACTCGTGCCGATCAGTGACGACGCCCTGCACTGCGAGCGACCAGCGAAGACCCGGCCCGCCTACTCGAGCTGGCCTCGGCTTCGGCTCAACACGTCGACGAGCGAGATCCTGGACGACCTGCGAGGTGATCGGTGAGCCGCTGGTACCTCGACACATCCGCAGCGCTCAAGTTGTTGGTCGAAGAGGCCGAGTCCACCGCCCTCGCGCAGGCCATCGACGATGAGAGCCCGCGCCTCGCGGCCAGCTGGCTGCTCGAAACCGAACTTCGACGTGCCTCGAATCGGGACCCCGAACTCACGCAACACAAGGTCTCGGAGTTCCTCGACGGCATCAGCCTCTACGAGGTGCCCGCGTCTCTCTTTCGAGAGGCCGGGCTCCTGCCGGGGCCAAACCTGCGATCGCTCGACGCCCTCCATCTCGCGACCGCGGTTCGCCTCGGCGTCGACGCCCTGGTCGCCTACGACCTGCGACTGCAGTCCGCCGCGCGCGCCGTCGGAGTTCACGTCATCGCCCCTGCCTGAAACAGATCGCGCGAAGCGCTGCCCTGTGGTGAGCATTTGGTCGACATTCGCTGATGTGTTCGTCCACAGGCCTGCGCGCCAGCTGGGCGGGCGAAACGTTATCCACAAGCCCGACGCCAGCTCGAGCGAGCCGTCGGTGCCGTGCCCTAGCGTCCAGCCATCGGCTCCCTTGATACTCGAACCTATGGAAGGGAGGAGCCGCATGAGCATCGCACCGCCCGTCGCCCTGGCCCGCGTGACGCTGGCCGAGTGGGACGCCGACCACTCGCAGCGCGACGACGCCTACGAGCTCGTCGGCGGCATCCCCACCGTGGCCCCCAACGAAACCGTCGGCAACGTTAGAGCGACGACGCGCCTGACCGTCCTGCTCGATCGGGAACTGCGGCCGCACTGGCTGCCGCTACCCCACTTCGCGGTCCACCTCGGCGACCAGGGCGGGTGGCACACCATCCGGCAGCCCGATCTGGCGCTCGTCCGTGGCGACGTCGACCCGCGGGGGCACCGCGTCGAGGCCCGCGACGTCGCGCTCGTCGTCGAAGTCATCTCACCCGGATCCGTCGAAACCGACGCGCTGACCAAACGCGCCGAGTACGCTCGCGCCGGCATCCCCGCCTACCTGCTCGTCGACGTCCGCGGGCCCCGACCCACCGTCGTGCTCTTCGACCAGATCGTCGACGGCGCCTACGCCACCCCCGACACCGACGGGATCTCCGCCACCCTGCGCATCGGCGAGCACACCATCCCCCTGCTCGCCGCCGAACTCGTGTCGAGCTGAAAGCCATGACAGGCCCGCGAGGCGACACCCCCACTGCCGCCATGGAGGGGGCCACATGAGCACCTCATCGCGCCAGCCCGCGTCGCCAACGGCCTCGCAAACGGACCAACGTGCTCGCTGGGTCAGCGAGGCCGTGCACAACGTCGGCATGGATGGCTTCGGGGTGTCCGACGAGTGGCACGCCGACGCTGCTGAGCTCGTGAATGGCCGCATCGACGCCGCCGAACTCGTGCGTCGCACCCGCTCCCGGCTCGGCGTACCGGACTGACCGCGGAGTGCCCCGCAACTCAAGGGCCGGAGCAGTTCAAGCCGCCCGCTGCCGCCTCGGGGCGAACCTCCCGTATGTGCATCCACAAGCCCGTGCGCCTACCGGGCGGCAGAGGCGTTATCCACAAGTCCTCTAGCGCGTTGAGCGGTCTGTCGGTGCTGTGCCCTAGCGTTCAGCCATCGGCTCCCCTGATACTCGAACAATGGAAGGGAGGAGCCCCATGAGCATCGCAGCGCCGCCCGTCGCACTGGCCCACGTGACACTGGCCGAATGGGACGAGGACTACTCCCAGCGCGACGACGCGTACGAACTCGTCGAGGGCGTCCCCACCGTGGCCCCCAACGAGCACTTCGACAACGTCAAAGCCACCTCCCGCCTCATTGAGAAACTCGGTCCCATCATCCGGCCCGACTGGATCGCGCTGCCCCACTTCGCTGTCCATCTGGGCGATCGCGCCGGCAGTTCGACTGTGCGGCAGCCCGACCTGACCGTCGCTCGCGGCGCAGGCGCCGTCGCCCACCGCGCTGACCCCGCCGATGTCGCCCTCGTCGTCGAGGTCATCTCGCCCGGCTCCATCGAAACGGACTCCGTCACCAAACGTCACGAGTACGCGCGCGCCGGCATCCCCGCCTACTTGCTCGTCGACGTCCGCGGGCCCCGGCCCACCGTCGTTCTCTTCGACCGGATCGTCGACGGCGCCTACCTCACCCCCGACACCGACGGCACCGCCGCCACCCTGCGCATCGGGGAACACGTCATCCGGCTGCAGGCAAGCGAATTGGTCAACTGACGCGCGGGCCGGGTAGCCCCACCCGACAACCCGACTCGACCAGCCCGACTACCCATGTCCGTAGTTGACCAACCTAGTTGACCAACTTAGTCTGATGAAGTGAAGACCGTGAAGGTGGCCGAAGCCAAGGCTCGACTCTCCGCGATGCTGGCCGAAGTCGAGGCCGGAGGCGAGTTCGTGATCGCCCGCGGCGGAACACCGGTGGCGCGGCTCGTCCCCCTGGCCGCGCGGGGCGAGCGGGAGCTGGGATTCGTGCCGTTCCACGTGCCGGAGTCGTTGGACGACCCCCTGCCGGAGAGCGAACTCGCCGCCTGGGAGGGCGACGGCGAGTGAGCACGTACCTGCTCGACACTCACACCCTGCTCTTCGCCCTCGCCGAGCCCACGCGACTCGGCCCGGACGCCCACGCGGTGATCAAGGACGCCTCGACGGAGCTCGTCGTCAGCGCCGCCACCGCCTGGGAGATCGCAACCAAGCACCGGCTGGGCCGACTCGGCCAGGCAGCCGGGCTCATCGCCGCCTACGACCGCCACCTGCGGCGGCTCGGCGCGCGGGAGCTGCCGGTGACCTCCGACCACGCCCTGCTGGCCGGCGGCCTCGAATGGGACCATCGCGACCCCTTCGACCGCATGATCGCCGCCGTCGCGATGCTCGAAGGCTGCACCGTCGTGACCGCCGACCGCGCCCTGCGCACGCTGGACGGCATAGCCACCTGCTGGTGACTTCGCCCGACGGCTCGCCTGCCTGACGGGGCCTCAGCTGCGTCGGAGCAGGTGCGCGGCGAGGGCTGCTCCGCCCGCGACGCCCGCGACACCGAGGATCGGCAACGCGTCCTGCGTCGTGAACCCGCTCTCCGATGGGGCGGGCGTTGTCGCAGCCGCCGACGTCGGCTCGGCCGCTGCCGCCGCTAATGATGTCGCCGTCGTCGCTGCTGATGCGGGAGGGGAGGTGGCCGTGACCGGTGGCGTCGTCGCGGAGCCAGTGGCGGTCGCAGCGGCGGTCGACGTTGCCGTCGCAGTCGCCGCCGTCGCAGTAGCCGCCGCCGTTGGGGTTGCCGCATCGGTCGAGGCGCCGGTGGGTCTGGCCGGTGCCCCCGCCGCGAGCCGCCGCGCACCGGGCAGCAGCTGGGAACGCACCAGCGGGTACAGCGCATCGCCGGGGCAGTCGGTGCGCGACATGTCGCGGTGCGCGGCCACCGGGTCGGTCGTCACCGTCTTACCGCGCGGCCACCGGTTCGACCCCCGGGAGACGAAGCGCACCGTGCGGCCTTCCGAGAGGTCCACGCCGTCGCGCACCGTGAGCCACGCCAGCAGGCTCGTCATCGCCGCCATCGCCTCCCGCGTCGGCGGCGTCGCCCGGTGATCGCCGATGAAGCAGCACAGCTGCGCGAACCCCTGACTCCCTCCCGTCGCGTCCCCGCGCACCGGGCCGGCGAGGCTGCCCGCTCGACCCTCCCAGATGCGGCCGAACGGGTCGACGAGGAAGTTGTACGCCAGGTCGGGCCAGTCCTTTTCGCGCGTGTGGAAGTCGTACATGCCGCGCAGCCGACCCGGGATGCTCGCCGGGCGCTCCGTGTTCGGCGTCTGCGTGTGGTGCACCAGCAGAAAACGCACGTCCTCGCGCGTCGGGCGCTTCTTCGGAGGGCGGCCGGTCGCCCACTCGCTGCGCGGCCGGATCTGTGGGCGGGGCACCTGCGCCGTCGCCGGGCGCGGCGCGACCGCCAGCGTCGGCAGGGCCAACGCGGCACCAAGCACCACCCGCCGGTCCACGACAAGACCACTCACCCACTCCACTGCACGACCGTAACCCCGACGCGCCCCGCCTCCCGCCTCGATTCGTACGCAACGCGACCACCCCCCGAAGCGACGATCCGCCGCGGCGCGACCACGCCGCTCCCCAGCTGGCCGGTGAGC